>NZ_CP077970.1:4800000-5448750 GCF_024758505.1 Bradyrhizobium arachidis | reverse complement strand
TCACTGATCTCAAGCTAATGATAAAACGGCGCCTTCGGGCGCCGTTTTTGTTTTGAGGCAAGGCGATGCAGATCGACGGACAGTGCCATTGCGCGAAAATCACCTATGAGGCCGAGATCGACGCTGAGGCGGTCTCGGTCTGCCATTGCCGGGATTGCCAGACGCTGACGGGATCGCCGTTCCGGGTCACGGCGCTCTGTTCGGCGGCCGATGTCCGGCTCACCGGCGGGACGCCAAAGGTCTATGGCAAGCGCGGCGATAACGGCCGGCTGCGCTTCCAGCACTTTTGCGGCGACTGTGGCTCCCCGTTGTTCGCGAGCGGCGAGGGCGACCAGGCCGGCGATTGGGGCATCCGCTGGGGTAGCATCCGCCAGCGTGACGCCTTGCGGCCCGTCCGGCAGATCTGGTGCCAGTCGGCCGCGGTCTGGATCGACGCCGTTCCGGGGCTGCCGGGAAGGCCCAAAGACTGACGTTAGGCTTGCCCCGCCGGGGGCGGCGAGGCTAAAGAGGCGGCGAGGGCGGTTAGCTCAGCTGGTTAGAGCATCTCGTTTACACCGAGAGGGTCCGCGGTTCGAATCCGTGACCGCCCACCAGCCTTCGCTCGCTTCGCGAGTTTCGGCTGGGCAGGCCAGCTCAAAACATCATTGACGCTAAGCGAGCGAAGGCTGCCGCGCCGGAGCCCAACGGGCGCAGGCGGGCCTTTCGCCACGCATCCGGCGCCTAGAAATGGCCCCCGGCGGGTCCAAAATTGCCTTCGTTCGGTCATTGTTTCGGTCGCAGCCGGACCCACGGTTCCAGTTCCCGTGGTTAGCGTGGAGTACCGCCGTGATGAGTGATCTTCGCACGAAGTTGGAAAGGTACGAGTCCAAAGCCGCCCACTGTATGAAAGCAGCTCAAGAAGCGCGCGACGAGGCCGGAAAGGCTTTTTACGAGGAGCTTGCTCGCTACTACGACGAACTGGCAACGGACTTTCGCCGCGTCCTTGCGAAGCGAACCGGAGCCTCGCTGGCAGCCGAATGATTTTGCCTGGCGCATTGGCGTAGCGCAACTCGGCAGCTAAGTCCTCTCACCATCCGTCAACCTCGGACGCCGTACAGCGCGGGGAGCCGCAAACTTGTCTCGCCGCCGAGTCGACAGAACAGGTACCGGCAGTTGACGGCGCCTTTGCGTTTCGGCATCGGGGTCTTTCGACCAAGTTGCCAGAGGGGCGCCCATGGTACAGCCAAGCGGACACGAGCAGAACGCCGATCAGATCGCCTATTGGAACGGGCCCGGCGGCCAGAAATGGGCCGACCGTCAGGCGGCGCAGGAGATTTTGCTTGGGCCCATCGCCGATCTCCTGATCGCGCGCGCGAAGCCGCAGGCGGGCGAGCGCGTGATGGACATCGGTTGCGGCTCGGGTGCTACGACGATTGCGTTTGCGAAGGCGGTCGCACCCAACGGATTTGCGCTCGGCCTCGACGTGTCGGGCCCGATGCTGGCGCAGGCACGCGCGATTGCGCCAAAGGGTCTGCCGCTCGATTTCGTGCTCGCGGATGCGACGGTCTATCCGTTCGATCCCGCGAGCTACGATCTCCTTGTCTCGCGTTTCGGCGTGATGTTCTTCGCCGATCCGGTTGCCTCCTTCACCAATCTGCGCCGTGCGCTAAAACCGTCGGGGCGGCTTGCCTTCATCTGCTGGCGCGAGCCGCGCGAAAACCCCTGGATGATGGCGCCGCTGATGGCGGTCTACAAGCACGTGCCAAAAATGCCGCCGGTCGGTCCGGAGGATCCCGGCCCGTTCGCCTTCGCTTCCGAGGAGCGCGTGACGCGCATTCTCAACGGCGCCGGCTTCACCGACATCGCGATGCAGCCCCACAATCTGGCGATGGACATCGCGATCGGCGGCGGTCTCGATGCGGCCGTCGACGGCGCCTTGCAGATCGGTCCCGCCAACCGGGCACTCGAGGGACATCCGCCGGAGACGCGTGAGGCCGCGAAAGCCTCGATCCGCGAGATGCTGACGCCCTATGTGAAGGGGCAGGCGGTCGCGCTGCCGGGGTCGGTGTGGGTCGTGACGGCGAAGGTGGCGTAGGCGCAAACTTGCCGGCGCCAAACGTATTCACCGCTGTCATTGCGAGCGCAGCGAAGCAATCCAGAATCTCACCGCGGAAATAGTCTGGATTGCTTCGCTGCGCTCGCAATGACAGGGGCGAGAGCTTTCGCGCGCTCACACCACATCATCCGGCGCCAGCGCGCAGCCGTTGTCGGGATGCGTCTCCACCTGCAGGGTGGTGTGGCCGATCCGGAAGGTTGCCTTCAACTTGTCCGCGGTCTCCATCAGAAAATCGTCTCCGGCGCCATCGGGCATGACGAGGTGACAGGTCAGCGCCGTCTCGGTTGTGCTGATCGGCCAGACGTGGAGGTCGTGGATTCCTGAGACGCCGGGCCGCTGCATCAAAAAACCTCTGATGGCGGCAAGATCGGTGCCCTTCGGGGCGGCGGCCATCGACATGTCGACGGAGCTACGCAGCAGGCTGGTCGTGCTCCAGAGGATGGTGGCGCAGATGACCAGACTTGTCACCGGATCGAGCCAGAGCCAGCCGGTCCAGATGATCAGCGCCGCCGAGACCACGACGCCGAGCGAGACCGCGGCATCGGCGGCCATGTGGAGATAGGCGCCTTCGATGTTGATGTCGTCCTTGCGGCCGCGCGCGAACAGCATCGCGGTAAAACCGTTGATCAAGATGCCGATGCCGGCGACCACCATCACGGTGACGCCTGCGATCGGCTCCGGCTCGCGCAGGCGCAAGATTGCCTCCCAGCCGATCGCGCCGGTCGCGACCAGCAGGAACACGGCGTTGGCAAGCGCAGCCAAAATGGTCGAGGCGCGAAAACCGTAGGTGAAGCGGCCGCTCGGCGCTCGTTTGGCGGCGACCGATGCGCCCCAGGCCACGACGAGGCCGAGTACGTCGCTGAGGTTATGACCGGCATCGGCGAGCAGGGCGGTGGAGTTGCCGATATAGCCGTAGACCGCTTCAGTCACGACGAGCGCGATGTTGAGCGTAATGCCGATCGCGAAGGCTTTGCCGAAGTTGGCGGGCGCGTGGACGTGCGCATGACCGTGATCATGGCTATGGCCATGACTGTGGTCGGCATGGCCATGATGGTGGTGATGGCCGGCGTGATGGTCGTGGCTGGCCAAATTGACCGCTCCTTCAAATCACCGCGTCATTGTAGGCGCTCTGCCGTCGCCGTCACGGCCTTATCTTTCCGGAACAGAACGTACAGCGCCGGCAGGACCAGCAGCGTCAGCATGGTCGAGGAGATGATGCCGCCGATGACGACGGTTGCGAGCGGCCGTTGCACCTCCGCGCCGGCGCCGGTGGCGATCGCCATCGGCACGAAGCCGAGGGAAGCAACAAGCGCCGTCATCAGCACCGGGCGCAGTCGGGTCAGCGCGCCCTCGCGGACGGCGTCCGCGACCGAGTATCCTTCGCTGCGGAGACGTTCGATGAAGGCGATGATCACGAGGCCGTTGAGCACGGCGACGCCCGACAGCGCGATGAAGCCGACGCCGGCGCTGATCGACAAGGGAATGCCGCGCAACAGCAGTGCCGCGACGCCGCCGGTCAGCGCCAGCGGCACGCCCGAGAACACCAGCAGCGCATCCGCCGCCGATCCCATGCTCATGAAGAGCAGGAGGAAGACCAGCAGCAGCGCCACCGGCACCACGATGGTGAGCCGCTTGGTGGCGGAGACGAGCTGCTCGAACTGTCCGCCCCAGCCGATCCAGTAGCCCGGCGGCAGCTTGACCTTCTGCGCGACGGCGTCCTGCGCTTCGGTGACGAAGGAGCGGAGGTCGCGGCCCCTGACATTGGCCATGACGACGACGCGGCGCTTGCCATTCTCGCGGCTGATCTGGTTGGGGCCCGGCGCGATCTCGACACTCGCGACCGAGGACAGCGGGACGTAGCGCAACGCGGTGCCGGAGGCTCCGGGCCAGGCTGTCTTGGTGGGCGTCGCGGCATCCTCGCCAGGGGGCAGTGGGATCGGCAGGGACTTGATGGCATCCGGATTGGCACGCAGGCTCTCCGGCAGGCGCACCACGATGTCGAAGCGACGATCGCCCTCGAACAGCTTTCCGACCGGCTTGCCGCCGATCGCGATCTCGACGAGGTTTTGCACCTCGCCGACGCTAAGACCGTAGCGCGACAGTGCCTGGCGGTCGAGCTTGACGGTGAGGATCGGCAGGCCTGCGATCTGCTCCGTCTTCACATCCGCGGCGCCCTCGATTCCGCGAATGACGCCGTGAACCTGCTGGGCAACGCCGGCAAGTACGTCGAGATCGTCGCCAAAAATCTTGACGCCGACATCGCTGCGAATACCTGCGATCAGCTCGTTGAACCGCATCTGGATCGGCTGGGTCATGCCATAGGCCGTGCCGGGCAGGGTGTTGGCGGCGCGTTCGATGTCTTCGACGACCTCCTGCTTCGCCTTCGCCGGGTCCGGCCACGCATCGCGCGGCTTGAGCGTGACATAGGTGTCGGCGACGTTGGGCGGCATCGGGTCGTTGGCAATCTCGGCGGTGCCGATCTTGGAGAAGATTGTCGCGACCTCCGGCACCTGCCCGACGGCCTTTTCCAGCCGCAGCTGCATGTCGACACTCTGGGTCAGGCTGGTTCCGGGGATCCGGATGGTCTCGATGGTGACGTCGCCTTCGTCGAGGCTCGGGATGAATTCGCCGCCCATCCTTGTGGCTGCGAGGATGCTTCCGGCCACAATCAGGACTGCACCGACCGCGACGCTGGCGCGATAGCGGATGGCACGGTCGAGCAGGGGAACGTAGAGCCTCTTGGCTCCACGCATGAAGATATTCTCCTTCTCCGAGACCTTGCCGCTGACCAGGATCGCGATCGCGGCTGGGACGAAGGTCACCGAGAGCAGGGCCGCCCCCGTGAGCGCCATCAGCACCGTGAGCGCCATCGGCGTGAACATCTTGCCCTCGGTGCCGGTCAGGGTCAGCACGGGCAGGTAGACCACCGCGATGATGAGCGTGCCGAACAGGCTGGGACGCACGACCTCGCTGGCACCGGCCTGGATTGTCTCGATCCGTTCCTCCAGTGACAGCAGGCGTCCGCGCCTGTGCTGTTCCACTGCGAGCAGCCGCAGACAGTTTTCGACGATGATCACGGCACCGTCGACGATGATGCCGAAATCGATCGCGCCCAGGCTCATCAGGTTGGCACTGACCCTGGATTCCACCATCCCCGATATCGTCAGCAGCATCGAGAGCGGAATGACGCAGGCCGTGATCAGCGCGGCCCGGAAGTTGCCAAGGATCAGGAACAGCACTGCGATCACGAGGGCCGCGCCCTCGGCGAGATTCTTCGCGACGGTGGCGATCGTCGCCTCGACCAGATAGGTACGGTCATAGACCGCTTTTGCCACGACACCCTCAGGCAGCGACTTGGCGATGTCCTTCAGCCGCGCCGACACGCGCTGGGCCACGGTGCGGCTGTTCTCGCCGATCAGGAGCATGGCGGTGCCGAGCACGGTTTCGCTGCCATTGGCTGATGCCGCGCCGGTGCGCAGATCCTGGCCTTCCTGCACCTCGGCGACGTCGCGGATGCGCACGGGCACGCCGCCACGTGAGCCGATGACGATATCCTTGATCTCGGCGATGGTGGCGACCTGGCCGGGGGCGCGAACCAGATATTGCTCGCCGTTGCGCTCGATATAGCCGGCGCCGACATTGGCATTGTTGGCAGCGAGCGCCGTCATGATGTCGCGAAAGCCGAGCTTGTAGGCCATCAGTCGCTCTGGGATCGGCAGCACATGGAATTGCCGCTCGAAGCCGCCGATCGAATTGACCTCGATGACGCCGGGAACGGTTCGGAGCTGCGGCTTGATGATCCAGTCCTGGATCGTTCGGAGCTCGGTCGGCGTAAAGTCGTCGCCGCTCGGCGACTTCGCACCGGCCTTCGCCTCGACGGAGTAGACGTAAATCTCGCCGAGGCCGGTCGAGATCGGACCCATCGCGACCTCGACGCCGGCGGGTAAGAGGTCGCGGGCCTGCTGGATGCGTTCGTTGACGAGCTGGCGGGCAAAATAGATGTCGGTGCCGTCCTGGAATACGACGGTGACCTGGCTCAGCCCGTAGCGCGAGATCGACCGCGTGTAATCGAGCTTCGGCAGACCTCCCATCGCCGTCTCGATCGGGAAAGTGATGCGCTGCTCGGCCTCGAGCGGCGACAACCCCGGAGCGCGCGTATTGATCTGCACCTGGACGTTGGTGACGTCTGGCACCGCGTCGATCGGAAGGCGCGTGAAGTTCCAGGCGCCGAATGCGCCGGCCGCGAGCGCCAGCAGCACGACCAGCCAGCGCTGACGGATCGAGAAGGCGAGCAGCGCGTCAATCATGATCGGCGTCTCCCTTGCCCATCTCCGCCTTGACGACAAAACTGTTCTCGGCGACGTAGCGCTCGCCGACCGACAGGCCGGCGCGGATCTCCACGAATTTCAGATCGGAATCGCCAAGCTCAACCGGCCGGGCCTCGATCTTGTCGTCGTCCTCTCGCACGAACACGACCGTCTTGTTCTCCAGCGTCTGGATCGCGCCCTTGCGCACGGCCACCGGCACGTTGCGCGCCGCGAGCACGAGCCGCGCAGTGACGAACAGGCCGGGACGCAGCCGACCATCCGTGTTCGGCAGCACGACGCGCGCCAGTGCGGTCTGGGTCTCGCTACTGCCGACCGGCGCGACATAGGAGATCGTGCCCTTGATTTCGCCGCGGCCGTCGTCGGGATCGATCAGCACCTCGTCGCCGAGCCGGACGCGCCGCAGGTCCTGGCGGTAGATCGACAGGTCGACCCAGATGGTGGAGAGGTCGGCCACCACGAAGGCCGGCTTCTGCTCGGAGGCGTATTCGCCGAGCGAGATCTGGCGCTCGATGATGGTGCCGCCGATCGGCGCCTTCAGGTCGTAGACCGTCAGGCTCTGGTTGCTCTCGATCGAGGCGAGCAGATCGTCCTTGGCGACCTTGTCACCGATCCGCTTCAGGATCGACTTTGCGATGCCGGGGAAGCGGGGCGTCACCTGCACCACGGCCTCCTGATTGGCGCGCAGCATGCCGTTGAAGGACAGCGTGTCGGTCAGCGTCGCGCCTGCGGCTTCCGCAAGAATGACGCCGGCGGCCGCGAGCTTGACGTCGCTGATCCTGATGCGATCGGCGCCGTGCTCGTCCTGCTCGACATGCTCCTTTGCGGGCTTCTCCGGCTTCTTCTCCGCTTGCACGGTGCTCTCGACCCGGGCCGGGGCGAGCATCGCATAGCCGTAGGCGCCGAGCCCGGCCGCAACCAGCGCGGCGATGATGGTGGAGGAGGTCTTCATCGCGCGCTCTCCCGCGCCAGCGTAAAGGGATTGCCGACCAGGCCCTCGATGGTGGCGATGGCGGCGTGGAAATTTTGCAGCGCTTCCTGCTCGCGCAGCCGCGCCTGGGCGACGCTGGCCTGTGCGTCCAGCACCTCCAGCAGGGTGAAGCGGCCCTGGCCGTAGCCCTGGGAGATTGCCTCCGCCGCCTCCTGCGCCTTCGGAATCGCGACCTCGCGCAACACGGCGAGCTCGCGCAGCGAACCCTGAAGCGAGTCGTAGGCGCGGCCGGCGATCACGATCAGCGTGTTGCGGTTGGCCTCGCGCTCCGCTTTGGTCTTGGCGAGGCTCTCCTGCGCGGAAAGGATGTTGCCCTGGTTCTGGTCGAAGACGGGGATCGGCACCGACAGGGTCAGCCTGACGGCGTCGTCATTGGTTTCGTTAAAGTGGCGCCAGCCGGCGGCGATCCGCACGTCCGGATAGGGTTTCAAGCGCGCCAGCAGCAGCTCGGCATTGCGCTGCGCGAAAACGGCAGTCCAACGCACCAGTTGCGGATTGGCGTCGATGGCGGCGACGACGGATTGGAACGAAGGCGGCCGGCCGATGGTGTCGAGCCGCCCGGAGACCTCGCCAAACTTCGCATTGGTGTCGCCCATCAGCACCGCGAGCTCGCGCCGGGCACTCGCCAGCGTCGCCTTGAGGCGCTCACGGTCGGCCTTGACCAGCGCGGAGGCGACCTCGGCGCGACCGGTCTCGGCCGGCGAGGAGGCGCCAGCCTCGACGCGCCGGCGGAGCAGCGGCGTCAGGCGATCGATCGCCGTGACCTGCTCGTCGAGGATCTGGATGCGGCGCTGGGCCCCGAGCACGCTGAGGAAGGCGATGGCGGTCTCCGACAGCACCTCGAGCCTGACCGCCTTGCGCTGGATCGCGGCGACGTCGATGCCGGCTTCGCCTGCGGCAATACGCGCCTCGCGCTTGCCGAACAGCTCAAAACCCTGGCTGATCTGGAGCGTGGTCTCGGCCGACCTGGTGCCGCGATAGTTTCCGGAGCCGAAGGAATTGTCCTGCTCGTAGGAGAGCTCGGGATTGAGCATCGCGCCCGCCTGGATGCGCTGGCCCGTGGCGATGCCGACATCGCGCTCGGCCGCGGTCAACCGCGGGCTCGCGGCCAGCGCGCGCGTGAGCGCAGCGCGCATCGTCAGGGTCTGGGCGTGCACGGGCGCACTATGGAGCCCGATGAGAATAGCCGTTGCGCACGCCAAGCGCGCGGCTGTTCGCCTGCAAAACATGGAAACGACCTGTGAAGGACAACGTCATGGGCGCAGGAAGCGCCCGGCTGATCCGTTCAGGTCAGAGATTTGGGGGGCGGGGAGTCCGTATCGGGCACAATGCCCGCGAGTGCCGGCAGACGCGGCGAGGCGGGCTGGGTCAGGAGTTCTGCCGCCGTTGCCGGAAGCACGGCCTGCGCGATGGCGACCGAGAAGCAGCCGTGGCAGTGATGGCCGGCGAGCGCCTTGTGATCCGCATGCCCGGACGCCGGGCCGATCACCGTGACGATCTCCGACGGTCCGGACGAAGCTGATACGTCGACGTCGTAGATGCCGTGCAGCGTTCCGGTCAGGAGATACATCGTCGCAACGAACGCAGCCAAAAGCCCGCGCCAATTGCGCAGGTGGACAAGTCCCTTTGGCCGGCAGATGGCGAACACGTCGTCACTCTTGTTGCGTTACGGCAGGCCTAGCATGGACGCGGGAAGGGTGTCGACGTGCAATATTGTTACGTGTGGGGAACTCAAGGTCGCAGGATCGCTTAAGCGATTGCGACTGGCTCGCAAGGACTGGATAGGAGTCGATCCGAGGTCGCTTCATTCGGCGGCCTCCGGAAGCTGTTGTCCGACAGATGCGTCGTCTCGACGCAATCCAATCCCATTCACGAGGCCGAAAATGGCGGGGATGACGATCAGCGTCAGGAGCGTCGACGAGATCATGCCGCCGATCATGGGGACCGCGATGCGCTGCATGATCTCCGAGCCGGTGCCGGTGCTCCACATGATCGGCAACAGGCCGGCCATGATCGCAACCACCGTCATCATCTTCGGACGCACGCGCTCGACGGCGCCTTCCATGATGGCGTCGAAGAGGTCCTTGCGTGTGAACATCTGACCTTCGGCGGCGCGGCGGGTCCTTGCCGCCGCCAGCGCCTGGTTGAGATAGATCAGCATCACCACGCCGGTCTCGGCGGCAACACCGGCGAGCGCGATGAAGCCGACCGCAACGGCGACCGAGAGGTTGAAGCCCAGCCACCACATCAGCCAGAGTCCGCCGACGAGGGCGAATGGCAGCGAAAGCATGACGATCATAGTCTCCGTCACGGAGCGGAAGTTGAGATAGAGCAGGAGAAATATGATCAGGAGCGTCACCGGCACCACGATCTTCAACCGCGCGGTCGCGCGTTCCAGATATTCGTATTGTCCGCTCCAGACCACGTAGTAGCCCGGCGGAAACTGGATGCTCGCCTGCACCGCGCGTTGCGCATCGGCGACATAGCCGCCGAGATCGCGGTCGCGGATGTCGACATAGATGTAGGTCGCCAGTTGCCCGTTCTCGGTCCGGATCGAGGTCGGCCCCCGCGCCGGCGCGACATCGGCGACTTCGCCCAGCGGAACGGCGCCGCCGGCCGGCATCGGCACCAGGATGTCGCTGGCGATCGCCCTCGGATTGTCGCGGAGATCGCGGGGGTAGCGCATGTTGACGGCGAAGCGCTGCCGGCCTTCGACGGTGGTGGTCACGGTCTGCCCGCCCAGCGCAGTGGCAATCGTGTCCTGCACGTCCTGCACCATGATGCCATAGCGCGACAGCGCTTCGCGGTTTGGCGTGATCTCGAGGTAGTAGCCGCCAAGGCTGCGCTCGGCATAGGCCGACGACGTGCCGGGCACGGTTTTGAGCACCTGCTCGACTTGCCTGGCGAGCTTGTCGATCCCGGTGAGATCGGGGCCGATGACCTTGACGCCGACAGGCGTGCGGATGCCTGTCGAGAGCATATCGATGCGCGCCTTGATCGGCATGGTCCAGGCGTTCGAGACACCGGGGAATTGCAGCGCCTTGTCCATCTCCGCGATCAGGCTGTCCACCGTCACGCCCGCGCGCCATTGCTCTTTGGGCTTGAGATTGACGACGGTTTCGAACATTTCCGAGGGCGCCGGATCCGTCGCGGTCGCTGCGCGTCCGGCCTTGCCATAGACGGATGCGACTTCGGGGAACGAACGGATGATCCGGTCCTGGGTCTGCATCAGCTCGGCTGCCTTGGTCACGGAAATGCCGGGCAGGGTGGTCGGCATGTACAACAGCGTGCCCTCGTTGAGGTTGGGCATGAACTCGGTACCGAGCTGGCGCGCCGGCCAGACCGAGATTGCGAGGACGCCGAGTGCAAGCACGATCACAAAAGTCTTGGCGCGCAGCACGCCCTTGATCACGGGTCGATAGATCCAGATCAGGAAGCGATTGACCGGATTTTTGTGCTCCGGAACGATCTTGCCGCGGACGAAGATCACCATCAGAGCCGGAACCAGCGTGACCGACAGCAGCGCTGCTGCCGCCATCGCAAAGGTCTTGGTGAAGGCGAGCGGGCTGAACAGCCGGCCTTCCTGCTGCTCCAGGGTGAAGATTGGCATGAACGACACGGTGATGATCAGCAGGCTGAAGAATAGCGCCGGCCCGACTTCCGATGCCGCCTCGATCAGGATCGCTATACGCGACTTTCCCGGTTCGGCGCGTTCGAGATGCTTGTGCGCGTTCTCGATCATGACGATCGCGGCGTCGATCATCGCGCCGATCGCAATCGCGATGCCGCCGAGGCTCATGATGTTGGAGCCGATGCCGAGCAATTTCATCGCTCCGAACGCCATCAGCACGCCGACCGGCAACATCAGGATGGCGACGAGCGCGCTGCGGACGTGAAGCAGGAACACGATGCAGACGAGCGCGACAACGACGCTTTCCTCGAGCAGCGTGTGCCGCAAGGTCTCGATCGCGGCGTTGATCAGGTTCGAGCGGTCGTAGACCGGGACGATCTCGACCGATTGCGGCAGGCTGGTCGCGATCTCCTTGAAGCGCTTCTTGACGTTCTCGATCACGTCGAGCGCATTCATGCCGAGGCGCTGGAGCACGATGCCGCCAGCCACCTCGCCCTCGCCATCGAGCTCGGCGATGCCCCGGCGCTCGTCGGGGCCGAGCTCGACGCGAGCGACGTCGCGCACCAGCACCGGTGTGCCGTTGTCGGTCTTCAGCACGACATTGCCGAGATCGTTGATGCTCTTGAGGTAGCCCTTGCCCCGGATGACGTATTCGAACTCGGAGAGCTCGACCGTGCGTCCGCCGACGTCGGCATTGCTTGCGCGGATGGCGTCGCGCATCTTCTGCGTGGTGATGCCGAGATCGCGCATCCGCTGCGGATCGAGGATCACGTTGTACTGCTTGACGAAGCCGCCGATGCTCGCGACCTCGGCCACGCCGCCCGCCTTGGCGAGCGCGAATTTCAGATTCCAGTCCTGGATCGCTCTGGTATCGGCAAGGTTCAACTCCTTGGACATCACCGCATATTGGTAGACCCAGCCGACGCCGGTCGCGTCCGGGCCGATTGTCGGTGCCACGCCGGCGGGCAGCCGCGACGCCGCGCCGTTGAGGAACTCCAGCACCCGCGACCGCGCCCAGTAGATGTCGGTGCCGTCCTCGAAGATGACGTAGACGAAAGAGACGCCGAAGAAGGAGAACCCGCGCACGACTTTCGATTTCGGCACTGTCAGCATTGCGGTGGTGAGGGGATAGGTGACCTGATCCTCGATGACCTGCGGCGCCTGTCCGGGATATTCGGTATAGACGATCACCTGGGTATCGGAGAGATCTGGGATGGCGTCCAGCGGCAGATGGACCAGCGCGTAGAGACCGGCCGCCGCGGCAAAGCCGGTGCCGAACAGCACCAGCAGCAGGTTGCGGGCCGACCAGGCGATGATGCGGGCGATCATGGCTTGGCTCCCAAGGACTTGGCTCCCAAGGACTTGGCTCCCAAGGACTTGGCTCCCATGGGTTCGTCGCCGGAAGCTTCGGCAAACCCCTTCAGTGCCGCCTTCAGATTGCTCTCGGCGTCGATCAGGAAGTTGGCCGAGGTCACGACCGCTTCGCCCTCGGCGAGGCCTTCCGCGATCTCGACATAGCCGCCACCCCGACGGCCGAGCTTGACGTCGCGCGGCTCGAACCGGCCCTGGCCCTTGTCGATCAGGACCGCCTGGCGCGTGCCACTGTCGAGTACGGCGCTTTCGGGAACAGCGAGCACCGGACCTGGCGTCCCGGTCTCGATTTCGGCATCGACGTACATCTCGGGTCGCAGCGCTTCATCGGGATTGGGCACTTCGACACGAATGCGCGCTGTGCGGGTCTGTGCGTTCAGATGCGGATAGATCAGCGCCACGGCTCCGGCGAAGGTCCGGCCGGCCAGCGCGCGCGGCCTGACGGTTACTTTCGTTCCGATGGCGACCTGAGCCAGATCGCGTTCGGCGACGTCGATGAGGACCCAGACCAGACGGTGGTCGGCGATTCTGAACAGAACGTCGCCGGGTCCCGCCCGCATTCCATTCACCGCGTTTCGCTCGAGGATTTCGCCATCCTGCGGAGCGAGCCAGGGAATCGAGAGGGAGATGTCGCGCGTTCGTTCGAGATCCCTGATGGCCTGCTCGGGCGTCGCGAGATTCTCCAGCCTTCGACGCGCGCCCTTCAATTCCTTTCCGGTGACGCCCGCGTTGATGGCGGACAGATATTCGGCAGCAGCGCTGGAGAGGGCCGGGCTGTAGATGTTCAGGAGCGGTTGTCCTTTGTGGACGTGGTCGCCTGTCGTGACGTTGGCGACGCTCTCCACGAAGCCCTCGAAGCGCAGGGCGACGACCGAGATGCGGCGCTCGTCCTCCTTGACGGTCCCAGGCGCACGGATGACCGATCTGACAGGCTGCCGCACGACCGGCTCTGACTTCACCCCCGTGCGCTGGATCTTGCCCGGCGACAGCTTCACGATGCCGTCGTCGCTGTCCTCGCCTTCGTAGACGGGAATGTAGTCCATCCCCATGGAGTCCTTCTTCGGCACCGGAGAGGTGTCCGGCAGGCCCATCGGGTTGCGGTAGTATTTGATCCTGCGATCGACCTTCGTCTCGGCTGCCGCCATCTCCGCGGGCTGCTCGGGCTCGTCAAAGCTTATGTCCGCGCCGGCCGGCACGGCGCGATAGTCGCGGCCGTCCTCGGTCGTCTTGGGTGTCAGCGAATAGAGCGGCTTGCCGTCCGGGTCCTGATAGTAGATCGGGGCCGCCGTATCCGCCGCGTTCGCCGCGGATACGATGGGGCCGTCGCTGGTCTGCTGTCTCAGCAGCCCCGCGAACAGCGCGACACCTGCCGCTGCGAGAACCGCAGCAGCAGTGCCGGTGAGGCGGCGCCGGCTCATTTCTCGGCCGTGACGACGAGCTTGTTCTCGACCGTGCCGGTTTCGCCCTGCACCTTGGCGCCGAGCGAGAGCTGCCAGCGGCCGGCCATGCCGAATGTCGCCTTGAACCGATAGGTCCCGGGTTCGGTGCCCGGCATCGCGGTGACCTTGGTGGCCATCTCCTGCATGCCGTCGGGGGCCATGTCGAGCCGGCTGGCAAAGATCACCGCGTCGGGCACCGCCTTGCCGGTGGTCTTGTCGACCAGGCGCACGGTGACGATGCGGTCGGCGCCGGCCTTGACCGTCGGCTGAACGAGCTGGAATTCGTAGTTCTTGATTTCGGCATGGGCCGGCAAGGCGGCGCCTGCGAACGCAGCCCCGATCAGCGCGGCCATCGCGACGCGCGCAAAATGATAAGTCCTCATGGAAGTCGTCCTCGATAGGTCTGATTGCCGCCAAGGCGGCATGCAACGACGCGCGCCGCTTCCGACGCGCGAGACGATCAGGCGCTTACGCGCCCGTCAGACGTCGGTTCGAGGAGGATGGTCGGGCGGCTTGGTGCCGAGCCCGTCAAGGAGGAGATCGTCGATCGCTGCGAATGCGCGGTACTGCGCGTGGCGCTCGATCAGGGAGACTGCACCGGACGGGGCGGGGAGGGTGGCGCTCAGCAGGCACAGCGCCACGAACGGACAGGATCCACAGTCCTTGCTCTGGGGCTGGTCCGGACAGCAGGGCATGTCCGCCTGCATGTCGCCGGACATCGTCTGCGTGTCCGTGGACATCGCACGCATGTCGTGGCCCGTAGCGCCGGAAGCCGGCGCAGCCAACACCGGTGCCGCCAGGGGCGCGAGCAGAAGCCCGGCCGCGACCAGCAGCATCACCACAGCGTTGGCGAACCGTTTCAGGTGCATATCCGCTTGTCGCATGGCGCGAGGGAACCTGCAAACCGGCCGGCTTCACGATTTTGCCAGCAGTTTCCGGGGTTAAGACGCGAGGGCGGCGCCACGCCCCGGATGTGCCTGATCCGTCACATGGATTCGCAAAAGACGATATTGTGCCGACGGCCATCGGCTACTGTGCATGGGGTTGTTTCCAATGTTTAGGACAGCTTGTCGTCCGGGCCGAGGATGATCCTGACACGCTTGCCTCCTCCAGCGCCCGCTCCAGCCATTTGATGGTTTCATCGATCCAGAGATCGTGATGTTCGGGATCGGCAAGCGCCTTCTTCCGACATGCACTTGCCTGGTTGAGGCATGCCGTTCTGCGATCCACGCGGCTCTCCTGTCCAGGAGGTTCCGCCCCGACCGCATCCTTGAACGATCGCCGCGCCGGTGTCGTTAACATAGGACATCAGCTTGCGCGGAGATCTAGGCCCGTTCCTCCCAGATCATCGCCAGATGCACGATGGTCTGCACGGCCTTTTCCATGTCCTGCCGGCTCACCCATTCCAGTCGCGAATGAAACGCATGTTCGCCGGCAAAGATGTTGGGGCAGGGCAGGCCCATGAAGGAGAGGCGCGAGCCGTCAGTGCCGCCGCGGATCGCGGTGCGCATCGGGCGCAGCCCGGCGCGGCGGATCGCCTCGATGGCGTATTCGAGGACGTGCGGGTGACGGTCGATCACCTGCTTCATGTTGCGGTACTGCTCCCTGACCTCGAACTTGTAGGTCGAGCGCGGAAAGTCCTTCATCACGTCCTTGACGATGTCCTCGAGCAGCGCCTCCTTCTCCTTCAGGCCCTCCTCGGTGAAGTCGCGCACGATGAAGGACAGTGTCGCCTGCTCCAGCGCGCCGGAGATGCCGATCGGATGCAGAAAACCCTGCTTGCCCGAAGTCGTCTCGGGTGAGCAGCCTTCCTTGGGGAGTCGCTCGACGATGGCGGCGGCGATCTTGATCGCATGCTCCATCTTGCCCTTGGCGTAGCCGGGATGCGCGCTGACGCCCTGGATGGTGATGGTGGCGCCGTCGGCGGAAAAGGTCTCGTCCTCGACACTGCCGGCGCTCTCGCCGTCCATGGTGTAGCCGAACTCTGCGCCGAGTTTCTTGATATCCACGTTGTCGACGCCGCGGCCGATCTCTTCGTCGGGCGTGAAGAGGATCTTGATGGTGCCGTGCTTTACCTGCGGATTGTTGATGAAGAAGTGCGCGGCATCCATGATCTCGGCGACGCCCGCCTTGTTGTCGGCTCCTAGCAGCGTGGTGCCGTCGGTGGTGATGATGTCGTTGCCGATCTGGTTTTTCAGCGCGGGATGCTCGGCGAAACGGATCACCTGCGTCGGATCGGCTGATAGCGTGATGTCGCCGCCGCGGTAGTTCTTCACGACTTGCGGTTTGACGTCCTTGCCGGTGACGTCGGGCGAGGTGTCCATGTGCGAGCAGAAGCAGATTACCGGCACCTTCTTGTCGGTGTTGGCCGGGATCGTCGCGTAGACGTAGCCGTACTCGTCGAGATGGGCGTCTGCGACGCCGATCGCCTTCAGCTCGGTGACAAGCACGCGGCCGAGATCCTTTTGCTTCTCGGTCGAGGGCGAGCTTGGCGACTCGGGATCGGATTGGGTGTCGATGGTGACGTAGCGCAGGAAGCGTTCGGTCACGGTATGCGAGAAGGTGAGGGAGGACATTTCAGTTCAAACCGCCGGATCAGGTGAGCTTGCGATATAGCAGAAAAGCGTCATTCCGGGGGCCGCGCCAGCGTGCCGGAATGGTGCTCGATCGTACCTTGATGAATCGTGATGTCAGATCGCTTCCGCGAGTTCCTTGGCCGGGCGGAAGGTGACCTTCTTCCTGGCCTTGATTTGGATGGGCTCGCCGGTCGAGGGAATCCGGCCCATGCGGGCGGCGCGCTTGCGCACCTGGAGGATGCCGAGGCCGACGATCCTGACACGGTCGCCCTTCTTCAGATGTTTTGCGATCAGGTCGATCGTATCGGTGAGGATGGCCTCGGCCTGTTTCTTGGACAGATCCTGGCCCTCCGCGATGTCGGCGGCGAGGTGCCTGAGCGTAATCGTGGCCGGAGCCGCTGCCTTCTTCGCCATGTCAGGCCTCCTTGCTCGAATCGCCGGCAATCCCGCGGATCCGGCGGACAGTTCCGGAAATCCGGCCAAGCATCGGGCAGGCCTAGACGATTCGGGGCCGGGCTGCCTATGTGGCCCAATTCGACGCGCCAATGCCCCCGCAAAAACGGTGGGGGCTCGATTTTAGGCTAAGGCTATGAAGGGATTGCCAAAATGGCGCGAGAGACGGGGCTCGAACCCGCGACCTCCGGCGTGACAGGCCGGCGCTCTAACCAACTGAGCTACTCCCGCGTGGCTTGCTGAACGCGCGCGGAACGAGGGGGGACTTAAAGGCGGGGCCTGTTGAAGTCAAGGACGTTGCGCTTTGCAGCGGGCGGCCTGCCTAGCATTGCTCTGGAAAACGAAAAGGCCGCCTTAAGGCGGCCATCTGTCAGCCCGGAAATGGGTTTGTTAGCGGATTTCCGAGGTCGCCGAACTGGTCACGACAACAGGCTTTCCGGCCTTGATCACGTGGGTCTGGGCGGTCTGGCTGTAATCGACATTGGTCCGCGCCGCGATCCCGAAGCCTGCCACGAAGATGCCGGCCACCAGCGCCACCACCACGATCTTCAGGTGCGTCGCACGGTCAGCAGAGTGAATGGAGTGGTTCATTTGAGCCTCCGGGCGGGCTTTGCCGCCGTCTGTTGGCTCTTTTCATAAGGTCCATCTGTTTCCGGATGGTTTCGCGGGTTCCGCAAAATGGTTTCATTCGGCGGATTCCCTGATTTCGCTCCGGGCCGGCCGAAACCGGCCGGCCCGGGGCGTGATTTAGGCCGCTGCCCGGTTAATATTGTCCCGGATGGTGCGGGCCGCCCAGACGAAGAGGAGCGCGCCCAGGGTGGACGTCACGGCGGCCGACAGCAGGGAATAGCGGACCGCCTCGATCCCGTAGGTTCCCTTCAGCGCGTCATTGATCATGCCGACAACGAGCGGGCCGACGCCCTGGCCGAAGCAGGTCGCGGTGAGCGCGATGAGGGCGGAAGCGAGTGCCCGCATGCTGGGCTTTGCCACAGTCTGGGCGATCGCGAAGATCGGCCCGAGATGGCAGCCGACCAGGAACGAGGTCAGCGCCAGCATCGCCACCATGGTCGCAAAATCCTGCGTCAACATGCACAGCGCAAACACGGGACCGGCGAGGCCCGATGTGATCGCGGGCGCCCACAACTTCCAGCGGTCATCGCGGCGACTGATATGAGCCACCACGAAGCCGCCGAGCAGCGTCCCCGCCATGCCGGCGAGGCCCTTGAAGGTGCCGGCATAGGTGCCGATCTCGGCGCTGGAGAGATGGTGCACGCGTGCGAGGAACGGAGGAATCCACGCCGCGGTCGAGTAGTTGGTGTAGGTCGTCAGGCAAAAGCCGATCAGCACGATGATGAAGCTCTGCTGCGAGGCCAGGAAGCGCAGCGTCGGCCCGAGCGGCTCGGGCGTAAAGGTCTCCTGCATCGCGCCGCGCTTCGGCTCTGATATCGTCAGCCACAGCACGATGGCGAGCAGGATGCCGGGGAGGCCCGCAACGTAGAACGCCATCCGCCAGCCATAGTGCTGGTTGACGTAGCCGCCGATGAAATAGCCGAGGAAGACGCCGAGGTAGGTGCCGATGGCGTAGATGCCGAGCGCGCGCGGCCGCTCGTTCTTGTTGAAGAGGTCGGCGACGATCGATTGCGAGGCGGGTGAGCCCGCGGATTCGCCGATGCCGACGCCGATACGCGCCAGCGCCAGCGAGGTGACGCTGGTGGCCATGCCGCACAGCGCCGTCATCGCGCTCCAGAAGGCGAAGGCGACCGCGACGATGTTGCGCCGGTTCAGCCGGTCGGCGATGCGCGCGATGGGAATGCCGAGCAGCGAATAGAACAGCGCGAAGCCGAAGCCTGCGAGCAGGCCCATCATGGTGTCGCTGAGTGCGAACTCCTTCTTGATGGGCTCGATCAGCACATTGAAGATGGTGCGATCGAGGAAATTCAGGGCATACACGATAGTGAGCAGCCCGAGCACGTAGTATCGCCGCGCGGACGGCTTTGCGGCCGCATCCGTCTGCACGGAAAGCTGTGACGTCACATCGACCATGACTTCCCCCCAATATGTATTTTATGGTTTTGGTCGTTCAGGCTTCGCGGATGTAATTCCCCGCTTCAAATTCTACCGGCGGTGCGTTCGGATCGAAGGAGACGCCGATCGGATCCTTGCCTGCACCGAGCGCCTCCAACTGCTCGCCCAGCATGCGCCGCATCATCAGGATGCCGCGGTCGCTCTGGCCAAAGTGCTCCTCGGAGTGAACAGTCACGGGGCCCTGGCCGACCTGGGCCTCATAATCGCCGGGGAATTTCTGGTGCTCTTCCTCGCTCATGTCCCACCAGAATTTGCCGTTGAACTTCGAGCGCATGCGGCTGATGTCGCCGGCGTTCTTGACGCGGCCGGCGACATAGATGCGGAACGAGGTGTCGTCGATCGGCAGCGTCCAGCCGATCGACTCGACACGGGCAAATTGCGCCACGCGCGGGTTGGGCACGACGCGCAGCGTGGGGAGGGCGGCCTCGCTCACGCGATAGAACACCTTGCCGTCATCCTGCTTGCGCACCGAGCGCACGAGGATGCCGCGCGGCGATTTCTCGAACTTCACCTCGGGAATCGAGGCCATCATGTTGGTGAATTGCGGACCGCTGAACGAGCCATGAAGCACCGGCACGTGGAAGGGATCGACCACGTTCTCGAAATGCTGCAGCCAGTTGCAGGGGATGATGGCCGGACCGCCTCCGCCGATCGAGGAATCGTCGGCCTCGACGATTTCGCCATCGTCCATGTTTTCCAGGCATTCGTATGCGGGCAGGACCGGGCGTTTCTCGGCCGGGCCCATATAGGCGAAGATCAGGCCGTAGCGCTCTTCGACCGGATACCAGGGCTGGCGCACCTTGTCCTTGAACTGGCCGCCATCGGGCTCGCAGGGCTGCTCGAGGCAATGGCCTTCCGTGTCGAACTTCCAGCCGTGATAGCAGCAGCGGATGCCGTCGTCCTCCACCTTGCCGTAGTAGAGCGTAGTTCCGCGGTGACAGCAGCGGGCGTGGAGAAGACCGGGCCGGCCATGCTTGTCGCGGAACAGGACCAGGTCCTCGCCTAGCGCGCGGACTTTCTTCGGCGTGTCCGTGGCGTCGCCGATCAGACCGACCGGATGCCAGTAGCGACGCAAGAGCTCGCCCATGGGCGTACCGCGCGCAACTGACGTCAGTTCGGTACGCGTGGAAGCGGGCTTCATCGCATAGGCCGTGCCGAGATCGCGATCACGCTGGGTGATGGTCATTCCTGGTCCTCCCGCGATGACTTTGGTTCACAGGGTCGTTATTCGACCGTTGATCAAGTCAACGGTAGATCGATGACAATGTCAACGATTTTGCGAGGGCCTCTTAGAAGCGTTTGGAAGTGCTGCACCGCACATGACTTGGCGGGCTTGGCAGGCCGCAGCTTTCTTGGCAGAGGTGACCCATGAATCGGAACATGAGCCAGAAACCGAGCAAGGCGAGGCGGGCGCTGCCCGCGGCTGATGAGAACGACGAGCCGGCGCCGATCACCGTGATGCTGTCGTCGCGGCTCATGGTGCTGGCGAACCTGCTCAAGCGCGGCGCGATGCTGCGCTACAAGCGGCTGACTGGATTGTCTTCGGTCGAGTTCGGTCTCGTGGCTTCGCTCGGCCGCCGGCCGCCGATGAGCGTGGCGCGACTCGCCGAGGCGGTCGGCCAGGACAAGGGCCTGATTAGCCGCGCGCTCGCGGAACTCGTGTCGCGCAAGCTGATCGCCAAGGCGGCCAATCCCAATGACAATCGCGAGGTGCTGATCTCGCTGACCAAGGCGGGGCTCGCCGCACACGATGCGATCGTTGCCGGCGCGCAGGAACGGAACCGGCGACTGCTGCAGCAACTGAGCAGAGAGGAACTCGACGCGTTGCTCGTGCAGATCGATCGTCTCACTGCGACGGCCGCCGACATGCTCGATAGCGAACGAGAGCTCGGCTGATCCTCAGTCTGTTTTGAATCATTCTTGGAGACTCTCTAAGAGTTCTTCTAAGAGGCCTTCTATTAGGCTACGTGCGCCCACTCGCATAAGCGTCGCTGCAAACGCATGTCGTCACGGGACTGACGGCATGACGTAACACACATGCAGGTTGGGTGGCGCGTTGAACTCTCTGGGAATGCTGCGGTGGGCCGCGATGGCAACCGCATCCGCTTTGGCATTTTTGCCGCAGGTCTCTTTCGCTCAGTCGTCGTCACAAGGTGGCGCGCAGAATTTGCCGCCGGTGTCGGTGGCGCCGCCTGAGTCGCGGCGTCCGGCGGCGAGCACCGCGCCGCGTCGCGTGGCGCGACCGGTCCTCACGACGAGCGGGCGGAAGCCGCAGCCGCCGCGCGAGGTGCGATTCGTCGAGACGCCGCGCGGTCCGATCCAGGGTTACGTCGCAACGCGCAGCTCGTCGGGCACCAAGACCAACACGCCGATCATGCAGACGCCGCAATCGGTTTCCGTGGTCGGCGCCGAGCAGATCCGCGACCAGAAGCCAGGCAAGCTCGATGAGGTTCTGCGCTACTCGGCCGGTGTCCGCGCCGGAACCTTTGGTGCTGACACCCGCAACGACTGGTGGCTGATCCGCGGCTTCAAGTCGGATGACGTCGGCCTGTTCCTCGATGGCATGCAGTTGTTCTACACGTCCTATGCGAGCTGGAAGCTGCCGCCCTTCAATATGGAGCGTGTCGAGATCCTGCGCGGACCGTCTGCGGTGCTGTATGGCGGTTCGAGCCCCAGCGGCATCGTCGACGTCATCAGCAAGATGCCGCCGACCGAACCGATCCGCTATCTCGAGGCCGGCGTGAATAATTTCGGCAACGCCTATGTCGGTTTCGATTTCGGCGGTCCGGTTCTGACGCAAAACGGCGACGGCAAGCTGTTCTACCGCGTCGTCGGCCAGGTACAGAACGGTGGCACCCAGGTCGAATTCACGCCGGACAACAACTACTTCATTGCCCCGTCGGTGACCTGGAGGCCGGATGCCGACACGACCTTCACCGTGCTGGCGTCGGCCTCGCGGACCGACACGCGCGGCATCAATTTCCTGCCCTATGTCGGCACGGTGACGAATGCACCATTCGGCCGCATCCCGACGAACAGATTCTTGGGCGATCCCAGCTCCGACAAATTCACGCGCGAGCAGGAGATGATCGGCTATCAGTTCGAGCGCAACCTCACTGACAGCGTCACGTTCCGCCAGAACGCACGGTTTGCCCATGTCGATGTGACCTATCGCGGTTACGTCGCCAACGGCTACTCCAACATCGCTACGGGCGACGTCGCGCGCTACAATTGGTATGCGAAGGACACTGCCAATCAGGCCAACCTTGACAATCAGCTGGAGTATCGCTTCGACACCGGTCCCGTGAAGCACACGACGCTGTTTGGCGTCGACTTAAGGGGCTACCAGATCGACGACTACCAGAACTTCCAGTTCGGAACGGTCCCCTCGCTCAACATCTTCAATCCCGTCTACGGCATCGGCGACATTCCGTTTACGAGCGCACCATTCCGCAACTTCGTCATCACGCAGAAGCAGGCCGGCGCCTATCTCCAGGACCAGATGAAGCTCGGCAACTTCACGCTGGTGCTTAGCGGCCGCAATGACTGGGTTTCGACGAGCCAGGACAATCGTGCGACCGGCGCCTTGCTCGCCCAGCGCGACGACAGTCAGTTCAGCGGACGCGCCGGCCTGATCTACAATTTCGACAATGGTCTGGCTCCCTACGTTTCGTATGCGACGAGCTACAATCCCGTCATCGGTCTGAATGCGGCGAACCAGTTGTTGCTGCCGGAAACGGGCAAGCAGGTCGAAGTCGGCCTGAAGGTCCAGCCGCGCGGGTTCGACGGATACTTCACAGTCGCCGCGTTCAATCTGAAGCGTCAGAACGCGCTGACGACCGATCCGAACAACTTCCTGCTGCAGAACCAGACCGGCGAGGTCACTTCGCGGGGCATCGAGATCGAAGCAGTGGCCAATGTCACGTCCGAGCTGAAGCTGATCGGCGCATTCACCAGCTATCATCTCTTCACGAGCAGGGATCTCGATCCAACCCTTGTCGGCAAGACGCCGACCAATACCCCGCAGATGCTGGTGTCCGGCTGGGCGGACTACACCTTCAAGCAGGGGCCATTGACGGGCTTCGGCGTCGGCGGCGGCGTGCGCTATGTCGGCTCCTCATGGGCCGACGCGGCCAACACGCTCGAGGTCCCCACGGTCGTGCTCGGCGACCTAGCGCTGCACTATGAGTGGCAGAACTGGCGCACCGCGTTGAACGTGATCAACGTGACCGACAAGACCTATGTCGCGAGCTGCGCCGGCGTCACGGCCTGCTTCTACGGCGACCGCCGGCGGGTCACCGCGAGCGTGTCCTACAAGTGGTGACGGGAGGCGAGGGGATGATCTCGTGAAGGCGCGCACCGTCCGGATCTGGTCCGCGGTCCACACCTGGACCAGCCTGATCTCGACCCTGTTCCTGTTTCTGCTTTGCCTGACCGGGCTGCCGTTGATCTTCCATCACGAGATCGACGAGCTGTTGGGCTATGCGCCCCAGCCCGAGGTGCATTCGGGCGAGAAGGCGGCGACGCAGCGGATCGCCGTATCAGCGCTCGCGGCCGATCCCGGCCGTGTGCTGCAATATATCGGCTGGGACAGGGACGAGCCGGGCGTCGTCTTCGCCTACACCAACAGCGCGCCGAACGGCGAGCCCGACAAGGCGACGGTGCGGGCCTTCGATGCCGTCACAGCCAAAATGCTGGGGCCGGTCGGTGTCGGACCCATGCTGATCGTGCTGAAGCTGCATGTGGACATGTTCGCGGGACAGCCCGGCAAGCTGTTTCTCGGCGGCATGGGACTGTTGTTTGCGGTCGCCATCGTCTCGGGAGTGGTGCTGTACTGGCCGTTCACGCGTCGCCTGCGCTTTGCCACCATCCGCGACCGCGCCTCGCGACGCGTGGGCTGGCTCGATTGGCATAATCTGATCGGCGTGGTGACGATCGCCTGGGCGCTGGTGGTCGGGTTGACCGGAGTCGTCAACACCTGGGCCGAGCTGATGCTCAACCAGTGGAAGGCGAACGAGCTCGCCGCCATGGTCGCGCCCTTTGCCGGCAAGCTGCCGCCGACACGCCTTGCTTCCCTCGACGTCGTCGTCGGCCGTGCGAAGGAGGCCGCGCCCGGCATGGACATCGCTTTCATTGCCTTCCCGGGAACGCCCTTCGCGTCGTCCCATCATTTTGGGGTCTTCATGCGCGGCGACACGCCGCTGACGGCGCGGCTGTTGAAGCCGGTCCTGCTGGACGGTGAAACGGGGGAGGTCGCCGACAGCCGCGCCTTGCCGGTCTACCTCCAGGCGCTGCTGATCTCGCAGCCGCTGCATTTCGGCGACTATGGCGGCATGCCCCTCAAGATCATCTGGGCGGCGCTCGACGTGCTGACCATGATTGTGATCGGCAGTGGGCTCTATCTCTGGGTTGCGCGGCGCCGCAAACGCGCGCCGCCGGTCCCGCATGGCGCACGTTCCGTGGTCACGCCGTGATGCACGGCTCGCTCGACCGTTCGCGCCCGTGGCTCCGTGTCTTCGGCGCTCCCATCGTGCTTGGTGTGCTGACGACGGCCGGCCTGCTGATCGCGCTGATCTGGGGCAACTTCGGCAAATATATTGCCTGGGTCACCGTGGGGGCACCCGTTGCGGTCGTCACCTGGGTGTGGTTGGGCCGCCGGCTGGAAAAGCGCCGGTAAGCGGGGCGTGCGCCCCATAGTGGATAAGTCGCCACACCGGCTCGGAATTGCGACATGGCGGCCCGGCGGCCGAACGCGCTCACCTTGCTGGGGTAGCTGATCTGCTCCATACCAGCGGCGGGACGATTCCCGGTTTCGTGTCCGGGTTTTCACTGTTCTGGGGGCGGCAAAGGGCCTAAAAGCAGCGTGTCTTGCGCCCCTTGGTGCACTGCGCTAAGGCTCAGAATAATTCCAAATCGGACGAATCCGTGGCCTCTTCCGGGGCTGCGGGAAAAAGGGCTCGCCAATGAGCGGCATTCTTGAGAACTATCTTCCACTTGTCGTCTTTATAGGGGTAGCCGGCCTGATCGGCCTGGTGCTGCTGATTGCCCCGTTCATCGTGGCGTTCCAGCAGCCGGACCCGGAAAAACTGTCGGCGTATGAATGCGGTTTCAACGCCTTCGACGACGCCCGGATGAAGTTCGACGTCCGCTTCTACCTGGTCGCCATCCTCTTCATCATCTTCGACCTCGAGGTGGCGTTCCTGTTCCCCTGGGCGGTGGCGTTCGGCAAGCTCGGTGCGACCGGCTTCTGGTCCATGGTGGTGTTCCTCGCCGTGCTGACGGTGGGGTTTGCCTATGAATGGAAGAAAGGCGCGCTCGAATGGGATTGAACCCTGCTACGCAGTCCGCGGGTCCGCTGGTGACGCCGGCCCCGAAGGGCATTCTCGACCCCGCGACCGGCAAACCGGTCGGCGCCAATGACCCGTTCTTTCTCGAGGTCAATCACGAGCTCTCCGACAAGGGCTTCTTCGTCGCCGCGGCCGACGACCTCATCACCTGGGCGCGCACCGGCTCGCTGATGTGGATGACCTTCGGTCTCGCCTGCTGCGCGGTCGAGATGATGCAGGTCTCGATGCCGCGCTACGACGTCGAGCGCTTCGGCTTCGCCCCGCGCGCCTCGCCGCGCCAGTCCGACGTGATGATCGTCGCGGGCACCCTGACCAACAAGATGGCCCCGGCCTTGCGCAAGGTCTACGACCAGATGCCCGAGCCGCGCTACGTCATCTCGATGGGTTCCTGCGCCAATGGCGGCGGCTACTATCACTATTCCTACTCGGTCGTGCGCGGCTGCGACCGCATCGTGCCGATCGACATCTACGTGCCGGGCTGCCCGCCCACGGCGGAAGCGCTGCTCTACGGCGTGCTGCTGCTGCAGAAGAAGATCCGGCGCACCGGCACCATCGAACGCTAAGGTTTTACGTCATGGACGACGGCAAGCTCGACGCCTTGGGGCAGACGATCGTGAGCGCGCTTCCGGGCGCGGCAACCGGTCATACCGTGGCCTTCAACCAGCTCACGGTCGACATTGAGGTCGGCAAGGTCGTCGAGGTGGTAAAATACCTGCGCGACGATCCGAATTGCCGTTTCATCAACTTCACCGACGTGACCGCGGTGGACTACCCGTCGCGCGAGAAGCGCTTCGACATCGTCTACCACCTGATGTCGCCGACCCTGAACACGAGGATCCGCCTCAAGGCGCAGGCCGACGAGACCACGCAGGTGCCGTCGCTGATCGAAATGTTCCCAGGCGCCGACTGGTTCGAGCGCGAGACCTACGATCTCTATGGCGTGATCTTCGTCGGCCATCCCGACATGCGCCGCATCCTCACCGACTACGGTTTCGAGGGGCACCCGCTGCGCAAGGACTTTCCGACCACGGGTTTCGTCGAGGTGCGCTACGACGACCAGGAGAAGCGGGTGGTGTACGAGCCTGTCAGGCTCAACCAGGAATTCCGCAAGTTCGATTTCCTCTCGCCGTGGGAAGGGGCGGACTATCCGCTGCCCGGCGATGAGAAGGCGGGGCCGAAGGTCTGATCATGAACGAGCAACCCGAAAACCTCCGAAATTTCACCATCAACTTCGGCCCGCAGCATCCTGCGGCGCACGGCGTGCTGCGCCTTGTGCTGGAACTGGACGGTGAGGTCGTTGCGCGTGTCGACCCCCATATCGGCTTGCTTCACCGCGGCACCGAAAAACTGATCGAGCAGAAGACCTACCTCCAGGCGATTCCTTATTTCGACCGGCTCGACTATGTCGCGCCGATGAACCAGGAGCACGCCTTTTGCCTCGCGGCAGAAAAGCTGCTCGGCATCGAAGTGCCGCGCCGCGGGCAGTTGATCCGCGTGCTCTATTGCGAGATCGGGCGTATTCTCTCGCACCTTCTCAACGTCACGACGCAGGCGATGGACGTCGGCGCGCTGACCCCGCCGCTGTGGGGCTTTGAAGAGCGCGAAAAGCTGATGGTGTTCTACGAGCGTGCCTCGGGCAGCCGCATGCACGCAGCCTTCTTCCGCGTCGGCGGTGTGCACCAGGACCTGCCGCAAAAGCTCGTCGACGACATCGAGGCCTGGTGCGATCCGTTCCTGAAAGTGGTCGACGATCTAGACCGTCTGCTCACCGCCAATCGCATCTTCAAGCAGCGCAACGTCGATATCGGCGTGGTGCCGCTGAAGGAAGCCTGGGAGTGGGGTTTCTCCGGCGTGATGGTGCGCGGCTCGGGCGCGGCGTGGGACCTGCGCAAGTCGCAGCCCTATGAATGCTACGCCGAGATGGAGTTCGACATTCCGATCGGCAAGAACGGCGACTGCTACGACCGCTACCTGATCCGCATGGAAGAGATGCGCCAGTCCGTGCGCATCATGAAGCAGTGCATCCAGAAGCTGAACGCGGCCGACGGGCAGGGGCCCGTCGTCGTCGCTGACAACAAGGTTGCGCCGCCGCGCCGCGGCGAGATGAAGCGTTCGATGGAAGCGCTCATCCACCACTTCAAGCTCTACACCGAGGGCGTTCACGTGCCGGCCGGCGAGGTCTACGCCGCGGTCGAGGCGCCCAAGGGCGAGTTCGGCGTCTATCTGGTCTCTGACGGCACCAACAAACCCTACAAGTGCAAGATCCGCGCGCCGGGCTTTGCCCATCTCCAGGCGATGGACCACATCTGCAAAGGCCATCTGCTCGCCGACGTCTCGGCGATCCTCGGCTCGCTCGACATCGTGTTCGGAGAGGTCGATCGGTGATGGCCCAGGCGCCGATCCAGTTTGACCGTGCCTCGGGGGCTCTCGAAGGAGCCAACCTGTGGGAGCGGACGGCTGCCTTGGCGCTGGTGACGGGGTCGAAGATCTCGTCGCACTTCTCGCACATGGGCTATATCGCCTGCGCGAACCTGTTGCGGAGAACACTTCCCGACCGCAACATCGCGATCAAGCTCAATCCCGACGCCGTGTTCGAATTTCCTTATGGCGACGGCTACTGGAGCAAGCTGCTCAACCGCTCCTACAATTACGAAGACGAGCTGGAGCTGCTGTTCGCTGACTCCGCCGACGTCGACTACACGCTGATCGATTGCGGCGCCAATTACGGCTACTGGTCGGTGCTGGTTTCCAGCAAGCCCTTTGGCGCGCACAGGGCGATCGCGATCGAGCCGTCGGGACAGAATTATCCGAAGCTTGCGAACAACGCCAGGATCAACGGCAATCGCTTCGAGAGCATGAAATGCGCGATCGGCGCTTCGCGCGGCTCCGCGCGGCTGTCGGGCACCAAGCACGAGGCCTTCAGCATCGCGGGCGATCCGTCCGCCGGCGGCGAAGAGGTGCCGGTCATCGCGCTCGACAACCTCATCGACGACGGCAAGGTTGAGGCTGGCGGCAAGTATCTGATCAAGCTCGACGTCGAAGGCGTCGAGATCGAGGCCATCAAGGGCGGCAAGCGGCTGCTCGAAGGCGACAGCGTCATCATGTGCGAGGAGCACGGCAGCGACCGTACGCATGCGGTGTCGCGCTACATCCTCGAACAAACCCCGCTGAAGCTGATCGTCTACGATCCGCGCAGCAATCGCCTGGAGACGGTGACCGAACTGTCGATCCTCGATCGTATCAAGGTCTCCACCCACGTCGGCTACAACGTTTTCGGCACCGCGAGCGCATTCTGGCAGAGCAGGATCGATGCCCTGAATGCGAAAACCGCGCGCCGCATGCAGTGAGAGAACGAAGAGATGTCCGTCCGCCGATTAGCACCGAAGGAAGTCCAGCCCGCGAGCTTTGCGTTCACGGAGGAGAATCTCGCCTTCGCAAAACAGCAGATCGCCAAATATCCGGCGGGCCGTCAGGCCTCCGCCGTGATCGCGATCCTGTGGCGCGCGCAGGAGCAGAATGAGGGCTGGGTCTCGGAAGCCGCGATCCGCGTGATCGCCGACATGCTCGACATGCCCTATATCCGCGTGCTCGAAGTCGCGACCTTCTACACGATGTTCCAGCTCGCCCCCGTCGGCAAGAAGGCCCACGTCCAGGTCTGCGGCACCACGCCATGCCGGCTGCGGGGTGCTGAGGAACTGATCCACGTCTGCGAGCACCGCATCAGTCACGAGCCCTTCCAGCTCTCCAAGGACGGCAATTTCAGTTGGGAAGAGGTGGAGTGCCTCGGCGCCTGCGTGAATGCGCCGATGGTGCTGATCGGCAAGGACACCTATGAGGACCTGACCAAGGAAAGTTTTGGCAAGTTGCTCGACGGCTTTGCCTCGGGCAGTCCGCCAAAGCCCGGTCCGCAGAATGGCCGCCAGTTCTCGGCGCCCATCACCGGACCAACCACGCTCAAGGAGACCACCTGATGCGTGGTCTTCACGCGCCAGCAAACGGGTTGGAGGGGAGCGGCACCATGAAGAAATGGGGCTTGATCGCCACGCATGCCGTGGTGGCCGCCGCGTTCATTTTCCTGCTCCAGCGCTACACGCTGAGTGCGTCGCTGGAATCCAGTCTGCTCTGGGCGCTGACCTTCGCCGGCTGCGCCGCCGGGCTTGCCTACATGCAAGCCAATCGTTGATCGGAAAGCACTGAAATGCTCGAGGACAAGGACCGCATCTTCAAGAACCTCTACGGCCTCCATGATTGGGGCCTCGAGGGCGCGCGGCGCCGCGGCGCCTGGGATGGCACCAAGGCCATCATCGACAAGGGCCGCGACTGGATCATCAACGAGATGAAGGCCTCCGGCCTGCGCGGCCGCGGCGGTGCGGGCTTCCCAACCGGCCTGAAATGGTCGTTCATGCCGAAGGAGTCGACCGACGGCCGGCCGAGCTATCTCGTCGTCAACGCCGACGAGTCCGAACCCGGCACCTGCAAGGACCGCGAGATCATGCGGCACGATCCGCATCTCCTGGTCGAGGGCTGCCTGATCGCAAGCTTCGCGATGAACGCGCATGCCTGCTACATCTATGTCCGTGGCGAGTTCATCCGCGAGCGCGAGCGGCTGCAAGCCGCGATCGACCAGGCCTATGAGGCCAAGCTGGTCGGCAAGGACAACGTCACCGGCTGGCCGTTCGACATCTACGTCGCGCACGGCGCCGGCGCCTATATCTGCGGCGAAGAGACAGCGCTGCTCGAAAGTCTCGAGGGCAAGAAGGGCCAGCCGCGGCTGAAGCCGCCGTTCCCGGCCAACGTCGGCCTGTTCGGCTGCCCGACCACCGTCAACAACGTCGAGTCGATCGCGGTTGCACCAGACATCTTGCGGCGCGGCGCGGCGTGGTTCGCCGGCATCGGTCGTCCCAACAATGTCGGCACAAAGCTGTTCTGCATCTCCGGTCATGTCGAGCGGCCCTGCAACGTCGAAGAGGCCATGGGCATTCCGTTCCGTGAGCTGATCGACAAGCATTGCGGCGGCGTCCGCGGCGGCTGGGATAATCTCAAGGCCGTGATCCCCGGCGGCTCGTCGGTGCGCATGGTGCCGGCCGAGCAGATCATCGACACGCCGATGGATTTCGACAGCTTGAGCAAGCTGCGCTCGGGCCTCGGCACCGCGGCCGTGATCGTGATGGACAAGTCGACCGACCTGATCCGTGCCATCGCCCGCATATCGTACTTCTACAAGCACGAGAGCTGCGGCCAGTGCACGCCGTGCCGTGAGGGCACGGGCTGGATGTGGCGCGTGCTGACCCGCATGGCCGAAGGTCGCGCCCACAAGCGCGAGATCGACATGCTGCTCGAAGTGACCAAGCAGGTCGAGGGCCACACCATCTGCGCGCTGGGCGACGCGGCCGCATGGCCGATCCAGGGCCTGATCGCGCATTTCCGTCACGAGATCGAAGCGCGCATCGACCAGTATTCGCGCAAGGCCGACATCGATGACGCCGGGGTGCTCGATCCCGCTCACATGGTGGCGGCGGAGTAGGGATAATGACGAAGCTGATCATCGACGGCAAAGAGATCGACGTCCCGCCGGAGTACACGCTGTTGCAGGCGTGCGAAGCCGCCGGCGCCGAGATTCCGCGCTTCTGCTACCACGAGCGGCTGTCGATCGCCGGCAATTGCCGGATGTGCCTGGTCGAGGTGAAGGGCGGCCCGAAGCCGGTCGCAAGCTGCGCCTGGGGCGTGCGCGACTGCCGTCCGGGTCCCAAGGGCGAGCCGCCGGAAATTTCCACGCGTTCGCCAATGGTGAAGAAGGCGCGCGAAGGCGTGATGGAGTTTTTGCTCATCAACCATCCGCTGGACTGCCCGATCTGCGACCAGGGCGGCGAGTGCGACCTCCAGGACCAGGCGATGGGCTACGGTGTCGACACCAGCCGCTTCGCCGAGAACAAGCGCGCTGTCGAGGACAAGTATCTCGGCGCGCTGGTCAAGACCTCGATGAACCGCTGCATCCAGTGCACGCGCTGCGTCCGCTTCTCGGCGGAAGTCGCCGGCGCTCCGGAGATGGGCGCGACCGGCCGCGGCGAGGACATGGAGATCACGACCTATCTCCAGCACGCACTGACGTCGGAATTGCAGGGCAACCTCGTCGACATCTGCCCGGTCGGCGCGCTGACCTCGAAACCTTATGCCTTTGCCGCGCGTCCCTGGGAACTCGGCAAGACCCAGTCGATCGACGTCATGGACGGTCTCGGCTCGGCGATCCGCGTCGACACCCGCGGCCGCGAGGTGATGCGCATCCTGCCGCGCATCAACGAGGCCGTGAACGAGGAGTGGATCTCGGACAAAACCCGCCACGTCGTCGACGGCCTGCGCACCCAGCGGCTCGACCGGCCCTATATCCGGGAAGCCGGCAAGCTGCGTCCGGCGTCCTGGTCTGAGGCTTTTGCCGCGATTGCCGCGAAGGCAGGCCGTTCCGACGGCAAGCGGATCGGCGCCATTGCCGGCGACCTCGCCGGCGTCGAAGAGATGTTCGCGCTGAGGGATCTGCTGGCGAAGTACGGCTCGACCAATATGGCCGTGCAGGGCGGCGACGCCTTCGATGCAAAACTCGGGCGCGCCTCCTACATCTTCAACCCGACCATCGTCGGCCTCGAGCAGGCCGATGCATTGCTGATCATCGGCGCCAATCCGCGCAAGGAAGCCGCCGTGTTCAACGCGCGCATCCGCAAGCGCTGGCGTGCGGGCGGCTTCAAGGTCGGCGTGATCGGCGCCAAGGCCGATCTGACCTATGATTTCGATCATATCGGCGCAGGCACCGAGACGCTCGCCGAGCTCGCGGCCGGCAAGCACTCCTTCATGGACGTGTTGAAGAACGCCAAGCACCCGATCGTGCTGGTCGGCGCGGGCGCGACTTCGCGCCATGACGGTGCGGCCATTCTGGCTGCCGCCGCCAAGCTGGCGCTCGATGTGGGCGCGGTGAAGGACGGCTGGAACGGTTTTGGCGTGCTCCAGGACACGGCCTCGCGCGTCGGCGCGCTCGATATCGGCTTTGCCGCGGGAAGCGGCGGGCTGAATGCGGCGCAGATGACGACGTTCGGGACCCTCGACCTGCTGTTCCTGCTCGGTGCTGACGAGATCAAGGCGCCGGACGGCACCTTCGTGGTCTATATCGGCACCCATGGCGACCGCGGCGCGCATCGCGCCGACGTCATCCTGCCGGCAGCCGCCTACACCGAGAAGTCGGCGATCTACGTGAATACCGAGGGCAGGGTGCAGATGACGGGGCGCGCGGCGTTCCCGCCGGGCGAAGCCCGCGAGGACTGGGCGATCATCCGCGCGCTGTCGGAAGCGCTGGGCAAGAAGCTGCCCTACGACTCGCTGGCCGCGCTGCGCCAGGCGGTCTTCAAGGCGGTGCCGCACCTGATCCGCCTCGATCAGATCGCGGCTGGCTCTGCCGACCAGGTCAAGGCACTCGCAGGCAAGGGCGGCACGCCGGAAAAGGCGCCGTTCAAGTCGCTGATCGAGGACTTTTACCTGACCAACCCAATCGCGCGTGCATCCGCCGTAATGGCGGAATGTTCGCGGCTTGCCTCCGGGCAGATGCTGACGGCAGCGGAGTGAGCGTGATCTGATGGAATTCTTCCAAAGCGCATTCTGGACCGGTTTCCTCTGGCCGCTGATCATCATGGTCGCCGAGAGCGTCTTGCTGCTCGTCGTGCTCCTGGTCGCGATCGCCTACATCCTGCTGGCCGACCGCAAAATCTGGGCCGCGGTGCAGATCCGGCGCGGTCCGAACGTCGTCGGTCCTTGGGGCCTGTTCCAGTCCTTCGCCGACCTCCTCAAGTTCGTGCTGAAGGAGCCGATCATTCCGTCCGGCGCCAACAAGGGCGTGTTCCTGCTGGCGCCGCTGGTCTCGTGCGTGCTGGCGCTCGCGGCCTGGGCCGTGATCCCGACCAATCTCGGCTGGGTGATCTCCGACATCAATGTCGGCATCCTCTACATCTTCGCGATCTCGTCGCTGTCGATCTACGGCATCATCATGGCCGGCTGGTCGTCGAACTCGAAATACCCGTTCCTGGCCGCGCTGCGCTCCGCCGCGCAGATGGTGTCCTACGAAGTCTCGATCGGCTTCGTCATCATCACGGTGCTGCTCTGCGCCGGCACTCTGAACCTGTCGGCCGTGGTCGAAGCGCAGAACGCGCGGGGCCTTGCCAGCCTGATCGGCCTGCCGCAGCTCACCATCCTGAACTGGTACGTCTGGCCGCTGTTCCCGATGTTCGTCGTGTTCTACGTCTCGGCGCTGGCGGAAACCAACCGTCCGCCCTTCGACCTCGTCGAGGCCGAATCCGAGCTCGTCGCCGGCTTCATGGTCGAATACGGCTCGACGCCGTACCTGCTGTTCATGCTCGGCGAATATGTCGCGATCTGCACGATGTGCGCGATGGCGACGATCCTGTTCTTAGGGGGCTGGCTGCCGCCGGTGAACCTGCCGCCCTTCACCTGGGTTCCAGGCATAATCTGGTTCTCGCTCAAGCTGTTCTTCATGTTCTTCCTGTTTGCGATGGCAAAGGCGATCGTGCCGCGCTACCGCTACGATCAACTGATGCGGCTCGGCTGGAAAGTGTTCCTGCCGATCTCGCTGGCAATGGTGATCGTGGTGGCCGGCGTGCTGCATTTCGCCGGCATCGCGCCGAAGTGAGGCTCGCCATGGGTATCAACATCAACGCCACCGCGCGCTCGCTGCTGCTGTCGGAATTCGTATCGGCGTTCTTCCTCGCCATGCGCTACTTCTTCCAGCCGAAGCCGACGCTCAACTATCCCTTCGAGAAGGGTCCGATCTCGCCACGCTTCCGCGGCGAGCATGCGCTGCGCCGCTATCCGAACGGCGAAGAGCGCTGCATCGCCTGCAAGCTGTGCGAAGCCGTGTGCCCCGCGCAGGCCATCACCATCGAGGCCGGTCCGCGCCGCAACGACGGCACCCGCCGCACCGTGCGCTACGACATCGACATGGTGAAGTGCATCTATTGCGGCCTCTGCCAGGAGGCTTGCCCGGTCGACGCCATCGTCGAGGGCCCGAACTTCGAATTTGCGGCCGAGACCCGCGAGGAGCTCTACTATGACAAGGCCAAGCTGCTCGCCAATGGCGACCGCTGGGAACGCGAGATCGCCAAGGCGATCGAGCTCGACGCGCCGTACCGGTGAGGTGAGGGCATGATCCTTCCCGCGCTGTTCTTCTATCTGTTCGCCGGCGTCTGCGTCGCCTCGGCGGTGATGGTGATTGTCTCGCGCAATCCCGTGCACTCCGTGCTGTATCTGATCCTGGCCTTCGTCAACGCCTCGGGCCTGTTCGTGCTGCTCGGCGCCGAATTTTTGGCGATGATCCTGATCGTCGTCTATGTCGGCGCGGTCGCGGTGCTGTTCCTGTTCGTCATCATGATGCTCGACGTCGACTTCGAGGAGCTGCGCGAGGGCTTCATCGAATATCTGCCGGTTGGTCTGGTGATCGGCGGCATCTTCCTGTTCGAGCTGCTGCTCACCGTCGGCTTCTGGGTGATCAACCCCGGCGTCGCCAAGACGATCACGGCGGCGATCCCGACCAACGTCTCCAATACCGAGGCGCTCGGCCTGGTGCTCTATACGAAGTACATCCATTACTTCCAGCTTGCCGGCATGGTGCTCCTCGTCGCCATGATCGGTGCCATCGTGCTGACGCTACGGCACAAGGCGAACGTCAAGCGGCAGGACATCAACGTGCAGAACGCGCGCACGCCTGAGATGGCGATGGCGCTGCGCAAGGTGGCGACGGGGCAGGGGCTCTCGGATGCGGACGCGGCGGAGTGGGTGAAATGACGATCGGGCTTGGACACTATCTGGCGGTCGGCGCGATCCTGTTCACGCTCGGGATCCTCGGTATCTTCCTCAACCGCAAGAACATCATCGTCATCCTGATGTCGATCGAGCTGATCCTGCTCTCGGTCAACATCAACCTGGTGGCGTTCTCGACCTTCCTCGGCGACATCGTCGGCCAGGTTTTTGCGCTGCTGGTGCTTACCGTCGCAGCCGCCGAAGCCGCGATCGGTCTTGCCATCCTGGTGGTCTATTTCCGCAACCGCGGCTCGATCGCGGTTGAGGACGTCAATCTGATGAAGGGCTGAGCTCAGTCATGGTTCAGGCAATCGTTTTTCTGCCGCTGCTGGGCGCCATTCTGGCCGGCCTGATCGCGCTGTTCGGCGCGCATGCCCGCAACCCCAGCGGCGACACCGTCGAGCATCATGATCACGGGCATGGCGATGCCCATGGTCACGCGGCGGCCCACGATGACCACGCGCATGATGATCACGGCCACGACGACCACCACGTCTCCGAGCCGCCGGCGGCGGGATCGCGCGCGGCCGAGCTGATCACGACGGCGCTGCTGTTCGTGTCGGCGGCGCTGTCCTGGTTCACGCTGGTCGATGTCGGCTTCATGCATCACGACGCGCGGATTCCGCTGCTGCCCTGGATCGTGTCCGGCGACCTCCAGGTCTACTGGGCGCTGCGGGTGGATACGCTGACGGCGGTGATGCTGGTCGTGGTCACGACCGTGTCCTCGCTCGTGCACCTCTATTCCATCGGCTATATGGATGAGGATCCGTATCGGCCGCGCTTCTTCGGCTATCTCAGCCTGTTCACCTTCGCGATGCTGATGCTGGTGACTGCCGACAATTTGGTGCAGCTCTTCTTCGGCTGGGAAGGCGTCGGTCTCGCAAGCTATCTGCTGATCGGCTTCTGGTACCACAAGCCGTCGGCGAATGCGGCGGCGATCAAGGCCTTCATCGTCAACCGCGTCGGCGATTTCGGTTTCGCGCTCGGCATCTTCGCGATCTTCATGCTGGTTGGCTCGACCGATTTCGAGACCATCTTCCACGCCGCCCCCGGCCTGACCGGCAAGACCATCAACTTCCTCGGCTGGCAGGCGGATGCGCTGACGCTGACCTGCGTGCTCCTGTTCATGGGCGCGATGGGCAAGTCGGCGCAGTTCCTGCTGCACACCTGGTTGCCGGACGCCATGGAAGGCCCGACCCCGGTCTCGGCGCTGATCCACGCCGCGACCATGGTCACCGCAGGCGTGTTCATGGTGGCGCGCCTGTCGCCTCTGTTCGAACTCGCGCCGAACGCGCAGGCTGTCGTGATGTTCTTCGGTGCGACCACCGCGTTCTTCGCGGCGACAGTCGGCCTCGTCCAGAACGACATCAAGCGCATCGTCGCTTACTCGACCTGTTCGCAGCTCGGCTACATGTTCGTGGCGATGGGGGCAGGGGCCTATTCGGTCGGCATGTTCCATTTGTTCACGCACGCCTTCTTCAAGGCGCTGCTGTTCCTAGGCTCAGGCTCGGTGATCTACGCGATGCACCACGAGCAGGACATCCGCAACATGGGCGGGCTCTGGAAGAAAATCCCCTACACCTATGCCGTGATGGTGGTCGGCACGCTGGCGCTCACCGGCTTCCCGCTGACGGCCGGCTACTTCTCCAAGGACGCGATCATCGAGTCCGCCTACGCCTCGCACAATCCGTTCGCGTTCTACGGCTTCCTGATGACCGTGATCGCGGCCTGCCTGACCTCGTTCTATTCCTGGCGCCTGATCTTCAAGACGTTCCACGGCGAACCGCATGACGAGCATCATTACGAGGCGGCGCATGAGGCCCCGATCTGGATGCTGATCCCGATCGGCGTGCTGGCGGTCGGCTCCATCGTCGCGGGCTTCCCGTTCAAGGAATTGTTCGCCGGTCACGGCATCGAGGAGTTCTTCCGCGAATCCGTGAAGATGAACCCGCACATCATCGAGGAGATGCACCACATCCCCGAGACCATCGCCTTGCTGCCGACGGTGATGATGGTGGTGGGCTTCCTGATCTCGTACCTGTTCTACATCCGCCGGCCCTATCTGCCGGTCGAACTCGCGACGACCCAGCCGGGGCTGTACAACTTCCTGCTCAACAAGTGGTACTTCGACGAGCTCTACGACGTCATCTTCGTCCGCCCGGCGAAGTGGATCGGCTATCAGCTCTGGAAGAAGGGCGACGGCTTCATCATCGACGGTTTTGGCCCGGACGGCGTCTCGGCGCGTGTCCTGGACGTCACCCGCAACGTCGTGAAGATCCAGACCGGCTATCTCTATCACTACGCATTCGCCATGCTGATCGGCGTCGCCGGCCTGATCACATGGTTCATGTTCGGCTTTGGAGGCCAGTAAATGACAACCTGGCCCATCCTTTCCGTCACCACCTTCCTGCCGCTGGTCGGCGCGCTGATCGTCTATGTCAGCCGCGGCGACGATGAGGCAGCCAAGGCCAATTCGCGCTGGATCGCGCTCTGGACCACGCTGATCACCTTCGCGGTGTCGCTGCTGCTGGTCTGGCGCTTCGATCCGACGGTTGCCGACTTCCAGTTCGTCGAGAAGACGAACTGGCTCGCCTCCGGCATCACCTATCACATGGGCGTGGACGGCATTTCGCTGCCGTTCGTGATCCTGACCACCGCCTTGATGCCGTTCTGCATCATCGCGAGCTGGAAGTCGGTCACGACCCGCGTCCGCGAATACATGATGGCGTTCCTGATCCTGGAAACGCTGATGGTAGGCACCTTCTCGGCGCTCGACCTCGTGCTGTTCTACCTGTTCTTCGAAGGCGGCCTGATCCCGATGTTCCTGATCATCGGCGTCTGGGGCGGTCCGCGCCGGGTCTATGCATCGTTCAAGTTCTTCCTCTACACGCTGCTCGGTTCGGTCTTGATGCTGCTCGCCATCATGGCGCTGTACTGGAACGGCGGCACCACCGACATCCCGACCCTGATGCACACCGCCGTGCCGCGGTCGTTGCAGACCTGGGCGTGGCTGGCCTTCTTCGCCTCGTTCGCGGTGAAGATGCCGATGTGGCCGGTGCACACCTGGCTGCCCGATGCGCACGTCGAGGCGCCGACGGCGGGCTCGGTCATCCTGGCCGCGATCCTGCTGAAGATGGGCGGTTACGGCTTCCTGCGGTTCTCGCTGCCGATGTTCCCGCTGGCCTCGCATGACTTCGCGCCGCTGATCTTCACGCTCTCGGCCATCGCCATCATCTACACCTCGCTGGTGGCCTTGATGCAGGAGGACATGAAGAAGCTGATCGCGTACTCCTCCGTCGCGCATATGGGCTTCGTCACCATGGGCATTTTCGCCGGCACCATGCAGGGCGTGGCCGGCGGCGTGTTCCAGATGATCTCGCACGGCATCGTCTCCGGCGCGCTGTTCCTCTGCGTCGGCATCGTCTACGACCGCATGCATACCCGCGAGATCGCAGCCTATGGCGGCCTCGTGAACCGGATGCCGCTGTACGCGCTGACGTTCATGGTGTTCACCATGGCCAATGTCGGTCTGCCCGGCACCAGTGGCTTCGTCGGCGAGTTCATGACGCTGCTCGGCACCTTCAAGGTCTCGATCCCGACCGCGTTCGCCGCGACCTTCGGCGTGATCCTGTCGGCCGGCTACGCGCTCTGGCTCTACCGCAAGGTCGTTTTCGGAGCGCTGGTCAAGCCGTCGCTGGCGACCATCAAGGACCTCACCTTCCGGGAGTGCCTGACCCTGTTCCCGCTGATCGCGCTGACCATCCTGTTCGGCGTCTATCCGAAGCCGGTGCTCGACATGTCGGCAGCCTCGGTCCAGCAACTCGTCAACAATTACAACACCGCGGTGACGGCCGTTAAGGCCGCCGCACTGCTGCAATGACAGCGGCAGGGTGAGGATATCGCCATGAGCTTTGAGACTGCAGGATATCAACTGGGGCCGGTGCTGCCCGAGCTCGTGCTGGCAATCGGCAGCATGGCGCTGCTGATGCTGGGTGCCTATCGCGGGCAGGGGACGACCAAGGCGGTCACCACGCTCGCGGTGCTGCTCCTGGTCCTGACCGGCGTGCTGGTGCTGACCTTGCCGGCCGGCAAGCTCGTGACCTTCGGCGGCAGCTTCATCGTCGACGACTTTGCGCGCTTCCTGAAGGTACTTGCGTTGATCGGCTCGGCTGCGACGCTGATCCTGTCGGCGGAGTTTCTGTCCGATCCGTCCCGTCGCATCTTTGAATATGCGATCCTGGTCCTGCTTTCGACGCTCGGCATGATGGTGCTGATCTCGGCCGGCGATTTGATCTCGCTCTATCTCGGCCTCGAGCTGATGTCGCTGGCGCTCTACGTCGTGGCGTCCTCCAACCGGGACAATGCCAAGTCGACCGAAGCGGGCCTCAAGTACTTCGTGCTGGGTGCGCTGTCGTCGGGCATGCTGCTCTACGGCGCCTCGTTGGTCTACGGCTTCACCGGTACGGTCAACTTTGCCGGCATTGCCGCGGCTGCGACCCATGCGAATGTCGGCCTGGTGTTCGGCCTGGTCTTCCTGCTCGCCGGCCTCTGCTTCAAGGTGTCTGCCGTGCCGTTCCACATGTGGACGCCGGACGTCTATGAAGGCGCGCCGACGCCGGTGACCGCGTTCTTTGCCTCCGCGCCCAAGGTCGCGGCGCTCGCGGTCTTCACCCGTGTGGCGCTGACCGCGTTCCCGGGCATCCTCGGCCAGTGGCAGCAGATCATCGTCTTCGTGGCGATCGCATCGATGGCACTGGGTTCCTTTGCGGCGATCGGGCAGACCAACATCAAGCGCCTGATGGCCTATTCCTCGATCGGCCATATGGGCTTTGCGCTGGTCGGCCTTGCCGCCGGTACGCCAGAGGGCGCGCAGGGCGTGCTGGTCTATATCGCGATCTATGTCGCGATGACGCTCGGCTCCTTCGCCATCATCCTCGCCATGAAACGCGACGGCAAGAACGTCGAGAACATTAGCGATTTCGCCGGTCTCTCGCGCACCAACCCGTTGCTCGCCTTTTTCTTCGCGATGCTGCTGTTCTCGCTCGCGGGCGTCCCGCCGCTCGCCGGCTTCTTCGCCAAATGGTACGTCTTCGTCGCCGCGATCAAGGCTAACCTGTTCACGCTGTCCGTCATCGGCGTGCTGACCAGCGTGGTGGGCGCCTACTACTATCTCACCATCGTCAAGACGATGTACTTCGACGAGCCGCTGACCAAGCTGGATCCTGTCAGGATCGAGCTGCGCACCGTGCTCGCGGTCGCCGGCCTCTTCAACATCCTGTTCTTCGTCTATCCGGCGCCGCTCGTGAGCATGGCGAGCGCGGCGGCCAAGTCGCTGTTCTAGGGATGAGTTTCGCGCTCGGTCATCGGGCTCTCCAGGCGGGCTACCGGCTCGCAGCCTTTGACCAGATCGGCTCGACCAATGCGGAGGCGCTGGAGCGCGCCCGCGCCGGTGAGCGGGGCCCGATCTGGTTCGTGACCACGCAACAGACCGCCGGTCGCGGCCGCCGCCAGCGCGCCTGGATCGCGCCGCGCGGCAATCTCGCCGCCACCATTTTGGAGGTCCTGGACGTCGCCCCGGCTGTTGCCGCGACGATCGGCTTTGCCGCGGGGCTGGCCGAGGCGACGGCGCTCGATCAGGTCAGTATCGAGGCGGCGCTGCGCCTTGGTCCCGGGCGTCCGACATACGCGCTGAAGTGGCCGAACGACGTGTTGGCCGGAGGCAAAAAGCTCGTCGGGATCGGCCTCGAAGCCGAGCCGGTCGGCGAGCGCCTTGCCGTCGTGGTCGGCATCGGCACCAACGTTGTCGCTGCGCCCGAGGGCTTGCCGACACCCGCCGTGTCGCTGGCAGAACTCGGGGTCCAGGTCAGCGCAGAGGAGCTTTTCGTCGCACTGTCCGATGCATGGGTGGAGTTCCGCGGCATCTGGGACAATGGTCGCGGTTTTGCCGAGATCCGGCGCCTCTGGCTGGAACGCGCGGCCGGGCTCGGCGAGAAGGTGGCGATCAACACGGGCAACGCGACCGTTGAAGGCGTTTTTGACACGATCGACGACAGCGGCTGCCTGATTGTCCGCACCGCGGATGGCCGGCGTGTGCCCGTGGCCGCGGGCGAAGTGTTCTTTGGTGCGGCGGCATCGGTGGGAGCGACGTGATGGCGAGGCCCGACGAGCTGGTCTTTGCGCCGCTTGGCGGCGTCGGCGAGATCGGCATGAACCTGTCGATCTACGGCCTCGGCAACCGCCACCAGCGGGCCTGGCTCGCGATCGATCTCGGCGTTTCCTTCGGCGACGAGGAACACCTGCCGGGCATCGACCTGATCATGCCCGACATCAGCTTCCTGGAGAAGGAACGCAAAAACCTCATGGGCCTCGTGCTGACGCATGCCCATGAGGATCATTTCGGCGCTATCATCGATCTCTGGCCAAAACTGAAATGCCCGATCTACGCGACGAAATTCAGCGCGGCGCTGTTCGAGGCCAAATGCGCGGCCGAGCGTAACGCGCCCAACATTCCGGTGACGGTGATTCCGTCCGGCGGCCGCGTCGACGTTGGCCCGTTCAATGTCGAGTTCATCCCGGTCGCGCACTCCATTCCGGAGTCGCATGCGCTGGCGATCCATACCGAAGTCGGCACGGTGCTGCACACCGGCGACTGGAAGATCGACCCGACCCCGATCATCGGCCAGCCGACGGACGAGCGACGGCTGCGCGAGTTGGGCGAGGAGGGGCTGCTCGCCCTGATCGGCGATTCGACCAACGCCGTGCGCGAGGGCCGCTCGCCCTCGGAAGCCGAGGTCGCCAAGACCATCATTGAGCTCGTCAAAGAGGCCAGGGGCCGCGTCGCGGTCACGACTTTTGCCTCCAACGTCGCCCGCATCAAGGCGGTCGCCGATGCGGCCAAGGCGGCGGACCGCGAGGTCGTCGTGGTCGGTCGCGCCATGGACCGGGTGGTGCAGGTGGCGCGCGAGACCGGCTATCTCGACGGCGTGCAGAATTTCCGCAGCCCCGAATTCTACGGCCATATCCCCCAGGAGAAGGTGCTGGCGCTGTGCACCGGCAGCCAGGGCGAGCCGCGCGCGGCGCTGGCGCGCATCGCCAATGACGACCATCCCGAGGTCACCCTGAACAAGGGTGACAGTGTCATCTTCTCCTCGCGTACCATCCCCGGCAACGAGAAGGCGGTCGGCGCAATCATCAACGGCCTGGTGTCGCAGGGCGTCGAGGTCATCACCGATCGCACCCATCTCGTCCACGTCTCCGGCCATCCCCGCCGCGACGAGCTGCGCGACCTGATCGCCTGGACCAAGCCGCAGCTCCTCATCCCCGTCCATGGCGAGCCGCTGCACCTGCACGAGCATGCCAAGCTCGCGCGCGCGGCGGGCGTGCCAAAAGTGCTGGTCTGCCGCAACGGTGACCTGGTCAAGCTCGGCCCCGGCGATCCCGGCATCGTCGGCGCGGTGCCCTCGGGCCGGCTCTACAAGGACGGCACGATTTTGGAGGATTCCAAGTCGCGCGCGGTGGTCGAGCGGCGGCGCATGGCGTTCTCCGGCTGCGCCTTCGTGGCCATCGCCATGACCGAGCAGGGCGAGCTTGCTGACGATCCCGAGATTGATCTCGTCGGAATCCCCGAGAAGAATAGGGGCGGCGAGACCTTTGACGACCTCGTGTTCGACGCCGTGGTTTCGACGATCGAGGGCCTGCCGCGGGCGCGGCGCCGCGACGCCGATGCGCTCGCGGAATCAGTGCGGCGGGCGGTGCGCGCGGTCATCAACGAACATTGGGGCAAAAAGCCCCCCTGTCTGGTACATGTGCTGACAGTCTAACTGTTTAAGCATGATCTTTTCGGAAGACCGCGGATCATGCTCTAAGGGAGAAGGAACATGCTGGGCCGGCTCAATCACGTCGCGATCGCGACCAGGGACGCCGCCAAGGCGGCGAAGATCTATGGCGCCGCATTCGGCGCGCAGATTTCGGACGCGGTGGCGTTGCCCGAGCACGGCGTGACCACCGTGTTCGTGACGCTGCCAAACACCAAGATCGAGTTCATCGAGCCTTATGGCGAGGCTTCGCCGATCGCCAAATTCCTGGAGCGCAACGCCGACGGCGGCATCCACCATGTCTGCTACGAGGTAGTCGACATCATCACCTCGCGCGATGCGCTGGTGAAGGAGGGTGCCCGCGTGCTCGGCGACGGCGTGCCGAAGATCGGCGCCCACGGCAAGCCGGTGCTGTTCCTGCATCCGAAGGATTTTTCCGGCGCGTTGGTCGAGATCGAGCAGGCGTAAGACAGGCCATGGCCTACCAGATATCAACCGCGCTCGCGATCTACTTCGTGCTGTGGTGGGTCACGCTGTTCGTGACCCTGCCGTTCGGCGTACGCAGCCAGCATGAGGACGGCGTTGGCGAGCCGGGGACTGATCCCGGCGCTCCGATCCTGACCAGGATGGGGCCCAAGCTGATCTGGACCACGATCATTTCTGCCATCGTTTTCGGGCTTGGCATGGCCGCTTACCATGCCGGATATTTGTCGATCGAACGGTTGTCGAAATTGATGGGAATGCCGTTCTAGATTTGGGCGGCGGCGTTTGGGGGGAAGAATGACTTTTCAGCGGATCGTCATTGCGCTCTTGGTGTTGATCGTCGCTGGCCTCGGTGCCATCGGCTATTTCGAATGGAAGATGGCGGTCCAGGTCCGGACCATGAAGGCCTTCGTCGAAGGCTACGTCTTCAACGAGGCGGTCGCCGCCTGCGAGCGGGCGCAAAGCTCGACGCCGTTCAAGTGGAACGGTGGCAAGAGCACCTCGGTCATCGGCCTCAACTCGGTCAAAACGGACAAATACACGGTCTTCGCCAGCTACACGCTGGTGGCGGACGGCGTCTATTGCGACTACGATCCGATTAAAAGAAAGGCCGATATCGGTTCGAGCTTCCTGGAGCGCGAGTGACGAGCCGGCCATGAGAGCCATGGGGTGGGAGCGTCATGAAGGCCGATGGGGCAGATCAATACTGTATCCTGCATGAAGCCGACCTGCGGGACTATTTGGCCGGCGTTCCAGGGCTAGCGACAACGCTGGGCGGGGCGCCGAGCGCTTGGGAGATCACCGAGGTCGGCGACGGCAATCTCAATCTGGTTTTCATCGTCAAGGGCGCGCAAGGCGGGATCGCCGTGAAGCAGGCGCTGCCTTATGTGCGGCTGGTCGGCGAAAGCTGGCCGCTGCCGCTGTCGCGGGCGCATTACGAATTTTTGGCGTTGTCGCGGCAGGCCGAACTGGCCCCCGGCCTCGTGCCGGCGCTGCTGCATCACAACGACACGCTCGCGCTGACGGCGATGGAGCTGCTCGAGCCCCACATCATCATGCGCAAGGGGCTGGTCGCCGGCGTCAAATATCCGCGCTTCGTCGATGACATCTCGACCTTCATGGCGCGCACGCTGTTCTACACCTCCGATCTCGCGCTGTCGGCGGCGGACAAGAAGGAAGGCATCGCCGCCTTTGCTGGCAATCATGCGCTGTGCAAGATCACCGAGGATTTGATCTTCACCGATCCCTATCGCATAGCGGAGCAGAACCGCTGGACCGCGCCATACCTCGACGCCACCGCAGCAAGCCTGCGTGAGGACCTGGACCTGCATGTCGCGATTTCGCGGCTGAAACTCAAATTCATGGCGAGCCCGGAGGCGCTGGTCCATGGCGACCTCCATACCGGCTCGATCATGGTGACGGAGACCGAGACGCGGGTGATCGACCCCGAATTCGCCTTCTACGGCCCGATGGGTTTTGACGTCGGCGCCGTCATCGCCAATCTCCTGATGGCCTATTTTGCCTCGGCCGGCCATGAGCGCACACCGGGCGAACGGCGCGCGTTCGAGGGCTGGGTGCTCGACACCGTCGAGAAGGTTTGGAGCGAGTTCTTGCGAAAATTCCTCGACCTCTGGCGCGCGGGTGCCGCGGGCGACGGCTATCCGGCCTCGCTCTTTGCCGGCGACAACGGCGCCGCACGGCTGGAGGCCGAGCGGCAAGCCTATATGCAGCGGCTGTTCGCCGACACGGTCGGATTTGCCGCCGCAAAAATCATCCGCCGCATCTTCGGACTCGCGCACAATATCGATTTCGAGCTGATCGAGGATCCGCAGAGGCGGGCGATCAGCGAGGCGCGCGCCGTGCGGCTGGCGCGCATGATGATGGTGGAGACGGGGTCGTTCCCATCCATCACCGACATCACGGGTGCTGCGCGAAAATTGTGCGACTGGCAGCCGGATTTCGCCAAATAATGCGGCTGACTGGCGCGGGTGCGACCCTAGCCCGATAGCGCCGAGCCATGCTTTGATGCGCCGGCCAAACCATCGGGACTTGAATCACATGTATGATGTCATTGTCGTCGGCGGCGGCTCCGCCGGCGCCGCGGTTGCCGCGAGGCTTTCGGAAGTCGCCAGCAAGCGCGTGCTGCTGCTGGAAGCCGGCCTCGACTGGCGTGCCGCTGACGCGCCGTGGGAAGTGACCACTGCGAATCCGATCCCGATCATTCACCAGCGCGAGTTTCAGGAGAAGTGGCAGTGGCCCAACCTGCATGCGCGCCGCATCGCAGGCCAGGAGCAGCGCTTCTATTGGCGCGGCAAGGGCCTTGGCGGCTCCTCGATGATGAACGGCCAGATCGCCATCCGCGGCGTCGCCGACGCATTCGATGAATGGGCAGAGCTCGGCTGCACCGGCTGGTCCGCCAAGGATGTGATGCCGCTGTTCTCGGTGATCGAGGACGATTTTGAGTTCGGCGACAGACCCGGCCATGGCCGCGGCGGGCCACTGCCGGTCTATCGCGCGCCGCCGGAGACTTGGGGCCCGATCGATCGGGGCTTGCGCGATGCGGCACTCGCCGCAGGCTATGCCTGGTGCGAGGACCTCAACGGAACGGACGGCGAGGGTGTCGCCTGCTATCCCATCAACAGCCGCAATCTGCGCCGGATCTCCACCAACGAAGGCTATCTGGAGCCCATACGCGGTCGCGCCAATCTGGAGATCCGCGGTTTTGCCCTGGTCGATCGCCTCGTCATCAGGGATGGCCGGGCGACCGGTGTCATCGTGCATGTGGAGGGGCAGGGCACGCAGGAGATCAGCGCACGCGAGATCGTGCTGTGCGCCGGCGCGATCCACAGCCCGGCCATCCTGATGCGCTCAGGCATCGGCCCTGGCGATGAATTGAGGGCCATGAACATCGCGGTCGAACGCGATCTGCCGGTCGGCAAGGATTACTTCGATCATCCGCTGTTCCGTGCCACCATCCAGCTTCGGGAAGACCTGCGCCCAACCGATCGCGATACGCGCCACACCAATTGCTGCGTCACCTATTCGTCAGGCCTCGCCGGCGGCGGCAAGCGCGACATGATCTTGATCGCCTTCAACCATCGCGGCATCGGCAATCCCGGTGCGATCGGTGCCGGTCTCTACAACGCTTATTCGCGTGGCACGCTAAAGCTCGCTTCGATCGATCCCTCCGTCGACCCCGTTGTAGAGGAGAACATGCTGGCCGATCCCCGCGACATGCTGCGCATGGTCGATGCGGTCAAGCGGCTCGCCGTCCTCACGACGCAACCTGCACTCGCCGGAATCGCCGACTGGATCCGCCTCACCGACACCGACATGACGCTGCCGCAAGCGGCGGCGCTGCCGACCGGTGAGCTCGAAGCCGTGCTGCGCCGTGACACCGGCGACATCCAGCACGCCGCCGGCTCCTGCCGCATGACGGGCTTCAACGACGCCAACGGTGTGGTCAATCCCGACGGCACTGTGAAGGGTATTGCCGGCTTGCGCGTCGCCGACGCGTCAATCATGCCGGCAGACTGCCGCGCCAACACCCACTTCACCACCGTGGTGATCGGCGAGGCCATCGCACGCATGATGCTGCGCAAGCCCAAGGCGGAGACGCCCGCCGTTGCGTCAGCGGAATAGAAGTTGATTGCGGCGCGCTCAATCGGGCAGACCGGCCATGCGGAGGCCATCCAGATAGTGCGCGAAGCTTGCCGTGTCGCCGAACAGGTGAGTTTCTCGCACAAACGCTATTGACGTGTTTGGTCGCTTGGCCTGCAATTCGTCGATGCAATTCCTGGCCTCGTCGAGCCTGCCAAGCTGGGCCAGAGCCGCGATCAGCACGGTGTACCGCGACCATTGGAAATTCGGCTGCTGCAGTGCGCGCATTGCCCATTCGGCGGCTTCCTCGTAGCGCTTCAGAAAATACGCGGCATCAGCGAGCCGCACCAAAAATGATCCCATGTTCGGATCATGCGGACTGAGCCGTATCGCCGCGGTCAGATGGGGGATGCTCTCCGCTGCGCGTCCCGAGAATAGGAGTGTCGCACCCAGGCCGTAATGTGCGAGCGCCAGTGAAGGGTTCAGCTCCAATGCCGTCTTCAGTTCCCGGAATGCAGCGTCATAGGCGCGGCGCATGTAGTAGGCCCGCCCCAACGTGCAGTGCGCGCCAGCATCCTCGGCGTCGAGTACCACTGCCCGCAGCGCGGGTGCGAGTGCCTTCTCGCGATTGTCCGAAATGGACTCTGCGAAGCCGTAGACACCCTCGTAGTAATAGGTCTCGGCGAGCCCGGAATGTGCGGGCCCGAGCTGCGGGTCCTTCGCAATTGCCTGGACAAAATATTGCCGCGCGCGCTGCAGGTCCTCCTTGGTGTATTCATAGAGGTGCGACATGCCGCGCTGGTAGAGATCCCAGGCGTCGAGATTATCCGGACGCTTGCCGGCCGAGCGCCGGCGCTCGACCTTTCCGAGCTCCGGCTCGACCGCGCCGATGATCGTCTCCGTGATCTCGTCCTGCATGGCGAATATGTCGGACAGTTCGCGATCGTAGCGCTTTGCCCAAAGCTGTCTTCCGGAGGTTCCCTCAGCCAGCTGTGCGCTGATGCGTACGCGCTCCCCAACCTTGCGTATGCTGCCCTCGAGCACGTAGCGCACACCGAGTTCGTGCGCGACCTGCTTAACGTCGGTCGAGCGCCCCCTGTAAGCGAAGGATGAGTTCCGCGCTATTACGAAGAGCCAGCGCGCACGTGAGAGCCCCGTGATGATGTCCTCGGTCACGCCGTCGGCGAAATAATCCTGCTCGGAATCTCCGCTCATGTTGGTGAACGGCAAGACGACGATCGAGGGCTTGTCGGGAAGCGCCAAGGGAAGTGCGACGGCCGATCGGACCTGGGTTGTTTCGCCGCCGAGCCGCACCCGGTAGACCCGCACCGGCCAGGCGATGTTCTTGAGCTGCTGTTCGCCGGCGTCCTCAAAGGCGATGTCGAGCTTGCCTCGCGCGTCTTCCTGCACGCGGCCCGAAACGCAGATCCCACCCGGTTCAGCGAGGCCCTCCAGGCGGGCTGCCACGTTCACGCCATCGCCATAGATGTCGCCACCGTCGATGATGATATCGCCGACATTAATGCCGACACGGAACTCGATCCGCCTCTCCAGAGGGACGTCGGCATTGCGCTCGAGCATGCCGCGCTGGATCTCGATGGCGCAACGCAGTGCATCGACCACGCTAGCGAACTCAGCCAGCATGCCGTCGCCTGTCGTCTTGACGATCCGTCCCAGGTGCTCCTCGATCTTGGGATCGAGCTGCGCATGGCGATGAGCCTTCAATTGGGCAAGCGTGCCCTCTTCGTCGGCGCCCATCAGTCGGCTATAGCCAGCGATGTCGGCCGCTAGAATTGCCGCTAGCCGTCGCTGCACGCGCTCGCCAGCCATGGCACGCCTCTGTCATGCGTCAGAAGGATACTACACGGTTCCGGTCGCGAGGGACATGAGGCCAAACGGTCGCAATCCGTCACCGCTGGTCGACCTCCAGGACGGCGCCCTCGAACAATCAGCAGACCATTCATTCGCCATTGTTATCCGACCTGCAGGCGCTATCGTGCGCAAGCGGCGAAGCCGCGACATTCACCCATGAATTGCAAATATGGGAGACTCGCATGAAATTCATCATTGCTTGGTCTGTACCTCAAGGCACTTTCAATGCAGCAGTCGCGCGCTTCCTGGAAACCGGTGGCGCTCCACCCGACGGCGTCAAGATGTTGGGGCGTTGGCATGGCATGAATGGTCAGGGATTTGCGATCTCCGAATCGAGTGATCCAAAGGCCATGTATCGTTGGGTCGCCCAATGGTCTGATCTACTTCCGTTGACCGTCACGCCTTGCCTGGAAGACGGGGACGCGGGCGAGGTAATGGCGTCGCTTCCCAAACGCTGACGTTCGACTTGATCACAGCCACCGCCGCATCTTCGGGTCGCGCACAATATCGATTTCGAGTTGATCGAGGATTCGGAGAGGCGGCGGTCAGCGAGGCGGGGGCTGTGCGGCTGGCGCGCATGATGATGGTGGAGGCGGCGGAGTTTCCCGATGTCGCCAGCGTGACGGCCGCGGCCCGCGAGCTGCGCTCCTGGATGCCGGAGTTTGCGAAAGGCTAGTGGTCAGTGCGCAGGCGCTCATCGATAGAGCCGCCCCCGATCCAGCTACGCCATGCACCGCTCGCGACGACAGGGGGCGACCTTCCCAATCCGCTCGATCCGCCGGGCAAGTCAGAAAATACCGTTTCTCGGGCACCTCAGCGGCTACCCGATTGCCGCCGGATGTCTTCCAAAATACCGCGCATCACGCCGATCTCTTTTCCGAAGCCGGTCCAATCGCCGGCTTTCAACCGCTCCATGGCGTGATTGTAGTGATCGAGCGCCTCCTGCGCGCGCCTTGCCGCGGACCCTTCGCTGGGCGATTCCGCGGTCGCACCCGGCGCCGGCGCAGGTCCGTCGTCCACGAAGAGTGCCGACAGGGCCTCGGCAAGTGTTTCCTTCATGACGACGTGTTCGCCATAGGCGGCAATCACCCGCTTGAGCTCCGGCAAATGTCCTTGCTCGGCCCGCAAATACAGCGGCGACACGTAGAGAATCGAATTCTCGATCGGGATCACGAGCAAATTTCCCCGGATCACGCGCGACCCCATCTGATTCCACAGCGATATCTGTTGGGAGATCTCCGTGTTCTGATGAATTCGCGCCTCGATCTGGAACGGTCCGTAGACCAGCTTCTCCTTGGGAAACTCGTACACGACCAGCTTGCCATAGCCGGGCTCGTCGCAGCGCGCGGCGAGCCATGCGATCATGTTGTCGCGACGGCTCGGCACCATCGGGATCATGATGAAGAACTCGGCTTGCGCCTCTCCCGGCAGCCGCATGATGATGTAGTAGGGGGCCATCGCGGTAATCCCGTCCATTGAAGAGACGCCGTCACCGGCCGGCTGACGCGGAAATTGCCAGAGGTCCTCGCGGTTATAGAAAACATCGGCCGCTTCCATGTGGTAGGTCTGGAAAAGCCGCGCCTGGATGAGGAAGAGGTCTTCGGGATAGCGAATGTGCTTCTGCAGATCGGGCGGCATGACCGCGAACGGCTTGAACAGGGCGGGGAAGATTCGCTGATAGGTCGCGGCGATTGGGTCGGCCGTATCAATCAGGTAAAAGTCGACGGTGCCGTTGTAGGCGTCGATCACGACCTTCACCGAATTTCTGATATAGTTGAGATTGTGGCCGGGCGCAGGCTGCGCGTAGGGAAAATATTCGCTCGTCGTGTAGGCGTCCTGTATCCAGAACATCCGGCCCTCGCTGACGACCAAATAGGGATCGTGATCGAGGGTGAGGAACGGGGCGATGGTGCCGACCTGCTTCTTGATGTCGCGCCGGATCATGATCCGGCTGTCGTCGCCGATGTAGTCCGAAAGCAGCAGGTTTACGTCGTTGAAGTGGTGGGCGAAGATCAGTCTCCTCAGCATCCCCGACAGCGGGATACCACCGGAGCCGTCGTAGGCTGCGTAGGCGTTGTCCTTCCCCTTTGGATAGTCGAACTCCGGAACGGTTCCCTTGACGACGACGTAGTCGTTAGTCTCCTGTCCGTAATAGATCCGTGGCTCGCGAATAGCGGGACCTCCGTGTGCAACCGGAGGAATATCGTGCAGATAGAGAAGCGGGAGCCCTTCACCGCTCTTCTGGGTGACCGGACTCATCACCGCGCCATTGCCGTGGGTGAACAGGATGTGGCGGTTGACCCAGGTCTGCGCATTGGGAGGTAGCAGCGCGGAATTCAGCTCGCGCGCCGAGATCATCACGCTCTGGTAGGTGTCGCCAAACCAGTAGCGATCGACATCGAGGTTGCGCACTTTGTAGTAGGTGCGAATCTCCTGCAGTTGCGCGTAGGTGTCGGCTAATGGTTGCCAATCCCATAGTCTTATATTGTCGATCGTGGCCTTGTTGGCCTCGAGTGTCCTGAAGCTCAGGTTCTGTTCCGCAGGGAAAGGCTTCGGTACGATCCGATTGAGATTGTAGGCCTCGCGGGTCAGGGCGATGTTGCGTTCGATGTAGGGCCGCTCCCACTCCAGCTCGTTCGGCCCGACGTAGAAGCGCTGAAATACCGCGGGGACGATGCCTGACAGCAGCAAGGCGCCGCCGAACAGCAGCACAATCGCGGCGGTGGGAAGGCGGTAGGTACGCACCCACAGGTTCGTCCCTGCCGCCAAAGCGGCGACGATCGACAGCGCGATCAGAAGCCACAGGACCGGCAATTCCACGTTCACGTCGGTGAAGCCGGCACCGACCACCACGCCGTTATCGCCGTACAGCAGAAGATAGCGGTCGAGACTGTAGGACCAGGCCTTCACGCCAAAGAAAAGGCCGAGAAGAGCCGAACCGTGGGAGATCGCTGCCGGCGACATTCGTTGCGCCCGGTCCTCGATGTCGCCGTGCGCCCAGTAGATAAATCCGGCAAGCAGTGCGCTCATGATGAGCGTCAGCAATGCCCAATTCTTGATGGCCACAAAGGCGGGCAGGGAAAAGAGGTAGAAGCCGATATCCTTGTCGTACAAGGGATCGTTGCTGCCGTAGGGCACCTGATAGATGAAGCGCAGCAGAGTGCTCCAATTGCCGACCTCGCCCCAGGCGACGAACACAGCGAGGAGGCCGCTACTCGCGGCGATCGCAATGCGCCACGGCAGTCGCTCGCGCAGGAATGCCAGCGGATCGGGGGGGGCTGCGGCGGCCGCAAGCGTCGGGTCGAAGGCCGCAGGCAACCGGCCTCGGCGCCCGGCGAGGCCAAGGGCAAAGCGCGCGTTTGTCCACAACACGGTAGCGGTCACCGCGAAGACAACGAGGAACACGGCGGCTTTCGCGCCGGTCGTGGTCCAGAAGACCTGATTGTAGCCGATCGAGGTTAACCACATCCAGTCGACCAGGATGTCGCCGACGAGAGCGAGCAGGAACAAGCCGATTGCGACGACGATGGCTGCGAGGATGAATCCCACCCGAGCGCTTCGCGCTGGTGCCTTCCGTTCGGGTCCGGAAATCCCGATCGTCATAGCGACATTATAGCAGAACGACGGACGTGGCGCGCCTGTCGCGGGGCACCGCACCTGCTTTTTGCTCCGCCCTCCTCAGGCCGTCCCGGGCCAGATTTGCGAGCGTTTTCTACTTTGCATGGGGTTGTTTTCGATGCGGTGAGGTGCCTACTCCGCCGTCTTCTCCCGCAGCCGCTGCGCATAGACGTTGATCACGAGGGCGGCGAGCAGGATCAGGCCGCGGATCAGGATCTTCAGGAAGCTGTCGATATTGACGTGGTCGAGGCCGTTGTTGAGCACTCCCAGCACGAACAGGCCGACGATGGTGTTGCCTATGCCGCCGCGGCCGCCGAACAGGCTGGTGCCGCCGACCACCACAGCTGCGATGGAATCCAGGAGATAGGTGTCGAACTCGTTCTGCTGCGCGCTGCCAAAATGGGCGACGCCGAGCATGCCGCCGATCCCTGAGCAGACCGCCGAGATCACCATGACGGCGCCGAGGATCAGCTTGACGTTGAGGCCGGAATATTCGGCCGCCTCGCGGTTGCCGCCGACCATGTAGACGTAGCGGCCGAAGCGCGTGTAGGTCAGCACGAGGTGCCCTGCGAGCAGCATGATGGCCGCGACGATGACGATCCAGGGGATGCCGCCGATCGAGCCGGAGCCGAGCGTCGTGATCAGGCTAGGCACCTTGTAGGCGATTTGCCCGCGCACCAGCATGGCCGAGATGCCGGCCGCGATCTGCATCATCGCCAGCGTCATGATGAAGGAGGGGATGCCGATCACGGTCAGCCCCAGCGCGTTGACCAGGCCGAGCAGCGCACAGAGCAGGATCGACAGGATGATTGCGACCGCGCCGGGGAGGGGCACGTTGGCGATGTTGACGTAGGATTCCTGCAGCGTGAAGTAGGCCACCGCAATACCGGTGACGTTGGCGATGCTGGCGATCGAGAGATCGATTTCAGCGCACAGGATCACGAAGGTGAGGCCGACGGCGATGATGCCTGTCACCGACACCTGGGTCAGGATGTTGCCGAGATTGTCCAGCGTCGCAAAGGAGGGGCTCGCGAAGGCGAAGAAGAGGCTCAGGAAGATCAGGGTCAGGAACGGCGCGATGTTGCGCATCTGCGAGCGCAGGAACGGGCCGATGCCGCGCGCCTTGCGATCCGCAGCCAAAGCCGTCTCACTGCTCGCCATTGTGCTTCTCCGTCACGCCGCCTCCAGCAGGCGGTCTTTGCTGACCGGTTCGTTGGTGAATTCCCGCACCACCGCGCCGCGCTTGAGCACGAGGATGCGGTCGGCCAGCGACAGCACCGTCTCCGGCTCCGTCGACAGGACGATGATCGCCAGCCCCTTGGCGCGGAGATCGCGCACGATGTTGATGACGTCGTTCTTGGCGCCGACGTCCATGCCGCGCGTCGGCTCGCAGAGAACCAATAGTTTTGGCGGATAGGTCAGCCATTTCGCCAGCGCGACCTTCTGCTGGTTGCCGCCCGAGAGCATGCCGAGGTCGAGACTGACGACCGGCGGCCTGATCTGCAACTGCTCGACCTGGCGTTTTGCGATCTCCCGCTCGCGCGCCGGCTTGAGCAGGAGGGCGGAGATGCGGTCCAAGATGCTGATCGAGACGTTCTTGTAGACCGGCTCCTGGTGGAACAGCATTGCGCGCCGGCTCTCGGGCACCAGCGCCACGCCGGCGCGACGTGCCGCCGCCGTGCTGGCAAAGCTCTTGGCTGCGCCGTCCACGATGAGCGCGCCGCTGTCCGGCTTCAGCTTGCCGAACAGGATGCGGGACAATTCCTGCTGGCCGCAGCCCATGAAGCCGTAGATGCCCAGCACCTCGCCGGAGCGCGCCTCGAACGAGACGTCCTGCAGGCTGCGGGCGAGCGACAACTGGTCGACCTTCAGAACCACCGGGCCGTCGCTCGGCTTCGGCAGGCTGAGGTCGTCGGTATAGCTGTGCTCCAGGGCCTCGCCGCCGCGCCCGATCATTGCCTCGATCAGCGCGCCCTTGGTGGTGGCCGCTGATGCGGTCTCTGCGACCTTTCGACCGTTGCGGAATACGGTGACCGTGTCGGACACGCGAAGGATGTCCTCGATGAAATGCGAGATGAAGACGATGCCGGTGCCCTCATCGCGTAGCCGCCGCAGCGTCGCGAACAGGCGTTCGACCTCGGGCGGGGAGAGGGCGGAGGTCGGCTCGTCCAGGATGACGATGCGGGCGCCCGAGAACAGCACGCGGGCGATCTCGATGAGCTGCTGGAGCCCGATCGGGAGGTCACCGAGCCGTGACATCGGGTCGACGTCGATCCCGAAGCGCGCGAGCTGCTCGCCGGCGTCCCGCGCCATCCGCCGCCACTGCACGATGCCGAGCCGGTTGGTCGGCTGGTTGCCCAAAAACACGTTCTCCGCGACCGTCAGGTCGGGCGCGACGCTGAGCTCCTGATGCACCATGGCGATGCCGGCGGCATGGGCGTCACGGGCCGAGCGAAAGCGGGTTTCCTGGCCATTGACCAGGAAACGGCCGGAGAATTCGGGGTGCACGCCGGCGATGATTTTCATCAGCGTGCTTTTTCCGGCGCCGTTCTCGCCGACGAGACCATGGATCTCGCCGGCGTAGAGCGCAAAGTCGACACCACGAAGCGCTTCGACGCCGCCGAAGCTCTTCGTGATGCCCTGCAGTTCGAGGATCGGCGAGCGTGCCTGCTGCATCGAGGAATCAGATCAGGAAATGATCCTGCATCCACTGCATGCCGGCAGCATTCGCCTTGGTCACGACCGGGCCGTCCGTGACGACACTCTTCGGGATGCCTTGTCCGCTCTTCTCGCCGCCAACCACAGCGGAGACGCCCGCGATGATGGCGCCGCCATGGATGCGGCAAGACGGGTTGCGGACGGTAGCATACATGCGGCCTTCGCTCACCGCCTGAATCGCCGGCGGCATGGCGTCGACGCCGCCGATCAGGATGTTGGTGCGGTTGCGCGCCTTCATGATGTTGGCGGCGGCGAGCGCCATGTCGTCATTGTGGAAGAACGCCGCGTCGATCTGCGGGTATTTGGTCAGATAGGTTTCCCACAGTCGTGCGGTCTTGGAGACGTCCCAATCGGCCGGCTGGGTGTCGAGCACCTCGATGTTCGGGAATTGCTTGACGACCGAGTTGAAGCCCTTGGCGCGGCCCTGCGCACCGGTGTGGCCGAGCGCGCCTTGCGTCATGATGATCTTGCCCTTGCCGCCCATGGCGTTGCACAGCGCCTGCGTGACTGAGGCGCCCATGAACTCGTTGTCGGGCGCGAGGAAGGAGTGGACGTTGATCTGATCGAGCGGAGCAATCAGCGTGTCCATGTCGATCACGGGCGTGCCGGCGTCGATCATCTTCTGCACGGGCTGGGTGAGGGTGCCGATGCCAAACGCCTGGATCGCGACAAAGTCCCACTTCTGCGAGGCCATGTTATCGATCGCGGCGCGCTGCTTCACCGCATCGAGCTGGCCGTCGAACCAGGTGACTTCGACGTTGAACAGCTTGCCCCAGAATTCCGCAGCCTGTTTGCCCTGGGCGCACCAGGTGGCCTGGAGGCCTGCATTGGAGAATGCCGCCTTCAACGGCTTCTCGGATCGTCCGACTTCGGCGGCAAGCGCTGGGTTTATGCCCATGCTGCCGAGAATTGCCGTGGCGGCGCCGGCGGTCGCTGCCGCCTGAAGAAGATCGCGCCTGGTCTTCGAGAAATCTTTCGTCCCGGACATCGCTCGCTCCCATGATCTTTTGCGTTGGCAGCGTCTTTGTTTGCGCTACCAAGGAGGGCAGTGTCTCACAATCGAAGGGTCCACGCTACCCGTCACGCAATCGCGCGGAAATCTGACGCAGCCGCGTTGGTGCAATGCGAAGATTCAGGCCGGACTCTCGGCAAAGGCCGCGATGTCGATGAGCAATTTTTGCCAGGCATCGTCGATGGCCGGCGACCACTCGTCGGCAAGTACGTCACGTAGCGTGTCCCGAATGATGCGGAAGAAGTCGATGAAGAGATCGCGCTGTGTGCCGTAAGCGTCATGCGAGGACACTTCGCATGCGATCATGCGGAAATGCCCGCTGCGCGCGCCTGCGAAATCAAGAATCGCCTCGATCGTCAGCGCCAGCATCGATCCCTTCACGAGATCGCCACCGTCCGTGCGAAACATCGTCTGTGCTTCGGGGCGTTCGCGAAACAGACGCCGATAGACAAGCGGTGTCAGATCCTCGCAGCGATCGGCCGCAAGTTCGAAGCTTCGTTCGATCGGATTGGTTGACGCATTCATTTGTGTGGCGCCGGCGCGGCACAAACACGCGCTGCAAAAGGCAAAAAAAGAGCGGGGCCCTAGCCCCGCTCAAAAATTGTGTCGACCCTATTATCCCCGATATCTGAAGATTTGCTCTTGATTGACGGGGCGACGCTGCGTTTTGCGCGCCAGGGGCTCCTCCCGAGACTTGGACCACCAGACTTCGACCTCGCGGCCAGCCTGAGCACATGAATGCTAGATGAACTTTTCTCACTTGTCATCAATTTCAGCAACGATTGTTCAAAATTCGAGCAGTGGACGAAATGTTCGTAATACTAATCAGATAAGATATTGAAAAATAGATGGAATTCGTCTGGCTGGTAGGGTGGTAAGGCGGTCAGAGCGTGCTTGTTCAGGCCCCAGCGCGGTATACGGAACACACTCTCCCACAAATTTGTCGTGGCCCAAGCTGGCGCGCGAACCTGTCTCGACTTGGAAAGGGCGCGGTGATTAGTTGGTAGGCGAACAAATGGTTCGGCGAATGCGCGCGCGGCTGCAAAAATTCCTGCCTATCGTCCTGATCGCGCTGGCGATCCAGGTGCTGGCGCCGATCGCCGCCTGCTGGGCGGCGGCTGCGGCCGTAGCCGATCCGCTCCAGAACGCCGTCATCTGCCATAGCAGCGATTCCTCGGGCTCCGGTCTTGCCGATCAGACGGGCGTGCCCGGCGCGCATGCGGGGGCCTGCGCGATGTGCTGCCTTGCGCAGGCGAACGCGTCGCTCGATTCGCCGCAGCCGACGTTCTCCGCGCCCCTCCGCCACGCCGCGCGCGTGGTGTGGCACGATGTGACCGATAGCGTTGTCACGTCGCATGGCGGCTCCAACGCGCAAGCGCGCGCGCCGCCGCAAATTTCCTGACGACCCTCGTGGTCGCCGCGGTTCGTCCGCCGGCGACTGATGCAGTCGAAAGGCCGGCCGCCGTGCCGGCGTCAGGAATTTACGATGTTACGCCTTCATGCCCTCTGTGGCGTGAGTGTCGTCGCCATCCAGGCGGCGCTACTCGCGTCGACGAGCGGAGCCTTTGCCCAAGGTAGCGAGAAGGAGCTGCCGGCGGTGAGCGTCGATGCGCCCAAGGAGGCGCGCAAGCTCGCCCAACGCTCCGCGAATGCCAAACCGCGCGCGACCAGACCGGCGGCCGCCAACCGGTCGATCCCGGTCATCGTCGTCAATCCGGTCGGCGGGGAGACTCGTGCCTCGCTGGCGACGCCGTCGGCGGTGGCGCGCTACCAGCTGCCGCAACAGTCCTTCAGCATCACCGCCAAGGAGGTCGATGAAACCATCAACCTCAAGGATGCCGAGGATGCCGTCAAATACATGCCGAGCCTGTTCGTGCGGAAACGCAATGACGGGGACAACCAGGCGGTGCTGGCAACGCGAAGCTGGGGTCTGAACTCCAGCGCGCGGACGCTGATCTACTATGACGACCTTCTGATCTCGGCGCTGATCGGCAACAACAACTCCGGCGCCTCGCCAAAGTGGAACCTGATCTCGCCCGAAGCGATCGGGCGAATCGACTTCCTCAACGGCCCGTTTGCGGCGGCCTATCCCGGCAACTCGATCGGCGGCGTGCTGCTGATCTCCTCGAAAATGCCGGACAAGCCATTTGCGGTGGCCAAGGAAACGGTCTCGGTGATGCCGTGGAGCCAGTACGGCACCAAGGACACCTATGTGACGAGCCAGACCAGTGCTGCCGCGGGCAATCGCGACGGCAATTTGTCGTGGCTCGTGAGCGCCAACTATCTCGACAGTTTTCAGCAGCCGCTGTCCTACGTGACCTTCGGCGCGACGCTGGCAAATCCCACGGGGACTCCGCCGGGCACGACCGGAATGTTTCCGGCCCAGAACAAGCAGGGTATGATCGCGAACGTGGTGGGCGCGGGAACGCTCGCGCATTCGCAACAGGCGTCCGGCAATCTGCGGCTGGCCTGGGATGTGTCGCCGCTGGTGCAGGCAACGTATTCGCTTGGCATCTGGAACAATCACCAAACGTCCGATCCGCAGACCTATCTGAAATCGACAGCGACGGGTCTGCCCACCTTTGCCGGCATCTCCAGCTTTGCGAACAGCAAATACATCTGGGACCAGACTCATGTCAGCAATGCGGTCGCGCTGAAGAGCGATACCAAGGGTGTGTTCGACTTCGACCTCTCAGCGTCGAGCTACAACTATCTCCAGGACATCCAGACAAACCCGTTCACCGTCCGCGCCGGCACCAGCTACTCCCTGAACGGGAAGGTGACGCGGATGGACGGCACGAACTGGCAGAACGCCGACGCCAAGGGCATCTGGCGTCCCGACGGGATCGACGGCGCGCACGAGGTCAGCTTTGGCGTTCATGGCGACCGCTATCGCCTCGAAAACCCGGTCTATGCGTCGACCGTCTGGTATTCGACAGGGGATAAAGGCAACGGCACGCTGTATTCGCAAGGCATCGGCGAGACGCGAACCGGTGCACTCTGGTTGCAGGACGCCTGGAAGATCGTGCCCAATCTCAAGCTGACGCTCGGCGGCCGGCTTGAGACCTGGCGCGCATTGGATGGGTTCAATCTCAACACGATCCAGAATGGCGTGGGCGTCATCACGTCATCGGCGGCGGTCAATCAGCCGGCGCTGTCCTCGACCAATTTCTCGCCGAAGGCGTCACTCACTTACGATCTGAACAAGGAATGGCGCATCACCGGCAGCTTTGGTGAGGCGTACCGCTACCCGACGGTGACCGAGCTCTATCAGAACATCACGGTCGGTGGCGTGGCGACCTTCGCAAATCCGTTCCTCGTTCCCGAGCATGACTACACGGGCGAGCTGAATATCGAGCGCAGATGGAACGACGGTCGTGTCAGGCTGACGCTATTCCGCGAGCGGACCAACAACGCCATCATCTCGCAGACCAATCTGGTGACAAATCCGACGACGGGCGTGCAGACTCCGACAACCGTTATCAGCAATGTCGATGCCATCCGTATGCAGGGTGTCGAGCTGTCGGCCGACAAGGACAACGTGCTCATCAACGGGCTGCAACTGTTCGGCAGCGTGACCTACGTCGACTCTCGGATTCTGGCGGACGCTAGCTGGGCCGGTTTTGATCCTTTGACCAACCTGCCTACCACTGTTGTAGGCAAGCGCGTACCTTACGTCCCTGATTGGCGGGCCAAATTCGGCGTGACCTACCGGCCGAACGAAAGCTGGGCCTATACCGTCGCCGCCCGCTACAGCGGCAAGCAGTACTCGACGCTCGACAACACCGACCGCATCCCGCGCGTCTACGGGGCCTTCGATAATTTTTTCGTTGTGGACTTGAAGATCCACTACAACGCGACGAAGAATTTCTCGTTCGATTTCGGCGTCGATAATCTCTTCAACGAGCAGTACTTTTTGTTCCATCCCTTCCCGGGCCGAACCTTCGTGCTGGCGGCGAAATACACGTTCTGAACGATCCAACGACAAGAAGGAGCTACCCATGAAAACTCTGTTGGCCGGACTTGCCGGCTTCGCCCTGTTCGCCGCCGCGCTCGCGGCGCCCGCGACCGCCCAGGAAATCAAGGCCGGCGATCTCGTGATCACGCAGGCCTGGAGCCGGGCCACGCCCGGCGGCGCCAAGATCGGCGGCGCGTATCTGACGATCGAGAACAAGGGGAGCGCGCCGGACAAGCTCGTCGGCGGCTCCGCCGACATTGCCGGCAAGGTCGAGGTCCACGAGATGGCGGTCACCGACGGCGTGATGAAGATGCGCGCGCTGGACAAGGGGCTCGCCATTGAGCCCGGCAAGACCGTGAAGCTCGCGCCTGGCGGCTATCATCTGATGCTGTTCGAGCTGAAGAGCCCGCTCAAGCAGGGTGACAAGGTGCCGGTGACGCTGCAATTCGAGAAGGCCGGCAAGGTGCAGGTCTCGCTCGACATCCAGGGCGTCGGCGCGCAGGCACCGGGCGGCGCCACCGACAAGGGCGGACAGATGAAGAAGATGCACGACCATTCCGGGATGAAGATGTGATGGTGCGGGGTTGAACATCAGGCGGTCAGAGGCGAACGACCATTTGCTGTCGTTGCTTCTGTTCCGCTGACCACTGGAGGAGAGGGAGCATGGACCGCAGAGAATTCAACACCACGCTGGCAGCACTGTCCCTGCTCAATCTCGTTGCGCCGGCCGCCATGGCGCAGCCAACTCCATCCAACCGGCTGCGGGTCGGGATGTTGATCCACTCCGACATGATCCTGCTCGACCTCGTCGGGCCGCTGACCGTGTTCAACATCATGCAGGCCGACGTCCAACTGATCGGGAAGACGGCCCAGCCGGTCATAACCGACGTGCGCGTGGCTGTTGCGCCGACCGTCAGCTTCGACAACGCTCCGAAGCCGCTTGATGTGCTGTTTGTGCCCGGCGGCCTGAAGGGAACGGTTGCGGCGATGCAGGATCGGCAGACCGTCGACTTCATCAAGGAGCAGGGCAACGCCGCGCGGCTGGTGACCAGCGTTTGCACGGGCTCGCTCCTGCTCGGAGCGGCGGGCCTTCTGAAGGGCTATCAGGCCACGTCGCACTGGTACGTCCTCCATCTCCTTCCGCATATGGGCGCGGTGACGCGCACGGACCGCGTCGTCGAGGATCGCAACCGCATGACCGGCGGAGGCGTGACGGCCGGCATCGATCTTGCGCTGACCATCGCCGCGCGGCTCGCTGGCGAGGACACCGCAAAGCGCATTCAATTGCTGATCGAATATGATCCAAAGCCGCCCTTCAATGCCGGCTCTCCCGAACAGGCGGGGCAAGCAATTGCCGGCGAGGTTCTCAAGCGGCGCCAGGAGCTGATCCGCGAGGCGGAAGCCGCCGCGAAAGCTGCCGGCGCAACCATGAATCTTTGATTCCTGACGCGCGCAAATGCGCGCTGTCACTCAATCACATGAACCAGAGGCCGAAAATGTCCAACACGAAGTATCTCCTCGTCCTCGCCATGCTGGCCGCAACGCCGGCGAGCGCGCATGTCTTCCTCGAAGGCAAGCAGGCGAGCGCCGGCGCATCCTACAAGGCGGTGTTCGCCGTCCCGCATGGCTGCTCGGGCTCACCGACCGTCAAGATTCGCGTGCAGGTGCCGGAGGGCGTGATTTCCGTAAAACCGATGCCGAAGGCGGGCTGGACGGTCGACGTGGTCGAGGGGAAATATGCGAGCGAGTACGAGTATCACGGCAACAAGATCTCGTCGGGCGCGAAAGAGGTGGTGTGGTCGGGCGGCAAGCTGGTGGACCACAATTATGATGAGTTCGTCATGAACACCTATCTCACCGATACCCTGAAGCCGAACACCACGCTGTATTTCCCTGTGGTGCAGGAATGCGAGAAGGGCGTCAGCCGCTGGATCGATATTCCCGCGGCGGGAGCCGGTGCCGGCAGTGGCCATTCGCATGACAGCAAGACGCCGGCGCCCGGCGTGAAGCTGGTGCCAAAGCCGTAATGCGCCTGCTCGCCGCGCTCGCGACGCTGATTTTTTGCGTCGGCTTCGCGGGCCGCGCGGATGCGCATGCGGCACTGGTCTCGGTCGAGCCGTATAATGCGAGCGTGGTGGCCTCGCCGCCGAAGAGCGTCGAGCTGCGCTTCAACGAGGCCGTGACCCCGGGCGCAATTCGTCTGATCGATGCCGAGGGCAGGGAGCGCGGCGAGGCGCGCGTCAGCGCATCCGGCGAGACCATTTCCATCGCCGTGCCGCCGGACCTGCCGCAAGGCACCGTCGTGGTCAGCTATCGCGTGATCTCGCAGGATGGCCATCCCGTTGCGGGATCGGTGACCTTTTCGATCGGCATGCCGAGCGCGAAAGTTTCCGCGACCGCGGCTACGGACGACAGCGTGAACGGCCTGATCTGGCTGGCGCGGATCGGTCTCTATCTCGGACTGTTTGTCGGCGTCGGAGGCGTCTTTTTCGGAAACTGGATCGGGCGGTCCACGGATGGCATGGCCGTGGCGCGTGTGGCACTGACGGTCGGCTTCGTCAGCGCGATCGCTTCGCTCGGACTATTGGGTGTCGACCTGCTGGGATTGCCGCTGGCCGCAATATTGAAGCCTGCCCCGTGGGGCGTTGCGGTCAGGACCAGCGCCGCACCGGCGCTGCTAATCGCAGGCGTCGCCATGCTGATGTCGGCGCTGGCGCTACGAGGTACGGGGGCGACCCACGCTCTATCGGCCATTGCTTTGGTTGGGGTCGGCTTTGCGCTGGCCCCGACGGGACACGCAGCCAGCGCGCCGCCGCAGATGCTGACGCGGTCGGCGATCCTTCTGCACGGCGTCGGCGTCGCGTTCTGGATTGGCGCACTGGCGCCGCTGGCTGCGCTGGTCTCGCGACAGGGTGCCGCGGCGCTGCCTGTGGTGGAGCGGTTCTCGCGGCTCGCCGTACCGGTGGTCGGCACTCTCGCGCTGACCGGCCTCGCGCTCGCGGTGATCCAGCTCCAAAGCTTTGCGGCGCTGGTCGAGACCAAATACGGCTTCATCCTTGTCACCAAGCTCGCGCTGGTCCTGGCGTTGCTGGCGCTCGCCGCGCTCAACCGCTTTCGGCTGGCGCCGCGGCTTGCGAACGGCCCGGTCGCGGCGAGGGCACTCAAGCGCTCGATCCTTCTGGAGTGCGCGCTCGCGCTCGGCATCTTTGCGCTCGTTGCCGGCTGGCGCTTCACGCCGCCGCCGCGCACGATCGTCCCGGAGACACCGCTGGCGCTCCACATCCACACCGACAAGGCGATGTTCCAGGTCCTGGTCACGCCCGGAAAGGCCGGCACCGACGATTTCGTGCTCCAGCTCATGACCGGGGATGCGGCGCCGCTTGCGGCCAAGGAGGTCACGCTGACGCTCAGCCTGCCCGAGCGCGGGATCGAGCCGATGGAGCGCGATGCCGAGCTCGGCGCCGACGGCTACTGGCACGTGCGCAAGGTCGAGCTTCCCTTCGCCGGCCGCTGGCACATCCGCATCGATGCCCTTGTGACCGATTTCGAGAAGGTCACGCTCGAGGACGAACTCGAGGTGGCGCCGCGCTAGGCGGCGCATCAACAGCCTCAACCCGTCTCTGAAGTCGACGGAAAAATGACAAGGAATTTCGTTACCTTAGCGGCATTTCCTCAGTCCCTGTCTTGTGCTATCGCCGCTAATCCGGTTTCACTGCACCCCATCACTGATTCTTATCGAGTTTGGCACATGCGATTGTCGCGGTTTTTTCTCCCGATCCTGAAGGAAAATCCGAAAGAGGCGGAGATCGTCTCGCATCGCCTGATGCTGCGCGCCGGCATGATGCGGCAGGAGGCCGCGGGCATCTATGCCTGGCTGCCGCTGGGCTATCGCGTGCTGAAGAAGATCGAGCAAATCGTGCGCGAGGAGCAGGACCGCTCCGGCGCGCTGGAACTGCTGATGCCGACGCTGCAGCTCGCCGACCTCTGGCGCGAGAGCGGCCGCTACGACGCCTATGGCCCGGAAATGCTGCGCATCGCCGACCGCCACAAGCGCGAGCTCCTGTACGGGCCGACCAACGAGGAAATGATCACCGAGATTTTCCGCGCTTACGTGAAGTCCTACAAGAACCTGCCGCTCAATCTCTATCACATCCAGTGGAAATTCCGCGACGAGCAGCGTCCGCGTTTCGGCGTGATGCGCGGCCGCGAATTCTTGATGAAGGACGCCTATTCGTTCGACCTCAACGAGGCGGCGGCGCGCGTCGCCTACAACAAGATGTTCGTGGCCTATTTGCGCACCTTTGCCCGGATGGGGCTGAAGGCGATCCCGATGCGCGCCGAGACCGGCCCGATCGGCGGCGATCTCAGCCATGAATTCATCGTGCTCGCCGACACCGGTGAATCCGGCGTCTTCATCAATCGCGACGTGCTCGACCTGCCGGTGCCCGGCGAGGACGTCGACTATGAGAGCGACCTGACGCCGATCATCAAGCAGTGGACGTCGGTCTATGCCGCGACCGAGGACGTGCACGATGCGGCGCGCTTCGAGCAGGAAGTGCCCGCGGACAAGCGGCTCAACACCCGCGGCATCGAGGTCGGCCAGATCTTCTATTTCGGAACGAAGTATTCGGAGCCGATGAAGGCGATGGTCGCCGGGCCCGACGGCGTCGACGTGCCGATCCATGGCGGCTCCTACGGCGTCGGCGTCTCGCGCCTCGCCGGGGCCATCATCGAGGCCTGCCATGACGATTCCGGCATCAAATGGCCGGAAGCGGTGGCGCCGTTCCGCGTCGTGATCCTCAACCTCAAGCAGGGCGATGCCGCCGTCGATGGCGCCTGCGAAAAACTCTATGCCGAGCTGTCCGCCAAAAGCGTCGACGTCCTCTATGACGACACCGACCAGCGCGCCGGCGCCAAATTCGCCGCCGCGGACCTGATCGGCATTCCCTGGCAGATCATGATCGGCCCGAAGAGGCTCGCCGACGGCAAGGTCGAGATCAAGCGGCGCGCCGACGGGTCGCGCGAGACCATGTCACCGGCGGACGCGGTGGCGCGGCTGGCCGGCTGAATATTATCCACCGCGCGGCAAAGGGGCAGGCAATCCGGCCACAATTGACCCCGAATCATGGGATTATCGAGCAATGGATGAGACCATGACCGAAGCCCAGCACACTGCGCCCTTCGCCCCCTTCGAATGGATGCTGTCGGCGCGCTATTTGCGGGCGCGCCGCAAGGAGGGATTCATCTCGGTCATCGCCGGGTTCTCCTTTCTCGGCATCATGCTCGGCGTCGCCACGCTGATCATCGTCATGGCCGTCATGAACGGCTTCCGCAAAGAGCTGCTCGACAAGATCCTCGGCCTCAACGGCCATATCCTGGTGCAGCCGCTGGAATCGCCCCTGACCGACTGGAAGGACGTCGCCGAACGTATCAGCCAGGCGCAAGGCGTCCGCCTCGCCGCACCCGTCGTCGACGGTCAGGCGCTGGCGTCGTCCTATTTCAATGCCTCGGGCGTGCTGGTGCGCGGCATGCGTGCCGATGATCTGAACAACCTCACCTCGATTGCCAAGAACATCAAGCAGGGCACGCTGGAGGGCTTTGACGACGGGCAGGGGGTCGCGATCGGCCGGCGCCTGGCCGACCAGCTCTCGGTCCACGCGGGTGACAGCATCACGCTGGTGGCGCCGAAGGGTGCGGTAACGCCGATGGGCATAACGCCGCGCATCAAGCCGTACAAGGTCGTGGCTGTGTTCGAGATCGGCATGTCCGAATATGACGCCGGCTTCGTGTTCATGCCGATCGCCGAGGCGCAGGCCTATTTCAACCGCAACAACGACGTTACCGCGATCGAGATTTTCACCACCAATCCCGATCGCATCGACCAGTTTCGCAAGACCGTGACGGAGGCCGCAGGCCGCCCGGTCTTCCTGGTCGACTGGCGGCAGCGCAACTCGACATTCTTCAACGCGCTGCAGGTGGAGCGGAACGTGATGTTCCTGATCCTCACGCTGATCGTGCTGGTCGCAGCCCTCAACATCGTGTCCGGCCTGATCATGCTGGTGAAGGACAAGGGCAGCGACATCGCGATCCTGCGCACCATGGGGGCGACGCAGGGCTCGATCATGCGCATCTTCCTGATCACGGGCGCCTCCATCGGCGTCGTCGGCACCCTGGTCGGCTTCTTCGTCGGGCTGATGATCTGCCTGAATATCGAATCCATCCGCCAGTTCCTGTCCTGGCTCACGGCGACCGAATTGTTCGATCCGACGCTCTACTTCCTCTCCAAACTGCCCGCCGAGATCGACGTCGGCGAGACCACCGCGGTGGTGATCATGGCGCTGACGCTGTCGTTCCTCGCGACGCTCTACCCGTCGTGGCGCGCCGCGCGCCTCGATCCTGTCGAAGCGCTGCGGTACGAGTGAGGGGCTGATGGAGCAGGGGGCAGAAGATGTACCGGTCATTTATCTCCACGAGATAAAGCGGCAGTACATGCAGGGCGAAGTGCCCTTGACCATCCTTGACGGCGCAAAGCTCGCGCTGTGGCCGGGACAGTCGGTGGCGCTGGTGGCACCATCAGGCTCGGGCAAGTCGACGCTGCTGCACATCGCGGGCCTCCTGGAGACGCCTGACGCCGGCGAAGTCTACGTCTCGGGCTCGCCGACCTCGCAACTGCCCGACATCGAGCGCACCCAGATCAGACGCACCGAGATCGGCTTCGTCTACCAGTCGCACCGGCTGCTACCGGAGTTCACCGCGCTCGAGAACGTCATGATGCCGCAGATGATCCGCGGCCTGAAGCGCTCCGAGAGCGTCAAGCGCGCCAAGGAGATATTGTCCTATCTCGGCCTCGAGGACCGCATTACCCACCGCCCGGCCGAGCTATCGGGCGGCGAGCAGCAGCGCGTGGCGATCGCGCGTGCGGTGGCAAATGCGCCGCGGGTGCTGTTTGCGGACGAGCCGACTGGCAACCTCGATCCCGTCACCGCGGACCACGTCTTCCAGGCGCTGATGCAGCTCGTGAAGGCGACGCAAGTCTCGATGCTGATCGCGACCCACAACATGGAGCTCGCCGGCCGCATGGACCGCCGTGTCTCGCTGGCGAACGGCCAGGTCGTCGAGCTCGAATAGGCCGTCCGACCGAAGCATCTAAACAACCCCATGCACAGTAGCCGGCGCCTTTTGGCTGTTGTCCCGGCGGTGGTCGCGAACCATCTGACAGGTCGAGCCAATCCGCCGCGACGGCGCACGCTTTCCCGACGATTGCCTGCATACGAAGACCGCTCAATTGGCCAGGTCGAGCCTCATGAACTGGTTATGCGGGCTGGCCTGATAATCGGCGAACGGTTCACAGGATACAAAGCCGGCGCTGCGGTAGAGCGAGATGGCAGGCGCATGCAGCGCTGCTGTTCCCGTCTCCAGGCTGACATGCGCATATCCACGTTTGCGGGCTTCGGTGATGATATGGTGGAGAATGGCGCGTCCGACACCGGTGCCCCGCGCAGCGGATGCAGCGCGCATCGACTTTACTTCGCCATGCGTGTCATCGAGTTGCTTCAAGGCACCGAATCCAAGCAGCACTTGGCCCTGCCAAGCGGTCCAGAACGTTACGGTCGCAGCCGAAAGACCGCTCGCGTCGAGCGCTTGCGCATGCTCGCCCATGACACTTTGCAACTCTTCCAAATGATGTGCCAACAAGGAGGCCACATATGGTGCCGTCGGATCGTCCTGCCTGATTTCCACTTCACCCTCTCGTGTGTTTGCGCAGCGACTTAACTCGGAATTCTGAGCCCATCAATTGTCGTAAGTGCATCAATGGATCGCAACACGCTCTGCATGATGACCAACAAGCAGACGCGACGGCTCATTAATACATGCAACGCACCGTCAAAAACACCGCAGTTGGTGGATTGTCCTGCCTTAGCTTTCGAGTGCGCGACCGGCGCGCGGCCAATCTTCAGCGCTATGGCGACGGCCGATGGACCACCCATGCCTTCGGCCTTCAGCTTCCGAATTTTCTCAGGATCAATGCTGGCTTTGCGTCCCTTGTAGACGCCGCGCGCCTTTGCATCAGTGATCCCTTCGAGTTGCGCTCACGCCGTAGGTTGTCCACCCGTTCAAGAGCACGGCAAGACATCTTGCTGCGAATGAGGCCACCGGAAGAATCCAAACTTTGTTTCTGACGCATATATTCGCGTTATCGGACACTAGGTCGTGTACCCATAAACCCGGCGGCGTGATGCGACGAAAGCAATGTCCGCTTTGCCCCTATAGCGACCAAGTTCGTGCGACAGCGCAATATGTCGCGATGGGCCAATTTCTGCCTTAAGCAGGCGCGGCAAGACATGCCAGCGCATGCTCTGCGGGGTTAACGCTGCGCCGGCGAGCCAGAAAGTCCTTGACGCAACAGAACACCATGGATTTGGATCGGTCGGAAGACCTTGATTGGATGGACGGAGCCGACCCGTGGGATTTTTGCTGCGAATTATGCTCGCCACCGCTCTCGTGAACCTTGCGCCAGCCGTCGCCCAGGCGCCGAAGCAAGCCGTCGCTTCTCCTGCCTTGCAGAAGGAATTCGACGGCTTCATCGAGAAGTTTCGCGCGGCGCTGAAGGCAAACGATTCCGCCGCCGTCGCCGGTATGACACTATTGCCGTTCATGAACGACAGCGCAATTCGCGACGCCGCGCAATTTCGCGCCAAGACCTATTCGACCTTCTTCACGGCAAAAAATCGCGCGTGTATCCAGCGCGCCAAGGCCGTCTACGATCGCGATCAAGAGAAGAATGACTATTACTCCGTCTTCTGCGGCCAGGACATGTTCGTCTTTACCAAGACGCCGGCGGGATTCCTTTTTACGGACATCGGCGCGAATGACTGATCAGGCAACAATGCTGTCCACGACCGCCCTCGTATGATCGGTCGCCTCGCCCAGCGACGTATTGGACACAGCAACCTGGGCGATGGGCCGCACTCATCAACGGAAAGACTCGCCGCGAGCACAACGCGTCGGCTCGGCCCCCCATTAACGGACATGCAAACGGACAGCGGCGACTTCCCTTCGGGTCATTTTCGACGGTTTTGGCAGAGATTGCGGGTGGGTTGATGTGCGCTCCCGTCCTTAAGCGGCGCCGTACCCGGGTCGGGCCAGGATCGTTGCGTTTGGCTGGACTGCCGTGATTCAAACTCCCGAACTGGGGCTCGAATCATGCGCTACGAACTCGCTGACTATGAATGGACAGCGATCACGCCGATGCTGCCGAACAAGCCGCGTGGCGTTCCTCGCGTGAACGACAGACGGGTCCTGAATGGCATCTTCTGGGTCCTCCGATCAGGAGCACCCTGGCGTGATCTGCCGACGGCGTTTGGCCCATACACCACTTGCTACAACCGTTTCGTCAGGTGGCGGCGGGCCGGTGTTTGGGGCCGCATCATAGAAGCGCTTGCCACTGCCCAGGATGCCGCTGTCCAGATGATCGACACCTCCATTGTCCGCCTGCATCAGCATGGAGCCTGCATCACCAGGAACCATCGCCAATCGATGGGAGTCCCGCGGCGGCTTGACGAGCAAAATCCATGCGGTGGTCGATGGCAATGGTCTGCCGGTACGGCTGGCGCTGAGCCCCGGTGAGGCCCATGATGTTCGACTTGCCGGAAAACTGCTGTCTCGTCTGAAATCCGGGTCAATGCTGCTTGCCGATCGTGGCATGACGCGGACTGGATCAGGGAGCTTGCCAAGGGCGCGTGGGCCAACATCCCGCCGAAAAGCAACCGCAGCGATCCGATCTGCTTCAGCCCCTATCTCTACCGCCCGCGCAACCGAGTCGAGCGGTTCTTTAACAGGATCAAGCAATGCCGTCGGGTGGCGACGCGCTATGACAGGCTTGCTGCCAACTACCTTGCCTTCGTTCAACTCGCGTCAATCAGGCTGTGGCTGCGCCTTAATGAGTCCGCGTCCTAGATACTTGCGAAGGAATATTGCGCCGTCGCGACTCCTCCCGGCATGCAACTGCTTAACCATCCGTTAACCATAACTTGGTCATGATACTACTCGTGTGTATCTGTTCGCGACGAGCTTGAACTGCATGGCGCAGCGTAGTTCCAGAGCGCCGGTTGGTGGGGATGAGGACGTCCTGAGCTTTCCCTCACCGCTGGCACCAGACAAGGGAGCAACAGCCCTCGATCTGGTATTTCAGGCGGCCGATGTCTTCCGCGGTATGGAGGAGCGCGCCCGCGAGACCGAAGCCCGTGCCCAGTCGCTTTGCACGAGCGCCCTGGAAAGATTGCGGCTTGCGGAAACGCGAGCGGAGGCCGCCGAGCGGGCACAGCGTGAACTCATCATCACTGCCGAACGTAAGTTGCAACATGCGTGCCGAGCCCTGGAACAAGCCCAGTCCTGTATTGAAGCTCAGAAGGACAAGTTGACGGCCGCGGAGCTTCGTGCCGAAGTTGCCGAAGCCGAAACGCGACAAGCCAGGGAAGCGCTCGCGCTCGTTGAAGAGGCCATTCGCAAGCGTCTGCTTTGCGCAAACCCGCATGCCGATGGCAGATTGGCAGCGGTAGCCTGATCGATTGCGACTACAATGACTCACTGGGTGCTACCGCGCGGGCAGGCGCGGCACGGGCGCACGCACCCTGCTGTGAGCGTGGCTGTAGCCGCCTCCTTTAGCATTCGAAATCGGGTGCGGCGGGGTTCGACCCAAGTAGGGTCCGGTGCAGCCTGAGAGGCTCATTTTACGTACGGGACCACACGCCGCGTGACCCGCGCGCGCCAATTTCAAATGACAGAGCCAAATGGTAACCAACTATTAACCATGTTGGGCTATCTGGAGAATTGGGCATTCGGGGTGCGTGCGCTGGCTTGCGGGCCAGCCGGTAGCGTAGGCGTGGACCCATGGCCCTTGACCCGGAAGAACTCGTCACCCTGACAGATCACGGCTCGATGAAACTGCGCGCGGCAGTATTGCGCGCGATGATGTTGCTACCCAAGGAGCGCAAGCGGACGACAATCGTCCGCGAGGGGGAACCGGAGATCCTGAATTTCGAGCAGATCAAGAACCTTGCGGCGCGGTGGAACGAACGGCTCGCGCCAATCGACTGACTAGTTTCGTTGTTCTGGTGTCAATCGGGCCGCGCGTCCCCAAGAGGCGGCCCCGTCATTCATTAGCAAGGAAAATCCCATGCCAAATCTGGAAGAGGCAATTCGCGAGCGCGCCTACCACCTCTGGGTCGCCGATGGTCAACCCGACGGAAAAGCGGAAGTCCATTGGATGCATGCTCAATACGAAATTCTCGCGACGTTAGTCGCGAGCCCCGCCGTGGCAGACTTTGCAGTGACAAAACCCGCGAAAAAGCGCGGTCCCCGAAAAAGCAAAACTTGCGCTGACTAGGACGCGGACTCATTGAGGCGCAGCCATAGCCTGATTGACGCGAGTTGAACGAAGGCAAGGTAGTTGGCAGCAAGCCTGTCATAGCGCGTCGCCACCCGACGGCATTGCTTGATCCTGTTAAAGAACCGCTCGACCTGGTTGCGCGCGCGGTAGAGATAGGGGCTGAAGCAGATCGGATCGCTGCGATTGCTTTTCGGCGGGACCAGCCCTCAATCTCTGCCAAATGCGTCGAAAATGACCCTGAGCGGAAGTCGAGACCACCACCATCTCGGGCCGCCGGACACCTGATGTTCGAGCAACGCAAGCTCCCGCCAATTTCATCAGCTGTCAGTGTGCCTTATTGTGCGAGTACGCCGCGTTGCTCCCTTGGTCCCGGATTGAGAACCGCGCCGTTGACTTTGCCGGCTGCGTCTCTGACGAAGGCGATCCGCGTGTGATCGCCACTCTCGACCTGGAATTCATCCTTTGAGCGAACCGCCACCGATGTCGGCTGGCCCTTGTCGAAATCAAGGATCGACCAGCCGCCTATTGCTGTAACGACGAGCTTGCCGTCCGCGACACGGATCCGAAGCTGGATGCTGCGAAAGGGGACCGCCTCCCGGGCAAAGGCAACAACAAGCGGATCGTGCTGCCCCTGCCGGGTGATTTTGAACTTGATCGTGGCGTTGACCGGGCCTGAAATCCGGCCAAATACAGCTTCCAGGGTCAGGCCATCGATCGATGCGTCGTCGATGGAAGTGATGAGGTCTCCCGCCATCACGCCGGCCCTCGCGGCGGGACCTCCGTCGGCCGGTTTGATCACCCTCGGGCCACGGGTCTCCGCAACGATGGACTCAAGACCGGTCCAGCCGTTACCGTCGGCGACCGAGGTCTGCCGGTCCAGCGAACTCGCGGACCCGCCGAAAATGTACCGTCCGACGTAGTCGGTAAGCGTGCCAGAGTTCAATGGCCCCACCGCGGGCGGCGCGGGAGCTTCGGGGACCTTCAACGCCGCATACGGCAGACGGCGGACCGCGTTGAAATAGAAGCCGTTTTCACTGTACTGGCCCCGCTGCATCATCATCACCAGGATCAGCTTCTGAACCGGGTCGACCGAGAAAAACGTGCCCCAGCTGCCCTGCCAGTTGAAGCTGCCGACCGCGCCCGGGATCATACTGAAATCCGGGTTGGTGCGAATGGCGAAGCCGAGCCCCCACCCGGTCCCATAAGCCGGACCCGCTTCATAGCCAGCGAGGTGGATGTCGGGCGGCAGCGAATTTGTCATCATCAGCCGGACCGTTTCCGGTTTCAGAATGCGCGCACCGTCAAGCTCGCCGCCGTTCTCGCGCGAATTCCGCATCGTCGGCGTCTATCCCGTCCACCCCTTCCGCGCGACGTTTTCCGAGAAGACGGAATAAGCACCCGATCAAGCCTGCCCGAACTGCGCGACCACGCCCGACCATAGTCGCCAGATTTCGGGGGACTTTTCATCGACGGCGGTTTGCACCATGACCAGCTTCGAGGGCGGATCAACAAGGATACGCTGCCCGAGATGGCCCAGCATTGCGAATTGCCGTCGGCTTCCGGGAAACAGATAGAACTGATAGCCGTAGCCGAACCCTCCCTCGGCCTTTGCCAGATAGCCATCGGAAGCGCGCACCGTGGTTGCATCGACCATCCATTGCGCCGGGATGATCTGTTTGCCTTCCCATGCTCCGTCGTGGGCGAGCAGGCGGGCGAGCCGGGCATAGTCGCGCAACACGGCGTTGAAGAAGCCGTGCGCTACTTCATAGCCTTCCGCGTCGATCAGCCATTTGGCATCGGCTTCCGTGCCGATCGGCTGCCACACCTTTTCCTGGAGATAGTCGGAGAGTGATTTGCCCGTTGCGTAACGCAGCACCAGACCAAGCACATCCGTTTCGATGCTGGCGTAGCGGAATTGCGTACCCGGCGGCGCGATCCGCCGATTGAATTGCGCGATGCTGGCAACGGTGCCTTTGTTGGAAACCCAGTGCTTGCGCACCATGTCGACCCACAAGCGATCGAGGTCGCGGCCGCTGCCGTTGCCTTCGTCGGCCTGCTCGCCGAACTCCACGCCCGACGACATGTGCAGCAGCGCGCGGAGCGGCGTCGCGCCATATTCGGTGCCTTTCAAGCCAGGCACATAGGTCTCCGCGGTATCGTCGATAGATTTAATCGCGCCTTCCGAGATCGCGATACCGACCAGCATGCCCGTAATCGGTTTTGCCATCGACTGCGATATCAGCCGGTCTCGATCGGTGCGGCCGTATTGATAGTGCTCGACCAGAATCCGGTCGTCCTTTGCGATCAGCAGACCCGTCACCGGATTGCGCGACAGATAATCCGCAAGCGAAGAGTGGCTTCCCTTGTACTGGTAGCTGACATCCGCCTGCGTTCGCTTGAACGGCCAGGCCGTGGCTGCGCGATTGACCAAGCGCGTTGGAAAAATCTCGTCGTAGTGACTGAATGCCCCGACGCGGTATTTTGGCGAAGCCGGATTGCCGGGCTGGTAAACGCGCCAGCGATCCTTCACCGGATAGTCCTCGGTGGCGCCGTAAAGCTCTGCATCGGGACCACCAGCGGAAAAGACCGGACCACCCCCACTCTCGGCAGCCCAGCTCCACCTGACCGACGCAGCAACACAACTCGCCGCAAGTCCGGTCAGAGCCGAGCGGCGCGAGAGTGCGTTCCCGGCGTCGGCGAAAGGCAATAAAGTGGTAAACCGCTGATATAGCATAGGGAGGCCCGTCGTCGCAGCTCATTGCGCGGAAGGATCCCCATCAGTCTGTCAAATGTTTTCGATCCCTTCTCGCCGATTCCCGCAGGTTGGCTGGCCGATTTCTCAACGACTGGCCGATTCTTCAATCGGTCGTGCCACGGGCTGCATTTCCCGCCATTGAGAGACGTCGGAATTCGGTTGGGGTCAAATTGGTCGCCGCCTTGAAGGCGCGGTTGAACGGCCCGATCGACTGGAAACCTGTGTCCATGGCAATTGTCAGCACCGGGACTTCTACTTGTTCAGGGTCGACCAGCGCTGCCTTGGCTTCCCCGATCCGGTAATGATTGAGGAACGCGTTGAAATTGCGATAACCGAGGCCCTCGTTGATAACTTGCCGCAGCCGGTACTCCGGCACGCCAAGCTCGACGGATAGCATTTTGATGGTCAACCCCTCACGCCGGTAGATGCGCTCGACGGTCATGAGCTGTTCCAACCGGCGCAGGAGAGCCGGTTCAATCGTCGCGTCAGACGCCTTGGTTGGCGCGCTGGAGGGGACGTTTGCTGCGGGCAGCAGGATCGAACCTTTCCGCGTCCCCGCCTCCAGCAGATTCCATGTGCTCAAACCAACTAACACGAACAGAACGAAGGCGTTGGCGACGCTCGTCATGGAAAAAGTGGGATGCGAGGGCTGCTGCAGGAAGCTCAAGTAAGAGTTGAGAACGATTTGGGCCGACGCGCCGATCAGGACGACCAGCCGGAGCCCACGCCGGCCTTGCACAAGGTCCGCCGGCCAAGTGACAAGCGTCTGCGCCACCGCCAACAGGGCCAGGCCGAGAACGGTAAACGACAGCGTGCGTTCGATCGCAAGCTCGAGCGCGGCCGATCTTGTGACTCCGCTGGCGTCCAGCCATTGTGCGATGGCGACGGCCGCCCACAAGACGCCATGCCAAGGCCGTGGTACGAAATCGTCATCGAAGGCAGCACGCGCCCATAGCCAGAACACGACACCGTTCGCGCTGGACAACGCCAGTAGCAACAGGCCCCACCACGCAAATGGCCGCGGGAACGTGGGCGCCGAGCAGACCATCGAAGCCGCGGCGCCGATTGCGAGCGCGGCGCCCAGCAGTGCGGCCGTGCTATCGCGGCGATCGCGTAGCGCCATGGATGCGATCAGCAGGCACAATGCTATGACGGCGCCTCGTAACCCGAGGTCAATCGACATCAAACCGCTGGTGCCCACTATCGGAAATACTCCAAATGCCATTATTGAGCCGCGTAGGTTCGCTCATACGCCCTGGGCGCAACTGATGTCGAGTCGTCAGATAATCTCGAGGCGGCTACAAACTGAAAGAGCCGGCTCAGAAGTTGATGTCCGAAAGCCAGCTCGCAATGGCCACTTCCGGTTTTTAGTCGGATCACGCCGCCGGGTTTATGGGTACACGGCCAAGTTCAGCGCGAGGACGTTCGCCGTTCGCAATTCGGTCGGCGGGGCTGCCGGTTGTCATTAGAAAACACATCCGACGATGCGGGAATTGGCAGCCTCGCTAACCCAAATTTCTTCGAGAAACAGACAACAACACCTGGACTATTTGTTGGGTCGGCAGTTCAATTGGCGTTGGTTGATCGAGCCGGTTTCTCGCACCATCCAGAGCCGAGAGCGACGAGCGCCGACGTGACCAGAGCCTATGGCAACCAGTGTCCGACGGGACCAGTGTCCGTAAGGCCAGCGTCAAAGAGGCCAGGGTCCAGAAGGCCAGCGTAAAGCGAGCATCGACCCTGCAAGCAGCCCGCCAAGTCTGCTCGCAGCCAAACTTGGCAAGACACGGCAAGGCCTTTGCCAACGAAGAGCCATCGAGGCTTTTGGGACCATCGGTCGCTCCGATGGTCCCTTTTCATTGTCGTGCCATTTCATTGTCGTGCCATTGCCGCGAGACATCGGGCGGCTGTTGCTTACGCGTTCACCCAGCAATCGAGCGAGGAACGCTATTTGATCGTCGCGTGCACAGTAATGACCGAGGTGCCAGATGCCGTCGGCCCGAGTCCTGTTGCTTTGATGGCGAACGTATCGCCTCCCTTGTACCTTGCCTTCGCCTTGTATTCGTAGGTGCTTGGATTGATCTTTTTCAACTTGCCATATGTCGGCTTCTGGAAAATTTCGGAACTACTCACCGTACCGCGCATCGGGATCGGAAACAGGCAACTCCCCCCTGATGCGACGCTAATGTCGCCAGTTGAATTTTCGCCCCAATCCGCCAATCCAACCAACTTTGGACACTCAGGAGCGGCAAGCGCTGGAGACACCGACATTGAGCTTGTTGCTCCAACGATGAGCGCGGAACCAACAACTATGGACAACCGCATTGTAGACTTCCTCATTTCTGTGCAAACACTGTCCGGTCCTTTATCGTCGCCGAAGCGACCGATGTCTTGGAGGGTCTGTTCCCGTAATTGCCCGATACCAGGCGGCGTCCGATTGAACGCGTGCTCTGTCAGCGGCAAGATCGGATTGCCCCTGATGGAGCTGGCCTAGGGCGAGGTAGCAATCGGTGCGTGCCGGTCCGCGAGGTATCGTGGCGCAGTCGACCTGCGCGCTCGCGGCAGCAGGAAAACTGGCCAGCAATGCTACGACGGCGCTCGCGGTCAGATGTGTCATGCCACCTCCAGATCGGATTGCGGCGTTCGGCCCGCGCCGCGGCGCTGCCTATAATTTTCGTTGTGGGCGACGATCCCATCAAACGCGGCTTCGTACAAAGTTTCAACCGGCCAAATGGCAATATGACTGGTCTGAGTCTGCTTACCAAGGCACGGCGCCTAGGCGAACCGACGCGATTGCGCAGCGCAAATTGAGCGCCGCTCCCTATTTTGCTCGTCGCCATTTGCTGCTTTGATGGCCTGATCTGATTGCGAAAATTGGCGTGGCCCCGAGCCATAGAAGCAAGTTCATGAGCGATGCAACTTCACAAACGGTCTATTTCTATGATCGTCATCCCATCTCGTGCGAAATCATCCTTGCGAAACTACGCGCAAGCCGTGGCCATCTCGACGGCTTGCGTCCTGAAGAGCTATTTCCCCATGACCAGGATCATTATGGCGGCCTCGCCGCTACAGATGAATTGGCGCGAGGAGCGCAGGTCAGCAATGGATCGCGCGTAGCCGATTTCTGTGCGGGACTTGGCGGCACGGTGCGCTATTTGGCTCACAAATATGGAGCCGACGTCACCGGTATCGAATTGACGCCAGCGCGCGTCTCGGGCGCACAGGAGCTGACCAGACGAGTTGGCCTTCGCGGTGCTGCGCGGATTGTCGAGGGCAACGTGATGGACGTGCCGCTTCCTGACGCGAGCATCGACGCAGTCGTCAGCCAGGAAGCATTTTGCCACGTTCCTGATGTGAAGAAAGCGGCGGCCGAAGCTTTTCGTGTTCTGAGGACAGATGGCCGATTGGCATTCACGGATTGGATAGCTAACCAGCCGCTTACCGCCACCGATGCGCAATTGATGTGGGAAGGAATGGCCATTCAGCCTCTTCGGTCGATCCCCGAATATCGCAGTCTGCTCGAAAGCGTTGGCTTTAGAGTGATTTCGACAAAGGATTTGACGGAAGAATGGGGACCAATTCTCAGGGAACGACTGGCAATGTATCAACGGCTGCGTGAAGAAGCCCGACAGGCCGGCACCCCAACGGGGCACGATGCATTCCACGAGTCCTACATCCGATTTGTTGACCTCGTTCAAGAGCGCAAGATGGGCGGCGTCAGGATGGTGGCCATAAAGTAGCGACCGCGTGCCGACGGTCCCACGGTGGGCGCTGCATTTCGAGCGCACCAGCTTTCAGGCCAATGACGATCCGGCGTTGAAGCGCGTGATCTACACGCCGGTGCAGGGTGTCGATGCAGCAGGGCACGCATCCGCGAGCTTCCTTGCGCGGACAAAAATGAAGGCCGGGAGGCGGTAAAGCCGTTCATATCCCCTGGGGTCTTGTACCTTCAGCGCTTCGCCAGGGGTCGGCTCGCTGATCCGCTCGATGACGAAGCCCGCTGCTGCCAACGGCTCGGTGAGATCCCGCAGCGGCCTTCGATAGTAGCGCATCTTCTGACCGAGCCAGCCCCACTCTTCCTCGATCAGCTCCGCATGCAGATAGCCGGGATCAAGGAGGCTCGCCTGGTGGATGGGGTGATGCGTCGAGAACACCAGCATCCCACCGGGCCTGAGCAGGCGCGACCATTCCCGGAATGTCTCCGACAGGTCCGCAAGGTAGTGAAGCACGAGCGAGGACAGAATGAGATCGAACGTTGCGCCGGGCAGCACCTCTTGCAGATTGCTCACATCGCCGTGCACCACGCGCGCACGCCCGCTCAATCGCTCGCCGGCAAGTCTGACCATGGCGAGGCTGCAGTCGACAGCGATGACGCGCGCTCCATGGCACGCCAACCAATCTGCGTACCAGCCCGGCCCGCAGCCGGCGTCAAGAACATCCTTGCCGGCGACATCGGGCAGAAGGGCGAGCGTTGCCGGGCGCTCATAGAGCGCGTTCCACGGCCGTTCGTCGATCCCGGCCGCGTAGCGCGAAGCGATCTGGTCGTAGTCTGTTGGGACGGTCATCGGAGATGTCGCTCCTTGGCTGCGCTTGTACACGCTAGAGCGTTTTCCGTTCCGATAGAATCGGAACGGAAACTCTCGAGCGCGGGCTCAATTGCGGCGAGAATGGGGGAGGGAAATGCATGGACACATCAGCAGCTCTGTGCGCAGCGCGCGCGAGGGCTGCGTCATCCACATCGAGCGTGCGCAAGCACGAAGTTTTGAATGATTTTGGCGTCGAAATGCAGCTCTCGCTGATGTCGCAGGGCCTTTCGAACTCAGTGTTGCGCTGTGGTGACAGCAATTCCGTCGATCGCTGTTAAGAGGTGCGCACTGGCCTGGGGGCCTTACGACCAAGAAACTGGAACGGGATACAAATGAAGAAGAATTTGTTGCTGGTCACTGCAAGCCTCGTCGCGCTCAGCGCGGCTGCGCCGGCTGTGGCCGCTGACCTCGCAGCGCGCCCTTACACGAAGGCGCCGGCGATGGTCGCTGCGATCTATGACTGGAGCGGCTTCTACATCGGCATCAACGGCGGCGGTGGCTCGGCCCACACGACTTGGGACTTCGTCGGTACGGGCTCGGAAGGTTCGCACAATGCGACCGGCGGCACCGTCGGCGGCCAGGTCGGTTATCGCTGGCAGTCGGGTCAGTTCGTGTTCGGCGTTGAAGGCCAGGGCAACTGGGCCGACTTCTCCGGTAGCAACGCCAGCGCACTGTTCGCAACCCGCAACCGCACCAAGATCGACTCGTTCGGCCTGATCACCGGCCAGGTCGGTTATGCCTGGAACAACGTGCTCGCCTATGTGAAGGGCGGTGCTGCTGTGGTCGGCGACAAGTACGAAGTCTCGACCGCGGCCGGTGCGCTGCTCGCCTCGACCAGCCAGACTCGCTGGGGTGGCACGATCGGTGCCGGCCTCGAAATCGGCTTTGCGCCGAACTGGTCGGTTGGCGTCGAGTACAACCACATCTTCCTGGCTGACAAGGACGTGACCTTCGCGGGCCTCGCCGGCACTGAGCGGATCCGTCAGGACGTCGACATGGGCCTGGTTCGCCTGAACTACAAGTTCGGCGGCCCGATCATCGCGAAGTACTGATCCAAGGAATCGACTGCTCAAAGCGAGTGGTCACCAAGCCCCGGCTTCGGCCGGGGCTTTTTTTGTTTGTGAGATCAGCGAGTTAACCATCGCATTCGAAGCGCGGCGGCAAATTCCACCGTTAGCCTTGACTCCCGGAACATAAATAGAACATTGTTCTCCCTATGTTCTGGTGAGGGAGCAAGGCCATGTTCAGGATCTTCGTGGAAGAAGCGGCGGCGCTGGCATCGATCACGCTGTTCGTCGGGATGATCGCGATCTGGGCGCAGGTGATTCCCCAGCTTTAGCGATCCGCGCTGGGGAAAAGCCGGATGGTCGAGCCAATGTGTGCCGGCAGCGTGGACTCCGGCGGCAGGGGCCTTCACCATCAGGCGGCGAGTCGGCCAAGAGGCGCACATGAGGCACCCCTTCCGCCGGCCGTTCCATCCCTGATGCGAGAGGCCTTTGAGCGACCATGGCGAACGCCGGATTTGTCCATCTTCACGTTCACTCGGCCTATTCGCTGCTCAAGGGCTCGATCAAGATCGCCAAGCTCGCCGAGCTCGCCAAGAAGGACCACCAGCCGGCGCTGGCGCTGACCGACACCGACAACATGTTCGGGGCACTGGAGTTCTCCGACAAGATGGCGGGCTCCGGCATCCAGCCGATCGTCGGCTGCGAGATCGCGGTCGATTTCGGCGACCAGGATCCCAATGCCCGCAACACCATCGGGCCGTCGCGCATGGTGCTGCTGGCAGCACAGGAGCGCGGCTATCGCAGCCTGATGCGGCTGAACTCGCGCGCCTTTCTCGAGACGCCGGACACGCACGCGCCGCACATCAAGTTCGACTGGCTGAATGACGAGACCGAGGGCCTGATCGCGCTCACCGGCGGCCCCGACGGGCCGATCTCGCTCGCGCTCCAGATGGGGCATGCGGAGCTGGCCGGCTTGCGCTGCGAGCGGCTGGCCGGCCTGTTCGGCGACCGCCTCTACATCGAGTTGCAGCGCCACGGCATCGACCGGGAGCGGCGCGTCGAGAGCGGGCTGATCGACATCGCTTACGCCAAGGGCCTGCCGCTGGTTGCGACCAACGAGCCGTATTTCGCCTCGACCGACGATTACGAGGCGCATGACGCGCTGCTCTGCATCGCCGGCGGGCGGCTGATCGCCGAGACCGATCGGGTGCAGCTCACCGCCGATCACCGCTTCAAGACGCGCGCCGAGATGGCCGTGCTGTTCGCCGACATTCCGGAGGCGCTGGCCTCGACGGTCGAGATCGCCGAGCGCTGCTCGTACCGCCCGATGACGCGCAAGCCGATCCTGCCGTTCTTCACGGTCGGCGCTGCCGCGAGCTCCGATGCCGCCGCGGTCGAGGCGGCCGAGCTGAAGCGGCAGGCGGAGGAGGGGCTTGCCAACCGCCTCAGCGTGCACGGCCTGTCGCAGGGGACGACGGAAGAGGACTACAGCAAGCGCCTCGCCTTCGAGCTCGACGTCATCATGCGCATGAAGTACGCGGGCTACTTCCTGATCGTGTCCGACTTCATCAAATGGGCGAAGGGGCAGGGCATTCCGGTCGGGCCGGGCCGCGGCTCCGGCGCAGGCTCGCTGGTGGCCTGGGCACTCACCATTACCGACCTCGACCCGATCAAGTTCGGCCTGCTGTTCGAGCGCTTCCTCAATCCCGAGCGCGTCTCGATGCCGGACTTCGACATCGATTTCTGCCAGGATCGTCGCGGCGAGGTGATCCAATACGTGCAGCAGCGCTACGGCCGCGACCAGGTCGCGCAGATCATCACCTTCGGTACGCTGCAGGCGCGCGGCGTGCTGCGCGACGTCGGTCGCGTGCTGCAAATGCCTTACGGGCAAGTCGACAAGCTGACGAAGCTGGTGCCGCAGAATCCGGCTGCGCCGGTGACGCTGGCGGCTGCAATCGAGAGCGAGCCGAAACTCCAGGCGTTCCGCGATGAAGATCCGGTGGTGGCGCGCGCCTTCGACATCGCGCAGCGTCTCGAAGGCCTGACGCGGCACGCTTCGACGCATGCTGCCGGCATCGTGATCGGCGATCGCCCCTTGAGCGAGCTCGTGCCGATGTACCGCGATCCCAAGTCGGACATGCCGGTGACCCAGTTCAACATGAAATGGGTCGAGCCGGCGGGTCTCGTGAAGTTCGACTTCCTCGGCCTGAAGACGCTGACGGTGCTCGACGTCGCCGTGAAGCTCTTGAAGCCGCGCAACATCGATGTCGATCTCGCCACGCTGCCGATCGACGATGCCGAAAGCTACCAGATGTTGGCGCGGGGCGAGGTGGTCGGCGTGTTCCAGGTTGAAAGCCAGGGCATGCGGCGCGCGCTGGTCGACATGCGGCCCGACCGTTTCGAGGACATCATCGCGCTCGTGGCGCTGTATCGCCCGGGTCCGATGGCGAACATCCCGACCTACTGCGCGCGCAAGCACGGCGACGAGGAGCCGGAATATCTGCATCCCGTGCTGGAGCCGATCCTGAAGGAGACCTTCGGCGTCATCATCTACCAGGAACAGGTGATGCAGATCGCGCAGGTGATGTCGGGCTATTCGCTCGGCGACGCCGACCTGCTGCGCCGCGCGATGGGCAAGAAGATCCGCGCCGAGATGGACAAGCAGCGCGACATCTTCGTCGCGGGTGCGGTGAAGAACGGCGTGCCGAAGGGGCAGGCCGAGACCATCTTCGAGCTGCTGGCCAAATTCGCCGACTACGGCTTCAACAAGAGCCACGCGGCGGCCTATGCGCTGGTCTCCTATCACACCGCCTACATGAAGGCGCATTACCCGGTGGAGTTCATCGCGGCGTCGATGACGCTCGATCTCAACAATACCGACAAGCTGTCCGAATTCCGCTCCGAGGCGCAGCGCCTCAAGATCAAGGTCGAGCCGCCCAACATCAACCGCTCGGGCGCGACCTTCGAGGTCGGCGACAACACGATCTATTACGCGCTCGCGGCGCTCAAGGGCGTCGGCATCCAGGCGGTCGAGCAGATCATCGAGGAGCGTAACAAGAAGGGCGCCTTTACCTCGCTGGCCGATTTCGCGGCCCGCGTCAGCCCGCGCGCCATCAACAAGCGTATCATCGAAAGCCTTGCCGCCGCCGGCGCCTTCGACACGCTCGAGCCCAGCCGGGCGCGGGTGTTTGCTGGCGCGGATGCGATCCTTGCCGCCTGCCAGCGCGCCAATGAGGCGGCGACCATCGGCCAGAACGATATGTTCGGCAATGCTGCCGATGCGCCCACCATCATGCTGCCGCAGGTCGAGCCATGGCTGCCGGCGGAGCGGCTGCGGCGTGAATATGACGCGATCGGCTTCTTCCTGTCGGGCCATCCGCTCGACGACTACGCGACCGTATTGAAGCGGCTGCGCGTGCAGTCCTGGGCGGAGTTTTCGCGCGCGGTGAAGACCGGCGCGACCGCCGGCAAGGTCGCAGCCACCGTGGTCTCGCGCATGGAGCGACGCACCAAGACCGGCAACAAGATGGGCATCATGGGGCTCTCTGATCCCACGGGCCACTTTGAGGCGGTGCTGTTCTCCGAGGGCCTTGCGCAATATCGCGACGTGCTCGAGCCCGGCGCGGCCGTGCTGTTGCAACTCGGCGCCGAATTGCAGGGCGAGGACGTGCGGGCGCGCGTGCTGCATGCCGAGCCGCTCGATGACGCCGCCGCCAAGACGCAAAAGGGCCTGCGCATCTTCGTGCGCGATACCAAGCCGCTGGAATCGATCGCGCGGCGTCTGGCCGGGCCGGAGGCGGGCGCCTCGAACGGCGGTGCGCCCAGCGGAGCAATGTCGAAGGTCGGCAGTCCCGGCATCGCGCCGCGCAGCAATGGCGACGGCGAAGTCTCGCTGGTGATGATGCTCGACCTCGAAACCGAGGTGGAGATGAAGCTGCCGGGCCGCTTCAAGGTCTCGCCGCAGATCGCCGGCGCGATCAAGGCTGTCGCCGGCGTCGTCGACGTGCAGCAGCTTTAGGGCAAGGCGCGCGTCGGTCTTCCGTGGACCCGCGCCCCCCGCTATCCCGTGGTAGTGGCGCCGCCGGTATTGCAACCAGGCGATGATTTTAGTTAGCTTGCTGCCGGGGATGATGTCTTCGGGGGCGTGATGTTACTGCGTGGGCTGGTGTTGTTCGTCGCCGCGGTATTGCTGTGCGGCTGTGAGACGACTGCAAGAAACGGACTCGGCTATGCCGAGACATTGCGAAAGATCGGGCCGCCAAAGGCGGGGCACGCCCGCATCGTCGTGGTTCGCGAGAAGGGCTATGGCGGCATTGCCGATCCGGACTTCCCATTTGCCCTCGACGGTGCACCGATCAAGGGCCTGAAGACCGGGACCTATGTTTATGCCGATCGCCCGGCGGGCCAGCACCAGTTCGTGGCCGAAGAGATCGGCCTCGGCACCACGCGTGTCGACTTTTCAGCTCAATCCGGCCAGACCGTCTTCTTCGTTGCGCGGATGAGCGAGCGCAAGACCGCCGTGATCGCCAACGCGAGCACGGGATTGTTGGGCTACGGTCTCACGCTCGCGATGACCGCCGGCTACAAGAATCAGGGGCCGCTGGAGTTTCTGCAACTCGAGGAGACCTCAGCGCGCACCACGATCGCTGAACTGCGACTGGCGGAATAGCCGGTCGCGATCACTCGCCAAGGCGCGATCAACGCTCTCGCCGGCATCGTCGACATGCAGCAACTCTAGCATGGCGTCTGCGCAAACCGTAGCCTACGATTGCGTTCCTGTCCGTGTCGTGGGCGGTGCGCCGCCATCAATTGCGTCGTACGCGGTTCACGCGGACATCGTAAGCGAGATGGCAGGAGGAAACATGTGCGACAAATGCTCTGAAAATCTGCCTCATCCGATCGGACCCTCGCGGCGATCCGCGATAGTCCTTGCCGCCTCCGCGCTTGGACTGGCCTTCACCGGCGCGGCCCTCGCCAAGGAGGCCAAGACGTCTCCCAAGACGCCTCCCAAGCCGCAGAACGTGTTGACGCCGGATACGGCGTTGAAACGATTGACGGAGGGCAATGCGCGCTATGTCGACGGCGTTTCACGACGGCATGATTTCAAGCATGAACGCGAGGCCCTGGTTGGTGGGCAGAATCCCTACGCCGCTGTCCTGAGCTGCGCGGACTCCCGCATCGCGCCGGAATACGCCTTTGACAGCGGCCGCGGCGATCTCTTCGTGTGCCGCGTCGCCGGCAATTTTGCCGGCACCGAAACCGTCGCCAGCATGGAATACGCGGTTGGCGTGCTGAACACGCCGTTGATCCTCGTGTTGGGCCACGAGAGTTGCGGTGCCATCGATGCGACGCTGAAAGCGCTCAAGGACAACACGTCGCCGCCGGGACATATTCCCTCGCTGGTCGATGCGATCGCGCCCGCAGCGAAGGCGGCGTTGCAGCAGGGTGGGGACGTGCTCGACAAGGCGATCCGGCAAAACGTGATCGATAATGTCGCCAAGCTGAAATCGGCCGCGCCGATCCTCAATGCCGCCGTGGAGCAGGGCAAGCTCAAGGTCGTGGGCGGCATCTACCGGCTCGCGACGGGCACGGTCGAGCTGCTCGCGCAAGGCTGACGAGAAGGCTGAGTGAACTGGGACGATCGGTCGGTCGTGGTGGTTCCTCGGCCGGTGGCCGCGGAGATGCCCGGCGATCGATTACGGTGGAAGATCGTGGTCTGTCCGCGCGAGGCTGACGCGGACAGGACGGCAGGATGCGGCCATCCCGCCGCCGCATTCGGGCGCTCTCGTTCAAACGCCATTCATCTGACCGCGCGCCTAGTGTATGGCAGCGGGGCACAACAAACAAAAACGGGCGTGCAGGCCATGCGTGGGACACATCGAGCTTTCCTTTTCGCACTTTTGCCGATGCTGCTGCTCGTCGGCGGCGGGATCGTCAGTCCCGCCAGCGCCCAGCAGCAGGAGAAGCGCATCGCGCTCGTGGTCGGCAACGGCGCCTATGCCAAGTCGCCGCTGGCAACGGCGGCCAATGATGCCGGCCTGATCGCGCAAACCCTGCAGGCGGCGGGTTTCGACGTCGTTGGCGCGCGCGATCTCGATGGCGATACGCTGCGCAAGAGCTTTCGCGACTTCATCCAGAAGGCGCAGACCTCGGGGCCGGGCACGGTGGCGATGATCTATCTTGCCGGCTATGGCGTGCAGCTCGCCGGCGAGAACTATTTCATCCCGGTCGATTCCAACATCGCGCGCGACACCGATATTCCGACCGAGGCGCTGCGCGTCAGCGACTATATCCGCCAGCTCGCCGCTATCAGGGTGAAGGCGAGCATCGTCGTGCTCGATGCGGCGCGCCAGCAGTCCTTCATCGAAGGCGGCCAGCCGATCGCAAGCGGCCTCGCTCTGGTCGAGCCGGAGGCGAACATGCTGATCGCCTTCAACGCGGCGCCCGGCACGGTCGCCCCGGAAGAGGCGGGGCCTTACGGCATCTATGCCCAGTCGCTCGCCGAGATGATTCGTACCGGCGGATTGTCACTGACCGAAATGTTCGACCGCTTGCGGCTGCGCGTCAACGACGCCAGCAAGGGCGCGCAGGTGCCGTGGGACGCGCAGAAGATCTCCGCGCAGTTCTCCTTCTTCGAGCGCGGACCCGACGCGCCGCCGCAGGCCGCGCCCGACCAGGTCGCCGCGATCCGCGACAAGCCGATCCGCGATCTCGGTGCGCAGGACGCCTATGCCGCCGCGCTCGCGCGCGACACGCTGCCGGCCTACGAGGATTATCTCGCCGCCTATCCCAACGACCCCATGGCACAGCGGGTGAGGGTGATCGTCGCGGCGCGGCGCGAGGCCATCACCTGGCGGCGCACCTACCGGACCGACACGCCGGAGGCCTATTGGTCGTATCTGCGCCGCTATCCGCGCGGGCCGCACGCGGCCGATGCGCGGCGACGGCTCGCGATCCTCACCGCGCCGGTCGAGCCGCCGCCGAGCTTTGCGATGATCGACTACGACGTGCCGCCGCCGCCGCCGGAGGAGATCGTCTATGTCGATCGCCCTGTGCTGGCGTTTAGTGATCCCGATTTCGGCTTCGCGCCGCCACCGCCGCCCCCGGTCTACTATTTGCCGCCGCCGCCGCCCGACTTCGTCGTGCTGCCGCCGCCGCTGCCCGTGGTCGGCCTGTTCGTGCTGCCGCAGCCGGTTTTCGTGCCGATCCCGGTATTCGTCCGGCCGCCGATCTATGTCGCGCCGCCGCCGAACAACATCATCTATGCCAACATCCACAACACGACGGTTATCAACACCGTGATCAATCGGCCGCCGCCCGCGGGGACCGCGGGGCTCGCGCCGACCAGCCTTGCACCGGCGGTCTCGGGACGCCCGACGCAGGCAGGCCCGGCCGTGCCGGCCGCGGTAGCGCAACGCGCCTCGCTGATCCAGCAGGGCAGGCTGCCCGTGCCGCCGAGCGCCTCGATCAATCCGACCGTCAGGCCGGGGACTCCGGCGGCAACGCCGGCGGCGCTGACACCGGGCGCGCCGACGGCTGGTCCTGCGAAGCTGCCGCAGGCCAACACGCTGCCGGCGCCCGGCACGCCGCCGGTGCCTCCGGGAGCAGGACCGACGCCGCCACCTTCGGCCGCGGCTCCGAATGGCAAGCCGGCTCCGACCGCAACGGCGCCAGCGACCAACGTAGCGCCGGCGCAAGCCAATGCGCCCGCAGGTGCACCCGCACCGGCAGGTCAGCCAAAGCAGCCTGATGCTGCGCATGCACTTCCGGTCCCGGGCGCCCATGGAACGCCGCCGGTGCCCGGTCGCCCCGGTGGTCCGCCGCCGTCCGCCGCGCACACGCCCGCGGGCCAGCCTCCCGCTGGGCTGCCGTCCGGCGGCAAGCCCGCGCCGAATGCGCCGGCGCCGACCGCCGCTGCACCGACGACCGCAGCACCGCCTGCCGCTACACCGCCGGCCCCGGGAAAACCGCCCGGACCGAGCCAGGCGGTCGTGCCGCCTCCGGCGTCCCCGGCGGCCAAGCCGGCCGTCACCTCGGTGAAGCCGGCAGCGGCTCCTCCGCCACCGCCACCGCCGCCGGTTGCTCGCCAGCAGGTGAAGCCCGAACCGCCGCGCGCTGCGGCGCCACCCCCGCCACCGCCGCGTCCGCAGGTGACGGCACGACCCACGCCGGCGCCGCCGCCGCCGCCGCGGGCGGCTCCACCGCCACCGCCGCGCGTGGCGGCACCCCCGCCGCCGCGACCTGCACCACCGCCGGTTGCGGCTGCCCGTCCGGCGCCCCCACCGGTAGCAAGACCGGCGCCGCCGCCACCACCGCCCAGGATTGCGGTCGCGCCGCCGCCGCCACCGCGTCCGGCCGCGCCGCCTCCGCCACCGCCGCGCCCGGCGGCACCCGCGCCGGCCGCAGCCAAGAAATGCCCGCCAAACCAGCCGAGGTGCTAGGCATTTGACTGATAACGACGGGAAAAGGGGCCCTGGAGTGGGGCAGTGAAACTGCCCGCGAAAGGCCCTTATTTCCTTGCTTCTGGCCGAAATCGCGCTATACAGCGCGCCATCTCACACGGAAACATGGCTCAAAAGGCCGTCCGGTGGCAGCCGGGGCGAGAACGCTCCGTTTTGCTCACACGTTTCCGGAGGAACCAACCGGAGAATTAAAACTATGGCGCTACCCGACTTCACCATGCGTCAGCTCTTGGAAGCTGGCGTGCACTTTGGTCACCAGTCCCACCGCTGGAATCCGAAAATGGCACCGTTCATTTTCGGGACCCGCAACAACATCCACATCGTCGACCTCGCGCAGACCGTGCCGATGCTGCATCACGCCTTGCAGGCGGTCAGCGACACCGTCGCGAAGGGCGGCCGTATCCTGTTCGTCGGCACCAAGCGCCAGGCGCAGGACGGCGTTGCCGACGCTGCCAAGCGCTGCGCGCAGTACTTCGTCAATTCGCGCTGGCTCGGCGGTACGCTGACCAACTGGAAGACGATCTCCGCCTCGATCAAGCGCCTGCGTCACCTCGACGACGTGCTGTCCGGCGGTGAAGCCAACTCCTACACCAAGAAGGAGCGCCTGACGCTCCAGCGCGAGCGCGACAAGCTCGACCGCTCGCTCGGCGGCATCAAGGACATGGGCGGTCTGCCCGACCTGATCTTCGTCATCGACACCAACAAGGAAGACATCGCGATCCAGGAAGCCCAGCGGCTCAACATCCCGGTAGCGGCGATCGTCGATACCAATTCGGATCCGAAGGGCATCACCTATGTGGTGCCGGGCAATGACGACGCGGGACGCGCGATTTCGCTGTACTGCGACCTGATCGCGCGCGCCGCGATCGACGGCATCTCGCGCGCCCAGGGCGACGCGGGCATCGACGTCGGTGCCTCCGTTCGTCCGGTCGCCGAAGAGCTGCCGATCGCTGCCAGCGGCTTCCAGGGCCTGGCCGGTCCGCGCGGCTCCGCCGACGACCTCAAGAAGCTCCCGGGCGTGTCGGGTGCGATCGAGAAGAAATTCAACGACCTCGGCATCTTCCACTACTGGCAGCTCGCCGAGCTCGACCACGACACCGCGCACAAGATCGGCGAAGAAGTCGGTCTGCCGAGCCGCGCAGACGCCTGGGTGGCCAAGGCCAAGGCGCTGACCGCGGAAGCGGAATAGCAGCGAGTTAGTCAAGGGTTGGCCGGAGCCGTTCCGGCCACCATCTCAATGACGCGAATCCTGTGATGGACCGCGGCGAGGCGATCGAAGCCGCGCCGCGGGTCAACTGGCAGGCAAGAAGGATTTTCATCGATGGCAACGATCACAGCAGCAATGGTCAAGGACCTGCGCGAGTCGACCGGCGCGGGCATGATGGACTGCAAAGCCGCGCTAACGGAGAACGGCGGCGACATGGAAGCGGCGCAGGACTGGCTGCGCAAGAAGGGCCTGTCGAAGGCCGCCAAGAAGTCGGGCCGCGTCGCGGCCGAGGGTCTGATCGGCGCGCTCACCAAGGGCAACAAGGGCGTCGTGGTCGAGGTCAACTCCGAGACCGACTTCGTCGCGCGCAACGGTCAGTTCCAGGGCCTGGTCAAGATGATCGCCCAGGTTGCTTTCGACGCCGGCGCCGATGTCGAGAAGATCAAGGCTGCCAAGGTCGGTGACGTCACCATCGAGACCGCGGTCAACGACGCGATCGCGACCATCGGCGAGAACATGACGCTGCGCCGCGCGGCGTCGCTCGAAGTCAGCCAGGGCGTGGTGTCGAGCTACGTCCACGGCGCCGTCGTGGAAGGCGCCGGCAAGATGGGCGTGTTGGTGGCGCTGGAATCGCCCGGCAAGGCCGACGAGCTCGCAACCCTCGGCCGCCAGCTCGCGATGCATGTCGCGGCCGCCAATCCGCTGGCGCTCGACCCGTCGGGCCTCGATCCGGCCGTCGTCAAGCGCGAGAAGGACGTGCTCGCCGACAAGTATCGCCAGCAGGGCAAGCCCGAGAACGTGATCGAGAAGATCGTCGAGTCCGGCCTCAAGACCTACTACAAGGAAGTCTGCCTGCTCGAGCAGGCCTTTATCCACGACACCGGCAAGTCGGTGGCGCAGGCGGTGAAGGAAGCTGAGGGCAAGGTCGGCGGCGCTGTGAAGATCGCGGGCTTTGTGCGCTATGCTCTCGGTGAGGGAATCGAGAAGCAGGAATCCGACTTCGCCGCCGAAGTCGCAGCCGCGAGCGGCAAGAAGTAAGCGCCGGACGTTCCCTTCCGGCGGCTTCCGCCGGAAGCGGTGCCGGACGAGGAAAGTGCTCATGACTGATCCGGTCTACCGTCGCGTTGTGATCAAGCTGTCCGGCGAATACCTCGCGGGGCAGCAGGGTTTTGGTTTCGACCAGCCGACCATCGACCGGATCGCGGACGAGCTGATCGCCGCCCGCCATCTAGGAACCGAAATCGCCGTCGTGATCGGCGGCGGCAACGTCGTGCGCGGGATGGAGGTGTCATCCCGCGGTGTGTCGCGCCCGACCGGCGACACCATGGGCATGATGGCCACGATGATGAACTGCCTCGCGCTGGAGGCGGCGATCGAGCGCAAGGGCACGCCGGCGCGCACGCTGTCTGCCTTCGTGATGCCCGAGATTTCCGAGCTGTTCACTCGCACTGCGGCGCACAAATACCTCGCCGAGGGCCGAATCGTGCTGCTCGGCGGTGGAACCGGCAACCCCTTCTTCACGACCGACACCACGGCGGTGCTGCGCGCCGCCGAGATCGGGGCGCAGGCGGTGCTCAAGGCCACCAATGTCGACGGTGTCTACTCGGCCGATCCGAAGAAGGATCCGACCGCCAAACGCTTCGACCGTCTGACGCATTCGCAGGCGATCGAGGGCGGCTACAAGGTGATGGATGCGACCGCCTTCGCGCTTGCCCGCGAGACGTCACTGCCTATCATCGTATTCTCGATTGCGGAGCCCGGGTCGATCGGCGCCATGCTGCGCGGTATCGGCCACGGGACGATCGTCTCGGGCTGACGGCCCGCCGGGCACCGGCTGAGGGCGCCCAGAGGACTTTGAAGGGAGAGCGTGATGGCTACGGGTAATTTCGACCTCAACGAATTGAAGCGCCGCATGCAGGGCGCCGTCCAGTCGCTCAAGCACGAGCTTGGCGGCTTGCGCACGGGGCGCGCCTCCGCCTCGATGCTCGATCCGGTTCAGGTCGATGCCTACGGCGCCCACATGCCGCTCAACCAGCTCGCCACCGTCAGCGTGCCGGAGCCGCGGCTGATCTCGGTGCAGGTCTGGGACAAGAGCATGGTCAAGGCGGTGGAGAAGGCGATCGTCGATTCCAATCTCGGCCTGTCGCCCGCCACCGAAGGCCAGGTGCTGCGCCTGCGCATCCCCGAACTGAACGAGGAGCGGCGCAAGGAGTTGGTCAAGGTCGCGCACAAATATGCCGAAGCCGCCAAGGTTGCCGCGCGCCACGTCCGCCGCGACGGTCTCGACGTTCTCAAGAAGCTCGAGAAGAATCACGAGATGTCGGAGGACGACCAGAAGCGTCACGCCGACGAGGTGCAGAAGGCCACCGACGGCACGATCACCGAGATCGACCAGTTGCTGGCGGCCAAGGAAAAAGAAATCCTGACGGTCTAGAGCCGTTTCCGTTCCGATGAATCGGAACGGGGCTCTAGATTTTTGTTTTGACGCGTTTCCTGACGCGAACCGGTATCCACTTCGCGTGGAAACGCTACGGAGAAGCCGAACCGATGCCGAACGCCGCCGCGCCCGCAACCGAAGGACCTGACCGGTCCGAGGCGCCTGCGCATGTTGCCATCATCATGGATGGCAATGGACGCTGGGCGGCGTCGCGGGGGCTGCCACGGGCCGAGGGCCATCGCCGCGGCGTCGAGGCGTTGCGCCGCGTGGTACGGGCCGCGCACGAACTCGGCATTCGTTATCTGACGATCTTCTCGTTCAGCTCGGAGAACTGGTCGCGACCTGCGAGCGAAATCGGCGACCTCTTCGGCCTGTTGCGTCGCTTCATCCGCAATGACCTCGCCTCGTTGCACCGCGACGGCGTCAAGGTCCGCATCATCGGCGAGCGCGAGGGCCTCGAGCCCGACATCTGCGCACTGCTCAATGAGGCGGAGGAGCTGACGCGCGACAATACGCGGCTGACACTGGTCGTGGCCTTCAACTACGGTTCGCGCCAGGAGATCGCAAAAGCCGCGCAACGGCTCGCGCGCGAAGTCGCGGACGGCAAGCGGGATCCTGACACGATCGACGCCGAGGCCATCGGCCATCATCTCGACGCGCCCGACATTCCCGATCCAGACCTGATCATCCGCACCAGCGGCGAGCAGCGCTTGTCCAACTTCCTGATGTGGCAGGCCGCCTATAGCGAGCTCGTGTTCGTGCCGATCCACTGGCCGGATTTCGACAAGGCGGCGCTCGAGGGTGCGATCGCCGAATTCTCCAGGCGCGAGCGCCGATTCGGCGGCCTGGTCGCGAAAACCGCCTCGTGAGCGAACCCGACGCCGCACCGGCGGGCTCGAAGCCTGCCTCAAGCAATCTCGCGATGCGCGTCATCGCGGCGCTCGTGCTGGCGCCGCTGGCGATTGCACTCGCCTATGCCGGCGGCTGGCTGTGGGCGTTTCTCGTCACCCTGGTCTCGATCGGCCTGTTCGTGGAATGGCTGACGGTGGTGGGGGCAGGGCAGGTCGCCCTGACCGCCGCCGGAACGGCCATCTTGGCTGCCATGGGATTTTGCATCGCCTTCGGCGCGCTCAGGACTGCCGTGATCTGCGGCTGCATCGGATTCGTCGTGATCGTGCTGCTGGCGAAGGGCAAGCGCGGCTGGGCCGCGATGGGCTTCGTCTATGCGGCCGCGGCGCTGCTGGCCTCGATCCTGGTGCGGCAGGATCCGGTCAACGGATTCGTCGCGCTGATGTTCGTGCTGCTCGTGGTCTGGGCGACCGACATCGGCGGCTATTTTGCCGGCCGCAGCATCGGCGGCCCAAAACTGTGGCCGCGCGTCAGCCCCAAGAAGACCTGGGCCGGCGCGGGCGGCAGCTTCATCGCGAGCCTGATGGTCGCGGGCGGCTTTGCCGCCGCCGGACTCGGCAATGCGGTTCCCTTGCTGGCCCTCAGCGCGCTGCTTACGGTGGTTTCGCAACTCGGCGACCTCTTCGAATCCGCTGTGAAGCGCCGGTTCGGCGTCAAGGATTCCAGTCACTTAATTCCCGGTCACGGCGGTCTCATGGACCGCCTGGACGGGTTCATCGCGGCCATCGTGGTGGCCTGGATTTTCGGCTTCCTCCGCCATGGTGTGCATAGCGCCGGAAGCGGACTTATGGTTTGGTGAAGGTATGAGCGCAGTCCCCTTGCGTAACAACAAAGCTGCGGCCTCTCAGGTGCGCAGCGTAACCGTCCTCGGTGCCACCGGCTCGATCGGCGACAGCACGATGGACCTGCTGCGCGCCTCGCCCGATCGCTACCGCGTCGAGGCGCTGACCGCGAACGGCAATGTCGAGGCGCTCGCCAAGCTCGCAAAAGAATTTTCCGCGCGGTTCGTCGCGATCGCCGACACCTCCAAGCTCGCCGAACTGAAGGGTGCGCTCGCGGGCACGAAGACCGAATGCGGCGCCGGCGAGAGCGCGGTGATCGAGGCGGCGGCAAGGCCGGCCGATTGGGTGATGGCGGCGGTCAGCGGTGCTGCCGGATTGAAGCCGGCGCTGGCCGCGGTCGATCGCGGCGCAGCGGTTGCGCTCGCCAACAAGGAATGCCTCGTTTGCGCCGGCGACTTCTTCATGCAGCGCGCGGCCAAGGCGAATGCCTGCATTCTGCCTGCTGATTCCGAGCACAACGCGCTGTTCCAGGCACTGGCGTCGGGCAATCGCGACGAGCTGGTGCGCGTCATCATCACCGCCTCGGGCGGCCCCTTCCGCACTTGGAAGCCGGCCGATATCGAGCAGGCGACGCTGGCCCAGGCGCTCAAGCATCCGAACTGGAGCATGGGCCAGAAGATCACGATCGATTCCGCGTCGATGATGAACAAGGGCCTTGAGGTGATCGAGGCGTCCTATCTGTTCGCGCTGACGCCGGACGAGATCGACGTTCTGGTGCATCCGCAGTCGATCATTCACGGTATGGTCGAGTTCTCCGACCGATCGGTGATGGCTCAGCTCGGTGCGCCCGATATGCGCACGCCGATCGCGCACTGCCTCGGCTGGCCCGACCGTATCAAGGGACCCGCGGCCAAGCTCGACCTCGCCAAGATCGGGCAACTGACCTTCGAGGCGCCGGACTTCGAACGCTTCCCCGGGCTGCGGCTCGCTTACGATTCATTAAGGACCGGACGCGGCGCAACTACGGTATATAATGCCGCGAACGAGGTCGCGGTCGCGGCCTTCATCGCCGGCAAGATCAAATTCGGCGCCATCGCGCGTCTGGTCGAAGCGACGCTTGAGGACTGGATCAGAGGCGGGAATCTGGCGCCCCTGTCGTCGGCCGACGACGCCATCGCCGTTGACCATAATGCGCGAAATAAGGCTGCCGCCCTATTGCCTCAAATTGCCTTAAAGGCATCCTAGAGGGTTCGGGGCCGGGGCCTTGAGGGCGCTGGGTGAGGGGAATTGATGTCCGACTTTTTTCTACATAGTTTCAATGCGTTGGGCCATGGGCTCATCGGCTACGCCGTCCCCTTCCTGTTCGTCCTGACCATTGTCGTCTTCTTCCATGAGCTGGGCCATTTCCTGGTCGCGCGCTGGGCCGGCGTGAAGGTGTTAACCTTTTCGCTCGGCTTCGGACCCGAACTGATCGGCTTCAACGACCGCCACGGCACGCGCTGGAAGATCTCGGCGATTCCGCTCGGCGGCTACGTCAAGTTCTTCGGTGACGAGAGCGAGGCCTCGACGCCGTCGGCCGAAACGCTTTCGGCCATGACCGCCGAGGAGCGTGCCGGCAGCTTCCATCACAAGAAGGTCGGGCCGCGCGCAGCCATCGTCGCCGCGGGGCCGATCGCCAATTTCATCCTCGGCGCGCTGATTTTCGCAGGCATGGCGCTGTACTACGGCAAGCCGAGCACGATCGCGCGGGTCGACGGGCTGGTGGCGGAGGGTGCCGCCGCCGCGGCCGGCTTCAAGGTCGGCGACGTGGTCGTTCAGATCGACGGAACCGCGATCGAGAGCTTCAACGACATGCAGCGAGTCGTTGTGATGAACGGCGGTTCGCAGCTTGTTTTCCGCGTCAAGCGGGATGGTGAGATCGTGTCGCTGAACGCGACGCCAAAACTCCAGGAGCGCAAGGACCAGTTCGGCAATCGCCAGAAGGTCGGCGTGCTCGGGGTTGAGCACAAGGCCCAGTTCGGCGAGGCGGCGACCACGCCCGTCGGTGTCGTCGAGGCCCTGAAAATCGGCATCGACCAGGTCTGGTTCATCATCGCCAGCACATTCAAGTTCCTGGGATCGCTGTTCGTCGGCCATGGCAACCCGCAGGACGTCAGCGGCGTGCTCGGGATCGCGAAGATGTCCGGGCAGGCGGCCAGCGCCGGATTCCAGTTTGTCATCAACCTCTGCGCGGTGCTGTCGGTCTCGATCGGTCTTCTGAACCTGTTCCCGATTCCGCTGCTGGATGGCGGACACCTTATGTTCTATGCGGCAGAGGTGCTCCGGGGCCGCCCGTTGTCGGAGCGGACCCAGGAGATGGGCTTCCGAATCGGGCTCGGACTTGTGCTGATGCTGATGGTGTTTGCCACCTACAATGACATCCTTCGGTTCGCAGCATCCTGAAGCTGGCTTTTTTGTGACGTTGCGAATGGGCAACGTCTTGGAATGAAATTGAAATTGTGGCGCGCTCGGCCGTTTGCGGCGTCGGTGAAATTGGCTACAAGCGGCTTGAACTTGGGGAATCTCCCAGACCGGCCTGGGGTTGGGTCTGGCTCTGGAATGACGAGGGCGCGTTGCGCATGAAGTTTGGAATGCGAGTCCGGGGGGGCCTGCTTGCCACCCTGATCCTGTGCGGCGCGCCGGTGGTTGCCCCGGTCGGGGCTATGCTGGTGTCTTCGTCTGCGGTCGCTCAGACCGTGCAGTCGATCGTCGTCGAGGGGAACCGGCGCGTCGAAGTCGAGACCATCCGTTCCTATTTCAAGCCGGGCCCGGGGGGGCACCTTGATCAGGGCGCCATCGACGACGGTCTGAAGGCGCTGATCGAGACCGGCCTGTTCCAGGACGTCAGGATCAACCGCGCCGGCGGCCGCATCGTGGTCACGGTCGTCGAGAACGCCGTGATCGGCCGCGTTGCCTTCGAAGGCAACAAGAAGATCAAGGACGAGCAGCTTTCCGCCGAAGTGCAGTCCAAGCCGCGCGGCACCTTCTCGCGCGCAATGGTGCAGTCGGACACGCTGCGCATCGCCGAGATCTACCGCCGCTCGGGCCGCTATGACGTGCGCGTCACGCCCGAGATCATCGAGCAGCCGAACAACCGCGTCGACCTGATCTTCACGATCCAGGAGGGCGTCAAGACCGGCGTCAAGTCGATCGACTTCGTCGGCAACGTTACCTATTCGTCCTACCGGCTCAGGGACGTGATCAAGACGCGCGAGACCAATCTGCTGAGCTTCCTCGGCAGCGGCGACGTTTACGACCCGGATCGCGTCGAGGCCGACCGCGACCTGATTCGCCGCTTCTATCTCAAGCACGGCTTCGCCGACGTGCAGGTCGTTGCCGCGCTCACCGAATACGACCCCGAGCGCAAGGGCTTCCTCGTCACCTTCAAGATCGAGGAAGGCCAGCAATACCGTGTCGGCTCGGTCGACTTCCGCTCCAGCATTCCGAATTTCGACGCCAACACGCTGCGCAACAATTCGCGCGTCAGCGTCGGTTCGCTCTACAACGTCGAATCGGTCGAGAAGTCGGTCGAGGAAATGCAGATCGAAGCCTCGCGGCGCGGCTATGCCTTCGCCGTGGTGCGTCCGGGCGGCGACCGCAATTTCGACGCGCGCACCGTCTCGGTCGTGTTCAACGTCGACGAAGGTCCGCGCGTCTACATCGAGCGCATCAACATCCGCGGCAACACCCGTACGCGCGACTACGTCATCCGCCGCGAGTTCGACGTCTCCGAGGGCGACGCCTATAACCGCGCGCTGGTCGATCGCGCCGAGCGGCGCCTGAAGAACCTCGACTACTTCAAGACGGTCAAGATCGCCACGGAGCCGGGCTCGTCCAGCGACCGCGTGGTTCTGATCGTCGACCTCGAGGAGAAGTCGACCGGCGACTTCTCGGTGTCGGGCGGTTACTCGACCACCGACGGCGCGCTCGCCGAAGTCTCGATTTCGGAGCGCAACCTGCTCGGCCGCGGCCTGTTCGCCAAGGCGTCGGTCACCTACGGCCAGTATGCGCGCGGCTATTCGCTGTCGTTCGTTGAGCCGTATCTGCTCGACTACCGCGTCGCGCTCGGCCTCGACCTCTATCAGCGCCAGCAGCTGTCCAACAGCTACATCTCCTACGGCACCAAGACGCTGGGCTTCAGCCCGCGCCTCGGCTTCAGCCTGCGCGAAGATCTGGCCTTGCAGCTTCGCTACTCGATCTATCGGCAGGAAATCACGCTGCCGTCCAATCTGGCGAACTGTAACAACGATCCGACCTCGGCGGCCTTCAACCCGAGCCCGGCGTATTCGAATGCGACCGGTACGCCGCTGGCGGCTTCGACCAACGGCCTGGGCTGCTACGTCGACGGCGAAGCCTCGCTGCCGGTGCGCAAGGAGCTGGCGAACGGCAAGACGCTGACTTCGGCGCTGGGTTACTCGCTCACCTACAACACGCTCGACAACAACAAGAACCCGACCGACGGCCTCCTGATCGACTTCAAGCAGGACTTCGCGGGTGTCGGCGGCGACGTCTCCTATCTGAAGTCCGCGGTCGATGCGAAGTACTACCAATCGCTGGTCTCGGACATCGTCGGCCTGGTCCATGTGCAGGGCGGTATCCTCAACAAGTGGGGCAGCACCGACCTGCGCATGCTGGATCACTTCCAGATGGGTCCGAACCTCGTGCGCGGCTTCGCGCCCAACGGCATCGGCCCGCGTGACCTGAACCCGTTCGGCACGCAGGACGCGCTCGGCGGCACCAAGTACTGGGGCGCTTCGCTCGAACTGCAAATGCCGTTCTGGTTCCTGCCGAAGGAAGTGGGTCTGAAGGGCGCGGTCTATGCCGACGCTGGCGGTCTGTACGACTACAAGGGACCGACGAGCTGGACGCTGACCAACGAAGTCAACGTGCCGGGCTGCGTCCCATCGACCGTCAACCCGGCCTCGGCTGGCACGTGTACCGGTTTGGTGCTTGACGACAGCAGGGTGGTCCGGACGTCGGTGGGTGTCGGCCTGATCTGGCAGTCGCCCTTCGGACCGCTGCGCTTCGACTATGCGGTTCCGCTCACCAAGGGCGCGTATGACCGTGTGCAGCAGTTCAGGTTCGGCGGCGGTACGTCGTTCTAATTGGCTCACTGAGCCTGATGAGATAAGAGCATGATGCGGTTGGCACCATGCTCTGGCCGGACCGCGACGGGGTGGAATGGCGCAGCCGACTTTCTTCAGGAAGCCGCCTGCGTCAGCGCTGGCTGAGATCGCCACGCTGACGAAGGCGGAATTGGTCGACCCTTCGCGGGCCGGCCACGTCATCACGGGCCTGGCTTCGCTCGACGAAGCCGGCCCGATGCATCTGACGTTCTTCGACAACCTCAAATACGCCGATCAGCTCAAGGCGACCAAGGCAGGGGCCTGCCTGGTGAGCCAGCGCTTCGTTGCGCAGGTGCCCGCGCATGTCGCGGTCCTGCGCGCGGCGCAGCCGTTCCGCGCCTTCGTCAGGATTGCCCGGGAATGGCATGGCGATGCGCTCCGGCCGCAATCCTGGATCGGCAACGACGCCATCGCCCCGTCGGCGATCATCGACCCGACGGCGCGGCTGGAGGATGACGTCATCGTCGATCCCCTGGCCGTGATCGGCCCCGAGGTCGAGATCGGCAGCGGCACGGTGATCGGCGCAGGCGCGGTCATCGGGCCGGGCGTCAAGATCGGCCGCGACTGCAACGTCGGCGCCCGGACGGCAATCCAGTGCGCCCTGATCGGCAACAACGTGCTGATCCATCCCGGCTGCTCGATCGGCCAGGACGGCTATGGCTTCATCTTCTTTGGCCCGGAGGGTCATCTGAAGGTGCCCCAGACCGGACGGGTGCTGATCCAGAACGACGTCGAGGTCGGCGCCGGCACGACCATCGATCGTGGCTCCCTGCGCGACACCGTGATCGGCGAGGGCACCAAAATCGACAATCAGGTCCAGATCGGCCACAATGTGACGATCGGCCGGCACTGCCTGCTGGCGGCCCAGATCGGGCTCGCGGGCAGCCTGACGATCGGCGACAACGTGGCGCTGGGGGCGAAGGTGGGTATCAACAACCACCTCAAGATCGGCGATGGCGCCCAGGTGACCGCGATGAGCGGCGTCAAGGACGACATTCCTGCGGGTGGACGCTGGGGCGGCTTCTTTGCCAAGCCGACCCGGCAGTGGTTCAAGGAGATTTTGGCGGTGGAGCGTCTGGCGCGCGATAGCAAGGCTGATCCGAAGGAAGAGGGACGGGAGTGATGGAGGAGGCACCGGTCAGGTTCGAGCTCATCGACATCAACCAGATCCTGCGGACACTTCCGCATCGCTTTCCGATGCTGCTGATCGATCGGGTGATCAACATCCGCACCGATTACAGCGGCATCGGCATCAAGAACGTCACGTTCAACGAGCCGGCCTTCCAGGGACATTTTCCGGAGCGTCCGGTGTATCCCGGCGTGATGATGATCGAGGCGATGGCGCAGACCGCGGGCGTGATCGGCATCACCTCGGTCGAGGGTACCGAGAAGCCGCGGGCGGTGTATTTTCTCACCATCGACAAGTGCAAGTTCCGCAAGCCCGTCCTGCCCGGCGACACCATCGAATATCACATGCGTTCGATCGGGCGCCGCAAGGCCATGTGGTGGTTTCACGGCGACGCCAAGGTCAACGGCACGGTCGTCGCAGAAGCCGATGTCGGCGCCATGCTGACGGATTGACGGCTGCTCTTGCTAGGTCCGTCGCGGGACCGGGCAATCGTAGCGATCGCCCGATATCTGCCGCCTGATATTCTGGTTGAAGAACTGCCCCATGGACGGCGCGCCCATCAGGCCGTCGACCGTGCGCGCCGGCACGCCGCAATATCGGTCATAGGCGCCATCGATCGCGACGATCAGGTCGTGCTGCTCGCGGTCGTAACAGACGCGCTGGAGCACGGTGCTGCGATTGATGTCGCGGCATTCGAAGCTTGCGAGATCGACCTCGCCACGTCCCGTGATATCCACGGTCTCCGACACGATCGGCGCGGTGAGAAGCTGCGAGAGCAGGAGGGCGATGGTCCTGACCACGACTCTTAAAGCTCCACATGAAGTCGTTAATGTAGCGGCGGCATGGCTTGCAGCACTGAAACAAGCCGAGATGATACGTCACTGGACAGATCGGGCAAAGACGCGCTAACCACCGGAAAACCAAACTACTTCAACGCACAATCAGATTTTCTTGATGAGCAAGATTGACCCCGCCGCGCGGGTGGCAGACGGCGCCGTGATCGGCGAGGGCACCGAGATCGGGCCCTTTTGCATCATTGGCCCCCATGCCGTGATCGGCAAGAACTGCAAGCTGATCGGGCATGTCAGCGTGATCGGCCACACGACGATCGGCAACGATTGCGTGATCTCGCCGTTCGCCGTGCTCGGCGGTGCGCCGCAGGACCTCAGCTACAAGGGCGAGCCCACCAGGCTCGAGATCGGCTCCGGCTGCATCATCCGCGAAGGCGCGACGATGAATGTCGGCACCGTCAAGGGTGGCGGCCTGACACGCGTCGGCGACGGTGGCTACTTCATGAACAACAGCCATGTCGGCCATGACTGCATGGTCGGCAACAACGTGATCTTCGCGACCTCGGCGACGCTCGGCGGCCACTGCGAGATCGGCGACGCCGTCTACATCGGCGGCCTGTCCGCTGTGCATCAATTCACGCGCATCGGCCCGTATGTGATGGTCGGCGGGGTCTGCGGCGTACGCGACGACGTCATCCCGTATGGGCTCGTCAACGGCCAGTATGCGGTGCTGGAGAGCCTCAATCTCATCGGCATGAAGCGGCGCAAGTTCACCAAGCAGCGGCTTGCTACCGTGCGCGCGTTCTACCAAAAACTCTTCCACGGGTCCGGCACGTTCGCCGAGCGGCTCGAAGCGGTGCAGACGCTCGCCGGTGAAGATCCGGCGATCGCCGAAATCCTCGGCTTTATCGGCAAGGGCAAGCGCCCGCTCTGTCTTCCCGCCATCGCCAGGTGATCACGGGATGGCCGCAACCATGAGCGCAGCGGCATCAGGGATATCGTCGCCGGTCGGCATCATTGCCGGCGGCGGTGCCATGCCGTTCGCGGTCGCCGACTCGCTCGCAGCGCAAGGCATCGAGCCGGTGCTGTTTCCGCTGCGCGGCGCCTGCGATGCGGCACGGGTGGAGAAATTCCGCCATCGCTGGATTTCGGTCGGCCAGCTCGGCCGCGCGATGCGGCTGTTTCGCGAGGAGGGCTGCCGCGACCTCGTCTTCATCGGCACGCTGGTGCGGCCGTCGCTGTCGGAAGTGCGCCTCGACTTCAAGACGCTCCGTCTGCTCGGGAATGTGATCCGCGCCTTTCGCGGCGGCGACGATCATCTGCTCTCCGGCGTCGGACGCATGCTCGAGCAGGACGGCTTTCGCATGGTCGGAATCAAGGACGTCGCGCCCGATCTGCTGATGCCGGAAGGCTGCGTCACGCGCGCGGCGCCGAGCGGTACTGCCGCGGATGACATCGAACGCGGCCGCAAGGTGCTGACCGCGCTTGGCCCCTTCGATATCGGCCAGGCCGCCGTCGTGATCGACGGACACGTGGTCGCGGTCGAGGATATCGAGGGCACCGACGCGCTGCTCGCGCGCGTGGCGCGGCTGCGTGAGGACGGCCGGATCCGCGCGGCCAAGGGGCGCGGCGTGCTGGTGAAGATGCCCAAGAGCAGCCAGGATCTGCGCTTTGACCTGCCGACCATCGGCCCGCGCACCGTCGAAGGCGTGGCGGCTGCAGGTCTTGCCGGAATCGCCGTGATGGCCGGCAACACGCTCGCCGCCGAGCCGCAAGCGATGATCGAAGCGGCCGATGCGCGCTATCTCTTCGTCATCGGTGTACCCGCGTGATGCAGGTGAGGGGCCCAGAGAAGAAGATCTTCCTGATCGCGACCGAGGAGTCCGGCGATCGGCTGGGCGCGGCGCTGATGAAGGTGCTGCGCCAGCGGCTCGGCGACGCCGTCGCCTTCGAAGGCGTCGGCGGCCACATGATGGCGCGGGAAGGGCTGGTCTCGCTGTTCCCGATCGAGGAGCTGTCGATCGTCGGCTTTGCCGCCGTCGTGCAGCAATTGCCGAAGATATTGCGGCTGATCCGCACGACCTCCGACGCGGTCATCGAGGCCGCGCCGGACATGCTCGTCATCATCGACAGTCCCGACTTCACCCACCGCGTCGCCCGCCGCGTGCGCGCCCACAACGCGGCGATCCCGATCGTCGACTATGTTTCGCCGTCGGTCTGGGCCTGGCGGCCGGGCCGGGCACGCGCCATGCTCGGCTATGTCGACCACGTGCTGGCGCTGCTGCCGTTCGAGCCCGAGGAATATCGCAAGCTGCGCGGCCCGCCGTGCAGCTATGTCGGCCATCCCCTGATCGAGCAATTGTCGTCGCTGCGGCCGAATGCGGACGAACAGGCGCGCCGCGATGCCGCGCCGCCGGTGCTGCTGGTGCTGCCGGGCAGCCGGCGCAGCGAGATCCGCCACCACCTCGGCGTCTTCGGTGCGACGCTCGGCCAGCTCAAGGCCGGCGGACGCGACTTCGAACTGATCCTGCCGACCATGCCGCATCTGGAAAAAACAGTACGCGAGGGCGTCGCCGCCTGGCCGGTGACGCCAAAGATCGCGGTCGGTGAGACCGAAAAACGCGCAGCGTTCCGCATCGCGCGCGCCGCACTCGCAAAGAGTGGCACGGTGACGCTGGAGCTCGCACTGGCGGGTGTCCCGATGGTGACGGCCTACCGCGTCGGTGCGATGGAAGCCTTCATCCTGCGGCGCGCGATCCAGGTGTCGTCGGTGATCCTCGCCAATCTCGTGATCGGCACGGAGGTAATCCCGGAGTACTTGCAGGAAGATTGCACGCCCGAGAAGCTGTCGCAGGCACTTTCCGGCGTGCTGACGGATACGGACATGCGCCGCCGGCAGGTCGAGGCCTTTGCGCAGCTCGACACGATCATGTCGACCGGCAACCAGTCGCCCAGCGTGCGCGCCGCCGACATCGTGCTCGCGACCATGCGCAAGGGGCAGCGCCGTTAGGCGTTCGCTTCAGGAATCTTCGCGAGCGTCACGGAATGGTTGCAGCGCTATTGCGATTGGGTGTCGCGACGTGTCTTGCCTGTCGCCCAAAGCGCGCAGGCCCACCAGAATTGGAAGACGAGGAGGATGGGCCACAGGAGCGATGGCCAGAGCCATGATAGGCTCGGGGCACCTGCCTTGAAGCCAAGCGAAGGCTTAACCCACAGCTCGACTTCTTCCCCCACGAGGGGCCGTTCGACTGCGACGACCTTTATGCGGACAACGTTCGTGCCCTGATGGAGTAGCAGTTCGTTCCTCTCCGGCGGCCACTTGTAGCGCCCCGGCGAGATCGAGAGATTGGGCGTAAGGTTCCGCGTGAAAAACGAGGGGCCATGCCCGCTCTTCGGCATTGCTTCGTAAGTTACCGGCGCGGCGTCTGGCACGGATGCGACGATGCGGATCGCGCTCCCTGGATTGGGGAACTTCGAAATCCCCGGCTCGCGCAAGTCTGCTCGGGTCGTATAGTCGCCCAGTTCCGGCCTGCCTGTGTGGTCGCCCCCGTCGCGGAATTGCAACTCCATCGACAACGGGCCCTCGATAAACCGGTAGATATCGAACTCCGTCGAAGTGCCGGGCTCAAGCTTGATGGCGAACATGTAGGTCCTGCTCGCGAGGGACCCGGCCCACACATAGGGAATTATCAGCAAGCTCGTGGCGAGCCATGCGAGCCAGGACTTCCATCGAAAGCGAGTCATAACGGTCAAGTCGGTAGCCGTCCGTTAACCTCAGGTTGTGGTCTCCCCGGATGTAATCGGACAAGTGCTAAGTCTTCGTTAGACAAATCGGTAGACGAATGCGCCCCGGTGAAACCGGCTCGAGCTTGAGGATATCAGCGAGCTCGTAAGGTGGGCAGAGCGAAGCGTGCCCACCTCTTTTGCTGCAATCAAGAAAGATGGTGGGCACGGCGCTTCACGCCTTTGCCCACGATATCTCCGCAAACGAAAACGGCGCCATCGTGAGATGGCGCCGCTTCGAAAGCCGTGATCGCTAAAACTTACTTCCGGTTGCCGATCGCCACGTAGTCGCGGCGGGGGACGCCGGTGTAGAGCTGGCGCGGACGGCCGATCTTCTGGTGCGGATCCTCGATCATCTCGCTCCACTGGCTGATCCAGCCGACGGTGCGGGCGACCGCGAACAGCACGGTGAACATCGAGACCGGGAAGCCCATCGCCTTCAGCGTGATGCCCGAATAGAAATCGACGTTCGGGTAGAGCTTGCGGTCGATGAAGTACTGATCGCTGAGCGCGATCTTCTCGAGCTCGAGCGCGACCTTGAGCATCGGATCGTCGCCATGACCGGTCTCCTTGAGCACGGCGTGACACATCTTCTGCATGATCTTGGCGCGCGGATCGTAGTTCTTGTAGACGCGATGACCGAAGCCCATCAGGCGGACTTCGCTGCTCTTGTCCTTCACCTTCGTGATGAACTCCGGAATCTTGTCGACCGTGCCGATGTCGGCGAGCATGGCGAGCGCGGCTTCGTTGGCGCCGCCATGGGCCGGGCCCCAGAGGCAGGCAATGCCGGCCGCGATGCAGGCGAACGGGTTGGCGCCGGACGAGCCGGCGATGCGCACCGTCGAGGTCGAGGCGTTCTGCTCGTGGTCGGCATGCAGGATGAAGATCTTCTCCAGCGCTTCGGCGAGAACCGGATTGATCTTGTAGTCTTCGCAGGGCACTGCGAAGCACATGTTGAGGAAGTTCTCGGCAAACTTCAGCGAGTTCTTCGGATACACGAAGGGCTGGCCGACGGTGTATTTGAAGGCCATCGCGGCCAGCGTCGGGATCTTGGCGATCATGCGCATGGAGGCGATCATGCGCTGCTTCGGATCGTTGATGTCGGTGGAGTCGTGATAGAACGCGGCGAGCGCACCGACGGCCGCGACCATGATCGCCATCGGGTGGGCGTCGCGGCGGAAGCCCTGGAAGAAGCGGGCCATCTGCTCGTGCACCATCGTGTGATGGGTCACGCGGTAGTCAAAATCCTTCTTCTGGGCAGCGGTCGGGAGATCCCCATAGAGCAGGAGATAGCAGGTCTCCAGGAAGTCGCCGTGCTCGGCGAGCTGCTCGATCGGGTAGCCGCGGTATTCCAGCACGCCCGCGTCACCGTCGATATAGGTGATCTTGGACTGGCAGCTCGCGGTCGAGGTGAAGCCGGGATCGTAGGTGAACAGGCCGGACTGGCCGTACAGCTTGCCGATGTCGACGACGTCGGGGCCGATGCTGCCGCTGAGGATCGGGAGGTCGTAGTTCTTGTTTCCGACCGTCAGCGTCGCGGTTTTTGTGCTTGGTTTGGCGTCCATCGTAGGTCCCCGATGTGTGGTGAAACGGGCCGGACCCGGAGACCCCAGTGACATGGTGGGGCAGGCCGGAAATTCCAGAAGGTACGGGTGAGATGGGTATATTATTGCTGTGTGCGCTGCAAGATGGCCGCACGCCGGGCTCTACTTACGTCGTAGCCTGATCCTTGAGCCGTCCCAGGCTTTCCTGGCGTCCCAAGACGTCCAAAACCTCGAAAATGCCGGGTGACGTGCTCCGTCCGGTCAGCGCCGCCCGCAATGGTTGCGCGACCGCGCCAAGCTTGAGACTATTTTCCTCGGCGTAGCTCCGCAGCGCGGCCTCGGCGGTGGCGGCGCTCCAGGCCTCGACATTCTCCAGCGCGGAATGCAGCCGTCCGATCAGCCTGCGGTTGTCGTCGGTCAGCAGTGCCGCCGCCTTGGGATCGAGCTCCAGCGGGCGGTCGGCGAAGATGAAATAGGCGCCGTCGATCAGCTCGATCAGCGTCTTGGCGCGCTCCTTCAGGCTCGGCATCGCCTTGAGCAGTTGCGCGCGCGTGGTGTCGTTGAGTTTTGCCTTGAGCTCGGATTTGGTGGGCACATGGTCGAGCACGTCCTCGAACATCTTCACGAGCGAAGCATCGTCGGCATTGCGGATGTAGTGGCCGTTGAGGCTTTCCAACTTGGCGAAATCGAAGCGTGCCGCCGCGCGGCCGATGCCGGAGAGGTCGAAGGCCGCGATCATCTCCTCGGTGGAGAAGATCTCCTGGTCGCCATGGCTCCAGCCGAGCCGGACGAGGTAGTTGCGGAGCGCAGCCGGCAGGTACCCCATGGCACGGTAGGCATCGACGCCGAGCGCGCCGTGCCGCTTGGACAGCTTTGAGCCGTCCGGGCCGTGGATCAGCGGGATGTGCGACATGCTCGGCAGCGCCCAGCCCATCGCATCATAGATCTGCTTCTGGCGTGCCGCGTTGATGAGGTGATCGTCGCCGCGGATGACGTGGGTGACGGCCATGTCGTGGTCGTCGACGACCACCGCGAGCATGTAGGTCGGCGTGCCGTCGCCGCGCAGCAGGACGAGGTCGTCCAGATTCTCGTTCTGCCAGACCACGCGGCCCTGCACCTGGTCCTCGATCACGGTCTCGCCGGTCTGCGGCGCGCGCAGCCGGATCGTCGGCTTCATGCCTGATGGCGCGGTTGCGGGGTCGCGGTCGCGCCACATGCCGTCATAGAGCCGGGTGCGCCCCTCCGCGCGCGCCTTCTCGCGCATCGCGGTGAGCTCCTCGGGCGTAGCGTAGCAGCGATAGGCCTTGCCTTCGGCCAGAAGCTGCTCGGCGACCTCGCGGTGACGGGCGGCGCGGCTGAATTGGTAGATAACGTCACCGTCCCAGCCGAGCTCCAGCCATTTCAAGCCGTCGAGGATGGCGTCGATCGCCTCCTTGGTGGAGCGCTCCCGGTCGGTGTCCTCGATCCGGAGCAGCATCTTGCCGCCGTGCTTCTTCGCATAGAGCCAGTTGAACAGCGCCGTGCGGGCGCCCCCGATATGGAGGAAGCCGGTCGGCGAGGGGGCAAAGCGCGTGACGACGGAATCGGTCATTCTGGGTTAAGGCCTATGCTTCGGGAGGCGGTGGTGTATAGCAGGAACGGAGCATAACTAAAGCCTTGCGGCTGATGTCCTCAGCCCTTGTCAGCCCCTCATCAGCCCCTTGGCTGGGCCGTCCGAATTTGGCAGAAGGACCGCTGATTTCCCTACAGGATTTTCGGATGAGCACAGAACCGGTGGCGGCAGAGGTGGGGCGCGATTTCATTCGCGACATCATCCAGGCCGATCTCGACGCAGGCAAATACAAGGAGATCGTGACCCGGTTCCCGCCGGAGCCGAACGGTTACCTGCATATCGGCCATGCCAAGTCGATTGCCCTGAATTTCGGCATCGCCCAGGAGTTTCCGGGCCGCTGCCATCTGCGCTTCGACGACACCAATCCGGTCAAGGAGGAGCAGGAATATATCGATTCCATCCAGGCCGACGTGCGCTGGCTCGGCTTCGACTGGGGCAAGAACCTGTTCTTTGCCTCCGACTATTTCGAGCGCCTGTACGACTGGGCCGAAAAGCTGATCCGCGACGGGCTCGCCTATGTCGACGACCAGACCCAGGAGGAGATCAGGCTCGCCCGCGGCACCCTGACCGAGCCCGGCAAGCATTCGCCGTTCCGGGAACGGTCGGTGGAGGAGAATCTCGACCTGTTCCGCCGCATGAAGGCCGGCGAATTCCCCAACGGCGCGCGCGTGCTGCGCGCCAAGATCGACATGGCCGCGGGTAACATCAATTTGCGCGACCCCGTGCTGTACCGCATCCTGCATGCGCATCATCCGCGCACCGGCGACAAATGGTGCATCTATCCGAGCTACGACTATGCGCACGGCCAGTCGGATGCGATCGAAGGCATCACGCATTCGATCTGCACGCTGGAGTTCGAGGATCACCGTCCGCTCTACGACTGGTTCATCGAAAAGCTGCCGGTGCCGTCGGAACCGCACCAGTACGAATTCGCGCGGCTGAACCTGACTTACACGGTGCTGTCGAAGCGCGTGCTGACCCAGCTCGTGCGCGACGGCCATGTCGCGGGCTGGGACGATCCGCGGATGCCGACCATGGCGGGCCTGCGCCGCCGCGGCGTGCCGCCGGCGGCGTTGCGCGAATTCGTCAAGCGCATCGGCGTGGCCAAGGCCAACAGCGTGGTCGACGTCGGCATGCTCGAATTCTGCATCCGCGAGGAATTGAACCGGACGTCGCAGCGGCGCATGGCGGTGCTGCGGCCGCTCAAGGTCGTGATCGAGAACTATCCGGAAGGGCAGGTCGAGGAACTCGAGGCGATCAATCACCCCGATGATCCCTCCGCCGGCACGCGCAAGATCGCGTTCGGCCGCGAGCTTTATATCGAGCGCGACGACTTCATGGAGAACCCGCCGAAGAAGTTCTTCCGCCTGTCGCCGGGCAACGAGGTACGGCTGCGCTACGCCTATTTCGTCAAGTGCACCGGCGTCATCAAGAACAGTAACGGCGAGGTGGTCGAGCTGCGCTGTACCTACGATCCCGCGACGAAGGGCGGCAACGCGCCCGACGGCCGCAAGGTCAAGGCGACCATGCATTGGCTGCCGGCAGCTACGTCGGTGCCGGCCGAGATCCGCATCTACAATCAGCTCTTTGCGAACCCGAACCCGGATGCGTCCAACTTCGCCGCCGATCTCAACCCGCAGTCGCTGGAGATTCTCTCCGACGCGCGGATCGAGCCGTCGGTTGCCGAAAGCAATGCGACCGAGCCGATGCAGTTCGAGCGGCAGGGCTATTTCGTCCGCGACAAGGACTCGACGCCCGGCAAGCCGGTGTTCTCCAGGACCATCGGCCTGCGTGACACGTTTGCCAAGGAAGTCGCCAAAGGGTGATTTAGGGGGTGAGGGATGCCTGAGCAGGCCGACGCGATCGTTTCCGCCATCATCGCGAAATGGTGCGCCGGCTTCGCCAGCTTGGATGCAGCGGCGCTCGCCGCGCTGTATTCGAAAAATGCGTTCTTCTTCGGCTCCAACCCGTCGCTCTATCGCGGGCGCGACGGCGTTGCGGCCTATTTCAACGGCCTGCCGCGCTGGCGGTCGCCGAGTGCGGTGTTTTCCGAGGTGAGGGCGGCGCAGGCCAGCCCTGATCTCATCAATATGGCCGCCATCATCTCGTTCGACCTCGCCGGCGAACGGGAGCCGCTCGAGGTCAAGATGAGCTGGGTGATCATCCGCGAGGAGGGCGACTGGAAGATCGTCAATCACCACGCTTCGTCAAAGGCGCCGCTGATCTAAAGCGCAATGGTTTTAGGTTGAATCTCCATCGCGCTTTAGCTCCTTGTTTGAGCATGATCTCTTCGGAAAACCGCTACGCACTTTTCCGGATCATGCTCTAGGCCCGATTCAACCGCTGCTGATCGCGCTCGTCTTCGCAGCCGAGCTACAAACGTCACAATCCCTGGTGCAAGCAGCAGCGCGGCGTTGAGGGCGTCTGCATCATGATGCGGCGCAGCAGTGACGATACAGCGCAGCGCCGGTGGATGATTTTGGTCGGCGCATCCCCATGTAGATTCCGAGAGGGGAGGTGAGCATCATGCGCATTCAACATTGGCAAGATGTGGCAAGCCTTCTGGTGGGCGTGTGGCTGGTCCTGTCGTCCTTCATCCTCGGTCTATCCGGAGCGGCGGTCTGGATCACGATCGCGCTCGGGCTCGGCGTTATGCTGTTTGCCGTCGAAGCATTCGTCATTCCATCCTATCTGGAGGAATGGGGCGAAATGCTGCTGGGCCTGGCTTTGCTGTTGGCGCCCTGGACGATCGGCTATGAGTCGGTATCGGCCACGGTCAGCAGCATGCTGTCGGGCATATTGGTGATCTTGCTCGGCGTCTGGGAGTTGATGACAGATCGCGACTTCACCACCTGGTGGCACGATCACTGGCATCATCGAGCGGGTTGAGATGAGCGAGCTAAGCCTGTCGTTCGCCGACCGCCAGCTACTGGCGGTCGGAGCGGTGGGAGTTGGTTGGGCGCGATGACGCTTCGAGGATCGTCATCGCGCCCTTGCCTTTCGCTCCTGCCTGGCCTTGCGCGCTTGCGCAAGGACTATTGCCTCACGATGCGGCTCTGGGCTCGATCTGCTGCCAGATGCTGATTTTGCGCGTCTCCGGCATCAGGAAGACGGCAAGCACGAAGCACACCGCGGGGACCACGATCGGATAAATCAGCGCGTAGCCGATGCTGCCGGTCGCAGCGAAAGCCGCCGAGGTGATGAACGGTACCAACCCGCCACCCCAGCCATTGCCGATGTGATACGGCACGGAGACCGAGGTGTACCTGATCCTGCCGGGAAAGAATTCCGCCAGGAAAGCGCCGACCGGCCCGTACACCATCCCGACGTAGCAAACGAGGATGAAGATGATGAAGATCGCCGTCGGATAGTTGATGTTTCCGGGCTGCGTGACCGTTCCCAGCCACAGATACAACGGATAGTACGTGATCGCGGCGAGCAGCATGCCGCCGAGGATCACCGGCTTGCGGCCGATCTGATCAGACAGCCAGCCGAAGAAGATCAGGCTCGGCGTTGCAATGAGAAGTGCTGCGCCCACGATGTAGGCCGAGGTCAGCGGATCGACCTTGGAGACCTGCTGCAGGAAGTACAGCGCCCAGAACTGACCGCTGTACCAGACCACGCCCTGTCCAATCAGGACCACAATGGCGATGCCGATATATTTGACGTTCGAGCTGAGGAAGGCCTCCTTCCACGGATTCGCCGTCATCTGGCCACGGGCTCTGATCTCCTGGAAGATCGGCGTCTCCTGGAGCTGAAGCCGAATGTAGATCGCGACGGCCACCAGCAGGAAGGACAGCAGGAACGGAACGCGCCACGCCCATGCGTCGAAGGCCTCATTGCCGGCGTATGTCCGCGTGAGGATGATGACGGCCAGCGACACCACGATCCCGAGTGTAGGCGAGGTCTGTAGCCAGCCGGTATAATAGCCGCGTCGATCGTCCGGCACATGTTCGGCAACGTAGGTGATGGCGCCACCATATTCGCCGCCGAGGCACAAACCCTGGATCATGCGCAAGCCGAAGAGCAGGAACGCAGCCGTCAGCCCGATCGACTCGTAGGTCGGGATCAATCCGATCGCTCCCGTGCCCAGTCCCATTCCGCTGAGCGTGACGAGAAACGTGTATTTGCGGCCGACCCGATCCCCCATCCATCCGAACAGGAATGCCCCCAGCGGTCGGATCAGAAATCCGGCCGTGAACAGTGCGATCGTGCTGAGCAGGGCGGCGACGGGGTGGGACTGCTCAAAGAACTTGACCGATAGAACTGCGGCCAGGCTGCCAAAGATATAGAAATCATACCATTCGATGACGTTTCCAACCGATGCAGCGATGATGACGCGGCGAAAGTCGCGCGGGACTTCCATGGGCATGTGCAACTCCTATGATTCAAGACGTCTCCTCGCATTGTTTCAGCGGTCGATCTTGTCGCGGAGTACGCGCAATGCGCGGCGTTACGGGCGCTATTGAAACGTTGCGTCGGCAACGCCTGACCTCAGGAGATTTCTGGACTACCTGAGGAGAGCTCCAGCGGCTTTAGACCCGCGAGCTACCACTACCTCCCGTCTGTCGGGGAGGCGGGGGAGGTAGTGTAGTCCCACCAGGGGGTGGCACCTTATGAGACTTTCGGCTCAATCGACCTCGTTAGGGCCAGCAGCCGGCCGAGCGATCGCTTCGCGACAAGGCAGGATCGTCTTTCCCCCGCATTCTCCATCTGTTCCGCTATCCCGCTCCCAGCACCTTCCGGTAGCCTTGTGACGCGTCAGCGTATCGTAAGGTGTCAACCGACATGGCGGAGCCGTCCCGGCCACAGCGCGCGCCGCAGGGCAAGGGGATTGCGGGGACTTGGCCAACGGGCCGGGGGGCGCAGGCTGGGGGATTCGCACCCGCCGGCTTTGACGTGTGGTCGTCCCTCGTCGAGACGGTGCGCGGATGGGCCAAGGCCGAAGCCGGCGCCGGGCGGCTGTTGCCCTGGGTGCCCGTCGCCTTCGGCAGCGGCATTGCGCTTTATTTCGCTGCCGACCACGAGCCGGTGTTGTGGGTGGCAGCCGTCACGGCGATCGCGCTCGGCGTGGTTGCTGCGCTCCTGCGCCGCCACAGGCTGTTTGCCCCGGTCGTGATGATCGCCGCGGTCGCGGCGGGCTTTGCGGTTGCGACCTGGAAGACCGCGCGTATCGCGCATGTTGTCCTGGCAAAGCCGCTCTACTCAGTGTCGCTCTCGGGCTTCGTCGAGACCCGCGACATTCGCGAACGCACCGATCGCTTCGTGCTGCGCGTCGTCGAGATGCAGGCGCCGCGCGGCGATGTCAGGCTCGAGCGCGTCAGGCTGTCGGTGCGCAAGGGCACGGCGCCCGAGGTCGGCAGCTTCGTGCAATTGAAGGCGCGGCTGATGCCCCCGCCGGCGCCATCGCGGCCCGGCAGCTATGATTTCAGCCGCGACATGTTCTTTCAGGGCATTGGCGCCTCCGGCTTCGTGATGGGAACGGTCGCGACGGCGGCGTCGCCCGATACCGGCGGGCTGCGGCTGCGCTATGCCGCCTTCATGCAGGGCCTGCGCGACACCATCGATGCGCGCATCCGCGACGTGCTCGAAGGCGACAACCGCGCCATCGCCACCGCGCTTCTGACCGGGCGGCGCGATGCGATTTCCACGCCCGTCAACGACGCCATGTTCATCTCCGGCCTCGGGCACGTGCTGTCGATCTCCGGCTACCACATGGCGGTCGTTGCCGGCGTCGTGTTCTTCGCCGTGCGGGCGCTGCTGGCGCTGATCCCGGGATTTGCGGTGAGGCACCCGATCAAGAAATGGTCGGCGGCGGCAGCGCTGGTCGCGGCTGCCTTCTATCTGCTGCTCTCGGGGGCCGAGGTCGCAACGCAACGCTCGTTCTTAATGACGGCGGTCGTGCTCATTGCCGTGATGGTCGACCGCCGCGCCATCACCTTCCGCACGCTGGCGGTCGCCGCGCTGATCGTGCTGGGCATCGCGCCGGAAGCGCTGGTACATCCGAGCTTTCAGATGTCGTTTGCGGCGACGCTTGGCCTCGTCGCGCTAGTGCAGCTCGGCATGCCGAACCTGTTCGCCTCGCCTGATCATTCGGCCACCGCACGTATCGCGCTGTGGGGCGGCCGCGAGATCGTGATGCTGTTGCTGGCCTCGCTGATCGCGGGGCTCGCGACCACGCCGTACGCCGCCTTCCATTTCCACCGCGTGACGCCGTTCGGCGTGCTCGCCAATCTCGCGGCGATGCCCGTGGTGTCGGCGCTGGTGATGCCGGCCGGACTGCTCGGGCTCCTCGCCGCACCCTTCGGGCTCGACGGCGTGTGCTGGTGGGCGATGGGCGTCGGCATCGACTGGATGGTTTTGGTCTCGCGCTGGGTGGCGGCGCTTCCCGGCGCCATCGGCCGCATCGCGGCGTTCGGGACCGGGCCGCTGGTTGCTGCCAGCATCGCCATCATCCTGATGGGGCTGTTGCGCACGCCCTTGCGCTGGTCGGGGGTCGCTGTGCTGGCGGTTGCGATTGCCTGGGCGCTGATGGCGCGGCAGCCCGATATCTTGATTGCCGGTGACGGCCACAGCGTCGCGGTGAGGGGCAGGGACGGGCAGTTGCATCTGATCCAGGCCGGCAAGAACGCGTTTCTTGTGAAGGAATGGCTGGCGGCCGATGGCGATCCGCGCAGCGCCGGCGATGCCTCGCTGGGCGATGGCGTCTCCTGCGACGAGGCCGGCTGCGTGACGCCGCTCGCCGACGGCCGGTTCGTCGCGCTGTCGCTGCGGCCGGATGCGCTGGCCGAGGATTGCAGCCGTGCGGCGCTGGTCGTGACGTCGAGGCCTGCCGCGCCGGACTGCCCGGCGATGGCGATCGATCGCGCGCGCCTGCAAAGCCAGGGTGCGCTGACGCTGTCGCGCAGCGGCGACGGTTTTGCCGTGCGTGCCGTCAGGCCGCGGGGTGCAAACCGCCCATGGTCGCCGGCTACCGCGGGCGATGGTGATTTCGAGACCAACCTCACGCCGCGACCGGCCGCGCCGCGCAGCCGGGACGCGACGCCGTCAGAGGCTGACTTCCAGGCCGAGGATTGAGCTGGACGTTCAAAGATACCAGGCCAGCATTGCCTTGAGACGTGCGCTGTCGATCACAGGCAGGACCACGATCTGGTTCATGCCGGACGTGCGTGCGAGCGAAGCCGCAATCGAGCCATCCTGCGAGAGATCGTCGTTGAGCACGGGCAGCCCGGTCGCCCAGGCGCCGCCGATGCTGCCTTCGCCCTTGCCGATTGACTTGCCGGCATAGCGTGCGGCGAGGTCGGTCTTTTCGCTGCAATCACCGCCGTGAAAGACCAGCCGCGACCGCGTTTCGTCCGGCACCCAGATCTCGAAACGCCGCGCGATCGGCGTTGCCTGCGCGGACAGGAATGTCAGCACAAAAGTCTGGTCCGTGGCGGTCGGATAGGGAATGCCGACGCCGAGATTGATCCCGACCTTGGAGGCGTCTTCCCAGCGCAGGAAGCTTTTGGTGTCGTGCAGGTCCTTGATGAGCAAGGGCATGCCCGCCTTCCAGGTTCGTCCGGGCAGACCGAAGCCGCGCGGAAACTTGGTGTGGCGGGAGTTGAACTCGAACATGTCGGCGGTGCCGTAATAACCGTCGACGAGGCCCATCTCGTGCGAGATTTCGGGATCGTTGTGCCAAAGCTCGATTGCGCCGACATGCGTATCGTCGTCGCCGCAGAACAGCACCATGACGGCTTGCAAAAATTCTCCGGCAAACAAGGGCACGGCGACGCCGCAGGTGAGCCCGGCCTCGATGGCCTGATCCGTCCGCTTGAAGTAGGAGTTGGCGAATTTGGTGAGGATCACCGGATGGCCGCTGGCCCAGGCCTTGCCGGGAAGCCCCTCGTCATGGGCGAACAGCAGGTCTTCGCTGGCGGCCTTGAATGCGGCAAGACCTTCGCCATCATGGCCTTCGCTATCAAGACCTTCGCTGTAGAGGCCGCCGCCAAATTCCAGCCGCGTGCGCGTGCGGTCCGGTACCCAAAGTTCAACGACGCGAATGAACGTCTTCATCAAACGTGTCCGCTGCCCAAGCCTGATGCCCAAGCCTGCAATCAGCATCGGCCATTTAGCGGCAGAACGGACGTTCAAAATTCAGGCAGCGCAGCTCAAACTTCGTGCGGTCGAGAGGCCACGCCAAGGTGCTCGGAGAGAAGCAAAATTACCATAGTCGCCGGCAAAATACCGGCGATGACCATTTCGATGTGAGCCTCGCACCGCGGCCGGCTGCTCCACGCACCACGGATGTGACGACGTCGGAGGCCGACCTGCAGGCCGAGGATTTGATGCGTCAGCCGATCGGCAATCGCGGCATCGTCGCCGGACGTTCGACTTGCTGCTCGGTTGTCGCCTGTTGTTGCTTCTCCTCGCCGATGGGCTGCGTCACCGGCAATTGCAGCACGGTTGCGCGCTGGCCTTCGACCAGCTGTGTCACCAGCACGTATTTGCCGTCGGGGAATTCGATCGCATCATGGTGGCGATCGGGAATGTGCGGATCGACCTTGCCGAACTTGCCGACGCGCGAGTTGATGGTGCGCGTCCAAATCCAGCGATTGTCGTAGCGGACGTTGTCGGCGAAGGCGAGCTCGGTTCCTGGCAAGAGGCAGACGGCAACCGAGAGATCACGCTCTGACGCAAATCCACGCGTCGAGGTACCGCGGAAGGTTGTCGTGACGATCGTCTCGCCGACTTGTGCAGGACGGGTCGCAACGGCGTGCAGGCTGTAGTCACACATCGGAGTGCTCCTCATTCGAGATAGCAAGTCCGCGCCACACCCCCCTTAAAGGCGCTGGCCTCTATCAGAGTGGAAACTCCAGCATATTCCAGTTTGAGGGCGAATCTGCGGCCCGCAGTCGCAACGCCCGATCACAAATTCTTTTCTGACTGTTGTGGAACGAAGCCGCGCCGAAACGGTTTTGTGGCCGTCCCGGCAATCGATATCTGACGCGATGTGCGCGATGCAGGGCATAAAATCATCAATGGGCGGACCGGCGGTCCGCTCATTTTCATTTGTGCAAGCGCCTCATGTGTGCGAGCGCCGTCTTTTAAGGCGCCGCTGCTCAATACTTCCGGTACAGCCCGATCAGCTTGCCCTGAATCTTCACCCGGTTCGGCGGCAGGATGCGCACCTCATAGGCGGTATTGGCCGGCTCCAGCGCGATCGAGGCGCCGCGGCGGCGGAAGCGCTTCAACGTCGCTTCCTCGTCGTCGATCAGCGCCACCACGATGTCGCCGGTGTCGGCGGTCTCGTTGCGCTGGATCAGCGCCATATCGCCATCGAGGATGCCGGCATCGACCATGGAATCACCACGCACTTCGAGCGCGTAGTGCTCGCCCGAGCCGAGCATGTCGGGCGGCACGCTGATGGTGTGGCTGCGGGTCTGCAACGCCTCGATGGGCGTACCGGCCGCGATCCGGCCCATCACGGGGACGGCCACGGGACGCTCGCCCTCGTCAGCGGGCGCGCTTGAGCCGCGGACCTTGCCGAGATTGCCCTCGATGACGCTCGGCGTGAAGCCGCGGCGGTTGGCGCCGGCGGCCTGCAACTCCGGCAGCTTGATCACTTCGATCGCGCGGGCGCGGTTGGGCAGGCGGCGGATGAAGCCGCGCTCCTCCAGCGCCGTGATCAGGCGATGGATCCCCGATTTCGAGCGCAGATCGAGCGCGTCCTTCATCTCGTCGAAGGAGGGCGGTACGCCGCTTTCCTTCAGACGCTCGCTGATGAATCGCAGAAGCTCGTATTGTTTGCGCGTTAACATCTCGACCAAATCCCCCGGTTGATGTCGTTCGATTCCGAGACGCCAAACTCAGCGGCGAGCCGCTACATGCTCGAAACAAATCATGAACGGACACTATATGTTCGATATGTGTTCCGCAACTACTTAATTTACCGTGAAGGTCGAGAACTTCGCGCGCAAAGGGTCAACAACGCGTTCAAATCGGCAGCCGCAACACCTCGCAGGGTGATCCCGGTTCGGCCTTCGGCGCAAACGGCGCGCGCACGAGAAGTGCCTGCGCCGCAGCGAGATTCGCAAGCAGAGACGAATCCTGGTGGTTGACGGGATGGGCGACCAGCGTGCCGTCCTCGCGCTCCTCGAGGCGCGTGCGCAGATAATCCTCACGCACATCGTTGGCGCCGATCTCGGAGCCGAGCACGGCATGTTCACGGCGGTGGTGAATCACCGCGCGGCCCGCGAGGGCTCGAATCAGCGGCACCATGAACAGGAAGCCGCAGACATAGGACGACACGGGATTGCCGGGCAGGCCGATCACGCGCATGGCGCCGAGATACCCGTGCATCATCGGCTTGCCCGGCCGCATCGCGATCTTCCAGAACGTCATCGAGATACCTTCGGCATCGAGCGCGGGCTTCACCAGATCGTGGTCGCCGACCGAGGCACCGCCGGTCGTGATCAGGATGTCGGCGCCGCTCTCGCGGGCCTGGCGGATGCCGGCCGTGGTGGCCTCGATGGTGTCGGCGGCGATGCCGAGGTCGATCGTGTCGGCACCTTCGGCGCGCGCCAGCGCATGCAGGGCATAGCCGTTGGAATAGACGATCTGTCCGGCGTCGGGCGTCGAGCCGGGCATCACCAGCTCGTCGCCGGTTGCGAGGATCGCGACCTTGGGGCGGCGGCGGACGGGCAGGCGGGGATAGTTCATGCCGGCCGCGAGCGACAGATGGCGTTCCGTCAGCAGGCTGCCCTGCCTGATCAGCACGTCGCCTTCGCGAAAATCGACGCCGGCGGGACGGATGTGCCGGCCGGGGCGGGCGGCCTCCTTGAGGGTGATGCGGCCGGCTGCGGCAACCGTGTCCTCCTGGATCACGACGGCGTCGGCGCCATCGGGCACCACGCCGCCGGTGAAGATGCGCACCGCCTGGCCTGCGCCGACTTGCCCGGCAAACGGCCGGCCGGCCGCGACTTCGCCGATGATTTCGAGCTGGGTGTCGATCCGGTCGGCGTCAGCCGCGCGCACCGCATAGCCGTCCATCGCCGACATCGCCTGCGGCGGCTGCGTGCGCCGCGCCGCGAGGTCGCGCGCGAGCACGCGATGCCAGGCCTCGTCGAGCGCGACGGTCTCCTCCGCCACGGGCTCGGCCCCCGCAAGCACCGCGGCAAGCGCGTCAGAAACCGGCATCAGGGCCAAGGCAAAGCTCCCGCATGGCAAATCGAACGAAGGCGACACGCGTTCTAGCCGAGTGCGGGCGGGGAGGCAAAAGGGGGAGGAGGCGCTCGCGTGGGTCGGGCGAGCGATCACCGTTGCCGTCGTGCAGTCCCAACAATGAAGTGGTGCGACCTATATCCGGCGCGCCATCACACTAAGCACGAGACACACTGGGAGGATGGTGGCCACTCCCAGCACGAGCACGACAAAGGCCGCGGCGAGCATCAGGGCGCTCCTGTTTGATCCTCCGGATCGACGTCGGGCGCTCTGAGACTTTGATCGGTATCGGGCAACGGATCGGCCTGGGACTTCAGATCTGCCGCCTTGCTGATCAGCTTGGCGGAAAGCTCCGAATCCGAGGTCGATTTGGCAAACTTGAGCAGGGTGGAGGCTTGTCTGGTGAGATAGGTCTTGCCCAACACGATAACACGTCCGTTGTCGAAATCCTCAACGGAGAGATGAGTCCGCACGCGGTGTTCTGTTCCCGGAACTCTGTACAAAAATGCACAGAGGGAGTTGGTTCCGCAATTTACTCAAAAAGTTCCGGGGAACCCTGCAAAAAGGGCCTGCCTCAGATCCCGAGCGCCCTCAGTGCATTGCCGACGTCCGCGGGTGTGGTCACGTGTACGGCCGTCAGGCCGCGCGCACGCGCGCCTTCGACGTTCTCGGCCAGGTCGTCGAAGAACACGATGCGCTCGGCCGGAACGCCGATCGCCTGCACTACGTGATCGAAGGCATCCGCATCGGGCTTGCGCAGGCCGATGCTGGAGGAGAGATAGAGCTCGCGGAAATGGCCGAGGATGCCGGCATATTCCTTCGAAAAATACTCCACATGCGGGCGGTTGGTGTTGGAGAAGGCGTAGAGCGGCATGTGCTTTGCGGCGCGCGGCAGCAGGTGCGCGATGTCGGGCATCTCGCCCGCGAAGATCGCGTTCCAGCCCTCCAGGAACTGGTCATGAGAAATCGCGATGCCGAGCGCGGACCGCAGGGAGTCGAAATAGGCCTCGTCGCTGATCTTGCCCACCTCATGCTGCCGATAGGCTTCGCCGCGCTCGAACCGGGAGATGATCGCTTCCGGCTTGCAGCCCGCGTGTCCCGCCCAGCAGGCGATCGCCTTGGAGAAATCGATATCGATCACAACGCGCCCGATATCGAACAGGAGTGCGTCCGCGCTGCCGGGAGAGAGACGGGGAGAGGTCATTTGGTCCTTTCAGCTCAGGCGCGACAGATTCAATACCGATAAGGCTCGATGTCGAGCAGCGGAAACGCAGAGAATACGGAGGGCACATTCGTCGCGGTTGCCGGATGCAGGCAGGACTTGTCGATCTCGGCAAACGAGGTGGCCCCTAACAGGCCGAGGCAGCGCAGCACCTCATCTTCCAATAGTTCCAGCATCCGCGTTACGCCGGCTTCGCCGGCGGCCGCGAGCGCCCAGCATTGCAGCCGGCCGATGCCGACCATGTCGGCACCCGACGCGATCGCCTTGACGATGTCGGTGCCGCGGCAGAAGCCGCCGTCGACCATGATCTTGGCGCGGCCCTTCACGGCGTCGACGATCTCCGGCAGCACGTGCATGGCGCCGCGGCCATGATCGAGCTGGCGGCCGCCATGGTTGGACACGTAGATCCACTCGACGCCGTGATCGAGCGCGATCTGCGCGTCCTCGGCGGTCGCGATGCCCTTGATGATGAGCGGGATCTTGTACTTGTCCTTGATCAGCTTCACGGTCTTCCAGTTCAGGCCCTTCTGGTAGTCGCCGCCGGTGGCGCGCAGCCGGCTCTCGCGAACATAGCGTTTTGCGATGTCACGTTCGCGACGGCTGTAATGGGCGGTATCGACCGTGAGGCAGAAGCCGGCATAGCTGTTCTTGATCGAGCGGCTGACGACGTCCTCGACGAAGGCGTCGTCGCCGCGAACATAGAGCTGGTAGAAGCGCAGCGCATCGGGGGCGGCTTGCGCGACCTTTTCGAGGCCCGGATCGGACACCGAGCTCAGCATATGCGCTGCACCGAACGCGCCGGCGCCGCGGGCGACACTGGCCGCGCCATGGGGATCAAAAATCTCGAGCGCGCCGACGGGGGCCAGCACCACGGGCAACCGCATCTTGCGGCCAAACAGCTCGACGGAGCCGTCGACCTTGCTGACGTCGCGCAGCACCCGCGGGCGGAAGGCGATCTCGTCCAGCGCCATGCGGTTGCGGCGCATCGTGGTCTCGGTCTCGGCCGCGCCGACGATGTAGTCCCAGGCGTTCTGGTTGAGGTTGGCGCGCGCCTTCCGGATGAACTCGTGCAGGTTCTGGAACGGCTCGTCGCTGGCACCGAGTTCGACATTTCGGTTCGGCCGGATGCGGGGCGCCTCGTTCATTGTTTTCCTCCCGGTTTCCTTGAACTTATGCCATCGCCTATCGCGTCCGGCGCTCGGAAACCATCCCAAAATTGCATAGCTTGCGGGCGGGGGACGCGCTGCAATTCTTGCCTGGTGCGACCGGTCGGCCAACGTTGCCAAAGATTTAGGCCAGGACGAAGAGGTTTTTGTCGAAGGACGGCCACTGCGTTCAACCCGGCCTTGAAGAAACCCGAAAGCTATTGTGAGAAGCAGGCTGGATCGCCATTTGCACGGCGGCTCCCAATCGCCAACGAAAAAGGCTTGCCACTCCATGCGGAAATCCCTGTTGTTCCCCCTGGGCGCGCTGACGGGCGTGTGCCTCACTCTCCTCGTGACCTCTCCGCAAGGCGAGAACTGGGTGGCGGCGGCGAGAGCGGCGGCGGCAGCGGGCGGCGGCGACAACGCCTATACGCAGCTCAATTTGTTCGGCGAGGTGTTTGAGCGGGTCAAGGCGAGCTATGTCGAGAAGCCCGACAATGCCAAGTTGATCGAGGGCGCCATCAACGGCATGGTGACCTCGCTCGATCCGCATTCGCGCTACATGAACGAGAAATCCTGGAGCGAGATGCAGGAGACGACCTCCGGTGAGTTCGGCGGTCTCGGCATCGAGGTCACGATGGAGGAAGGCCTCGTCAAGGTCGTGGCGCCCATCGACGATACGCCGGCGTCCAAGGCCGGCCTGCTCTCCGGCGATTTGATCAGCAAGATCGACGGCGACGCCGTTCAGGGCATGACGCTCGAACAGGCCGTCAACAAGATGAAGGGGCCGGTCGATACCAAGACCAAGCTCACGATTCTACGCAAGGGCGCGGATGCGCCGATCGACGTCGCGATCACGCGCGAGATCATCCACGTGCGCCCGGTTCGCTATCACACCGAGAATGGCGATACAGGCTATATCCGCGTCACGTCGTTCAACGAGCAGACCACTGACGGCCTGCGCAAGGCGATATCAGCCATCTCCAAGGAGATCCCGCAGGAGAAGCTCGCCGGCTACGTCGTCGACCTCCGCAACAATCCGGGCGGATTGCTCGACCAGGCGGTCTCGGTGTCGAGCGCGTTCCTCGCCCGCGGCGAGGTCGTCTCGACGCGCGGCCGTAGCCCTGACGAAACCCAGCGCTTCACCGCGCATGGCGGCGACCTCACCAAGGGCAAGCCGCTGGTCGTCCTGATCAACGGTGGCTCGGCCTCGGCCTCGGAGATCGTGGCTGGCGCACTGCATGATCACAAGCGCGCAACCCTGATCGGCACGCGTTCCTTCGGCAAGGGCTCGGTGCAGACGATCATTCCGCTCGGCTCCGGCAGCGGCGCACTGGCGCTGACCACGGCGCGCTACTACACGCCGTCGGGCCGCTCGATCCAGGCCCAGGGCATCGCGCCCGACATTGAGATCCTCCAGGATGTGCCGCCTGAATTGAAGGGCCGCATGGACACCATGGCCGAGTCCCAGATGCGCGGCCATCTTTCGGCGGCCGACGGCACCGAGCAGACCGGATCGCAATCCTACGTTCCGCCGGAAGAGAAGGACGACAAGGCGCTGCACGCCGCCTTCGACTTCCTGCATGGCGTAACCGCGAACGCAGCCACGGCCGCGCGACCGACGCCGAAGGCGGCGGTGCCGAACTAGCTAGCTTGGATATCGAGCTGCCGTAGGGTGGGCAAAGCTTTCGGGATCGCTCGAAGAGCGAGACGGAAGCGTGCCCACCGCGTCTGCAGCAATCGTGGAGAGACGGTGGGCACGCTCGCCTTCGCTCTTCGAGCTGAGCCTTCGCTTTGCCCACCCGACAAGTGACATACCTTGCTAGCCCGCCTCGCGGCGGCGGCCGCCATGGGCGTTGCGCTGCGTGAGCCGGGCGCGGTGCAGGGCAAAGAGCTCCTTGATCTGGTCGGCCGACTTCGCGGCGCTGAACAGATAACCCTGCATCTCGTTGCAGCCGAGTGCGCGCAACAGCCGCTGCTGCTCCTCGGTCTCGACGCCTTCGGCCGTCGTCGTCATGCGGCGGGACGCGGCAAGGCCGACCACGGCCTGCACGATCGAGGCCGAGCCGTCTGGCCCTGCGATGTCGTTGACGAAGCAGCGGTCGATCTTGATCTTGTCGAACGGGAAGCGGTGCAGATAGCTCAGCGACGAGTAGCCGGTGCCGAAATCGTCGAGCGCGATCCGCACGCCGATCGCGCGCAACTGATGCAGGATGGCAAGCGCGGTCTCGTCGTCGCGGATCAGCACGGCCTCGGTGATCTCGAGCTCCAGCCGGCTCGCCGGCAGGTTGGAGGCCGCGAGCGCGGCCATGATCTTCAGCGCCAGCGTCCCGCTCTTGAACTGCACGGGCGAGACGTTGACGGCAAGGCGGATGTCGTCCGGCCAGTTGGCGGCGTCCCGGCAGGCGGTGGCCAAAACCCATTCGCCGATCTCGTTGATCAGCCCGGTATCCTCGGCGATCGGGATGAATTCGGCCGGCGAGATCATGCCGCGCTCCGGATGGCGCCAACGCACCAGTGCCTCGCATCCGGTAATGCTGTCGTCCTTCAGGCTCAGGCACGGCTGGTAGAAAACTTCGAGCCCGCCATAGGCGATGGCGTGCCGGAGGTCGATCTCGAGCAGCCGCCGTTCCCGGACCTTGGCATCCATCTCCGGCTCGAACACGCGATAAGTATGGCGGCCGGCGGACTTGGCCGCGTACATCGCCAGATCCGCATTCTTCAAAACCTGGTCGAGCGCCACGCCGTGCTCCGGCGCGAGCGCGATCCCGATGCTGGCGTCGGTGGTGAGCTGGTGGCCCAGGCAGTTGAGAGGCCGGCGGATGGCGCCGAAGACGCGTCCGACGAGATCGGTGACGCGATCGGGCGAGGTGACCGCGCGCTGCACGATCGCGAATTCGTCGCCGCCGAGCCGCGCCACGAAGTCGCCTTCGCCGGCGCAACGGCTGAGGCTCGTCGCGATCGACTTCAAGAGCTCGTCGCCGACGAGATGGCCGAGCGCGTCGTTGACGCCCTTGAACTCGTCGATATCGATGTAGTGCACGGCGAGCTGCTCGCTGTCGGCAATCGTCGCCAGCTCGTGCCGTAGATGTTCATGGAACATCGCGCGGTTCGGCAGGTCGGTCAGCGCGTCGTAATGCGCAAGATGGGTGATCCGCTCCTCGATGCGCCGCCGCTCGGTGATGTCCTCATGGGTCGCTACCCAGCCGCCGTCGGCCAGCGGCTCGTTGGCGATCTGGATCGACCGGCCGTCCGCGGTGTCGATGACCATCGCATTGCGCATGTGGATGTCGCGCAGCACGCGGGCGACGTATTTGTCGACGTCGCCGGTGAAGGAGCCTGTGGCCTTCCGGTGCGCGATGATGTCGTGGAAGCTGCAGCCGGGCTTTACGACCTCGGCCGAGAGCCCGTAGATGTCGAGATAGCGCTGGTTGCAGACGATGAGCCGTTGCGAGGCGTCGAACAGCAGGAGGCCCTGGGTCATGTTGTTGACGGCGCGATCGAGCCGCTGCTTCTCCAGCGTCAGCCGTTCGCGCGATGCGCGGAACTGCTGGAGCAATTTGCGCACCACCGAGGTCAGGAGCCCGGCGATGACGAGCGCGGAGGCCACCGCCACCGAGATCAGGATGCCGATCTGCTCGCGCCAATCCGCAAGCGCCGCCGCCGTGGTCGTGGTTGCCACCATCACGATCGGAAAATGGGGCAGCGCATGCGACGAGATCAGGCGGTCCAGTCCGTCGACCGGGTTGATGAATCGGCCGGTGAAGCGATCGACCTCGAAGATCCGCTGCTGGATGTAGGAGCCGTTCCGGTAGTTCCGTCCCATGACCTCATCGAGATGGGGATAGCGTGCCAGCAAGGTCCCGTCGCGGTGAAGCATCGTGATCGTGGCGCCTTCGCCGAGCGCCACGGAGGAGAAGAACTTTTCGAAATTGGCGGGCTCGATGCCGCGTCCGACGAGGCCGAGAAATTCGCCGCTCGGCCCCCGGACCTTGCGAAGGATCAGGATCGTCCAGGCGCCGGAGACGCGGCTGTGCACCGGTTCGACCAGGATGTCCGGCGCGTGCGGATCATACTTGAACGTCTTGAAATAGGCGCGATCAGTCACGTTCACCTTCGGCGCCGGCCACGCCGTCGACGAACTGATCAGATCGCCGTCGGCGTCGATGACGTTGACGCTGCCCATATAGGGCAGCGCCTCGATCTTCGAGCGCAGCATCAGGTGGATGTCCGGCCCCGAGAGCCGCTTGCGGAAATCATCGGCATTCGCAACGCCCGTCGCGCGCACATAGTCGACAAAATCCTTCTGGATGACTGCGAAATCCTGGAGCTGCTGATCGAAATGATGGGCGAGCAGCAGTGCCGTGTTTTCCAGCTCTCGCGCGCTATTGCGCAATGCGCGCTCGCGGAAATCCTGCGCCATCAGCGTCGCGCCGATGGCTATCGCCGCAATCAGCAGCACGCCGCCCACGACCAGCCAGCGGATCGGTCCGCTGCGGATCAGGGACGCTCGATCGAGGAGGCGGCTGCCGTATCTCGTCATGTCAGGTATCACTGTCGCGCACACGCCAGGATCATTTTCTTGAACCCGGTACATCCGCACGTTTACGGAGTCGGTATGGAGGTGGGGTTAGGAATTGCGGTTAACGCGCGGTGAATGGCAACGCGCGAATGCAAGCGATGCGCGCTGTGCGAACCGAGCAGGAATTGCCGAAGGCTCACGCGATGCCGGTCAGTTCTTGCCGGTCGATGCGACGTCAACCTGGGCTTAACCATCTAACTTACTGGAACCGCTCAACGCCACATTGGCACGGCATTTGCGAATGATCCTCGCGTTACGCAGAGAGGATTGAACCATGAAAAACACTTTGAAGAATTTCTTCGCCGATGAGTCCGGTGCGACTGCGATCGAATACGGCCTCATCGCGGCCGGCATTGCGCTTGCCATCATCACCGTCGTCAACGGGCTCGGCAGCAAGCTCAACACAAAATTCGGATCGATCAGCTCCTCGCTGAAGTGACGGCGTGCCCTCAGGCCAAATAGTGGCCGGATTTGCCGCCCTTCTTCTCAACGAGATGGATGCCCTCGATGCGCACGCCGCGCTCGACCGCCTTGATCATGTCGTAGACGGTGAGGCAGGCGACCGATACGGCCGTGAGTGCCTCCATCTCGACGCCGGTGGGGCCGGTGACCTTCACGCTCGCGCGCACGATGCAGCCCGGCAGCTTCGTGTCAGGTTCGATGTCGAGGGTTACCTTTGATAGCGCCAGCGGATGGCAAAGCGGGATCAATTCCGAGGTGCGCTTGGCCGCCATGATGCCGGCGATGCGGGCGGTGCCGAGCACGTCACCCTTCTTGGCGTTGCCGGAAACGATGAGCTCGAGCGTCGCCTTGCTCATGATCACGCGTCCCTCGGCGACCGCGAGGCGTTCGGTGGCGGGCTTGTCCGACACGTCCACCATCCGCGCCTCGCCGGAGGCGCCGATATGGGTGAGGGCGGGGCGCGTCTTCGAAAGCTTACGCGCCATGTCCTTGCGCGCCATGTCAGCGCGTGCCCGTGGCGCGGGGCGCGGTCTCGCGCGTGAGCAGGCTGCGCGTCGCGGCCGTGACGTCGGCCTGCCGCATCAGGCTTTCACCGACAAGGAAGGTCGACATGCCGACGCGCTCGAGCCGGGCGAGGTCGGCCTGTGTGAAGATGCCGCTCTCGCCAACCATCAGACGCTCGCGCGGGATCAGCGGTGCCAGCGCTTCGCTGGTCGCGAGCGTGGTCTCGAAGGTACGCAGGTTGCGATTGTTGACGCCGATCATCGGCGACCGCAGTTTCAGCGCGCGATCGAGCTCGGCGCGGTCGTGGATCTCGATCAGCACATCCATGCCGTAACCGAGCGCTGCGTCTTCCAGGTCCTTGGCGGTGGCGTCGTCGAGCGCAGCCATGATGATCAGGATGCAGTCGGCGCCGTGGGCGCGCGCTTCCGCCACCTGATAGGTGTCGAACAGAAAATCCTTGCGCAGCACGGGCAGCGCGGTCGCCGCGCGCGCCGCCACCATGAAATCCAGATGTCCCTGGAACGACGGCGTGTCCGTCAGCACCGACAGGCAGGCCGCGCCGCCGGCTTCATAGGCCCTGGCGAGCTGCGGCGGATCGAAATCGGCGCGGATCAATCCCTTGGAGGGCGAGGCCTTCTTGATCTCCGCGATCAGCGCGTAGTCGCCGGCTGCAAGCTTGCTCTGGATGGCGCGCAGGAAGCCGCGCGGCGCAGGTGCCGTCCTGGCGCGGGCATCCAACTCGGGGAGCGGATGCGCGCGCTTGGCGGCCGCGATCTCCTCGCGCTTATAGGCCTCGATCTTGGTCAGGATATCCGACATCTCTGGCTCAGCTATTGGAGACGGCAATCAGGTGCTTGAGCCGCGCGGTGGCCGCGCCGCTGTCGAGCGATTTGGCGCCGATCGCAACACCCTCCTTCAGGTCCTTGGCGTGGCCGGCCACGACGAGGGCGGCCGCCGCGTTGATCAGCGCGACATCGCGATACGGGCTTGGCCGTCCGTCGAGCACGCTCTGCAGCGCGATCGCATTGGCTTCGGCGTCGCCGCCCTTGAGCGCAGCGGCCTCACAGGAGGGCAAGCCGGCATCCGCGGGGCTGATCTCAAAACTCCTGATCTCGCCGTTCTGGAGCGAACTCACGAAGGTTGGGCCGGTCAGCGTGATCTCGTCGAGCCCGTCGGAGCCATGCACGACCCAGACCGAATCCGAGCCGAGGTTCTTCAGCACCTGCGCCAGCGGCTGTACCCATTGCCGCGAGAACACGCCGACCATCTGCCGCTTGACGCCGGCCGGATTGGAGAGCGGACCGAGCAGGTTGAAGATGGTGCGGGTGGCGAGCTCGACACGGGTCGGGCCGACGTTCTTCATCGCGGGGTGATGGGCCGGCGCAAACATGAAGCCGATGCCGCATTCCGTCACGCAGCGGCCGACCTGCTCGGGCTTGAGGTCGATCTTGACCCCGAGCGAGGCCAGCACGTCGGCGGCGCCCGAGCGCGACGACAGCGCGCGGTTGCCGTGCTTGGCGACCGGGATGCCCGCGCCGGCCACGATGAAGGAGGCACAGGTCGAGACGTTGACCGAGCCGGAGCCGTCACCGCCGGTGCCGACGATGTCGACGGCATCTGGCGGCGCCGTCACGCGCAGCATCTTGGAGCGCATCGCCGACACCGCGCCGGTGATCTCGTCCACGGTCTCGCCGCGCACGCGCAGCGCCATCAACAGCCCGCCCATCTGCGAGGGCGTGGCCTCGCCGGACATCATGGCGTCGAAGGCGGAAGCGGCTTCGTCACGCGACAGGCTGGCGCCGGTCGCGACTTTTCCGATAATCGATTTCAGGTCGTCCATCGCGTGCTTTCAACTGACTACTGGTTGTTCGCGCCTGTCACTTGCAGGAAGGCGGCCTGATTGATCGTGGTCCCGATATCGTTCTGGATCTTGGTGACGTAGGCCGCGACCTGCTCGTCGGTGAGCGAACGGTCGAGGCTGTCCTTCAACTTCTTGATCGGGTCGGAGGCGAGGTCAACCTGGGGGTCGACGATCTCGGTCACGCGGAAGACGAAGACGTCGCCGCCGCCGGTTGCCGCGGTCTGGCCGACGCCGTCCTTGGCGGTGCGGAAGGCCGCATTCACGAGGCTCGCAGGCACACCGGCCGGCGAGTCGTCGCGCTTGAAGCCGGTGGCGGTCTCGACCTTGAGGCCGGCGCTCGCTGCTTCGTCGGCGAGCTTGCCGCCCTGGTCTAGCTTCTGGACCATCTCCGTCGCCTTGGCCTTGAGCTTGGTCGCGATCTGGTCCTGGCGCCAGCGCGCCTCGACCTGATCGCGGACCTCGTCGAGGCCGCGCTCGCGCGAGGGCGTGATGCCGAGCACGTCGTACCAGACATAGCCGCCGCGGAAGGAGATCGGATCGTTGTCGACACCGACGTCGCTGTTGAATGCCTGCGACACCACGTCGAGCCCCTGCGGAATGTTGGTCAGCGGCTGGCCGTTCGGCGCGCGGCCGGAGCGGTCCACGGCATCGATGGTCACCGCAGTGAGGCCGAGTTTCTGAGCCGCATCGACGACGCTGGAGCCGCCGCCGCGCTCGTCCTCCATCTTGTCGCGCAACTCCGAGACTTTTGCGCGGGCCCGCTCGGCGGCGAGCTCGCGCTTGATGTCGGCAGCGACGGCCGCGAAGTTCGGTTCGACGGCCGGTTCGATCTTGTCGACCTTGACGAGGGCTGTGCCGAAGCGGCCCTGCACGGGCTGGCTGATCTCGCCCGCGGGCAGGGCGAAGGCGGCATCTGCGACGGCGGGATCGAGGATCGCGGACTTCGCCACCAGCCCAAGATCGGCATCGCCGGGATTGAGCCCGCGCTCCTTGGCGAGATCTTCAAACGACAGTCCACCGGTCAGGCGGGTCCGCGCGGTCTGCGCCTCCTCGACCGTGGGGAATACGAGCTGGTGCACCTGCCGCTTTTCCGGCGTGCCCATCCGATCCTTGCGCTGGTCGAACAGCTTCCTGGCGTCGTCGTCGGAGACCTCGGTCCACTTGCCGATTTCTTCCGGCGAGATCACGACGAAGGAGATCTTGCGATACTCGGGCGCGCGGAACTGGACCTTGTGATCCTCGAAATAGGCGGCGAGCGCCTCGGGCGAGGGCGGGTCGATGGTGCCGGCGTGCGCGGCGTCCAGCCTGACGAATTCGATGCCGCGCTGCTCGTTCTGGAAACGGGTCAGCACGTCGATCATGGATTTGGACGGCTCGAGGCCGGCGGCGATGGTGCCGGTGATCTGCCGCCGCAGCGACACCTTGCGCTGCTCGGCGATGTAGCGCTGCTCGGTATAGCCGAAGTTGCGGATCACGGCCTGGAAGCGCTGCGGGTCGAAGCTGCCGCTGACGCCCTTGAAGTTCGGGTCGTTCATGATGACGCGGCGGATCTCGTCGTCGGACTGGCCGAGCCCGAGCCGGCGCGCTTCCTCATCGAGCGCCGCTTCCGCGATGGACTGCTGGAGCACCTGGCGGTCGATCCCGAATGCGCGCGCCTGTTCGGAGGACAGGGGACGGCCGAACTGGCGGCCGATCTGCTGCAGGCGCTCGGTATAGATCTGGCGGAATTCGTTCAGCGAAATCTCGGTGCCGCCGACCTTGGCGACGGTCGACTGCCCAAAGCCGCGGAAGATGTCGGCGATGCCCCAAATGCCGAAACTGATGATCAACACGCCCATCACCACGGCCATTATGGTTTTGCCGAGCCAGTTTGATGAGGCCTTGCGCATTCCTCGAAGCATTGGGTCCAACTTGTTTGGTAGGAAAGGGAACCGGTTCGCGCCTTAAAGCAGATTCCGCAAAAGCGCGTCACCGAATTGATCTGGCATCATAAAGTGGCTGCTTTCGCCCCGCAACCTGAGGCTCCCTTAAGCTGTGTTAACGAGCCCATCTCTCTGGAACTGCGGCGCCTGCTCTGCTAGCGCATGGGCGAGCCCATTTCGCTGGATTTTGACATGACTGACGCCATCCGCCCCCTGATCGCCGGCAATTGGAAGATGAATGGCCTCAAGGCCGCGACTGCCGAATTCGACGCCATGCTTACAGGCGCGGCAGACGTCGCCGCCAAAGCCGATCTGCTGGTGTGCCCGCCCGCAACGCTGATTGCCGCCTTCGCCGACAAGGCGAGGGGGAAGAAGGTCGCGGTCGGCGCGCAGGATTGCCATCCGAAGGTATCGGGCGCCCATACCGGCGATATTGCCGCGGAAATGCTTGCGGACGCAGGGGCGAGCGGCATCATCGTCGGCCATTCCGAGCGCCGCGCCGACCATGGCGAGAGCGACCTTTTGGTGCGGCAAAAGGCCGAAGCCGCCTGGCGCGCCGGGGTGACCGCGATCGTCTGCGTCGGAGAGACGCAAGGCCAGCGTGATGCCGGGCAGACCCTGGATATCCTGCGCGGCCAGCTTCAGGGATCGCTTCCGGATGGCTCCCGCGCCGCCAATCTGATCGTCGCCTATGAGCCGGTCTGGGCGATTGGCACCGGATTGACCCCGACGGCCCAGGATGTCGAGCAAATTCATGGGTTTATCCGCGAATTGCTGACTTCCCGCTTCAGCGCCGAGGGGGCCAAGATGCGAATCCTCTACGGCGGCTCGGTCAAACCCTCGAACGCGGCCGAGCTGATGGCGGTGGCCAACGTCAACGGCGCGCTGGTCGGCGGCGCCAGCCTGAAGGCGGCCGATTTCCTTGCGATCGCCAAAGGTTGTCCCTAGCTAACCGCAAGCACCGATCGGGGGGTGGCATTGCCGGTCCCGATCGTGTAACACCGCGCAACTTCAGGAAAACCCGCAAAGCGCGCTGGCAGCCGGTATCGGCGCTGACGGCTTGTGACGGAAGGGTACCATGCAGACTGTCGTTATCGTCATCCACCTCATGATCGTCTCCGTGATGATCGGCGCCGTGCTGCTGCAGAAATCGGAAGGCGGCGGTCTCGGCATGGGTGGCGGTGCGGGCTTCATGTCGAGCCGCGGCACGGCGAACCTGCTGACGCGGACGACGGCGATTTTGGCTGTCGGCTTCTTCATCACTAGCCTGTTCCTGACCTGGTACGCGGGCTACGACCGCAAGCCGGCCTCGATCATCGGCCAGCCCGCCTCGCAGACGCAGCCCGTTGGCGGTGCGGCGCCGGTGGCGCCGCCGACCTCGGGCGGCGTGCTCGATACGTTGAAGAAGGCCGACGAGCAGCAGCAGAATCAGGCCCCCGCGGCTCCGCAGGCGCCGAAGTCGCAATAGCGGCGCAATAAAGCAGGGGGGCCATGCAGGGCGGTGCCTACCGTCCTGCATCAAAAATCCCCATCAAGGCACTGTTACCACTCGTAGTTTTGGCTCACCCACAGGCCCGCAAAATCTTTGGGGCGGAAGACGAATCGCTTTGGCGAATCGAATTCGAGGGATTAGAGGTTAAGTCCCATGGCGCGGTACATTTTCATCACCGGCGGCGTGGTTTCTTCGCTCGGAAAGGGTCTGGCTTCGGCGGCACTCGGTGCTCTGCTGCAGGCTCGCGGGTACAAGGTCCGCCTCCGCAAGCTCGATCCCTATCTCAATCTCGATCCCGGAACGATGTCGCCGTATCAGCACGGCGAAGTGTTCGTGACCGATGACGGCGCGGAGACCGATCTCGATCTCGGTCACTATGAGCGCTTCACCGGCAGGCCTGCGACGAAGCAGGACAACATCACCACGGGGCGCATCTATCAGGACATCATCTCCAAGGAGCGCCGCGGCGATTATCTCGGCGCGACCATCCAGGTGGTGCCGCACGTCACCAACGCCATCAAGGAATTCGTGCTGTCGGGCAATGACGAGTACGATTTCGTGCTGGTGGAGATCGGCGGCACCGTCGGCGACATCGAGGGCCTGCCGTTCTTCGAGGCGATCCGCCAGCTCAAGAACGAGCTGCCGCGTGAACACGCCGTCTACATCCACCTCACGCTGCTGCCCTACATTCCGAGCGCCGGCGAGCTCAAGACAAAACCGACACAGCACTCGGTGAAGGAGCTGCGCTCGATCGGCATCCAGCCGGACATCCTGCTCTGTCGCACCGATCGCGAGATTCCGAAGGAGGAGCGGCGCAAGCTCGGCCTGTTCTGCAACGTGCGCGAAAGCGCCGTGATCGAGGCGCGCGACGTCGACAACATCTACGCAGTGCCAGAGGCGTATCATGCCGCCGGCCTCGACGACGAGGTGCTCGCCGCCTTCGGCATCGGCTCGCGGATTCCGCCGGAGCTGCAGAGCTGGCAGCAGATCAACGAGCGCGTCCGCAATCCCGAAGGCAACGTCACCATCGCCATCGTCGGCAAGTACACCGGCATGAAGGATGCGTACAAATCGCTGATCGAGGCGCTGTCGCATGGCGGCATCGCCAACAAGGTGAAGGTCAATCTCGACTGGATCGAGAGCGAGATTTTTGAAAAGGAAGATCCCGCGCCGTTCCTCGAGCACGTCAACGGCATTCTGGTGCCCGGCGGCTTCGGCCAGCGCGGCGCCGAAGGCAAGATCCGCGCGGCGCGGTTCGCGCGCGAGCGCGACGTGCCGTATTTCGGCATCTGCTTCGGCATGCAGATGGCGGTCATCGAGGCCGCCCGCAATCTCGTCGGTATCGAGGAAGCCAACTCCACCGAGTTCGGTCCCACCAAGGAGCCGCTGGTCGGCCTGATGACGGAATGGCTGCGCGGCAACGAGCTCGAAAAGCGCTCGCAGGCCGGCGATCTCGGCGGCACGATGCGGCTGGGTGCCTATCCCGCGGCGCTCAAGCGCGGCAGCCGCGTCTCGCAGGTCTATGGCGGCGCCACCGAAATCTCCGAGCGTCACCGCCACCGCTACGAGGTCAACACCGCCTACAAGGACCGCCTGGAACAGCACGGCCTGAAATTCTCAGGCCTGTCGCCGGACGGCGTGCTGCCTGAAATCGTCGAGTACGAGGATCACCCCTGGTTCATCGGCGTGCAATTCCACCCCGAGCTGAAGTCGCGCCCGTTCGAGCCGCATCCGCTGTTTGCATCGTTCATTGCGGCGGCGGCGAAGCAGAGCCGGCTGGTGTAGCATCGCCAAGTTACCCCTCATGGTGAGGAGGGTGCGTTCAGGGGGCAGCGCGCTTACGCTCCAACCTTGAGATCCGGCGGGTCGACTTGAAGACCCAAATTATCCAGGCCAAAGGTATCGCGAAGACCGGCCTGGCCAGCCGTTGTCAATTGCACCGCCCGTGTATCATCGACTCGGGTGAGCCAATTCAGCTCCATGCAGCGTCGTTGGATCTCGGCTCCGACGTGACCGGCGATGTGATACCGGCGTTCGCTCCAGTCGAGGCACGGCTTGCAGAAGATGCGCTTATTTCTGCGCTTCTGGCTCAGGTCGACTCCAAATTCGGTCAATAGCTTCGCGCCGGCATCGGTGACATCGCCGCCGTCTTCGCCAAGGACGATGCAATCGCAGGCGATCAGGGAGTCCGCGATCGCAACGCCCAATCGACCCGCCAAATGATCGTAGCAGGTGCGACCGAACCGCAGCGCCGCGTCGCGCGCAGATCGAGGTTGATATCGCTGAGGAACCTCGAGAGCTGCCACCAGCTTGATGCTCTCGAGCATGCAGGCAACCAGTGGTGAGCTGATGCGGTAGTACCGATAGCTGCGCTTCCTGGTCACCGAGATGAGCCGGGCCTCGACCATCCTGGACAGGTGCTCGCTGGCTGTCGGTCGCGAAACTCGCGCAAGGAACGCCAACTCACTTCCGGTCAGGGATTGTCCACCCATGAGGGCGGACAGCATGGTCGCGCGCGCGGTATCGCCGACGAGCGCCGCAACCTCGACCAAGTTCGCCGCTGCAACCATAGCGTCCTCTACCATTGTCCGCACCGGAGCAACAAGCGAGGTGAGTTCGGCACGCACCGAACTCACGACTGGAGACATTGAGCTCGTCGGATGCGACAGCTTGGGGACCACTTGATCGATCGTGTCCTGGAGGCTGCCGTGAAGCGCGAACCCATCAGAGTTGAACCCATTTCTACCTATCTGGAGCATCGGCGGAAGGGACCAATCTGTCCTGTCATCGTCGCCGGCGAGACGGTTTATGTCTCAGGCATACCGCCCTTTGACACGGTCACCGGTGAGGTCAGGCGATTGCCGTTCGTACAGCAAGCCGAGATTGTTCTCGAGCAAATGAAACTTTGCCTGGAAGTTGCCGGCTCGTCGTTGCAGCACGTCGTGAAATGCAACGTCTACTGCACGCCTGATAGTTCGAATTTCGCCGCGTTCAACGATGTGTACCAGCGCTATTTTCCCGTCTCGCCACCCGCGCGCATCTTTCTGACGGTGCCTTCCTGGCCAGGTGAATTCGACGTGGAAGTCGATTGCGTTGCGATCAAAGCCGACCTGGAAGATCGGCTGGCTTCGGCGAGGGACATGAACGCACTGAAGCACCTCAACGCCGGCTATATCCGCTCGGTCGCCATGAAGGATGTCGATTGGTTTCGCGAACATCTGAGCGACGATTTTCTCAACAGCAACCCCGACGGATCAGTGGTCGATCGTGCCGGATTCCTCGAACAGATCGCGAAGCCCGCGGCCATATCGAATTTGGGATACGAGGACGAGCGGATCCGGATCATGGGCGACATGGCGATCATCCATGCACGGACGACCTATCTCAGGGCCGATGGGTCGGCCGGCTTTGGACGATACACCGACAGTTGGGCGCGCCGCGCCGGCGTCTGGGTTTGTGTCGCCGCTCACGTCACGCGGGGATGAGGACGAACGGAATTCGGCCGCAAGGCAGTCATGCGCGCCGGGCCGCGCAGCGTGCATGATCACATCAAGACACCCCTTGCCGCAGCCGCTATAACCGGCGCGCAAGAAACTTGGAGGAACCAGAATGATCTACGAAATGCGCGTCTACCATTGCCTGCCGGGCCGGCTGCCGGCGCTGCTCAAGCGCTTTGACACGGTCACGCTGAAGCTGTGGGAGAAGCACGGCATCCGGCAGGCGGGGTTCTTCACCACGCTGATCGGGTCGTCGAACCAGGAACTGACCTACTTCCTGGCGTGGGAATCGCTCGCCGAGCGCGAGAAGAAGTGGGCCGGCTTCATGAGCGATCCCGACTGGATCGATGCGCGTGCGAAGTCGGAAGCCGATGGCCAGATCATCGCCAATATCGTCAGCCAGTTCCTCGCCCCGACGGCGTTCTCCGCCGTGAAGTGACGGCCGGCCTCGCGCCGCGGCCCTGCTGCAACCCTGATATTCAGGGAGCAGGGCCGAATCGGGTTGATCGGGCGCGCATCGCCGCTATGGTCGCGCCGGAACGAGGATTTTGGTCTTGAGCGATAGCAATTCCGCGGCACCTGTCGTCACGGTCGGACCGGTCAGGTTCGGCAACGATCTGCCCATCTCGATCATCGCCGGCCCGTGCCAGCTCGAGAGCCGGCAGCATGCGCTTGAAGTGGCATCAGTGCTGAAGGAGATTGCGAGCCGGCTGAACATTGGGCTCGTCTACAAGACCTCGTTTGACAAGGCGAACCGCACCAGCGCATCCGCCCAGCGCGGTCTTGGGCTTGCGCAGTCACTGCCGATTTTTGCGGAAATCCGTTCCTCGTTCGGTCTGCCCGTGCTCACCGACGTGCACGAAGCGACGCAATGCGCCGAGGTGGCGCAGGCTGTGGACGTGCTCCAGATCCCGGCGTTTCTCTGCCGGCAAACCGATCTGCTGCTCGCGGCGGCCGCGACCGGCAAGGTCGTCAACGTCAAGAAGGGGCAGTTCCTGGCGCCGTGGGACATGGCGAATGTGGTCGCCAAGATCACCAGCGCCAACAATCCCAACGTGCTCGTCACCGAGCGCGGCGCCTCCTTTGGCTACAACACGCTGGTATCAGACATGCGCGCGCTGCCAATTCTGGCGCGCACCGGGGCGCCCGTGATCTTCGATGCCACCCATTCGGTGCAGCAGCCGGGCGGGAAGGGGGCATCCTCCGGCGGCGAGCGCGAATTCGTCCCGGTGCTGGCACGTGCCGCGGTCGCGGTCGGCGTCGCCGGCCTCTTCATCGAAACCCATCCCGATCCCGATTCCGCGCCGTCGGATGGGCCGAACATGGTGCCGTTGCGCGAGTTCGAAGGGCTGCTGCGCAGGCTGATGGCGTTCGACGCCGTCGCCAAGGGCAAAACATCCTGATGCATCAAACGGTGGCGCGGCCGCAGGATCAGCGCCTCCCGCCGGCGCTCAACGTCATATCCGGAGCGAGTTTCGCGGCGGCGCTGTCGGCGCGAGCGCTGGATCCGGTGCTGCCGCACATCGCCGAGGATCTCAGCGTCAACATCGCGACCGCCGCTGGCCTCGCCGCGGTCTTTGCCTTCACCTTTGCGATCATCCAGCCGGTGATCGGCGCGGCGGCCGACCTCTTCGGCAAGACGCGGCTGATGATCGGTTGCCTGGCGGTCCTGGGCCTCGCCAGCATTCTGGGCGCCTTGTCGACGTCGTTTCCGCTGTTGTTTGCCACCCGCATCCTCGCCGGCATCGGCTCGGGCGGCGTGTTTCCGATCGCGCTGAGCCTGACCAGCGATCTGGTCGGACCGGAGAAGCGCCAGGTTGCGATCGGCCGAACGCTGGCCGGCGCGATGACCGGCAATCTGCTCGGCGCGTCGGCGTCCGGTCTGATCGGCGATTTGCTCGGCTGGCGCGGCGTCCTTGCCGCGCTCGGCGTGCTCGTGATCGTGGCGTCGATTGCGGTCGCGGCCGGCTTCCGCGGCGCCAGGCTGAAGCATCCGCCGAGGACCAGCCTGTCCGCGCTCAAGACCGGCTATCGCACCATCTTCACCAACCCGAATGCGCCGATCTGCTATTCGGCCGTGTTCATCGAAGGTTGCTGCGTGCTCGGCCTGTTTCCCTACATCGCCTCATTCCTGTTCGATCTCGGCGAAACCTCGCTGTCGATCGCGGGCGTCGTCATCGCGGGCTTTGCGATCGGCGGACTGTTCTACACCTTAACCGTGTCGCTGCTTCTCCCGCGGCTCGGCGTCAAGGGCATGATGATCGCGGGCACCGTGCTGGTGGCCTCCCAACTCGTCGCGGTCGCCTTCGGTCCGCGCTGGGAATTGCAGTTGTTCAATCTCATGGTGATGGGGTTGGGCTTCTACATGGCGCATGGCTGCCTGCAGGTCTTTGCCAGCGAGCTCTCTGTCGAGGCGCGCGCCACCGCGCTCTCGCTGCATTCGTTCTTCTTCTTCATGGGCCAGACGGTCGGGCCGATCGCCTATGGTTTTGGCCTGGCCCATGGCGGCAAGGTCGCGACCCTTCTGACCGCCGCCGCCTGCATGATCGTGCTGGGCATCGCCTGTGCACGGCTGCTCCGGCAGCGGGCGCCGTCCGATGCCCGCATCTGAGGCCGCCGGGACGCAGAAACATGCCGCTTCTCCGTAGTCTCCGCAGTCGAACGGTAGCCAAATCCCGTCGATTTTAAATCAAATCTCACCTTTCGATCCCAGAGTGCCGGCAAGCCGCGGGGGCGCGGCGTCATTCTGTTGGATCATTCGATGCAAAAGCAGCGTTCGGTCGCCCGCATCCTCGGGGCTGTGGTCGGTTCTCTCGGGATCGTGCTCGTCGTCATCAGCGCCTATGCCCTTAAGCTGGCAGTCGGGCGCTATTCGGACAGCAACCGCATCGTGTCGCTCGCAGTCGCCAGCCGCGACCTGACCAACGCGCTGGTGGTGTTCCGCCTCGAACGCGGCGACACGCTCAGCCATCTGTCGGCCGCGGCGCCTGCGGCGGACAAGGTGTTGGCCGCGATCGCAGAGAACCGCTCCACGGCGACGAAGAACTACAATGAAGTGTTGCAGAGTCTCGGCTTGATCGAGTTGCCCGGCCTCGCCGAGCGTTTGGACAAGCTGCGCGGCATCTGGGCGCAGCTCGAAGAGCTGCGACCGCGCACCACGGCCGGGCTGCGTCAGGAGAAGACCGCACGCGAGGCCAGCCTGACACCCGCCTGGGCGAAGGCGAGCGATGCCTATATGGACGCGATCGGTGACGTCACCGCGCATGTGGACAATGCCATGACGCTGATCGATCCGGTCGTCGATCGCCTCGTGGTGGTCAAGCAGTCCGCCTGGCAGACCCGCGCGTCGCAAGGCCAGACCATCCTCATGCAGTTCAGCGCGATCCTGGCGGGGAAGAGCTGGGGAGCGCTCGAGGGCGTCGAGTTCGCCGACCTGCGCGGCCGCCTCCAACAATCCTGGAAGATCGTCCGTGACCTCAGCGCCAACGTCGCCGACGCCGCGCTGGAGCAGGCCATTCGCGACGCCGACTCGGCCGTTTCGGGTGCCCTGAACGAGGAGCGCAACGCGATCGCAGCGCGTCTGCTCAAAAACGAACCCGCCGGCGTCGCCGGTCTCGAGTACCGGGATCGCCAGCTCGGCGGCGCCGACAAGATCGTCATCGTGACCAAGTCCGCGCTCGCCAATATGATCGCGCGTGCGGAAGACGGTGCTTCGCGCGCCCGGCTCAGCCTGATCCTGTTCGGGCCGTTGCTGCCGGCCTCGCTCGCCCTCACGATCGGCGGCCTGCTCTTGATGCGCAACCGCGTGACGCGCCCGCTGACGGCGATCACCGGGGTCATGACCCGTTTTGCCGCCCATGATTTCGCAAGCGAGGTGCCCGGACTCGACCGCAACGACGAGATCGGCCGCATGGCGTCCGCCCTGCAGGTGTTCAAGGAGGCCATGATCAACGCCGAGCGCCTGTCGGGTGATCAGGCCGCTGAGCGCGCCGCCAAGGAAGCGCGCGCCGGCGAGCTTGCCGGCCTCGTCCGGCAGTTCGAAAGCCGTGTCGGCCAGATGGTGCAGACGCTGTCGGAGGCCTCCAACGACCTCGAAACGACGGCGCGCTCGATGTCGGGCACCGCGACCGAAGCGCAGGATCAGGCGGGCTCGGCCTCGAACCTCGCAGACCAGGTCGGCGGCGGCGTGCAGACCGTGGCGGCCGCGGCCGAGGAGCTCAACGCCTCCATCCGCGAGATCAACCGTCAGGTGGAACAGGCAACGCGCGCCACCGAGCAGGCGGTCGATACCGTCAAGGAGACCGACACCACGGTGCGCGCGCTCGCCGACGGCGCTGACCGTATCGGCGAAGTGATCGGGCTGATCACCTCGATCGCAGGCCAGACCAATCTTCTCGCGCTGAATGCGACCATCGAAGCCGCGCGCGCCGGCGAATCCGGCAGGGGTTTTGCGGTGGTGGCGAGCGAGGTGAAGAATTTGGCATCGCAGACCGCCAAGGCGACGGAGGAGATCAGCGCCCAGGTCACCCAGATCCAGGAGGCGACGCAGAAGGCGGTCTCCGCGATCGACGGCATCGTCAAGACCATCGAAGAGGTATCGAGCATCAACCGCGTCATCGCCTCGGCCGTGGAAGAGCAGAACAAGGCCACCGCCGAGATCGCCAGCACCGTGCAGCACACGGCGGAAGCGACCTCGACCGTGACGCGCAACATCGCGAACGTCTCGTCGGCCGCCAACGAGACCGGCCGCGCCGCAGCCGGTGTGCTCAAGGCCGCTGCGAATTTGTCGAACCAGTCAACCTCGCTGACATCAGAGGTCGACAGGTTCATCAGCAAGGTGCGCGCGGTGGCGTGAGCCGCCCAGCAGGTACGCCCCAGAAGACAGGCCCGTCGCAGTGCAGGCTGTGACGGGCCTTTGCTTTGAATATTGGCTCTCCCAGAAGGGAGCGGATCCCATCAGTGAACTACAAGAACCGGCACGCTTCCGTCCGCAAGAACCTCGGATGTTTGACTGCCCAAGAACAGTTTCCTGAAGCCACGGCGCCCATGAGAGCCCATGACGATCAAGTCACAACCTCTGGACTTCGCGGTTTCGATAATCGCATCCGCTGGGCGCGCATTCGGAACGTGCAAGAGTTCTGCAGATATCCCTATCTGCTCCGCCATTGATTGAGCTTCATCGAGCACCTTGCCCGCACGTTCCTTGCAGGCTGCGTCGAAGCGATCAACTTCTTGTTGCGTAGGAATCCAGCCTGAGTCGTGTCCGCCTCCATAGTCGATCGGCAGCGGTTCCGTAACGGTGATCACCGTCACCTCAGCGTTCAGGGCCTTTGCCAAAGCAATCCCATGCTTGATGCCTTTTCTCGCGACATCCGATCCATCCGTGCTCAAGAGAATATTGGCGTACATTCGGGGTCTCCCTTGCTCGTCGGGGCGTTCTCCCTAAAATTGTGATCGTCCCTTGTACTATGAGCGCATACTAGCGCTCAGGCGGCCGCGCGGACGGCCTGCCAGAGGTCCAGCACGTCCTGACGCGCGATGCCGCGGGTGATGAACACGATGCGCGAGCGCCTGTCGGCGTCGGGCCATTTGGCGAGCGCCACCGGCGGATGGAAGACATGGTGGACGCCGTGGATCGCGACCGGCGTCGCTTCATCGCGGAGGTTCAGGATTCCCTTGACCCGCAGCAGATCCTCTCCGCGCGTGGCGCGCAAATGCGTCAGCCAGTGCGACACCGCCATCCAGTCGAGGGGATCGTCGAATGCGATCATGAAGCTGGCGATCGAGGCATCGTGGCTGTGATGGTCGTGATGCGTGTGGTGATCGTGATCGTGGTGATGGCCGCGCTCATGCGCTGCCTCGATGACCCCGGTGAACGCCTGTTCGTTGAGCCAGCGCTCGATGTCGGCGGTTTTCTTTTCGGGATCGACGAGGGCCGCGCCAAACAGTTGCGCCGGATCGATCTCGCCATGCATCACGCTGTCGATGCTGGCGCCCGGATTGAGCCGTCGCACGCGCAGCTCAAGTGCGTCAATGTTGTTGACCAAATCGCGTTTGGTGATCAGCAGCCGGTCGGCGAGCGCCACCTGCTTCACGGCCTCGTACTGCCGGTCGAGCTGGCGCGCTGCGTTGACTGCGTCGACCGTCGTCACCACGGTGTCCAGCCGCACGAAATGTGAAACCAATGGATTGTTCAGCAGCAACTGAACGATGGGGGCGGGGTCCGCAAGCCCCGTCGTCTCGACCAAAATCCTGCGGAACGGCGGCACCTCGCCGCGATCGCGGCGCACCAGCAGCGCGCGTAGCGTCTCCTCCAGATCGCTGCGGATAGTGCAGCAAATACAACCACTCGCGAGCACTGCAACCTCGCCGTCGACGCGCTCGACCAGGAGGTGATCGAGACCGACCTCGCCGTATTCGTTGATGATGACGGCGCTGTCCTTCATGGCGTCGTGGCGCAGCAGGCGGTTGAGCAGCGTGGTCTTGCCGCTGCCGAGAAACCCGGTGATCAGCGATACGGGAAGCCGCTCGGCGGATTTGTCGCTCTCGAACAGGCTCATCGGCGTCCTCAACCTCTGGTCTTATTTTTGTCGCGGAACAACAGCCTAATGAAGGACGAACCGGCCGAAAATAAGATTCTAAGCCCGGTCTACCGGGCGCAACCTGGGAGGAAGCGATGGACCAAATCAAGGGAGACGAAATCAAGGGAGACGACGAGAAAGGCGGGATGGCGACGACTGATCGCCGAACCCTGCTTCGCACGGCGGGCCTCGCCGGCGCGGCGGGCGCTGCGCTCGCGGGGTCGATGCACGGCAAGTTTTCGCTCGCGCCGATCACCGAGGCGCAGGCACAGACGGCAGTCTCGATGCCCAAGGGCGTCGACAAGCCATGGTGGCCGTCGAAATGGGGCAAGGATGACGAGTCAGGTGCATCGAACCACATGACGCCCGCGAAGGTGCTCGACGCGGCGAAGTGGATCAAGGACGGCAAGATCTACAAGATCGGCCGCGTCTATGAGCAGGGTATGCCGCTTTTCGGCGCGCGCGCGTTCTCGCTACGCATTCCCGGCGGACCGACCGGCGGGCCGTTCGGCGACAACAAGCTGGTGTATCACGACGAGTTTCTCGCCACCGAGATCGGCCAGACCGGCACGCAGTTCGACGGCCTCGGCCATATCGGCATCCAGATGGGCAAGGACGGCGACAGGAGCGAGATGCGGTTCTACAACGGCTTCACCGCCCAGGAGATCAGTGACGCCTACGGTCTGAAGAAGCTCGGCGTTGAAAAGCTCAAGCCCATCTTCACCCGCGCCCATCTCATTGACATGGTCGCGCTCAAGGGCGGGATGATGGATGCCGGCCAGGAGATCACCTCGGCCGACATCAAGGCGGCGCTGGCGAAGCAGAACATCGCCGAGAGCGACATCAAGCCGGGAGACGCCATCATGTTTCACACCGGCTGGGGCTCGCTCTGGATGAAGAACAATGATCGCTTCAACAGTGGAGAGCCGGGCATCGGCCTCGACGCCGCGAAATGGGTGATCGAGAAGGACCTCGCGCTCACGGCCGCCGATACATGGGCGGTCGAGGTGGTGCCCAATCCCGACAAGTCGCTCGCCTTCGTGGTTCATGCCGAATTGCAAACCAAGCATGGCATTCACAACCACGAGAACCTGATCTTCGACGATCTGATCGCCGACAAGAAGTATCAGTTCGTCTATTCCTTCACCCCGGCGCCCATCAAGGGCGCCACGGGAAGCAATGGCTGTCCGATCGCGATCACGTGATCAGGGAGCACTGGCTGCGTGGGCGGACCTGCCGCCCACGCACCTGCGACAATCTGGTCCAGTCGGGGCAATCGCACTCGCGACGCCGTGAAGTCGTTTCGTCGTTCATGTTCCGGCGAAGTACCAGCGCGCCGGGACGAAGCCATTTTGCGAGCGCAACGACATCGCATCAAAGCACGGGCGGCTTACTCTCCGTTGCTAGTCCCATTGAGGGAGAAGCGACATGTGGTTCCATGAGAGTCTTGCCGCACCAATTGTTATTCTGAGTTTCTCCGCCGCGAGCATCGCTACGCTCGTCATGATTGGCGCCTGGTGAGCACGGCGGCCCGGTTTGTCATCATGCGTGAAGAATTCACCTCTTTCGGCTTTCTTGCGGTGGCGCTGGCAGGCGTTGCGCTGCTCTGCTCGGGGCTTCTGGCCCTGGCCCTCGTCTGACGGACGGCTTAACCCCGCCCGCGATAGGGCGCGACGCCTTGCTCCGGCACCCAGAGGCCCTTCGGCACCCTGCCGGTTTGCCAGAACACGTCGATCGGGATGCCGCCGCGCGGATACCAGTAGCCACCGATGCGCAACCACTTTGGCTTGATCTCGGTAGTGATGCGCTTGCCGATCATCACGGTGCAATCCTCGTGGAAGGCGCCGTGATTGCGAAAGCTCGCGATGTAGAGTTTCAGCGACTTCGACTCCAGCAGCCACTGGCCGGGTGCGTAGTCGATCATCAGATGCGCGAAATCCGGCTGGCCCGTGACCGGGCAGAGCGAGGTGAATTCGGGCACGGTGAAACGCACCAGATAGTCGGTACCCTTCTGCGGATTGGGCACGCGGTCGAGCTGGGCTTCTTCCGGCGTATGCGGCCATTCCACCGCGCGGCCGAGCTGGAGGGATTTTTTCGCCATCGTTTGTCGTCCTTTGTCGCGCTGACATGGACGTAAGCGATGGCTGCCGTCAACCCGAGGCAATCGTCTGGATCAGGACGATCCGGTCGTTGCCGGACTCGCAGCCCCAGAGCTCACCGGGGCGGCCGTCGAGCTGGCGGACGTTGGCATTGGCGCGGTCGCTCGGGAAGCTCGTGAAATTCTCCGTCCCGGGGTCGAACCGCACGATCGCATTGGCTGAGAAGTCCGTCAGCCAGACCTTGTCCTTGTCGTCGACGAAGACCGCGTAGGTGCGGGGACGTTCGCCCGGTAGCTTCCAGCTTTTCCAGGAGCTGTCGGCGGGATCGTGCACCGACACATGTCCGCTATTCCACTCGCTGACCCAGATCCGGCCCTTGGAATCCGACCACACCCGCCGCGCGCCCTGGCTCGGCGTGGGCGGCTGAACGACGGTGGCATTGCCGGTCGCAAGATCGATCTTGCCGATGTAGCTGCCGGCGAGCGAGGCGTACCAGATGTCGCCCTTGGGCGTCACGGTGATGCCATAAGGGCCGACGCCCTTCGGCGCCTTGAACACGTCCATCGCGCCGGACTTTGGCTCGAGCCGGCCGTAGTAGCCGGACTGGCCGGTGAACCAGTAGGTGCCGGCCTTGTCGAATACGCCGGTATTGAGGTTGGCGGCAGCGAATTTTTCGGGCAGGCGGAACAGGGAGACCTTGAGGTCATCAGGGTCGACCCGCGCGATTGCGTTCTGGCCGCCCTCGGTGATCCAGGGCGCGCCGTCCGGCCCGATGGTCACACCGTGGGGGGCTGCGCCCTGACCAAGGCTGACCGTCCTATGCGAGCCGTCCCTGGGATCGAGCTTGCCCAGCATGCCCTTGCCCTGGGCCGTGAACCAGACCGTGCCGTCGGGGGCGGGGGTGAGGTCGTGCAGGCCAATGCCGGCGCTGATCGGGTAGTATTTTGTCCGGAACGGGCCTTCCTGGGCAAAGCCTGGCCGAACCGCGAGGAGGGCGGCGCCGGAGACGAGAAACTGGCGGCGATTCATTGCGTTACCCCGACTGTTTCAGTTTGCGGTTCGACACGCAGATCAACCGGGTGAAAGCATAAACCTGCGCTCTTCACCCGTCAGGCGAGGGGCGCAGGCTAAGCGTTCACATTTGCTTGCTCTCCGTGTAAGACCCGCGGCGAAACGATCCGCCCCACACGACTTCAAAAGACCTGTCTCTTCAAAAGACCTGCCTCAAACGAACGGAAGCGCAATATGACCGCCATTGTCGACATCATCGGCCGCGAAATCCTGGACAGCCGTGGCAATCCCACCGTCGAGGTTGACGTCGTGCTGGAGGACGGTTCGCTCGGCCGCGCCGCGGTGCCCTCCGGCGCCTCCACCGGTGCCCATGAGGCGGTGGAGCTGCGCGACGGTGACAAGGCCCGCTATGTCGGCAAGGGCGTTCAAAAGGCGGTCGGCGCCGTCAATGGCGAGATCTTTGAGGCGCTCAGCGGCATCGATGCCGAGCACCAGGTCCAGATCGACCAGATCATGATCGACCTCGACGGCACACCGAACAAGAGCCGTCTCGGCGCCAACGCCATCCTCGGCGTGTCGCTGGCCTGCGCCAAGGCCGCCGCCAACTCGCTCGACATGCCGCTCTATCGTTATGTCGGCGGCACCTCGGCCCGCGTGCTGCCGGTGCCGATGATGAACATCATCAATGGCGGCGTGCACGCCGACAATCCGATCGATTTTCAGGAGTTCATGATCCTGCCGGTCGGTGCCAAGAGCTTTGCCGAAGGCCTGCGCTGCGGCGCTGAAATCTTCCACACGCTGAAGTCCGAGCTGAAGAAGGCCGGCCACAACACCAATGTCGGCGACGAGGGCGGCTTTGCGCCGAACCTGCCGTCGGCGGACGCGGCGCTGGAGTTCGTCATGAACGCCATCAACAAGGCCGGCTACAAGGCGGGTGGTGATGTCATGATCGGGCTCGACTGCGCCTCGACCGAGTTCTTCAAGGACGGCAAATACGTCTACGAAGGCGAGGGCAAGACGCGCTCGATCTCGGAGCAGGCAAAGTATCTCGCCGACCTCGTCGCGCGCTATCCGATCGTCACCATCGAGGATGGCATGTCGGAAGACGACATGGATGGCTGGAAGGAGCTGACCGATCTCATCGGCAAGAAGTGCCAGCTCGTCGGCGACGATCTCTTCGTCACCAACGTCAAGCGCCTCTCCGAGGGCATCAAGGCCGGCCGTGCCAACTCGATCCTGATCAAGGTCAACCAGATCGGCACGCTGACCGAGACGCTCGCCGCCGTCGAGATGGCGCACAAGGCCGGCTACACCTCGGTCATGTCGCACCGGTCCGGCGAGACCGAGGATTCCACCATCGCCGATCTCGCGGTCGCCACCAATTGCGGGCAGATCAAGACCGGCTCCCTTGCACGCTCCGATCGCACCGCTAAATACAACCAGCTCCTGCGCATCGAGCAGCAGCTCGGCAAGCAGGCACTCTACGCCGGCAAGTCGGCGCTGAAGGCGCTGGCGTAAACGACGACAAAACAAGCACCAGGGAGGATCCACATGAGCGACGGCAACAGCGGACTGCAACTGCGTTCGCTGCTCAAGAATAGCGGCGAACTCGAATTGTCCCTGGTGAGCGTGCCGACGCCGGAGCCGGCCGATGACGAGGTCGTGGTCCGCGTCGAGGCGACGCCGATCAACCCGTCCGACCTCGGGCTCTTGATCGGCCCCGCCGACATGTCGGCCGCGCAGGTGTCCGGCACCAAGGATCAGCCCGTGGTCACCGCAAAGATGCCGGAGGCCGCGATGCGGATGATGGCCGCGCGGCTCGATCAGTCGCTGCCGGTCGGCAACGAAGGCGCCGGCACTGTCATCGAGACCGGATCATCGGACGCCGCAAAAGCGCTGATGGGCAAGATGGTCTCGATGATCGGTGGTGCGATGTACACGCAATACCGCGTCCTCAAGGTCCGCGACGTCATGGAGCTGCCGCCCGGCACGACGGCGGCCGACGGCGCGTCGTGGTTCGTCAATCCGCTGACCGCGCTCGGCATGACCGAGACGATGCGGCGGGAGAACCACAAGGCGCTGGTGCATACCGCGGCGGCTTCGAACCTCGGCCAAATGCTCAACAAGATCTGCATCAAGGACGGCATCGGCCTCGTCAACATCGTGCGCAGCAAGGAGCAGGCCGACATCCTGCACAAGATCGGCGCCAAATACGTCGTCGATTCCACCGCAGCCAGCTTCCTGGACGATCTCACCAATGCGCTGGTGGAGACCGGCGCCACGATCGCCTTCGACGCCATCGGCGGCGGCAAGCTTGCGAGCCAGATCCTCACGGCGATGGAGGTCGCGGCCAACAAGACCGCCAAAGAGTACAGCCGCTACGGCTCGAACGTGTACAAGCAGGTCTACATCTACGGCGCCCTCGACACCCGTCCGACCGAGCTCAGCCGCTCCTTCGGCCTGACCTGGGGCGTCGGCGGCTGGCTGCTCACGCCGTTCCTGCAGAAGATCGGCCCAGCCGAGATCGGCCGGCTGCGCCAGCGCGTGGCCTCCGAGCTCAAGACCACCTTCGCCAGCCACTACACCCGCGTGGTGTCGCTGCCGGAAACGCTCGATCTCGCCAACATCGCCGTGTACGGCAAACGCGCGACCGGCGAAAAATTCCTTATCAACCCAAATAAATCTTCGTGATGTCCGGCAGGGCATGATCCAAAAGAGGGCTTGCCTTCTGAGCGAAGCGGAACAACATTCGCGCCGCAATTGAAAGCGGGAAAACCGCAATGCTCAGAAGGGGACAAGCCCATGATCGAACTGAATCGCCGTCACATGCTTGCGGGCGCTGCGGCGCTCGGCGCAGCCGCGATCACGCGGTTGGGAACGACGCCCGCCAGTGCCGCAGTGCCGCAAAGCGGCATTCAGGCGCCGGGCTTCTATCGCTACAAGGTTGGCTCGTTCGAGTGCACCTCGATCAATGACGGCGCACGCACGTTCCCGATGCCCGACAAATTCGTGACCAACGTGCCGAAGGAAGAGGCGCTCGCCGCCGGCGATGCCGCCTACATGCCGAAGGGCATGGTCACCGTGCCGTTCAATCCGCAGCTCATCAACACAGGCAGCAAGCTCGTCCTGATCGACAGCGGCAATGGCGCGGCCAATTTCGAAGCGAGCAAGGGCGCAGTCGGCCGCACGCTTCAGAACCTGGCGGCAGCGGGCGTCGATCCCAAGAGCATCGACGTCGTGCTGCTCTCGCATCTGCATCCCGACCACACCAACGGCATCCGTCTCGCCGACGGCGGCCTTGCCTTCCCGAATGCCGAGATCATGGTGCCGGTGAAGGATTGGGAGTTCTGGGCGAGCGAGGAGAATGCGGCCAAGGCTCCGAACGACATGATGAAGAACTACTTCGCCAACGTGAAGAAGACCTTTGCCGGTCTGGAGTCCAAGGTGACGAAGTACGAATGGGGCAAGGAGGTCGCGCCCGGCATCACCTCGATCGCGACGCCCGGTCATACGCCCGGCCACACGTCCTTTGCGGTGGCATCCGGCGATGCCAAGGTCCTGATCCAGTCTGATGTGACCAACATTCCGGAGTTCTTCCTGCGCAATCCGGACTGGCACGTGGTGTTCGACAACGATCCCGCCATGGCGCAGGCGACCCGCCACAAGTTCTACGATATGGCGGCGGCGGAGAAGGCGACCGTCGTCGGCTTCCACTTCACCTTCCCCTCGGTCGGCCATGTCGAGAAGGACGGCGCCAAATATCGCCTCATCCCCTCGCTCTGGAATCCGACGCTCTGAGCGGAAGCGCGATCGCCATATGAGGCATCAGGCCGCCATTTGGCGGCCTGATCGTTTTGGGGGAGGTTCGTTTTCGGGAAACGCTGCGTTTCCAAAACGTGTCGGTCCATGCACTTGCATCCATTGGCCGGGATGGCTTATGTGCCTCACCGGTATTCCGCTGGAGTTTGAGGACACAAATGGCCCATCACATCGTCACGATCGTCGGCAGCCTGCGCAAGGAAAGCTTTTCGCTGAAGATCGCCAACGCCTTCGCAAAGCTCGCGCCGAGCTCGCTCTCGCTCGAGGTCGTCACGCCTGCGGGCATCTCGTTCTTCAACCAGGACCTCGAGGGCGCACCGCCCGCCGACTGGCTCGCGTTCCGCGAAAAGCTTCAGAAGTCGAACGGCGTGCTGTTCGTCACCCCAGAATACAATCGCTCGATTCCGGGCGTGCTCAAGAACGCCATCGACGTCGCCTCGCGCCCCTACGGCAAGAGCTCATTCCTCGGCAAGCCGGTCGGCATCGTCTCCAACTCGCCGGGACCGCTCGGCGGCGTCAGCGCGGCCAAGCATCTGCAGAACATCCTGCCCGGCATCGCCGGCCCGATCCTGCAGCAGCCGGAGGTCTACCTCAACGGCGTCGGCGACGCCTTCGACGCGGCCGGCAACCTGACCAAGGACGCGCTGAAGACCGTGCTCCAGCAGTACATCGACGCCTTCGCCGCGCATGTGGCGAAGAACCAGGGCTGAGCTTTTCTGAGGTTATTCCGGGGCGATGCAGGGCATCGAACCCGGAATCTCGAGATTCCGGGTTCGGCTCTTCGAGCCGCCCCGGAATGACGACGTGTGTTGAATTAGCACTCCGTTAACCGACCTGTTCGATCTTGGCTGTTATGGTCACCCGTGCCCGCCTCAAATCGATTCTAACCGGCCTTGCCCTTTACACGATTGCGGCAGCGATCGTCGGCTATTTCGGCATCAACGCCTATACCGGCAAATACGGCCTGAACGCTCGGCAGGAGCTCGACCAGGAGATCATCGCCCTGACCTCCGAGCTGGCGCGGCTAAAGCGGGAGCGGGCCGAGGGCGAGCAGCGGGTGTCGCTGCTGCGCGCGGACAAGATCGACCCCGACATGCTGGACGAGCGGGCGCGCTACCAGCTCCAATATGTCAACCCGCACGATCTGGTTCGGATGATCAACCAGAACTAACGCCTCACGCCTTCCGAAACCGAAGTCGAAAGCCGCCGGGCGAAGCCGGCGGCGATTGTTCCGTCTATGCCGAAGGTCGGTACCCGCGGGGGCCCTCGCGTCTTGACGGCGGCCGCGCGCCGGGTTCATGGCTTCACAGGCGCCGTCATCCGGAGTTGACGCAGATCAACTTGGCGGCGCCGGCACGACCTAGACTGCCTTTCGGAGGAAACAGTGATGAATGGGCAAATGCACCAGCATCACGCGGCTCGCGTTGAGGCCGCTATTGCGTCGGGCCAGGCGGCACGTTCCGCGCTTGTGGCGTCGTGGTGCCGTTCCTCCCGTTTGCATCACCTCGATCCTTCCGGCCACCGGCCATCGACCCGGCTCACCGACGCCGAGCTCTTCTATGCGCGCGAACGCATCGCGCCGCTGCTTGCGGCCGCGCAGGGCGCGATGGACCGGCTCTATCAGGCGGTCGGCGCTGCGGGCTGCTGCGTGCTGCTCGCCGACGGTGAGGGCATTCCGGTCGATCGTCGCGGCACGCCGGCCGATGACGCGACGTTCCAATCCTGGGGCCTGTGGACGGGCGCGCTGTGGAGCGAGGAGCATGAAGGCACGAACGGCATCGGCACTTGCCTGGTCGAGCAGCGGCCGCTGACCATCGACCGCGACCAGCACTTCTTCACGCGCAACACGCTGTTGAGCTGCACTGCCGTGCCGATCTACGACCATGAGGCGGCGCTGGCCGGCGTGCTCGACGTCTCCTCCTGCCGCGCCGATCGCACCGACGCATTTTCGAATTTGATTGCACTGGCCGCGGGCGAAGCCGCGCGGCGCATCGAGGCCGACCTGTTCCGCCGTGCCTTTGCCAATGCCCGCATCGTGCTGGCGCCGTCGGCGGAGGGGCAGGGTGGCCTCGTGGCCGTCGATGCCGACGATCTCGTGATAGGCGCGACCCGATCCGCCCGGGTCGGACTTGGGATCGCGCCCGGCCGCCCGTGGCAGCCGGTGCCCGCAGCCGATCTGTTCGGCGCCGATACGGCGTGCGACCACCTTGCCGGCGGTCAGCGCGCCGTCGTGCAGCGGGCGCTGTTGCGCGCGGGCGGCAACGTTTCGGCGGCCGCCAAGGCGCTCGGCGTCAGCCGCGCCACGCTCCATCGCAAGCTCAAGCGGTTCGAGCTGCGCGCGCACTGATCATTCGCCTGCCTTCCACCTACATCATCAGCCGTCCATGCGAGGAGGCCGCCACCCGCGGCCATTCTTCGAGACGCGTGCAAGAGCGCTCCTCAGCGTGAGGATAAGTGCGTGTAGCCGCATCACCTGTCGCAGTTCTGCGACAGGTCGGCCGCACCGTCGCTCCCGCCCGGGCTGACAGAAAACATCTTCCGCGACATTTTCATTGCAAGTCGCACGGAGGCGAAACGCCCGCGACGAATTGCTCACACAGCAACACCGGGAGTGAACATGAACAAGGTCGAATTCCTCAACGTCAGCCAGAATCCCTTTGCCGGGCGCTATGACAATTTCATCGGCGGCAAATTCGTTGCGCCGAAAGCAGGCAAGTATTTTGACAACACCTCGCCGGTGACCGGAAAGGTCGTGTGCCAGATCGCCCGCTCCGATGAGCAGGATATCGAGGCAGCCCTCGACGCGGCGCATGCGGCCAAGCACGCCTGGGGACGCACGAGCGCGGCGGAACGCTCGGTCATCCTCAACAAGATCGCCGACCGCATGGAGGCGAATCTGGAGCGGCTCGCGATCGCCGAAACCTGGGACAACGGCAAGCCGATCCGCGAGACCCGCGCCGCCGACCTGCCGCTCGCCATCGACCACTTTCGCTACTTCGCCGGCGTCGTGCGCGGGCAGGAAGGCACCATCGGCGAAATCGATGACGACACCGTCGCCTATCATTTCCACGAGCCGCTCGGTGTGGTCGGTCAGATCATCCCCTGGAACTTCCCGCTGCTGATGGCCTGCTGGAAGCTTGCGCCCGCGATCGCCGCCGGCAATTGCGTCGTGCTCAAGCCGGCCGAGCAGACCCCGGCCTCGATCATGGTCTGGGCCGAGATCGTCGGCGACCTCCTGCCGCCCGGTGTCCTCAACGTCGTCAACGGCTTTGGCCTCGAAGCCGGCAAGCCGCTCGCCTCCAGCAAGCGGATCGCCAAGATCGCGTTCACCGGCGAGACCACGACGGGCCGGCTGATCATGCAATATGCCAGCCAGAACCTGATCCCGGTCACGCTCGAACTCGGCGGCAAGTCGCCGAACATCTTCTTCAAGGACGTCACCGCTGAGGACGACGATTTCTTCGACAAGGCGATCGAGGGCTTCGTCATGTTCGCGCTGAACCAGGGCGAGGTCTGCACCTGCCCGAGCCGGGCGCTGGTCCACGAGGCCATCTACGACCGCTTCATGGAACGGGCGCTGAAGCGCGTGGCCGCCATCGTGCAGGGCGACCCGCGTGATGCCGCCACCATGATCGGTGCACAGGCTTCCAGCGAGCAGTTGGAGAAAATTCTTTCCTATATCGACATCGGCAAGCAAGAGGGTGCCAAGGTTCTGGCCGGCGGCGGGCGCGCCAGCCTGTCCGGCGATCTCGCCAGCGGTTTCTACGTCCAGCCGACCGTCTTCCACGGCCACAACAAGATGCGGATCTTCCAGGAGGAGATCTTTGGGCCCGTCGTCTCGGTCACGACCTTCAAGACCGACGAAGAGGCGCTGTCGATCGCCAACGACACGCTCTACGGCCTCGGCGCCGGTGTCTGGAGCCGCGATGCCAACCGTTGCTACCGCTTCGGCCGCGCCATCCAGGCGGGCCGCGTCTGGACCAACTGCTACCACGCCTATCCCGCGCATGCGGCGTTCGGCGGCTACAAGCAGTCTGGTATCGGACGCGAAACCCACAAGATGATGCTCGATCATTACCAGCAGACCAAGAACCTCCTGGTCAGCTACAGCCCGAAGAAGCTCGGCTTCTTCTGATCGTTGCAATCAGGGCGGCGCAAAAATCTTCTCCCATTGCGCCGCTCTGGACTGGCGGGGCACGGCTCATGCACGACAAGGTCAGCGCAACGGAGGCTGCTCTGAAGCTCCTGGCCGAAATCTGTGCTGATCACGGCCCCGTCCTGTTTCACCAATCCGGCGGCTGTTGCGACGGCTCCTCGCCGATGTGCTATCCGGCCGGCGAGTTTCTCATCGGCGAGCACGACGTGCTGCTCGGTCACATCGGCGGCATGCCGGTCTATATCAGCGGACCGCAATACGAGGTCTGGAAGCATACCGACCTGATCATCGACGTCGTTCCGGGACGGGGCGGCATGTTCTCCTTGGACAATGGACGGGAGCGGAGGTTCCTGACGCGGTCACGAATCTGTTCGCGCGGCGGCGCCGAATAGATTCGCCGCGGCGCTGCGGTTTCGCGCGCGCCGCAGTGGGGAAAGATCGTCTGCGCGCCCGCCGTCATCCGCCCGTCAGAGAATTGCGACAAGAAGACACGAGCGCCGGCCTTGATCAGCCCGGCGCTCGTGGCGTTCGAAGCGACGCTACGCAACAGATGCCGCGCAAAAAATGGAGGCCTGGCCATGACGAGCGATCGTTCGCGACGGAAGATGCATATTGGCGCGCTCCTGTTCGGCGCGGCAGCTTTGGCGTTCTTCCCACCAGCGATGGCCCGCGCACAGACCAGCCCGCTGCCCGCCGGCGCCAAGCACTTCCTGACCCTTGACGGAAAGGCGCCACTGATCCTCGGACATCGCGGCGTGCCGGGGCTGGTGCCTGAAGAGACGGAGCCTGCGTATGACCTTGCGGCAGCGCTGGGAACCGACGCACTCGAAGAGGACCTGCACCTGACCAAGGACTGCGTCCTGGTGGTGCGTCACAACCCTTGGCTCGCCGACAACACCAACATTGCCGAGGTGGCGAAGACCAATGCGGCGGTTGCGGCCCGCAAGCGCACCGTGCCCGGTGTGCTCGTCAAGGTAAAATCTCCCGGCAGTGGGCCGGCTGAATACCTCACCGATCTCACCGATCCGGCCGACCCCAAATCGGTGCTGAAATCGCTGATCGTCGACGGCGAAAACCACACCAATGACTGGTCGATTACCGACTTCACCATGGCCGAGTTGAAGGACTGGATTGCCGGTACGACCTATGATGCGGCGAACGAAAGGCCGAAGGTCTTCAACGGCAAGTTCCCGATCATCAGCTTCCAGGAAGTCATCGACATCGCCAAGGCCAAGAGCAAGGAGACGGGGCGTCCCATCGCCGTCTATCCGGAAACCAAGAATCCGACCTGGAACAACGCCCAGGCGATCGCGAATGGCTGCGGCGCATCCGGCAGCCACCCGTTCGAGGATGCTCTGATCAAGATCATCCAGGACAACGGCCTCAACGCGAAGGATGCCCCCGTCATTGTTCAGAGCTTCGAGCCCAGCAGCCTGAAATATATGCGCAGCCGTGGCCTTCAGACGCGGCAGGTCCAGCTCATCGACGGCAACGGCGTCGACTTCAAGACCGGCAAGGTCCTCCTTAACGACATCACCAGCTCCCGTCCGTTCGACTGGACGGCTTCGGGTGATGCGCGCTGGTACGATGCGATGGTGACCCCTGAGGGCCTCGCGGAGATCAAGACCTATGCCGACGGCATTGGTCCCTGGAAGCCTTATATCGTTCCGCTGAAGATTTCGCCGTGGAAGGACAACAATGCCGATGGCGGTCCCTACAAGGGATCAACGCTGGAGGCTTCGACGCAGGAAGCAACCAGCCTTGTTGCCGACGCTCACAAGCTTGGCCTGTTCGTGCATGTCTTCACCTTCCGCAACGAGAGGAAGTATCTGGCAGCCGACTATCACGGTGATCCCAGCCTTGAATATCTCAAATTCTTCCGTCTGGGCGTGGATGGGGTCTTCACCGACTTTACACACACCGGTGTCGGCGCCCGTGCAGCCTATCTGCGTGAGCTCGGCTGGTGAGGCCGGATTCGCGGGAGAGCAATTGTTGCCGGATCGGCGCAAAAGATTTTGCAAAATTTCGGGCACGCTGCACTGCGGCATAATGAAAGTTGCATGCCTGCGCTGCGGTGCTTTCACCGGCGTTTGAGTTGGGTTAGAGAGGGCTTAGTTTTCTCTGACCCGGAATTCCCATGGCCTCACCCAAAAAAGCCGCCGCTGACAAGACCAACGGCAGCTCTCCTCCGGAATTCACCAAAGAACAGGAACTCAAGGCGCTTCGGGACATGCTCCTGATCCGCCGTTTCGAGGAGAAGGCGGGCCAGCTCTACGGCATGGGTGCGATCGGCGGTTTCTGCCACCTCTATATCGGCCAGGAGGCCGTGGTAGTTGGTATGCAGATGGCGCTGAAGCAAGGCGATCAGGTCATCACCGGCTACCGCGACCATGGCCACATGCTCGCCTGCGGCATGGACGCCAACGGCGTGATGGCCGAGCTCACCGGCCGCCGCGGCGGCTATTCCAAGGGCAAGGGCGGCTCCATGCACATGTTCAGCATGGAGAAGCAGTTTTACGGCGGTCACGGCATCGTCGGTGCACAGGTCTCGCTCGGCACCGGGCTTGCCTTCGCCAACCATTATCGCGGCAACGACAATGTCAGCGTCGCCTATTTCGGCGACGGTGCGGCGAACCAGGGCCAGGTCTATGAGAGCTTCAACATGGCGGAGCTCTGGAAGCTGCCGGTGATCTACGTCATCGAGAACAACCGCTACGCCATGGGTACGGCGGTGTCCCGCGCATCCGCTCAGCAGGATTTCTCAAAGCGTGGTGCGTCCTTCAATATCCCCGGCAAGCAGGTCGACGGCATGGACGTCCGCGCGGTGAAGGCCGCGGGCGACGAGGCGGTCGCCTGGTGCCGCGCCGGCAAGGGCCCCTTCATCCTGGAAATGCAGACCTATCGCTACCGCGGCCACTCGATGTCCGACCCCGCGAAGTACCGAACGCGCGAGGAAGTCGAAAAAGTCCGCCACGACCAGGACCCGATCGAGCAGGTACGCAACCGCCTGCTGGCGGCGAAGGTCAGCGAGGCCGACCTCAAGGCGATCGACGCCGAGGTGCGCGACATCGTCAACGCCTCCGCCGACTTCGCCCAGCATGATCCCGAGCCGGATGCCGCCGAGCTCTGGACCGATGTCTACCGCTAATCGCGCGCAAGCTTTCTTTTGGAGTCGATATGCCAATTCAAGTGCTGATGCCCGCGTTGTCGCCCACGATGGAAAAGGGCAACCTCGCCAAATGGCTGAAGAAAGAGGGCGAGACGATCAAGTCAGGCGATGTCATCGCCGAGATCGAGACCGACAAGGCGACCATGGAGGTCGAGGCGACCGATGAGGGGACGCTCGGCAAGATCCTGATCCCGGAAGGCACCGCCGACGTTGCCGTGAACACGCCGATTGCGACAATCCTCGCCGATGGCGAGACGGCCGCCGATCTCGCCAAGGCGCCGGCGCCGGCCGCGCCGAGCGTCGCGCAGGAAGTCGCCGAATCCCGCTCGCCGGTCGGCGAAGGCAAGCCGATGATCTCGGCGCCGAAGGCCGCTGCGGCGCCGCAGGCCGTCGCCGAGCCCGATCCCGAAGTGCCCGCTGGCACCGCGATGGTGACGCAGACGATTCGTGAAGCGCTGCGCGACGCGATGGCCGAGGAGATGCGCCGCGACCCGGACGTCTTTGTCATGGGTGAAGAGGTCGCTGAATATCAGGGCGCCTACAAGGTCACGCAGGGCCTGCTGCAGGAATTCGGCGCCAAGCGTGTCATCGACACGCCGATCACGGAACACGGTTTTGCTGGCGTCGGCGTCGGCGCCGCCATGACCGGCTTGAAGCCGATCGTCGAGTTCATGACGTTCAACTTCGCCATGCAGGCGATCGACCAGATCATCAACTCCGCCGCCAAGACGCTCTATATGTCGGGTGGCCAGATGGGCTGCTCGATCGTGTTCCGCGGTCCGAATGGTGCTGCAGCCCGCGTCGCCGCGCAGCACAGCCAGGATTACGCGTCCTGGTACTCGAACATTCCGGGCCTGAAAGTGATCGCGCCGTTCTCGGCAGCCGATTACAAGGGCCTGCTCAAGGCCGCGATCCGCGATCCCAATCCGGTGATCTTCCTCGAGAACGAGGTGCTTTACGGCCATACCGGCGAAGTGCCGAAGCTCGACGACTATGTGATCCCGATCGGCAAGGCGCGCATCGTGCGCACCGGCGGCCACGTCACCATCATCTCCTGGTCGAACGGCATGACCTATGCGCTGAAGGCCGCCGACGAGCTCGCCAAGGACGGTATCGAGGCCGAGGTGATCGACCTGCGCACGCTGCGGCCGATGGATACCGAAACGATCATCAACTCGGTGAAGAAGACCGGCCGCGCCGTCACGGTCGAGGAGGGCTGGGCGCAGAGCGGCGTCGGCGCCGAGATCGCCGCGCGCATCATGGAGCACGCCTTCGACTATCTCGACGCACCGGTCACGCGTGTGTCGGGCAAGGACGTTCCGATGCCCTATGCCGCGAACCTGGAAAAGCTCGCGCTGCCGTCGGCGGCCGAAGTCGTCGAGGCCGCCAAAGCCGTCTGCTACAGGTAGACCATGGCAGGGCCCAAGGAGCAGCCACTGCCGCCCGACGTCATGGCCCGCGAGGATGCGATCGAGATCCTGCGCGTGTTCGTGCTCGACGGCGGACTGTCGATGGCGTTCCAGCGGGCTTTTGAGGAGCCCGACATGTGGGGCCTGCTGCTGGTCGATCTCGCCCGCCACGCCGCGCGCGCCTATGCGCGCGAGAGCGAATACACCGAGGAAGAGGCGCTGAGCCGCATCCTCGAAATGTTCGAGGCGGAAATCCAACGGCCGACCGATCTCGGCACCACCACACCGCGCGGACAGAAGGGTCACTGACGCGTGGCAATCAACGCTTTGAAAAGTTTTTCGTGAGGTCAGCATGCCCATCAACATCCTGATGCCCGCTCTCTCGCCGACCATGGAGAAGGGCAACCTCGCCAAGTGGCTGAAGAAGGAAGGCGACAAGGTCAAATCCGGCGACGTCATTGCCGAGATCGAGACCGACAAGGCCACCATGGAGGTCGAGGCGATCGACGAAGGCACGATCGCAAAGATCCTGGTGCCCGAAGGCACGCAGGACGTGCCGGTCAACGACGTGATCGCCGTGCTCGCGGGCGAGGGTGAGGACGTGAAGGCCGCCGGTGCTGCGAAGCCCAGCGCATCCGCCGCGCCGCCCAAGGCGGCCGAGGCTCCGGCGGCTGCGCCCGCACCCGTGCCGGCAGCGCCGAAGGCTGCACCGGCTGCTGCCGCCGCTCCGGCGCCAGCCGCCGCTCCCGCTGCGCAGGCAAATGGGCAGGGCGGCCGCGTATTCTCATCGCCGCTCGCGCGCCGGCTTGCCAAGGACGCCGGCATCCAGATTTCCATGGTTACCGGCACCGGCCCGCACGGCCGCGTGGTGGCCCGCGACGTCGAGCAGGCGAAGACCGGCAAGGGCCTGAAGGCGCCGGCAGCTGCGCCGTCAGGCGCGCCCTCGATCGCCCCGACCATGTCGGACAAGCAGATCCTTTCGCTGTTCGAGCCCGGCTCCTACGACATCATCCCGCATGACGGCATGCGCCGGACCATCGCGCAGCGGTTGACCGCGTCGATCCAGAACGTCCCGCATTTCTATCTCACCATCGACTGCGACATCGGCAAGCTGATGGTCGCGCGCGAGGAGATCAATGCGGCCGCTCCGAAGGACAAGGAGAAGAAGCCGCTCTACAAGATCTCGGTCAACGACTTCGTCATCAAGGCAATGGCGGTCGCGCTGCAGAAGATCCCGAACTGCAATGTGAGCTGGACCGAGTCCGGCATGGTCAAGCACCACCATTCCGACGTCGGCGTTGCGGTCGCGATGCCCGGCGGCCTGATCACGCCGATCATCCGCAAGGCGGAGACCAAGACGCTGTCCACCATCTCCAACGAGATGAAGGATTTTGCGACGCGCGCGCGTTCCCGCAAATTGAAGCCCGAGGAATATCAGGGTGGCACCACCGCCGTCTCCAACCTCGGCATGTTCGGCATCAAAGACTTCACCGCCGTGATTAACCCGCCGCACGCGACCATCCTCGCGGTCGGGACAAGCGAGGAGCGTCCCGTCGTGCGGGGCGGCAAGATCGAGATCGCGCACATGATGAGCGTGACCCTGTCCTGCGATCACCGCGCCATCGACGGCGCGCTCGGTGCCGAGCTGATCGGCGCGTTCAAGCAGCTCATCGAAAACCCCGTCATGATGATGGTTTGACGAGAAAATCGCGTCGTCGTTGCGAGCGAAGCGAAGCAATCCAGGACGTGACCGGCAGACTGGATTGCTTCGTCGCAAGAGCTCCTCGCAATGACGGTCTCGAACGTTAAGGCCGGTTGGAGCGAGAACGAGCGTACAGCATGGCCGACACATCCTTCGATATCATCATCATCGGCTCCGGTCCCGGCGGTTACGTCACCGCGATCCGCGCCGCCCAGCTCGGCTTCAAGGTCGCGATCGTCGAGAAGTCGTATCTCGGCGGCATCTGCCTGAACTGGGGCTGTATCCCGACCAAGGCATTGCTGCGTTCGGCCGAGATCTATCATTACATGCAGCACGCCAAGGATTACGGCCTGTCGGCGGAAAAGATCTCGTTCGATCCGAAGGCCGTGGTGCAGCGCTCGCGCGGCGTCTCCAAGCGGCTGAATGATGGCGTCGGCTTTTTGATGAAGAAGAACAAGGTCTCGGTGATCTGGGGTGCCGCCTCGATCGACGCGCCCGGCAAGGTCACCGTGAAGAAGTCCGACGTCGAGGCGCCGAAGGGGACGCTGGGCGAGGGGAGCTATCAGGCCAAACACATCATCATCGCGACCGGCGCGCGGCCGCGCGTGCTGCCGGGGCTCGAGCCCGACAAGAAGCTGGTCTGGACCTACTTCGAGGCGATGGTGCCTGACCGTATCCCGAAGTCGCTCCTCGTCGTCGGCTCCGGCGCCATCGGCATCGAGTTCGCGTCCTTTTTCCACACCATGGGAAGCGACGTCACCGTGGTCGAGGTGCTGCCGCAGATCCTGCCCGTCGAGGACGCCGAGATCGCAGGTCTTGCGCGCAAGCGTTTTGAGAAGATGGGCATCAAGATCATGTCCTCGACCAAGGTGACAAAACTCGACAAGAAGGCCGACAGCGTCGTTGCCACCATCGACGACGGCAAGGGTAAGCCTGTCACGACCGAGTTCGAGCGCGTGATCTCGGCCGTCGGCGTGGTCGGCAATATCGAGAATCTCGGCCTCGAAAAGCTGGGCGTCAAAACCGATCGCGGCGTCGTCGTCATCGACGGCCTCTGCAAGACCAACGTGCCCGGCATCTACGCCATCGGCGACGTCGCAGGTCCCCCCATGCTGGCGCACAAGGCCGAGCATGAGGGCGTGATCTGCGTCGAAGCGATCAAGGGCCTGCATCCGCATCCCATGGACAAGAACATGATCCCGGGCTGCACCTATTGCCATCCGCAGGTCGCCTCCGTGGGCCTGACCGAAGCCAAGGCCAAAGAGAACGGCCGCGAGATCCGCGTCGGCCGTTTCCCCTTCGTCGGCAACGGCAAGGCGATTGCGCTCGGCGAGGACCAGGGCCTGGTCAAGGTGATCTTCGACAAGAAGACCGGTCAGCTCCTGGGCGCGCACATGATCGGCGCCGAGGTGACGGAACTGATCCAGGGCTATGTCGTTGCGATGAACCTGGAGACGACGGAAGAAGAGCTGATGCACACGGTCTTCCCGCATCCGACGCTGTCGGAGATGATGAAGGAAGCCGTGCTGGATGCTTATGGAAGGGTGTTGAATATCTAGCGTAGAACTCTGCAATGACGGCTCAAGATGATTGGTCAGAGGCAGGCGTAAATATCCTTGCGCCGGAGTTGCTGACCAAGGTCCGGAATATGCTGGAACGGGAACCGATTATTCTGGAACACCGATTGTATGCAGGGAGTGCGGCTCCTCTGATGTTAATCTTCGACGACTATGATGAATTTGTGCGTCACTTGGAATCGCGCGCCGGTCCCGGCGACCGCTTGCTTATGTGGGGCTACTCGGGCCTGTGCAGGGACGATAACATCGCGGTCGATGCAAAGTATCCCGATGCTGCTGGCCGAACCCCGCGCGGCGGATCATATTGAGAATTAGGCTTCAACCTCACCAAGAAAGAACAGTTGTGAAAGACAACGACAATCTCACCATCGAACGCCCGACCTTCGTCACGCATCTGGAATGCGCGATGGAGGGCGACCATTACGCGGCCGACCAGGTCCACAACCTCTCCAAGGCCGGCAAGCCGCTGCTCGTACGCTACGACCTCGCGGGCGTGAAGAAGGCGCTGACCAAGGACGCGCTGAAAAATCGTCCCGCCGACATGTGGCGCTACCGCGAGCTGCTGCCGGTGCGCAAATGCAAGGACATCGTCTCGCTCGGCGAGGTCACGACGCCGCTGATCCGGCTGCCAAAACTGTCGCAAAAGCTCGGCGGCGGCGAGATCATCGTCAAGGACGAGGGACGACTGCCGACCGGCTCGTTCAAGGCGCGCGGCCTCGTGATGGCGGTGTCGATGGGCAAGGCGCTCGGCATCAAGCACATGGCGATGCCGACCAACGGCAATGCCGGTGCGGCGCTTGCCGCCTACGCAACGAGCTGCGGCATCAAGACCACGATCTTCTGCCCGGCCGATACGCCCGAGGTGAATGTCAGCGAGATCGAGCTTCAGGGCGCGACCGTCTACCGCGTCAACGGCTATATCGATGATTGCGGCAAGATCGTCGGCGAGGGCAAGGCCAAGGTCGGCTGGTTCGACACCTCGACGCTGAAGGAGCCGTACCGCATCGAGGGCAAGAAGACGATGGGCCTGGAGCTCGCCGAGCAGCTCGGCTGGGACGTGCCGGATGTGATCTTTTATCCGACCGGCGGCGGCACCGGCCTGATCGGCATGTGGAAGGCGTTTGACGAGCTCGAGAAGATCGGCTTCATCGGCGCGAAGCGTCCGCGCATGGTCGCGGTGCAGGCGTCGGGCTGCGCGCCGATGGTGCGCGCCTATGACGCCGGCACCGAGCACGCCACGCGTTGGGAGGATGCGCACACGATCGCCTCAGGCATCCGCGTGCCGCAGGCGATCGGCGACTTCCTGATCCTGCGCGCGGTGCGCGAGAGCAAGGGCTTTGCCATCGCGGTCGATGACGACAAGATCTCGTCGGCGCTGAACGAGGTTGCGCGCGAGGAGGGGCTGTTGCTCTGCCCCGAAGGCGCCGCCACCTACGCCGCCTACAAAGAGAGTCTCGCCGACGGCCGCGTCACCAGGAACGATCGCGTGATGCTGTTCAATTGCGCGACCGGCCTCAAATATCCGCTGCCGCCGGTCACCCGCACGCTCGACCGCCACAAGCCGATCGATTATTCGCAGTTCTAGCGCGGCAGTACGTCACCAACGATCCCTCTCCCCGGCGCGCGGGGGGAGGGCAATAAGAATGATGCCGCCGGGAGGAAGAACAATGAAAGCCGTTTGGGCTGCCTTGGTTGCCGTTCTCGCGTTTGCCGGCGCCGCGCATGCCGATAGTTTTCCCTCGCGCAACATCACCATCATCGTGCCGTTCTCGGCCGGCGGTCCGTCGGATGCGATGGCGCGCATCCTCGCCGAACGGATGAAGGTCACGCTGGGGCAGGCGGTGCTGGTCGAGAATGTCACCGGCGCCGGCGGCTCGATCGGGGTCGGGCGCGCCGTGCAGTCGCCGCCGGACGGCTACACCATCTCTTTCGGCCATCTCGGCACCCATGTCGCTAACGGTGCCGTCTACAAGCTCAATTACGATCTCGTCGCCGACCTCGTGCCCGTGGTGCTGCTGCCGAGCAATCCGATGATTGTCGTCAGCAAGAACGCGGTGCCGGCGACATCGCTGATCGAGCTGATTGCCTGGCTCAAGTCGCGTCCGTCGCCGGCGACTGCGGGCACGGCCGGCGCGGGCTCCGGCAGCCACATCGCCGGCGTCTATTTCGAGAGCGCCGCCGGCATCAAGCTGCAATACGTGCCGTATCGCGGCACGGGTCCGGCGCTGAACGACCTCATCGCCGGCCAGATCGACGTCATCGTCGACCAGACCTCCAACTCGATCAACCAGGTCCGCGCCGGCACGATCCGCGCCTATGCCATCAGCGACGAGAAGCGGCTGGTGTCGGCGCCGGAGATTCCGACCGCGCAGGAGGCGGGGTTGAAGGGTTTTACCATGACGCTGTGGTCGGGAATGTGGGTGCCGAAGGGCACGCCGAAAGAGATCGTCACCAAGCTCAACGCCGCCGCCGTCGAGGCGCTGAGCAATCCCGGCGTGAAGAAGCAGATGGAGAACCTCGGCCTCGAGATGACGCCGCAGGACCAGCTCACGCCCGAAGCGCTCGGCGCGCGTCAGAAGGCCGAAATCGCCAAATGGTGGCCGATGATCAAGGCGGCGAACATCAAGATGGAGTGAGGCAGGCCCGCGGCCTGCGCGGAGGGATCAGAGGCGCATGGCGTTTTCCATTGCGCCGCATCATGCGCTCGCTTTTCCGCGATCCTCCAACGCGGTTTCGAGGCATTTGATCAGGGCTGAGGTCGAAAAGGGCTTGGGCAGGAAGCTGGCTCCCCCCTTGAGCGCGCGCGCGTGGACGGCCTCATCGGGAAAGCCCGTGATGAAGATGAACGGCGTCAGCACGCCTCGGCCCCGCATCTCTGTCATCAGGTCAAATCCGCTCATTTTCGACATCTGCACGTCTGTGATCACGCACGACGTGTCATTCAGCACGGCTGAAAGCAGAAATTCCTCGGCGGAAGGGAACGTGTGAACGAAATATCCGCGCGACTTGAGCATATTGTTCATCGCGGCCCGAACGTAGGGATCGTCGTCAATCACGGAAATGACCGAAGGCGCTGACAAGGCGTGGGCTCCTGACGCCGGATAAGCCTGCGAGAATTCCAAGTTGGGCTGGAAAGTGAGCCTGCGGAGAAGGATTTTAAATCATACTTAGGTTTGTGCGCCGCCTTTCGTGCGCGGAATTTCCAGCGCGTCGGTCATTCTCACGAGGTCGGCCAATGATCTTGCAGCCATTTTCCGCATGATCTGCCCGCGATAGATCTTGACCGTGATTTCGGCCAGCCCGAGCTCGCCGGCCACCTGCTTGTTCATCAGGCCGGATGCGACCAGAGCCAGAACGTCGCGCTCGCGCGCCGTCAGGCTCTCGTAGCGGGACCGCACATTCGAAACCGACTTCTCGGCATCGCGCCGCTTGCGATCGCGTTCGATCGCTGCCTGGACCGCGTCGAGCATGTCCTGCTCCCGTACCGGTTTACTCAGGAAGTCGACAGCGCCGCTCTTCATCGCCCTGACGGTCATGGGAATGTCGCCATGACCGGTGATGAAGATGATGGGCGTATGCACGTTGGCCTTGGCGAGGTCCGCCTGGAGATCCAGGCCGCTCGATCCCGGCAGGCGGATGTCGAGCACAAGGCAGCTTGGGACCTCGGGCAGCTTGCTCTCCAGGATCTCCAGTGCGGAGCTGAATGCCTGGACCTTAAGTCCGACCGACTCGAAGAGATTGGCGAGCGCCCGGCGCATCGAGGGATCGTCGTCCACGATGAAGACGATCGCCTCGTCGGCACTCGCCTGTGCTTGCGATGGCGCGTCGCGTTGGTTCACGACACGGCCTCCTCACACAGGGGCAGGATGATCTGAAACGTCGCGCCGCCTCCCTGATCAGCGAAGGCTGAAAGCCGCCCGCCATGCGCTTCCACGATCGATCGGCAGATCGACAGGCCCATGCCCAAGCCGCCCGATTTGGTCGTGAAGAATGGGGTGAACATGCGCTGCGCCGTTTCGCCGGAAAAGCCCACGCCGCAATCTGTCACGGTGAGGAGCAAATGGCGCGCGCCATCCTCATCGGCCTCATCCGCGCGGATCGCCAGCTCCCGCGGTTTGTCGGTGACGCTCTCCATTGCCTCGATCCCGTTCATCACCAGGTTGATCAGCACCTGCTGGAGCTGGATTCGATCGCCCGAAATCCTGTGCAGTGCGGAGGACAGCTCCAATCGCACGGATACGGCATGCGTGGCCAGTTCGCGCTGAACCAGCGCCATCGCTTCCCTGACGACGCTATTGATGTCGAGTGGAACCATCTCGATGTCGCTCTTCCTGGCGAGTGCCCTGACCCGGCGGATGACGTCGCCGGCCCGGTTGCCGTCCTCGATCACCCATTGCACCGAGCGGCGCGCCGCAGTCAGGTCGGGCGGGTCACGCCCAAGCCACGAGATGCAGGCATCGGCATTGGCGATGACGGCGGCGAGAGGCTGGTTGATCTCGTGGGCGATCGAGGCGGTCAACTCGCCGAGCGTCGTGACGCGCGTGACATGGGCGAGCTCGGCTTGCGCTTTGCGCAGCGCTTCTTCGGCCTGGTCGGCCCGGATCGCCGCGGTCACATCGGTGCAGACTCCGCGATAGCCAAGGAACTCGCCATTGGTGTCGAAGAACGGCTTGCCGCTGGTGCGCACGTAGATCGCATGCCCGTTCCGGTCCCTGCTCCGGTACACCAGATCGCGAAACGGAACATGGGCGTCGAGTGCCGCCCGATGCTGCCGCCACTTTTCCGGCTCGAGGTCGGCGTCAGGTGCAATGTCCCAACGCGTCAGTCCGACGACGCCGGAAGGCGCCATGCCGGCTGAATCGGAATGCTCGGAGATCTGCGTAACCCGATGGTCCGGCCCGGTCTCCCAGAACCAGTCGGATGCGGTCTCGGCATAGTCGCGGAAGCGCTGCTCGCTGTCGCGAAACCTGCGTTCCGCCTCCTTGGTGGCCGTGATATCGGTCACCGAACCGACGAACTCCATGCCACCGCGGGCATCTCGTATGGCGCGGGCCACCGCACGGACGTGCTTCACGGAGCCGTCAGGCATCACGAGCCGGTATTCGTGATCGTAGTCCTGCCTCTCGCGCACCGCGCGACCCGTGGTCCGCTGCACGGCGAGCCGGTCCTCCGGATGGATGCGTTGGAGCATGAACGGGATCGCGGGCTTCGTTCCCTCGTCGCATTCGAAGATACGATACGTCTCCTTCGACCAGGTGATTTCGCCGGTCGCGGCCTTCCACCCGAAGCTGCCGGTGTGGCTCAGCTCCTGCGCCTGGGCAAGGTAGGCTTCGCTTTGCCGCAGCGCGTTCTCCGCTTCCTTGCGCTCGGTAATGTTCTCGCAGGCGACCAGCACGATGGGCGCGCCATCGCCGCGCAGCATGGCCTTGGCATTTTCGCGGACCCACAGGATCGAGCCGTCCTTCCGGATCTTGCGAATTTCCCAGGTATGCGACTGCTCGACGGTCTCGAGGCAGACCGCAACGCATCGGCGGACGAAGTCATGGTCCTCTTCGAAGAAAACGCCCAGCACGGATTGGCCGATCAGTTCCGCCGCCGTGTAGCCGAGCTGTTCGGCGCCAAAGGTGTTGACGTTTACCACGGTTCCGGCCGGATCGACCATGAAGTACATGACCGGATTGTGCTCGAAGACCTCGCGCCATTGTTTGACGGCCTCGCGCAGATCGGTTTCATCCTGCCGGGGAACTTCTTCGACACGTCGCTTCTTCGTCGTATCGCCGCGAAGAGACCGAAGCGCCGCAATGCCGCCGAACACGAGTTGCGCGGCCGTACTTCCAAATTTCGCGATCTGGCCAGGCATCATCGAGACGCGCCCCGGCTCGCTGCACGAACGCGAGTAGAGCACTTTGCAATATTGCGGGCAAATCTTTCGAGCGCACCCGCCGCCTGAAAATGCGCGGGTGCCGTGCAACGGCCGAGCCGTACGCCGTCTCGTTGCGCGGACGCCGCTGAAACCCCGCAAGACTACGGAAAACCTAAGTATAGCGTCGCCATCCCTAGTCATGGCGCGCGTTTACCTCCGTACAGTTGAGCGGTCCGTTGCGTGGGGAGTAGCCTCACCGTCAATCGGGAGGAATGGATTGCGGAGCCACGATCGGCGATCGCAAACGAGGGTCGGGCGGATTGGCGCGAGCCTCGGATCCCGGTGAAAGGCGTCTCACCAGCGTTGCTCGGGATGCTGCCCATGAGAGTCAAGCTCTGCGCCCGCTGCCCTTACGTGCCGGAGGATCTGGCGGATCATTACGATGCGGGAGCTGCACTTCTTCTGTGCGCGAGGTGTGACGCTCGATCAGGTTACCGGGAGATCCAGGACGCTCGACAGGCTCAAAGGAGAGTACAATGTGCGATAGCTCCGAACATTTCGAGTGCCGGCCTGCCGCAACAGCCTGCGCCCTCTGCGGCGGCAGGTTTGGCCTGATCCGGTACTATTCCTGGCGAACGGCAGTCTGCTCCAAGAAATGCCTCGACCGCTTCAGGGAGCGCCGCGAGCGCGACCGCCGATGGCTGTTCCGATTTCGAGCGGCGTGACGATCGTCCATAGGTCGACTGTTCTGAATCAGGAGGCTGCGTCTTGAACCGCATGTGCAAGCTCCTCTTGTCGATGGTGCTGCCACTCTCGTTGACGACGGGAGTTCAGGCTCAGCAAGTCGGCCAGGATGCTGCACGTCGTCATCATCCGCCCCAGGATCGGCTTCTGCACGAGAAATTCTATTCGACCTGGCACATGCCCGACAATCCGGCGCTGACCTGCTGCAACGACGCCGATTGCTACCCGACCGAGGTCAGGTACGTCGACGGAAGGATCTACGCGCGGCGCCGCGAGGACGGGAAGTACATTCTCATCCCGTCCCAGAAGGTGGAGCGAAACCGGGACAATCCCGACGGCCGCAATCATCTTTGCGCGCCACCGCCGTCCGCCTCTCTGGTTGATACCGTCTACTGCTTCGCATTGGGAGGTGCTACGTGAAGTTCGTTCTGGTGAACGACAGGACGCCGTTCCGCAAGACGTTCTGTCTGCAATGCTGCGAGCAGATCAGCGGCAGCTATCTGCGCGAGGTCGACACGCGGATACCTTACTGCGACTACGAGTGCTACGCGCTTCAACGCGAATCCGGATCGTTGATCGAGAGCCGCAGGAGAGCGGCATCTTGACCCGACGCGAGGTCGGGAGTGAGCGGCGCATACGCTTGGCAGGAGAGGAGACGTCATTGAAATTCATGCTCGTCAATCAGGGACGGCCGGGCGAGGGCTCTGCCTGCAGCGCGTGTGCGCAACCTCTCGGCTCGAACTATCTCCGCCATGTGCCCACGCGGCGGCCGTATTGCGACTACGATTGCTACCGGCGATATCGGCTGACCGCGATGGCGGTGCCGTGGTCGGACCCCAGTTCGCTCGAAGCCATCACGGTGTTTGCCGCGATAGCGAGCTGGGGCTGCATGATGCAGATCGGCGCGCTGTCGCGCGCGCTGACTGAGGCGTTCCTGCGCGCGCACGACCTTCTTCTCCTCCCTGAAGGACGTGACGGATAGCCCGCCTATCCCTGCCGCGCGGAGCAGTCGGCCGCAGTCGCCACGTCCAGTTTCGCACCGCGTCCAGCCCCGGGGTGCGAGGCTAAGGCGGAGGCACTGCGGCCGATGTCCTTGGAACCGCGCTGACTTCCTGCGTCGGCACGCGCTGCTCGGACTTCGCCGTCGAAACGGCGCCGTCCTCAAACCGGGTGCGGTAGACCAGCACGTTCTCCATTACGCGCTGGACGTAGTTGCGCGTCTCCGACAGGGGAATGCGCTCGACCCAGTCGACCGGATCGACCTTGGGGTCGCGGGGATCGCCACGCGCCTGCACCCATTCGCGCACGCGGCCGCGGCCGGCATTGTAGCCGGCAAACGTCATGATCTGGTTGCCGCGGTATTCCGACAAGAGCGCACTGAGCTCGGCCGCGCCCATCTGCGTGTTGTAGACGGGGTCGGAGACCATTTTGCTCCAGTCGTAGTTCAGCCCGAAGCGTTTTGCGGTGTCGCGCCCGGCTTCCGGCGTCACCTGCATCAGCCCGACGGCGTTGGCCGGGGACTTGTCGCGCTGGTCGAACGCGCTTTCGGTCCGCGCCACGCCGTAGATGATGCTGAGCTCGATCTCGGGGGCGACCTGCTTGTGCGGGGGAATGCCGATGGTCGGGAAGGCGTAATGGTCGAGCGCAAGCCCGCGGGCGAGCGCCGACTTTCCGATCTCGAGCATCGTACGGGCGTCGTTGCGGCGGCTGGCCAGTTCGCCGAGCGCTTCGAGCATGCGTGCATCCGTGCTCTGCTCGGCAAGATCGTCGGCGTAGTAATACACGACGTCGCGCTCGCCGACCTCGTAGAGCATCTCGGCGCCGCGCACCCGCTCGTCCATCGGCGCCGCCGTATCAGAGGCGAGGACAGCCGAAGGCGGGCGCAGCTCGATACGGTCGAGCCCAAGTCTCGTGCGGGCGAGCTGGCCGTAATAGGCGGTTGGATAGCGGGCGGCAGCCTTGTAGCTCGCGCGGGCGTCGGCGGTGGCGCCGAGTGCCTCCGCCGCACGGCCGCGCCAGTAATGCGCGCGCGATAGCGCGATCGGGTTGGGCGAGCCCTCGTCGATAGAGGCGAAATGCGTCAGCGCCGTCTTGGGATCGTCGAGATAGCGCAGCGCAATCCAGCCGCACATGAAATGGTAGTCGACGCGGTAGACCTCCATTGCCGGCACGGCCGCGCTGCGCACCACGTCGTAGGCCGTCGTGAACTTGCCCTGGTCGAGCAGCTTTCGCGCGATCAGGCGGCGCTCGCGCCACCAGGCATCGGTGTCCTGCAACGCCATGGTGCCGGGGGCGGCAGCCAGGATGACTTGCGCGGCGTCGTCGAGGCGGTCCTTCTGCAGGTGCCATTGGGCGCGGCACAGTACGTAGCCGAGATCCTTGCGGGCTTCGGCCGAGACGTCCTCGAGATAGTCCTTGGCCTTGTTCTCCTTGCCGGTGACGGCCGAGCACGCCTTCACGATCGCAAGCGCGTCCTCATCGAGATGCTTTGCCGCGCGCCGTGCGCCGGAATAGTCCTTCACGCCGAGGCGCTTGTCCATGCGGGCGCGATGGTCGTCCGCGGTGAGCAGGTCGCGGAACACTTCGTAGCTGTCTTCCTCGCTACGCTCAGACAATTCGTCGGAGCGCCAGGCATCGCGGACGAGGCGTTGGGCACCGTCGCGATCGCCCTCGGCGAGCAGCACGCGGGCGAGCGCGAACTTGCCCTTGGCGCTCAGCGGCTGGTCCGCGGTGAAGCGATGCACGGTTGCGGCATCGCTCTTCTCCTGCCACAGCCGTGCCTCCGCGCGCCTGCGCAAGAGCGTCATGCTCGGCCATTCCGGATTGCCGGCGATGAACGCCGCGTAGCGGTTGAAATTTCCCGTCGTCTCGGAATTGCGCAGGATGAACCACTCGGCGAGCTTTTGCCCGGCGGGCTCCGCGATCCGGTTGCGCGCGGCGGTCGCGTCGTCAGTCTTGCCTTTGCGGGCGAGATCGATCGCGTCCTTCAGCGCCGCGAGGTCGCCGGTCAGCGCCGGCTTGGCCGGTGTCTCGTCATCATCGTCGTCGTCGGATGGCTTCGGCTTGCGCTTGGCCGCGGCGTGCTTGGAATGCCGGTGCTTGGCGGCAGTGCGCTGCTTGCCGCCCTTCGAGTCCTTTTTGGCCTCGTGCGTCTTCTTCGGATGGGATGCTTTGGCTTTCGCGAGCGCTTCCGTCGACAGAAGCGCGAGCGATATGAACGCAAAAACGTACGCAAGCGAGCGTAGGCACTGGTTCATTCCATGGTCCCCCTGCGAAACCATCAGCACAAACCAAGATCCGCTGATACTGCGGCTTGAGCGAAACGAATGATACCACCAGCATCGATTCGTATCCGCACGCTCATGTAACATTGCGGCAAAAATGCTACCCGGACGACCGCGAACGAAAATGGAACTGGCAAGCGGGCAATCGTAAACGGGCGTTAACGAATTCGTCGCGTGTTCCCAGGAACAAATCCGGTGTATGAGTTCCCGGTCGTCCCCGAGAGCCTCACCTGTCGCGTAGCCATGCCGCTGTTCAATCAGTCGATCAGGCGCAAGATCGTCGGTATCGCCCTCGGGCTGATCGTCCTGATGGTGATCACCTCCATGCTGTCGATGGTGATGTCCGGGCGGGTCGGGGTGCTCCTGGACGAACTGACCAACCGCTACATCCCCGCCTACGGCAATCTGGCGCGGGCCAACGTCTACTCGCTGGAGCGGGCGCTGGCGCTGCGGCGCATGGTCATCGCGAGGATGCAGACGCCGCCGGACGAGGAGACCTATGCTGCGCAGTTGCGCGTCTACCGCGATAGCGAGCCCTTGGTTGAGCGAGAAACCGACGCCGCGCGAAAGCTGATCAACGAGATCATCGCCGACGAGAGCACGCCGTCCGACAACGCGGCGCTCGGCCGCATCGACGCACGCATTGAAAGCGCCGTCGCCGAGCTCCGCCGCGAGCTCGCCGACGAGAATGCAAAACTGCTGAAACAGCTCGACGCCAGTGACTTCACCGCCACACGGACGACGCTCGCCCATATCGAGACGCTTCGCGATCTCTTCACCCAGCGGATCGATGCGATCCGCGCCGACATGCTCAAGCAGGTCTTCGCCAGCACGGCGACGGTGATCCGCCAGCAGCGTCAGGCGATCATCGTCTCCGCCATCGTCACCATCCTTGCCGCGGTCGTCGGCCTCGTGTTTGCCTTGCTCGTCAGTAGCGGCATTACCCGCCCGGTGCGCCTGTTGCTCGCGGGCACGCGCGAGGTCGAGGCCGGCCGCTTCGACCAGCCGATCAGCGTCTCCACCCAGGACGAGATCGGCGAGCTCGCGCGCGCCTTCAACCGGATGATCGAGCAGTTGCGCCAGAACGAGCGCATCCGCGAAACTTTTGGCCGTTATATCGATCCCAAGGTGGTGCAGGGCCTGATCGACCGGCCGGAGGTCGCCGTCGACGGCGAGCGGCGCGTGATGACCATCATGTTCTGCGACATGAGCGGCTTCACCGCGATGAGTGAAGGCATGACGCCGCGCGGCCTCGTCAAGGTGATGAACCACTATTTCACGGTCATGTCGACGCCGATCCGGAAGAACCGCGGCGTCATCGACAAATATATCGGCGACGCGATCATGTCCTATTGGGGCCCGCCCTTCATCGAGGAGGCCGAGCAGGCGCAGCTTGCCTGTCTCGCCGCGCTCGACATGGCTGACCAGGTGCCGACGCTCCAGCAGCAACTGCCCGATCTGCTCGGCATCCGCGCCATGCCGGCGCAGTGCGACCTGCGTATCGGCGTTGCGACCGGCGAGGTGCTCACCGGCAGCATCGGCTCGGAGCTGATGATGAGCTTTACGGTGATGGGCGACGCGGTAAACCTGGCCTCGCGTTTGGAGGCCGCCAACAAGATCTATGGCAGCCGCATTCTGGTCGCGCAGGCAACCGCGGCGGCGCTGAAGGACAGCGTCGAGCTGCGCGAGATCGATCGCATCGCGGTCGCCGGCCAGACCGTGGCGCAGGCGGTATTCGAGGTGATGGGGAGGGCGGGTCAGTTGTCCGCCCAGCAGGAGAGCCTGCGGACGCGCTACGCCGAGGCCCTTTCGGCCTATCGCGCCGGGCGCTGGGACGAGGCGCGCACCGCCTTCAACGCCGCGCTCGAACTCGCTCCCGGCGACGGTCCGTCGCGGACGCTGCTCGCCCGCATCGACGGGCTCGAAGCCCATCCGCCGGCCGATTGGGATGGTGCCTGGCGCATGGAGCAGAAGTAGTCCCCGCAGCGCAAGTCCTCCTACGGATGCCGTCACCCCAACGAAAGTCGCCGCCAATGAGCGGCGGCCGCGCCAACAAAAAATGATTCAATCGCATAACGATGTTGGCGGTGACGTATCTGGCGGGCTTAGGTTGGATGTCCTTCGAAGGCGTATTGATGGGGAAACGCCGATGACAGATTTCGAGGACAGGCTGGAACGTTTCGAGACGCTTACCGCCGAATGCGAGTTGATCGCCAAGCTTGCAACCGAATCGGCCAAACGGGAACTCTACCTGACGCTTGCGGAGCACTATCGCGAGCTGGCCGCCGACATGAAGCAGATCATTGCGACCAGGCACGCGGCATAGGGCAGGACAGGCACTGTCTCGCGTCGTCGATGGGCGTGAGCTGTGGCCGAAAGTCCTTCTTAAGAATTGACGCGCATCCTTTGTGGGACGTGGCTGATAGCGCCGATGCGCGCTTCTCCACGCTGGGAATGCTGGGGCTTGGAGCTGACGCGAAAGGCCTCATGGAATAGCGCGTTGTCCTTGCTCTCCAGGGCGATCCCATGCGGGCTGTTGCGGTCATACTCCTCGGACTGACGGTCGCCGGCTGCGAGCCGGAGCAGGACATCACGGGCGCCACGCCGGCCTGTCCGCTGCGTCTCTACAGCTCCTACAATCCCAAGGAGATGAATCAGTGCGTCGCTGCCTGTAAGGCGTGCGACCGCGGCAACACGGTTACCTGCACGACGTCCTGCACGCTCAAGGGCGCGCGGTGACTGGGTGTGAGCCGGCTTTCCGGAACGTCGGCGCTCGCCCGTACATCAGCGCCCGCCAAAGCCACTCGATCGGACCGTGGGTGAAGCGGGCGAGCCATAGGCGGCTGATGACGATCTGCGCGACATAGATGATGAGGACGAGGCACAGGCCGGCGACGGAGCCGAGCCTGCCGAACAGTCCGAAGCCGTAGCCGTAGAAGATGAATCCAAGCACGACCGACTGCATGATGTAGTTGGTGAAGGCCATGCGGCCCACGGGTTCGGCCCAGCGGAGCCATCGCGCACCCATGGCCGTCTGCTCGGCTGCGATCACCAGGGCGGCGTAGCCGGCCGCAAGCACGATGGGACTGCCGAGGCCGGGGTCGTCATGCGGGCGCGGAGCCAGGGCGAGGCCAAACGCGATCGCGGCGACGCCGACGATCAGGATCAGCGTGCGATGGCGTTGCGCGGTCGCGCCAAAAAGGTCGGCGCGCCAGCACAGGATGCCAACCAGAAATAGTCCGATCGTACGCGAGAAGACAAAGTAATGCAGCGTCAGTATCGCGGGCAGCTCCTGCACGCGATGCCTCAGCACGTCCAGGAAGCTCCCGGTCGGATAGATCTGGTTCGCTGACTGCACCAGCGTGTAGATGGCGTAATCACTCGGGAAGCTGATCGCGCTCGGCAGCATCGGCTGGAGAACGTAGAAGGCGAGGGCGATCGTAGCTGCGACGGCGACGATCCAGCTAGGTGCAAACAGGAACGGCAGCGCCACGAACCCGGCCAGCGCATATTCGGTGAGGATGTCACCGTTCCAGATCAGCACCAGATGGATCAGGCCGAACAGCAGAAGCACGAGGAGCCGCCTGACGAGCAGGATCGTTCGTCGCGGTGATGTGGCGAGCCGGTCGAACTGGATCGCAAGGCCGACGCCGAATAGGAAGGAGAACAGGGCGAACGCCTTCATCTCGACGAACAGCATGAGCGCGGTGTTGACGACACCGTTCCAGCCGGGATCGGGCGTCACCGTCTGGAATTGCCGGAAGATCGAGACGCGAAACTCGCTCTCCAGGTTGATTGCGAGCACACCGAACAGCGCGAGCCCGCGCAACGCGTCGATCGCCCCTATCCGGCGTGCGGCGGCGATCGGCGCGTGTGTCATCGTACTTTCCAGTCCCGCAGGAAGGCAGATTTGATACGGCCCGTGCGACCGTCAAGCCAGTGTCCGGCGTACAATCCTACTTCGCATGGGGTTGATTTCGACAGATGAGAACTCCTCGGGCGATCGGGCGTTGAGTCGCCGGGGTGCATGGTGAAGGAGATGTGGGCCAATGGTCCGGAAATCTCAGGTTGTCCGTTCGCCCTCTGGAGAGGTAGTAAGGCAGCTCCTGCCGTGGCCTGGGAGCCACGAATGTGTCGCTGTTGCAACAGTCGGGTCGGATTTAACCGTCATCCCAGCCCGTTTGAGGTCGCGCCGCTTTTTAGCCACACCCCTGCATGAATAAAATCTTCGTAAGGTTTTAGGGGCTGCGGCTGGCTCGCGACGGCGAAGGAAATCCCAAGGTCGATTCAAATCTTGGGTCTGATGTTCCGGATCTGACAAGGTTGGCCGAGGAAACTGGTTCGCGATGGACGCCAAGGTCAATCTCAAGGGAAGGCTGCCGAGCCGTCACGTGACGGAAGGTCCTGCGCGTGCGCCCCATCGCTCCTACTTCTACGCCATGGGTCTGACCACCGAGCAGATCCACCAGCCCTTCGTCGGCGTTGCCTCCTGCTGGAATGAAGCCGCCCCCTGCAACATCGCGTTGATGCGCCAGGCGCAGGCGGTGAAGAAGGGGGTTGCGTCCGCCGGCGGCACGCCGCGTGAATTCTGCACCATCACCGTGACCGACGGCATCGCCATGGGCCATGACGGCATGCGCTCCTCGCTGCCGTCGCGCGAGTGCATCGCCGATTCTGTCGAGCTCACCGTCCGCGGCCATGCCTATGACGCGCTGGTGGGGCTCGCCGGCTGCGACAAGTCGCTGCCGGGTATGATGATGGCGATGGTCCGCCTCAACGTACCTTCGATCTTCATCTACGGCGGCTCGATCCTGCCCGGCAATTTCCGCGGGCAGCAGGTCACCGTGCAGGACATGTTCGAGGCCGTCGGCAAGCACTCGGTCGGCGCCATGTCGGACGAGGATCTCGACGAGATCGAGCGCGTGGCGTGCCCCTCGGCCGGCGCGTGCGGCGCACAATTCACGGCCAACACCATGGCGACCGTATCGGAGGCCATTGGGCTGGCGCTGCCTTACTCGGCCGGTGCCCCGGCGCCGTACGAAATCCGTGACGCCTTCTGCACGACCGCTGGCGAGAAGGTGATGGATCTGATCGCGTCGAACATCCGGCCGCGCGACATCGTCACCCGCAAGGCGCTGGAGAATGCGGCCGCCGTCGTTGCAGCCTCCGGCGGCTCGACCAATGCTGCGCTGCACCTGCCGGCGATCGCGCATGAGTGCGGCATCAAGTTCGACCTGTTCGACGTGGCAGAAATCTTCAAAAAGACACCGTATGTCGCGGATTTGAAGCCGGGCGGCCGTTATGTCGCCAAAGACATGTTTGAAGTTGGCGGCATCCCGCTTCTGATGAAGACGCTGCTCGACAACGGATATCTCCACGGTGATTGCCTCACCGTCACTGGCCGAACGATCGCGGAAAACCTCAAGAGCGTGAAGTGGAATCCGCACCAAGACGTGGTGCACCCGGCAGACAAACCGATCACCGTCACGGGAGGTGTGGTCGGCCTGAAGGGCAATTTGGCGCCAGAAGGTGCGATCGTGAAAGTCGCGGGAATGTCCAACCTGAGGTTTACCGGCCCGGCTCGCTGTTTCGACCGGGAGGAGGACGCCTTTGAGGCCGTCCAGAACCGGACCTATCGGGAAGGCGAAGTCATCGTGATCCGCTACGAGGGCCCCAAGGGCGGCCCCGGCATGCGGGAAATGCTCCAGACCACTGCGGCGCTGACCGGGCAGGGCATGGGCGGCAAGATCGCGCTCATCACCGACGGCCGGTTCTCCGGTGCCACCCGCGGCTTCTGCATCGGTCATGTCGGCCCTGAGGCCGCAGTCGGCGGCCCGATCGGCCTGCTCGAGGACGGTGACATCATCGAGATCGACGCCGTCGACGGTACCCTTAACGTAAAATTGAGCGACGACGAGCTGGCTCAGCGCGCAACCAAATGGCGCGCTCGCGCGACTAACCATACATCGGGTGCGCTCTGGAAGTATGCTCAGCAGGTAGGGCCAGCAGTCGGTGGGGCAGTGACCCATCCGGGTGGCGCGCACGAGAAACAGTGCTATGCGGACATCTAGGCGTACCATAGTTGCGTTTGTGTTCGGGGCCGCAGCGCTGGCCATGCCGGCGTACGCCTTCGACGGTGCGCCGGTCAATCCGAAAGACGCCACGATTCCAGTGGGTTCGCCGGCGCCCAATGCGGCCGGCGCGCTGCGCAAGGCTGTGCCCTCCGCGGCCACCGCGCCCGAGACCTCGTCGCTGACCGCGCTGCAATATGCAGCCGAGGGTGGCCATTACGCCGCGCAGTGGAAGCTCGGCCGCATGTACGCCAATGGCGACGGTGTCGCCCAGGATGACCTGCGCGCCTTCGAATATTTCAGCCGGATTGCCAACGCCCATGCCGAGGACAGCCCGTCGGCGCCGCAGGCGCAGATCGTGGCCAACGCCTTCGTCGCGCTCGGCCGCTACTACCTCAGCGGTATCCCGAACTCGAAGGTCAAGTCGGACCCCGAGAGGGCGCGTGAGATGTTCTCCTATGCCGCGTCCTATTTCGGCAATGCGGACGCGCAGTACGATCTCGCACGGCTCTATCTGAAGACGCCGGACGCCTCGCGTGAAGATTTCACCTACGGCGCGCGCTGGCTGCGACTTGCAGCGCAGAAGGGCCAGCACCAGGCTCAGGCACTGCTCGGGCAGATGCTGTTCAACGGCGACCGTCTGCCGCCGCAGCGGGCGCGCGGCCTGATGTGGCTGACGCTGGCACGTGACGGCGCGCGTGACGGCGCGAGCGCTGACGAGTCCTGGATCCAGGAAAGCTACAACCGGGCCTACGCAAAAGCCTCCGACGACGACCGCGCCATGTGCTACCAAATGCTGGCGCAGTGGCTGCAGGGCCGGCGAGAATAATCGCCAGCGGCTGACCGCCTCGGGCGTTACGCTGCGTCCAGATCCAGATCCGCCCACACCGGCACGTGGTCCGACGGCTTCTCCCAGCCGCGCACATAGCTGTCGATGCCGACATTGGCGAGCTTGTCGCTCGCCTGCGGCGACAGCAGCAGATGGTCGATGCGAAGCCCCTGGTTCTTCTGCCAGGCGCCGGCCTGGTAGTCCCAGAAGGTGTAGAGCCCGGGCTCGTCGGTCACCGCGCGCAGCGCGTCGGTCAGCCCAAGGCCGAGCAGGGACTGAAAACTCTCGCGCGTCTCGGCCTTGAACAGCGCGTCCTCGGTCCAAGCCGCCGGATTATAGACGTCACGTGCTGCGGGGATGACGTTGAAGTCGCCGGCGAGGATCAGCGGGACTTCCTCCTTAAGCCGCTCCTTCGAATACTCAAGAAGCCGCGACATCCATTTGAGCTTGTAGGGATATTTCTCGGTGCCGACCGGATTACCGTTGGGCAGATAGAGGCAGGCGATGCGCAGCACCCCGCGCTTCAGCGTGACCACGCCTTCGAGGAAGCGAGCATGCGCGTCCTCGTCGTCACCGGCGAGCCCCGACTTGGTCTCGTCGAACCGGTATTTTGAGAGCAGGGCGACCCCGTTGAAGGTCTTCTGCCCGTGGGTCACCACATTGTAGCCGAGCGCCTCGATCTCCAGCCGCGGGAAGGCGTCATCGACGCATTTGATCTCCTGGAGGCAGACGATGTCTGGCGAGCATTCCTTCAGCCAGGTCAGGAGGAGGTCGATCCGCTGCCGGACCGAATTGACGTTCCAGGTGGCAACTCTGATGGACATTCGCGGGGGTGCTCCGGGCTGGGGCCCCGTTAGAACAAACTGCAAACGTCGTCGTCAAGGAAGCTCCCGCCAGAGATACAAAATCCCCCAGGAAATTAACCCGATGGAAGCGTGGGCCGGGTCAAGTTCCCTGCGATGGCATGGCCTGCAAAATCCGCGAAAGCCCCTGAGCCGCGCGACGGCTTCGTCGCCGCGCTGCTGTATTGGCTTGGCGGCTTCGAGATCGAGGACGGCCTGACCGCTGATTTGACCGAGCGCGAGATGCGCCGCATCCGCGCCAAGCAGATCGACGCGGTGACGCAGCTGATCCCGGTGACCATGGCCGTGAACATGCTCACCGTCGGCATGGTGCTGGTCCTGTTCTGGGGGATCGGCTGGAACGGATTCTTGCTCGCCTGGGGTTTTACACTGGCGAGCGCCGCCTCGCTCGCGGTGCGCTCGTGGCAGCGCTCGCGCGAAAACCCGCCGCAGGAGGCTTCCGCCCGCGGGACCGAGCAGATGATGCGGCAGGCGTTTTTCCTCGCCGCGATCTGGGGCACACTGCCGCTCGCGCTGTTCAGCCGGATCGAGCCGACGCACCAGTTGATCCTCGCCTGCCTGATGGTCGGGATGATCTCGGGCGGCGCCTTCACGCTCTCGACCTTCCCGCGTGCGGGCCTGATCTATCTCGCGACCATGACGGTCGCCTGCGCCGGCGCGCTTCTGTTGTGCGGCACCGGCCTCTATCTCGTGACGTCGGTGTTTTTGATGATGTTCGCCTTCTTCATGGCGCGCAACATCGTCTCGCAGGGCAATTTGTTCCTGGGCAATCTCAAGGCCCAGCTCGAGCTCGAACGGCAGACCGAAATCATCTCGCTGCTGCTGAAGGAGTTTCAGGACAACGCCAGCGACTGGCTGTGGCAGACCGATGCGGAGGGACATCTGACCGACGTGCCGGAACGTTTCGCAGCCGTCGCACAGCTCCCGCTGCCGCTGCTCAAGGGCACGCTGTTCTCCGACGTGCTCGAAATGCTTTGTCCCGACGACATGACGACCGCCTACAACATCATCGGTCTCATGGAGAATGGCGAGCCGCTGCATGAGATGAGCGTGCGCGTCGTCGCCGGCGGCGAGCCGCGGCTGTGGTCGCTGACGGCCAAGCCGTCGCACGATCGCGACGGGGTGTTCCTCGGCTATCGCGGTTTTGGCCGCGACGTCACCGAGCGCTGGCGCGCCGAGAAGGCCGAGGCCGAGAGTCGCGCGAAATCGAATTTTCTCGCCGTGATGAGCCACGAGATCCGCACACCCATGAACGGCGTGCTCGGGCTCGCCAGCATGCTGCTCGAGAGCAGGCTCGACGCGGAGCAGCGCGAGGCCGTCGCTGCGATCCGCGAGTCCGGCGACAATCTCCAGCGCATCCTCAACGACATCCTCGACCTTTCCAAGCTCGAGGCCGGCCGCTTCGAATTCGAGGCGATCGATTTCTCCCCGCACGCGCTGGTCGAGACTGTTGCAGCCGTGGTGCGCGGCAACGCCAGGACCAAGGGGCTGGCAGTGAAGGTCGAGCTCGACCCGAACCTGCCAAACGCCCTGCGCGGCGACGTCGCGCGGATCAAGCAGGTGCTGCTCAATCTCGCCTCCAACGCGGTGAAGTTCACCGATAGCGGCAACGTCACCATTGCCGCAAGCTGCCAATCGCGCCGCGATCTGCTCGCCACCGTGGAATGGACGGTGACCGACAGCGGCATCGGCATTGCGCCCGAAAAAGTCGGCCAGCTCTTCAGCGATTTCGCGCAGGCCGACGCCTCGATCAGCCGCCGCTTCGGCGGCTCGGGCTTGGGGCTTGCGATCTCCCGCCGCATCATCGAGCAGATGGGCGGCACCATCGGCGTCACGTCGACGCCGGGCGAGGGCTCGACCTTCCGCTTCACGCTGGTGCTGCCCTGGAGCCAGACGCTGGTGTCCGAGCAGGCGGCCGAGCGCAGCGAATCCGACGAGCTCAAGGCGTGCATTGCCGCGCTCGACCGGCCGCTCAGGTTGCTGGTGGCGGAGGACGATGCGGTCAACCGCATGGTCGTGAGCAAGATGCTCGGCGAGTTCGATGTCGAGCTTAAGGTGGTGACCGACGGCGTCGAGGCCGTGCAGGCGGTGTCCGAGGGCGATTTCGATGTGGTGCTGATGGACGTGCGGATGCCGGACATGGACGGTCTCGCCGCCACCCGGGCGATCCGTGCGCAGCGCGGTCGTTTCGATCTGCTGCCGATCATCGCGCTGACCGCCAACGCTTTCCCCGAGGACGTCAAGATCTGCCGGGAAGCGGGGATGTCGGACTTTTTAGCAAAGCCGTTGCGCAAGCCGGCGCTGGTGACGGCGCTGCTGCGTGCGCTGGATCGCATAGAAGCAAGCGATGCTCCGCTACAGCCTGAGCAGGAGGCGGAGACACGGAAGATCGTAGCCGATGGCGTGGAGCTTAGCCGGCTTCCGTAGCGGTCATGCGCCGCCGCTACAGTTTTCCATAGACTCGCCCGGCGACCGCCTTCAGGCGCTCGACCGAGCCGGACTCCGGATGCGGCTTGACCGGCGCGAACAGGATCGAAGCCTGCCTGCCCTTCTTCCAGACATAGATGTTGACGGCGTTGCCGTTGCCCTTGGTGCAGGAATGCTCGCCGAACGCTTCACCACCGAACTCGGGTATCGCCACGTGTTGGCACGGGCCCGCGCGCTTCATCATGTTGACGACGGTGTCGCGCGAGATCGCGATGACAGCGACGACCATGGTGTTGGCCTCGCCATCGAACATCATGCAGCTGCCCGCGCCGGTCCGCTCGACCGTCAGCGTGCTCTTGTCGAGAAAGCCGTCGGCATCCGCAGGCGTGAGCCGTTCGCAACTGCCGAACCGCTCGCTGGTCTTGGTCACATTCCCGATGGCAGCGCGTGCGACGTCGGTGAGCGGTCCGAGCAGCGCGTCGTCGGCGCGTCGGCCGATCGGGTAGACGCTGATCTGCAGAATGTAATCGCCGGACAGAGCGACGACCGAGGCCTCCTGGCGCTGCGCGCCGGCGGCGCTCGTTCCGCCCTGGCCTTCGTCGCCGATCCCGGACACCGCGCTAAGCGGCATGCGCTCGCCAAGCGTCTTGACGAAGGTCGCGTACAACTCCTTGGCGCGGTCCTTGTCGGGATTGCGGAACACGGTCAGCATCATCGTGTCGCCGCGCCCGCCCTGGTAGATGCAGCCGCGGCCGTCCTGATTTGAAATCAACGACCATTTGAGCGCCGGCATCGCGCCGGCGAGCTCCTTGGCGCTGATGAACGGGCAGGTTTCGGCCGCGCGCGCGGGAACGGCTGCGATTGCAAGGAATAGAACGAGGCAAGAGAACAGACGATGGATCATGCGCATTGGATAATTTACTACCGTTGTTGGGGCGCCACGGCCGATGCGCCAACAGCAGGCATCGCTCTCGCAGGCGTCTACGTCAGGCTCAAGGAAGCCAGTCATCCTATGGTCATACGTGCTGCCTTACAAAGCTCTTGAGCTCGCTCGAAAACCTCGGGATCCCGGGGTCCTGTTCGAGCAGGATGTGATTTTTACCTGGTAAGGCGACAAATTGTGCGTCTGGAATTCCGGCGGCGATTTCACGGCCCAGGGCAATTGGAACGTTGGCGTCGTCGCGAACATGCATGACGAGCGTCGGGACCTTGACCAATGGCAGCAAGTGGCGGACGTCAAATTCGCCTGTGCTATCGAAATAGCGCACGGCGCAGTCCGCAGACGCGCTCAGGCGCTGCAGTTCATTGAACGCGTCAGCCTGTTCGCGCGTTGCGGTCGGCATCATCTGGGACGTAAACATCTGGCGGAAAGTCGGATGTTCGGAGCCCCAGCCCAGTCTGATCAGGGTTCTGATCGCCGCCATACGCTCGCGGTCTGCTGCGGTGGCGTCGGGTCTCTTGTTGCGGCCGGCGGCGAATCCGCCGTAGAGGATCAGGCAAGACACCCGATCCGGATGTCTTACCGCATAGGCGATCGAGACCGGGACGCTTTGCGATATTCCGAGCACCGGAAAGCGATCGAGACCAGCGGCATCGACGACGGTCTCCATATCGCTGACCCACGCGTCGAAGGACATGTCGCCCGCATCCCAGTCCGATAGCCCATTGCCACGCGCGTCATAACGAACCAGCGAGTAGTCTTTTGCGAGATCGAGAAGCCGGTAGCGGGCAATCGGCAGCTCCCAGTCGTACTCGAGATGGCTCAGCCAATGTGCCGATTGCAGGATTGGCGGTCCCGAGCCGACCGTTGCGTAGGCAAGGCGGACGCCGTCCCGCGATCTGCAATAGCGAACCTGCTGATTGAGATCGGCATCCGCCAGGAAGCCATGCTGCCGAAATGACGGCGCCGTATCGGCGGACCGTTCCACTGGCTCGACGTCCCCAACGAATCGTACGCCCTTCCGCGGTACGGTGCGGATCAGCCGCTGCTGATCGCCGTCGTCGCCGACGGCCCGGCGTGCCGAATTGATCCGGCTGATCAGCGTCGACTCGGAGACGATCCGACCATTCCAGATGGCCTTGATGAGATCGTCCTTGCCGACTACGCGCCCGCGGTTCTCGATCAGGTAAACCAGCAGATCGAACACTTGCGGCTGCACTGCGACAAATTCGTTGTCGCGGCGGAGCTCGCGGCGCTCGATATCCAACACACATTGTTCGAAGTGGAGGCGCATGCTGCCGCCGTTTGCCCAATCCCTGCAACCTTGCCGACATGTCAATGGAAAGTACATTGAAAATCAATGCGGCGTACATGCCGCACTTCCGGATCACGACTACTCTCGCGTCCATTCCGCCACCTGGAGATCCGTCATGAACCAGCCGATTCAGTCGAACGCCTGCGAGCCGAATGAGAGCGTAACACCTGACGCCATCCTGCAACTCGGCTTTGCGTTTTGGGGATCAAAGACGCTTCTGAGCGCGGTTGAGCTAGGGCTGTTCACACTCCTCGCCGACGGACCGCTAACCGCGGAAGCGGTGACCGCCCGATTGTCCTTGCATCCGCGCGGTGTGCGCGACTTCCTCGATGCGCTGGTCGCGCTGGGTCAGCTCGAACGCGGGGAAAATCTGTACGCAAACGCACCTGCCGCCGCCGTATTCCTCGACCGGCGCAGGCCGACCTATGTCGGCGGCATCCTGGAAATGGCGAATGCCCGGCTCTATCCGTTCTGGGGCGCGCTGACCGAAGGCTTGCGCAGCGGCGTCCCTCAAAACGAGACCAAGGAAGGCCGCGACCTGTTCGACGAGATCTATCGTGACCCAGCAATTCTTGGCGAGTTTCTCAAGGCGATGAGCGGCCTGAGCCTTGGTGCGGCGAACGCGATTGCCGGGAAGTTTCCCTGGACTGACTACAAGACCTTTGCCGACATCGGTACCGCGCAGGGCGCACTTCCTGTCACGCTTTCACGCGCGCACCCGCATCTTGGCGGGATCGGCTTCGACCTGCCGGTGGTGCGAGCGCACTTCGAGGCCTATGTGGCTCAATATGGACTAGCGGAACGGCTTTCGTTCCGCGCAGGCGACTTTTTTGCCGACCCGCTGCCGGCGGCCGACGTGCTGATCATGGGCCACATCTTGCATGATTGGGGCCTGGACAAGAAGCGGATGCTGATCCGCAAGGCCTACGAGGCGCTGCCCTTCGGTGGGGCGTTGATCATCTATGACAGCGTCATCGACGACGAGCGCCGACGGAATGCGTTCGGCCTGTTGATGAGCCTGAACATGCTGATCGAGACGCGCGAGGGATTCGATTTCACCGGCGCGGATTGCATGGCCTGGTTTAAGGAAGCGGGCTTTGTCGAAACCCGCGTCGAACCGCTGGTGGGTCCGGATTCGATGGTCATCGGCATCAAGTAAGGCGCAAGAAGAAACGGCTGCTTCGGGCCATTTGCGTCGGTTTGGGCCATGTCCGCGACATGTCCGCCCCCGACCCCCGACAGATCAAGACGGCAAGATAAAAGCGACGGTGTCGCTCCGGCCCGTCGGGTGTTTGTCTGCCCAGCGCGTCGAAGTGGACGCGAAAGAGGTTCGCATCATGGGGTCGAAAAGCGTACCGCTGCGCACGCTGGTCACCGCTTCGAGCGCCAGGTTGGGCCGGGCTAGACCGAGAAGCTGGTACCGCAGCCGCAGGAAGCGGTGGCATTCGGGTTGTTGACGCGGAACGAGGCGCCGATCAGATCGTCGACGAAATCGACCTCGGAACCCTCCAGGAACGGCTGGGAGGCGGAATCGACCAGCACCACCGCATTGTCGCGCTCGATCACGAGGTCGTCGTCACCCCTCGCACGCTCGATGTCGAACTTGTATTGAAAGCCGGAGCAGCCGCCGCCTTCGACTGAGATGCGCAGCATCGCACCACTGCCTTCGCCGCTCAGGATTTCTCCGATCCGGCGGGCGGCCCGGTCGCTGATGGTCACGGCAGTCGTCATTCTCGTCTCTCCGGTCGTCTCGCGTCATACCTGGGTCATTTGCCCATTTCATTTGGTATCCCGCTCCCGACATAGTTAAGTGCGTCGGTCCGTGGAATCAAATGGATAGGGACTAAATTCGCCGTGTCCGTCGGAATGGCTGCCCCCCGCGCGCCCTATGCCTGCGACCCCGATTCCAGCCGCGGCCGGCTGGTCGCGGAGCCGCCGAGCCGGACCCGCAGCCCGTTCCGGCGGGATTGCGACCGGGTGATCCATTCCACCGCCTTCCGCCGCCTGAAGTACAAGACCCAGGTCTTCGTGTTCCACGAGGGCGACCATTACCGGACGCGGCTGACCCATTCGTTGGAGGTTGCCCAGATTGCCCGCGCCCTGGCCCGGCAATTGGGGCTCGACGAAGACCTCACGGAGACCCTCGCGCTCGCCCATGATCTCGGCCATCCGCCGTTCGGCCATGCCGGTGAACGGGCGCTGGACGCCTGCCTCAAGGAGTTTGGCGGCTTCGATCACAACGCCCAGACCCTGCGTGTCGTCACCTCGCTGGAGCATCGCTATCCCGAGTTCGACGGCCTCAACCTGACCTGGGAATCGCTCGAAGGCATCGTCAAGCACAACGGTCCGTTGACGGATCGCGGCGGCGCACCGGTCGGCCGCTATCGCGAGCATGGCGTGCCCGTCGGCATCGCCAGCTACGACAAGACCTACGATCTGGAGCTCTGGAGCTTTGCCTCGCTGGAAGCACAGGTCGCAGCGGTTGCCGACGACATAGCCTATGACGCCCACGACATCGACGACGGCCTGCGCGCGGGCCTGTTCCGCATCGACGATCTCAAGATCATGCCGCTGATGGCGGAGATCATCGGGACGATCGACGCGCATTATCCTGATCTGGATGACGACAGGCGCGGGGCCGAGTTGGTGCGGGAGCTGATCTCGCATTTCATCGGTGCGGTCTTTGCCGAGGCCGAGAGGAACCTTTCGGCGGTCAAGCCGCAATCGGCCCAGGACGTGCGCCAGCAGAGCCGGGCGCTGATCGGCTTTCCCGTGGCTGCCTCCGAGGAGGAGGCTGCGATCAAGGCGTTCCTGTACCAGCACATGTACCGCCACAAGCGGGTCGTGCGGGTCATGGCCGACGCCGAGCAGATCCTGTTCGACCTGTTCGCCCGTTACCAGAACTCTCCCGACCACCTCCCGCCGGAATGGCTGGCCGGCGCGGAGGACGAGAACAAGGCGGACCGGGCGCGCCGGATCGGCAATTTCATTGCCGGAATGACCGACCGTTTTGCCCTGACCGAGCATCAGCGGCTCTTTGACTTGACCCCGGATTTGCGTTAGGCGGCGGCCCATGGCCGACACATCCTCATCCCTGCATCTGTTCGCCGACGTGCTCGCGCGCGTGCACGCCGTCTGCCGCGCGCTCGCGGCCGAATCCGGCTGGCCGGAGGGGATCGACTTCTCGCGCGTGGTCGTCGAGCCGCCGCGCGATGCAACCCATGGCGATATGGCGACCAACGCCGCGATGGTGCTTTCGAAAGAGGCAAAGGCAAAACCGCGCGATCTCGCCGAACAGATCGCGGCTAAGCTGCGCAGCGACGCCCTGATCGACAAGGTCGACGTCGCCGGACCCGGCTTCATCAATCTGACGCTCAGGCCGTCGGCCTGGGCGGAGGCGCTCGGCACGGTGCTGCGCGAAGGGCCCGCCTATGGCCGCCTGAGCGGCCGCTCCAAGGTCAACGTCGAATACGTCTCGGCCAACCCGACCGGGCCGATGCATGTCGGCCATTGCCGCGGCGCCGTGTTCGGCGATGCGCTGGCGAGCCTGTTGCAGTTCGCCGGCCACGACGTCACGCGCGAATACTACATCAACGACGCCGGCGCGCAGGTCGACGTGCTCGCGCGCTCCGCCTTCCTCAGGTATCGCGAGGCGCTCGGCGAGGACATCGGTGCGATCCCGGAGGGGCTCTATCCCGGCGACTACCTCAAGCCGGTCGGCGAGGCGCTGGCGAAGGAGCACGGCGACAAGCTCTGCGCGTTGACCGAGGCGCAATGGCTGCCGACGGTTCGCGCCAAGGCGATCGCGATGATGATGGACGAGATCAAGGACGATCTCGCGGCGCTCAACATCCGCCACGACGTCTTCTTCTCCGAACGCTCGCTGATCGAAAGCGGCAACAACAAAGTCGCCGAGACCATCGCGTTCCTGCAAGCCAAGGGCGATATCTACGAAGGCCGCCTGCCGCCGCCGAAGGGCGCGCCGGTCGAGGATTGGGAGGACCGCGAGCAGCTCCTGTTCCGGGCCACCGCCTATGGCGACGACGTCGATCGTCCGCTGATCAAGTCGGACAAGAGCTACACCTACTTCGCCTCCGACATCGCCTACCACAAGAACAAGTTCGATCGCGGCTTTGCCGACATGATCGACGTGTGGGGCGCCGACCATGGCGGCTATATCAAGCGCATGCAGGCGGCCGTAAAGGCGACCACGTCCGGCACGGCCGCGCTCGACGTTAAGATCGTGCAGCTCGTGAAGCTGTTGCGCAACGGCGAGCCGGTGAAGATGTCCAAGCGTTCCGGGGACTTCGTCACCTTGCGTGAGGTGGTGGATGAGGTCGGCAAGGACGCCGTCCGCTTCATGATGCTCTACCGCAAGAACGATGCGGTGCTGGACTTCGACCTCGCAAAAGTCATCGAGCAGTCGCGCGACAATCCGGTATTTTACGTGCAGTACGGCCACGCCCGCGGACATTCGATCTTCCGCAACGCCCGGGCCGAGGTCTTTCCGGAACTCCCGGAGGAGGCGGGCGCACGCATCGCCTGGCTCGGTGAGTCGGCGCTCGAACGGCTGTCTGATACGGCGGAACTTGATCTCTTGAAGCGGCTCGCAATTTATCCGCGGACGCTGGAAGCCGCCGCCGCGGCCCACGAACCGCACCGAATTGCTTTTTATCTCTATGATTTAGCCAGCGAATTTCATGCACTTTGGACGAAGGGGCGCGATTTGCCCTATTTACGCTTCATTATCAATAATGATGCACAGCTTACAAAGGCGCGACTGGCCATGGTCCAGGGCGTCGTCTCGGTCCTGGCATCGGGCCTCGCCATTCTCGGCGTCCATGCCCCGGACGAGATGCGGTAGTTTGGGGCGAACTACTTGAAGTGGACTTCGAGGGGTAACCGGCAGAAGCCGGATCGCTTACGTTATGCGACTTGGTTGAAAGCCTTGTGGGTGAAGGCCACTTGAAGTCCTCGTGACTGGGTGGCTTTCCCGAAGGGACGCATCATCACGATGGCCGATCGATATCAGAACAGACCGTTGCCTTCCGATGACTATGGTCGCGGCGGCGATCAGCATGGGCGGGCGGACAATGATCCCTTGGCCGAGCTTGCGCGCCTGATCGGACAGACCGATCCGTTCGGTAGCCAGACCCGTCCGGCGGCGAGAGCCCCGACACCTCCGACACCAGAACCGTATCAGCCGCCGGCCCAAGACCATGCCCAAGACCATGCCCAAGGCTATGCCCAAGGCTATGCCCAAGCCCAAGGCTATGCGCAGGACGGCTACGCCGCGCAGGACTATCAGGACAGCCACGAAGAGGTGCCACCGCCGCCGCCGGGACCGCCGGCGTGGATGCGGCGTGCCAATGTCCAGGCGCAGCCGGCGCCCGCGCCGCAGCATCAGGATTATCAGCCCGCCGTCAGCCCGGTGCATCCGCTCCAGCGCTATGCCACCCAGCCCGCCGCGCCCGAGCCCGACTACCATCAGCAGTCGCAGGCCTATGCGGAGCAGGAGGCGCAGCCCGATCCGTCGCGTTACGACGATGCGCTGTATGGCCAGCTTGAGTCAGGCGCGCAGGACTATCAGCGCGACCCGTCCTATCCGGACGATCCTTACGCCTATCAGAGCGACTATCCCGAAGACGAGCTCGACGAGGAGCCGCCGAAGAAGCATCGCGGCGGCCTGATTACCGTTGCGGCCATCCTGGCGCTCGCCGTGGTCGGCACCGGCGGCGCCTTCGCCTACAAAACCTATCTGGGATCGCCGCGCAGCGGCGAGCCTCCGATCATCAAGGCCGACAACTCGCCGACCAAGATCGTGCCCGCGCCGAGCGACAGCACGGCCAAGGTGCCGGACCGCATGGTGACTGGTGACGGCACCGAGAAGATCGTGCCGCGCGAGGAAGCGCCGATCGACGTCAACGCCAAGTCCGGCGGTCCGCGCGTCGTGTTCCCGCCGCTGAACCAGAATGCCAATCCGCCGCCAGTCGCGAGCGTCTCGCCGTCCGCCGTGCCGCCACCCGTTGCCGGTCCCGCGCCGAACAACGGCACGCTGCCCAACAACGAGCCGCGCCGTATCCGCACGCTGGCGGTGAAGGGCGACCAGACCGACGCCACCACGCCGCAAGGCGCTGCGGCGTCCAAGCAGGCGGCTGCACCCAAACCCGCGGCCGCGCCTGCGCCGGCTGCATCCCGCAATCCGCCGACCTCGGCCAATGCCAGCGCGAACCAGCCGATGTCGCTGGCGCCGCAGGCTGACCAGCCTGCCGCGCCGCCGACCCGGATGGCCGCGACCAACCCGACGCAGATCGCGCCCAGTGCGGCCCCCGAAAGCGGCGGAGGAAGTGTTCTGGTGTCGATCGCCTCCCAGGACAGCGAGTCCGCGGCGCGCGACGCATTCCGCGTGGCGCAAGGCAAGTACGCCTCTGTGCTCGGATCCCGCTCGCCGGTGATCAAGCGGGTGGATCTCTCCGACGGCAAGGTCAAGTACCGCGCGATGGTCGGGCCGTATCGGACGCGGCAGGAGGCTGCGCAGTTCTGCACGGAGCTGAAGGCGGCCGGCGGGCAGTGCTTTATCCCGTAGAATATTCCGCGGTTTCCTTGACCCCCTAGCGGGGTACGGATAATCGGCGCTGATGACCACGCGGGCCTTCATTACCGGCGTATCCGGACCCGAATTGACCGCCGACGAGCGGGCGTTCATTCGTGCCGAACGTCCTTGGGGCTTTATCCTCTTCAAGAGGAATGTCGTAACCCCGGCTCAAGTGGCTGCCCTTGTTGCCGAATTGCGCGATGCCGCAGGTGCCCCCGACGTGCCCGTCCTGATCGACCAGGAGGGCGGGCGGGTGCAGCGCCTCGGGCCGCCGCATTGGCCGGTCTACCCGTCGGGCGCCGTTTTCTCGACTCTGTACGACCGTGATTCGGCCTTGGGCCTGAAAGCGGCGCGGCTCAGCGCACGGCTGATCGCGGCCGATCTGGCCGATCTCGGCATCACCGTCGATTGCCTGCCGCTGGCGGATGTCCCGGTGGCGGGCGCCGACGCCGTGATCGGCAACCGCGCCTATGGAACGGAGCCCGCAAAAGTCGCGGCCATCGCGCGCGCCGTGACCGAAGGGTTGGAACAGGGTGGCGTGCTGCCGGTTCTCAAGCACATTCCCGGCCACGGAAGGGCAACGGCAGACACCCATTTCAAGCTGCCAACCGTCGATACGTCCCGGGACGAGCTGATGCGGACCGATTTTGCGGCGTTCCAGCCGCTGTCGGACCTGCCGATGGCCATGACTGCACATGTTGTGTTTAGCGCGGTCGACCCCGCCCATCCGGCGACGACATCTGCGACAATGATCGAGCAGGTGATTCGCGGCGCGATTGGGTTCCAGGGTTTGTTGATGAGTGATGACGTGTCCATGAATGCACTGGCGGGAACCATTGCCGAGCGGACCCGGGCCATCGTTTCGGCCGGCTGCGACATGGTCCTGCATTGCAACGGTAATATCGACGAGATGCGTGACGTCGCGAGCCAAACGCCGGAACTGACCGGAGAGGCGCTGGAGCGGGCCAATCGGGCGCTCGCAGCGCGCAAGGCTCCGCACCCCGTCGACCGGGTCGCCGCTCGCACCGAACTTGACGCATTGATCGCAAGAGCGAACACGGCAACCGCATGACCGCAGAAATCCTATCGTTTGAAACCGGGCGGCCCGCCGAGCTCGCCGAGGGCGAACCGGCGCTGGTCGTCGATGTCGAGGGCTATGAGGGCCCGCTCGACTTGCTGCTCGCGCTGGCGCGGCAGCAGAAGGTCGATCTCGCCAAAATCTCGATCCTGGCGCTCGCCGACCAGTATCTGCACTTCATCGAAGCCGCGCGAAAAATCCGGCTTGAGCTTGCGGCCGACTATCTGGTGATGGCGGCCTGGCTCGCCTTCCTCAAGTCGCGTCTCCTCCTGCCGGAGCCGCCGAGCGCGGAGGGGCCGAGTGCGGAAGAGATGGCGACTGCGCTTGCCAACCGCCTGCGCCGCCTAGAGGCCATTCGCGAAGCCGCCAACCGGCTGATGAACCGGCAGCAATTGCTGCGCGACATCTTTCCGCGCGGCGAGCCCGAAGCCATCGCCGAGATCAAGCATCCCAAATACACGGCAACGCTCTACGACCTGCTCACAGCCTACGCCGCGCAGCGGCAGTCGCGCGTGCTGGCGAGCGTGCATCTGGCCAAGCGCACGGTGTGGTCGCTCGCCGAGGCGCGTGCGTCGCTGGAGCGGCTGGTTGGCGGCATCACTGAATCGGAAGATTGGGGCTGCCTCGACGATTACCTGATGCGCTACGTCGCCGACCCCACGCAGCGCGCCACCGTGTTTGCCTCGAGCTTCGCCGCCGCACTCGAACTCGTGCGGGAAGGCCAGTTGGAGCTGAACCAGAAAGAGGCGTTTGCCCCCCTCTATTTCCGGAAGGGGCGGCATCAACCGGTGCCAGACGCAGTTCCTGCGCCTGACGCGCCGGTGAGTTAAGTGCAAGAAGGAGAAGCTGCCATGGCCTTGGCGGAAGTTCGGGTTGAAGAGGTCGAGCCGATGGACAACGAGCCGCAGGCACGTCCCGAAGAGTTGAGGCTTCTCGAAGCGCTGCTGTTTGCGTCGAGCGAACCGCTGGATACCGCGACGCTTGCCAAGCGGATGCCTGACGGCGTCGATGTGAAGGCCGCCCTTGCGCAGTTGCAGGCCGAATACGCCGCGCGCGGCGTCAACCTCGTGCGCGTCGCCAACAAATGGACCTTCCGCACCGCCGGCGATCTCGCCTGGCTGATGACGCGCGAGAGCACCGAGACCCGCCGCCTGTCGCGTGCGGCGATCGAGGTGCTGGCGATCATCGCCTACCATCAGCCGGTGACGCGCGCCGAGATCGAGGAGATCCGTGGCGTCGTGACCTCGAAGGGCACCCTGGACGTGCTGCTGGAGACCGGCTGGATCAAGCCGCGCGGCCGTCGCAAGACGCCGGGCCGGCCGCTCACCTTCGGCACCACCGAGACCTTCCTGTCGCAGTTCACGCTGGAACAGCTCACCGACCTGCCGGGCCTCGAGGAACTGAAGGGCACTGGCCTGTTGGATTCCCGGCTTCCCACCGGCTTCAGCGTGCCGACGCCGTCGGACGACCCGGAGCTGCGCGAGGACGAGGATCCGCTGGAACCGGGCGACGACCTCGACCTGGCGCTCGCGCCTGCGGTCGAGCCGGAGACGTCGGACGGTGGCGAAGAGGGCGGCGAGGGCTGATTCCGGCCTCTCCTGCCGCACCCTGCGACCGGTTAACACTAGCGATATTACCTAGTGCCAACAGCGAATTGGCGCTCCCTTGGTCCTTGTTTTTGACACCCGCGGAGCCTAGGTTTCGGGGAGATCAGGCTGGGGCGCCAGCCATACGCGTTTGGAGGGTTGCAGGATGGGTTCGCTTAGCATTTGGCACTGGATCGTGGTGATCGCAGTGGTCCTGCTGCTGTTCGGCCGTGGCAAGATTTCGGATCTGATGGGCGACGTGGCTCAGGGCATCAAGGCCTTCAAGAAGGGCATGCAGGACGACGACAAGGCCGCCGATAAGCCCGCCGAGCCGGCCAAGTCCATCGAGCACACCGGTGCGCCGACGGCGGCCCGGACGGACGTCGGCAGCAAAGCCGTCTGAGCCAAACACCAGCAGACGTGGGGCGCGGCCCGATCCGGTAGTGCAAGGATTGGGCGTGTCCGCGGCTTGCGTGAACGGAAGCCTTCATGTTCGACATCGGGTGGAGTGAACTGGTCGTCATCGCGGTTGTCGCGCTGATCGCCATCGGCCCGAAGGAGCTTCCGGGCGTTCTTCGCATGGTCGGCCAGTGGATGGGCAAGGCCCGCAAGATGGCATCCGAATTCCAGGGCCAGTTCCAGGAAGCGATGCGCGAGGCCGAGATGGCCGAGCTCAAGAAGAGTTTTGACGAGGTCAAGGACGTCGCCACCGGCCTTGCCAGCGGCAATGTCATGACCGCGCTCCAGAAGGACGTCAGCGACTCCCTGCGGATCGACGACATCGACAAGCCCGCAGAGACGTCGTCCTCGACGCCTGCTGCCATCGAGCCGCCGACCACACCCACGACACCGGAAGCCCCGACGCCCGCGACCTTCGTCGAGGCGGAGGCACATGCCGCGGCCGATGAGCCGCTCGCGATCGTGCGCGAGGTTCAGCCGGCGCCCGTGGCACAGGATACCGCGCCCGCTGAGGCGCTGAAGGATGCCAAAGCGTCATGACCGACGCCGATATCGAGGCCAGCAAAGCGCCCCTGATGGACCATCTGATCGAGCTGCGTTCGCGGCTGATCAAGGCGCTGCTTGGCTTTGGCGTGGCCTTCATCCTTTGCTTCTTCTTCGCCAAGCAGATCTACAACGTGCTGGTCTGGCCGTTCGTATGGATCGCGGGGCCGGAGAACTCCAAGTTCATCTACACGGCGCTGCTGGAATATTTCATCACGCAGCTGAAGCTGGCGATGTTCGGCGCCGCCTTCATCTCGTTTCCGATCGTCGCCGGCCAGATCTACATGTTCGTGGCGCCCGGCCTCTACAAGCACGAGAAGCAGGCGTTTTTGCCGTATCTCGTCGCGACCCCGTTCTTCTTCGTGCTTGGCGCGATGCTCGTCTATTTCATCGTGCTGCCGATGCTGGTCCGCTTCTCGCTCGGCATGCAGCAGATGGGCGGCGCGGAGACCGCCCAGATTCAGCTCCTCCCCAAGGTCGGCGAATATCTGTCGCTGATGATGTCGCTGATCTTCGCCTTCGGCATCGCATTCCAGCTCCCGGTGATCCTGACCCTGCTCGGCCGCATCGGCATCATCACGGCAAAGATGCTGCGGGAGAAGCGCCGCTATTTCATCGTCATCGCCTTCGTCATCGCCGCCGTCCTGACCCCGCCTGATGTGCTGAGCCAGGCCTCGCTCGCGATCCCCTTGCTGGCGCTCTATGAGGGCTCGATCATCGCGGTCGCGATGGTGGAGAAGAAGGCGGCGGCCTCGCAGGCCCAAAGCGGCGCGTCGTCCAGCGCCAATCCGGCCGAGTAGGGCGCTTTTTCGCTTATCATTGAGCAGGCCAGCCGACGATTCGTCATGCCCGGGCTTGACCCGGGCATCCACGACTTGATCTAAGGCGGCAACGACGTGGATGGCCGGGACAAGCCCGGCCACGACGGGAAATCAGCCATGCACGACATCAAATCGATCCGCGACAACCCGCAAGCCTTCGACGCCGCTCTGGTCCGACGGGGCCTGCAGCCGTTGTCGGCATCGCTGCTCGCGATTGACGAGAAGCGGCGCGCGGCGATCCTGGCGTCCGAGCAGGCGCAGGCCCGGCGCAACGCGGCCTCCAAGGAGATCGGCGATGCCAAGAAGGCCAAGGACGAGGCGCGCGCGGCCAAGCTGATGGCCGAGGTGGCCGAACTCAAGACCAGCATGCCGGAACTCGAAGCTGCCGCGAAGGCAGCGGACGAGGAGCTTGCGAAGGAGCTGTCGGCGATCCCCAATCTGCCGCTCGCGGAAGTGCCCGACGGCCGCGACGAGCACGGCAATGTGCAGCGTCACGTCTTCGGCAACCGCCGCAACTACGCGTTCACACCAAGACCGCATGACGATCTCGGCGGCGCGCTCGGCTATATGGATTTCGAAGCGGCGGCAAAACTTTCCGGCGCGCGCTTTGTCGTGCTGAAGAAGGGGCTGGCGCGGCTCGAACGCGCGATCGGCCAGTTCATGCTCGATCTGCACACGACCGAGCACGGCTATACCGAGGTCAACCCGCCGCTGCTGGTGCGCAACGAGGTGATGTTCGGCACGGGACAGTTGCCGAAATTCGAGGACGATCAGTTCTGGGCCCTCAAGGGCGAGCTCTTGCTGACGCCCGACGAGCGGCTGCGGACCGAGCGGCTCGGCCTCATCCCGACCGCCGAGGTTGCGCTGACCAACCTCGTCCGCGAATCCATCCTCGACGAGAAGCAGTTACCGATGCGGCTCACCGCGCTGACGCCGTGTTTTCGTGCGGAAGCGGGAGCTGCGGGCCGCGATACGCGCGGTATGATCCGCCAGCACCAATTCACCAAGGTCGAGCTGGTCTCGATCGCCACGCCCGAGACCAGCAAGGACGAGCTTGAGCGGATGCTCGCCTGCGCCGAGGAAGTGCTGCGCCGGCTTGGCCTGCATTATCGCGTCATGACGCTCTGTACCGGCGATATGGGCTTTTCGTCGCAAAAGACCTACGACATCGAGGTCTGGATGCCCGGGCAGGGCGAGGGCGGTGCGTTCCGCGAGATCTCGAGCTGCTCGGTGTGTGGCGACTTCCAGGCGAGGCGGATGGATGCGCGTTCGCGCGGGCCGGACGGCAAGCCGCGCTTCGTGCACACGCTGAACGGCTCCGGCACGGCGGTCGGCCGCGCACTGATCGCGGTCATGGAGACCTATCAGCAGGAGGACGGCTCGATCGCGGTTCCCGACGTGCTCCAGCCCTATATGGGCGGACTGAAGGCGATCACGCGCGAATAGGGCGATACCGCCAGGATAGACGGTTGCGAAGATCGGGCGGGCGGTTATCCTGCCGGCTGCCCGAGAGTTTTGAGCCGACCCTTCATGGCCTTGCATCGCGATATCTTCTGGGTCGGCAGACAATGGGCCGTGACCGGATTCGGCATCCAGGCCGTCGACCAGCGCTTGCGCGGCGTGCTCGACATCGAGGTGGCCCGGCTCTGGGACGACGATTTTGTGCAGAGCCGGCGGACAAAACCCGGCATCAATGTCGAGGATTTTGACAAGGCGCTGACGATGGCGCGTACGCGCCATCCGCAAGGCGCCGCGCCGGACGCCATTGCCTCGAAGTCTGCGCCGATCCCGCCCGCGCCTCGCAAGGCTGAAGCTCCGCCGGCCGACGAGAGCGCCGAGGTGGGCAGCCTCATCGCAATGCTGTCGAAACTCGAACCGACCAAAATCCCCGAGCCTCCGGCAGCCATTCCGAAGATGCCGCCGCCGGCGGTCCGGCCACCCCTGGAATTGCGGCTGGAATTGCGGGCGGAAGGCAGGTTGGCGCGCTTCCTGCCGCAATGGCGCATCCGCCGCTGAGCAGCGGTTCCCCGCGGGGGCTTCCGGGGTTTGCCTGATCGGGCGGAGGGCGATAAGACGACCCCAACCCGCCCCAAATCCAGGCTCTTGGAATCGAAGCACATGCGCATTCTCTGCACCAATGACGACGGCATTCATGCGCCCGGCCTCAAGGTCGTGGAGGAGATCGCGCGCGCCCTGTCCGAGGACGTCTGGGTGGTAGCGCCGGAGCTCGACCAGTCCGGCGTGTCGCATTCGCTGTCGCTGAACGATCCCTTGCGTCTGCGCGAGGTCGGTCCGCGGCACTTTGCGGTGCGGGGCACACCGACCGACTGCGTCATCATGGGCGCGCGTCACATCCTGGGCGCGACGATGCCCGACGTCGTGCTCTCAGGCGTCAACAAGGGCCGCAACGTCGCCGAGGACGTGGTCTATTCCGGCACCATCGCCGGCGCGCTCGAAGGCACCATTCTGGGCCTGCCGTCGTTCGCGCTGTCGCAAGAGTTCAGCATCGAGACACGCGATCAGCCGCTGTGGGACACGGCGAAAAAATTCGGCCCAGACATCCTGCGCAAGGTGCTGACCGCCGGCGTGCCGAAGAACACCGTGATCAACGTCAACTTTCCGGCCTGCGCGCCGGGAGAGGTTGCCGGCATCCGCGTGACGCGCCAGGGCAAGCGCAATCTCGGCTTCCTCAAGATCGACGAGCGCCGCGACGGCCGCGGCAATCCCTATTTCTGGATCGGTTTCGAGCGCGCCGCGATGATGGATCTGCCCGCCGAAGGCACCGATCTCGCGGCGCTGCGGGAGCGCTACATCTCGGTCACGCCGCTCCGGCTCGACCGCACCGATGAAGCGTTCTCGGAAGCCCTCGGCGAGACCCTGAAGTAGACCGGACGATAAAAGCGTCGAAACAACCCCATGCAAAGTAGGCGGGGTTGCCGGGCTAAGATTTTCGAATTTTACGAGATCGTTTGACGCATCAGATAGATGGACGCCGTCGCAGGCCCTAGCCGCCGCGCAGGGCGAACTCGATGGTCTTGCCGAGAGCGTCGAGCTGAAACGGCTTTTGCAGGGAGGGGCGGTCGCGATACTGCTCGGGCAGGCCGGAGGAGCCGTAGCCGGTCGCGAAGATGAAGGGTCGGCCCTTGGCCTTGATCACGTCGGCGACCGGCGAAATCACCTTGCCGTTGACGTTGACGTCGAGGATGGCGAAGTCGAACTCGGTGGATTGGGCTAGCCGCATCGCCTCTGCAATGTCGCCGGCCTCGGCCGCGACCTTGTAGCCGAGCTCCTCCAGCATATCCGCGACCATCATCCTGATCATGACCTCGTCTTCAACGAGGAATACAGAACCACCCGTCGCAGTCATTCAGTTGAGTCCTTGCCCGTCCCGTGAAACGTTCGCAGATATAGGCATACGACGCAATGCGCGTTTGGACGAACCCCAATCTGTCATGACGGTTACGGCTGTCCTACGCACACAGATTGTGGTCAATCGCCGTAGCCCTAGATTATCATGGGTTCCTGAGCCGGAACAACGATTCCGACAGGCTACGACAGGCCGTCTCTCGACTTTGCGACGCAAGCGTCGTTCGTCCCTGGGGAAGCAAGACGAGAACAAGTGTAAAATGGCCAGCAATCAACGTCCGCCGGAAAAGATGATGTTTCAGCTCACGCTGAGACGCCGCGGAATCAGCGACCAGTCGGTGCTGCGCACCATGGAGGAGGTGCCGCGCGAATTGTTCGTCGAGGACGCCGACAGAGGCGATGCCTACCGCGACAGCGCGCTGCCGATCGCTTGCGGCCAGACCATCAGCCAGCCCTTCGTCGTCGCCTATATGACGGAGCAGCTCCAGGTCCGGAAGCATCATCGCGTGCTCGAGATCGGCGCCGGGTCGGGCTACCAGGCGGCGGTGCTGTCGCGGCTCGCCGGGCAGGTGCTGACGGTCGAGCGCTATCGCAGGCTTGCCGACGTCGCACGCGCCAGACTGGAGAAGCTCGGCTGTCACAATGTCGAGGTGATGCTGGGCGACGGCCTCAACCTGCCTGCCAATATCGGCCCCTTCGACCGGATCATCGTCACGGCCGCGATGGAGCAGGTCCCGGAGAACCTGATCGAGCGGCTCGAGGTCGGGGGCGTCCTGATCGCGCCGGTCGGACCGCATCAGGGGGTGCAGACGCTGGTCCGCCTGACCCGCTCGGAGGCGGGCATCGAGCGCAGGGAACTCGTCGACGTCCGCTTCGTGCCGGCGCTGCCTGGGGTAGCCCGCGAGCTGTAGATTTCCGGATCGGTTGTGCTGCCAACACCTTATTGGGAGGGTTAAGCCGTTATTTACTCGGCGGGTGTTTACTTAAAAGACCAGTTCTGTTGCGTACGAGTGAGTAACCATGTCCGCTGTCGCCGAGTTGCTTTACTCGCGCCGCGTGCCGCAGGTCGCGGTGCTGGCGCTGATCTCGTTCAGTTTCGCGGGCTGTAGCGCCGACATGTCGTCGCGGCTCTCCCAGCAAAACTTCTCAAATCCCTTTGCGTCTCAGGAATCGACTGGCGCGGTGCAGCAGCAGCCCGTCCAGCGCGAGCTGCCGCAATATGCGCGGCCGAACACCCAGGCGCCGGCTTACCAGTCGCAGCCCTTGCCGCCGCCGGCAGTTTCTGCGCCGCAGTCCTATCCGGTGGCGGGCGGGGTGTCCGGAGGCGGTCGCGGGGTCGGCTCCTACACGCCGCCGGCCCAGCCGCAGCTCGAAGCCACCGGTGCCGTGCCGCCGCGCTCGGTCGCAGCAGCGCGTCCGGCGGGCGGGACCAAGATCATCGTCGGCACCAGCGACACGCTCGAGGTGCTCGCCAAGCGCTATCACGTCACGCCCGCGGCGATCCTTGCCGCCAACGGCTACAAGGGCCCGCGCGCCCTGTCGCCCGGTCAGCAGGTGATCATCCCGCATCAGACGGCGGCGGCTCCGGCTCCTGCGCCCGCCATGGCGCCGGTTGCGGCGGCCCCGGTCATGGCGGCGCCGGTAGCGGCAAAACCCGTTGCGGTCGTCGCTGCGCCATCAAGCACCCACTTCGTCAATCGCGGCGATACGCTCGCCAGCATCGCCCGCAAGAATCATGTGTCGGTCACCGAACTCGCGCGTGCCAATGGCCTCGAGCCATCGGCCAAGCTCAAGCTCGGCACCAAGCTGAACGTGCCCGGCGGCAAGACCGCGGCGTTGGCTGCACCCGCCCCGGTTGCCGCGGCGCCCGTCGCCGTCGCCCAGCAGCCGGCTGCGGTTGCGACCGCGCCGGCCATGAAGGTTGCGGCCTTGCCCGCGCCGCAGCAGAGCGCGCGGCTTGCCCAGGCCACCGCCAATATCGAGGAAAAGCCTGCCGCCGAGGCTCCGGCCAAGGCTGCGGAAACGACCGGCGCACTGCCGACCTTCCGCTGGCCCGTGCGCGGCAAGGTGGTCACGGGCTACGGCGCCAAGACCAACGGCAAGTCCAATGACGGCATCAACGTTGCGGTGCCCGAGGGCACGCCGGTCAAGGCGGCTGAAGACGGCGTCGTTGCCTATTCCGGCAACGAGCTGAAGGGTTACGGCAATCTGATCCTGGTTCGGCACTCCAACGGCTACGTCACCGCATATGCCCATGCGAGTGAGCTGATGGTGAAGCGCGGGGACACTATCAAGCGCGGCCAGATCATTGCCAAGTCGGGTCAATCCGGTGAGGTGGCGTCGCCGCAGCTCCACTTCGAGATCCGTAAAGGATCTAATCCAGTTGACCCGCTTCAATTCCTGAACGGGGCGTGAGGCGCGAAGCTTCAGTAGAGTACGCTCGCGCTACATACTCACTGTCGTCGTCCGGCTTGACCGGACGACCCAGTATTCCAGAGACCGTTGTTGTTGAGCCGATAAGCCGCGGCGTACTGGATTCCCCGCTTTCGCGGGGAATGACCGAGGCAACACCTTCAGCCTACTTCCCCGTCAGCTTCACGCCGAGCCGTCCCGCAAGCTCCTGCGTAAATTGCCAGGCGACGCGGCCCGAGCGTGAGCCGCGCGTGGTCGACCATTCCAGGGCCTCGCGCTCCAGCGCCTCGTCATCCATCTTGATGCCGAAATGGCCGCAATAGCCGCGCACCATTGAGAGATATTCGTCCTGGCTGCAGCGGTGGAAGCCGAGCCACAGGCCGAAGCGATCGGACAGCGAGACCTTTTCCTCGACGGCCTCGCCGGGATTGATCGCGGTCGAGCGCTCGTTCTCGATCATGTCGCGCGCAAGCAGGTGACGGCGGTTGGAGGTGGCGTAGAGGATCACGTTCTCGGGCCGGCCCTCGATGCCGCCTTCGAGCACCGCCTTCAGCGACTTGTAGGAGGCGTCGTTGCCATCGAAGGAGAGGTCGTCGCAGAACACGATGAAGCGGTAGGCGGAGTCGCGTAGCTGCTCCATCAGCGCGGGCAGGGTCTCGATGTCCTCGCGATGGATTTCGATCAGCTTCAGCTTGTCGGTGGCTTTTCGGTCCGCATTGATGCTGGCATGTGCGGCTTTCACCAGCGACGACTTGCCCATGCCGCGCGCGCCCCAGAGCAGGGCGTTGTTGGCTGGCAGGCCATTGGCGAAGCGCTCGGTGTTCTCGATCAGGATGTCCCGCATCCGGTCGATGCCCCTAAGCAGGAAGAGCTCGACCCGGCTGACCCGCGGCACCGCCGACAGGCGTCCGTCCGGGTGCCAAACGAAGGCGTCGGCGCGGTCGAAGGATTCGGGGACGGGGCCTGATTGGGCCGTGGCCGACAGGTGTGCTGCGATCGTCTCCAGCGCGCGGACGATGCGCGCCTGCGAGGGGTCCGAAGCCACGGTCGTGGGGCGTTTTGCCGCGACGCGGGCAGGCTTTTTGGCAAGCCTTTTGGCGGGCTTGGAAGCCGTGGTTTTGCTTGGTTTTCTGGGCATGTCCGAAGTTCCTGAGAACGCAGCCTTATCGGGCCTTGGGACGCGCCGCAAGGTGGCCAAATCAGGGGGCTGGCAGCGTTGCAATTGGGGCAATGGCCGCTATAGTCCGCGCGAAATTTGACCGAACCGGTCGCCTCTCGGGGGCGGGACCGGCCTTCTCCCGTTCACGAGGAATGTTCGATGCTGATTACCCCTGCCTATGCCCAGGCCGCGGCCGCAGGCGATACCAACAGCATGTTGATGTCGCTTCTGCCGTTCGCGCTGATCTTCGTGATCATGTACTTCCTGATTCTGCGGCCGCAGCAGAAGAAGGTGCGGGACCATGCCGACCTCGTGAAGAACATTCGCCGCGGCGACACCGTCGTGACCTCGGGCGGCCTCGTCGGCAAGGTCACCAAGGTCGTCGACGACGACCAGATCGAGTTCGAGATTTCCGACGGCGTGCGGGTGCGCCAGATGCGGCAGATGATCTCCGGCGTGCGCGCCAAGGGCGAGCCGGCCAAAGAAAGCGCCAAGGACGACAGCTCCGCAAGCTGATCGTTCTCGCATTCTCCTGATCTGACAGGTTCAATCGATGTTGTATTTCACGCGGTGGAAGGCGCTGGGGATCATCCTGACGGCGCTGATCGTGTGCCTCTGCGCGGTCCCGAACTTCTTTCCCGAGGCGCAGGTCAAGACCTGGCCTGCCTGGGCGCAGCGCCGCATCGTGCTCGGCCTCGACCTGCAGGGCGGCTCCTATCTTCTGCTAGAGGTCGATTCCAATTACGTGAAGAAGGAAAAGCTCGACCAGGTCCGCGACGAGGTGCGGCGCACGTTGCGCGACGCCAAGATCGGCTACACCGGGCTCGTGACCCGCGGCGATGCCGTCGAGGTCCGGGTTAAGGACACCGACCTTCAGGCCGCGCTGGCCAAGCTGCGTGACCTTTCGCAACCGCTCGGCGGTCTGATGGGCTCCAGCGGTCAACGCGACCTCGAAGTGGCTGATGCCAGCGGCGGGCTGATCCGCCTGAGCATTCCTCAGCCGGCGATGCTCGATCGCATGCGCAAGACCATCGAGCAATCGATCCAGATCGTCGAACGCCGCGTCAACGAGCTCGGCACCGTCGAGCCCGTCATCCAGCGCCAGGGCAATGACCGCATCCTGGTGCAGGTGCCGGGCCTCCAGGACCCGACCCGTCTGAAGGAATTGCTCGGCAAGACAGCCAAGATGGAATTCCGGATGGTCGACACGTCCGTGCCGCCGGATCAGGCGCAGCAGGGCAGGGTGCCGCCCGAATCCGAGCTCTTGATGAGCGCGTCGCCGCCGCCGACCCCCTACGTCGTCAAGAAGCAGGTGCTGGTGGCGGGTGGCGACCTGATTGACGCCCAGGCGACCTTCGACCAGCGGACCAGCGAGCCGGTCGTCAGCTTCAAGTTCAATACGTCGGGTGCGCGCAAGTTCTCGCAGGCCACACAGGAAAACGTCGGGTTGCCCTTCGCGATCGTGCTCGACAACAAGGTGATCTCTGCGCCCGTGATCCGCGAGCCGATCACCGGCGGCCAGGGCCAGATCTCCGGCAGTTTCACCGTGCAGTCGGCCAACGATCTCGCGATCCTGCTGCGCGCCGGCGCGCTGCCGGCGCCGCTCACGGTCGTCGAAGAGCGCACCGTCGGTCCGGGCCTCGGCCAGGACTCGATCGAGAAGGGCGAGCTTGCGGCTTACGTCGGCTCGATCCTGGTCATCGTGTTCATGCTGTTGACCTACCGTCTATTCGGCGTGTTCGCCAACATCGCGGTGGCCATCAACGTCGCCATGATCTTCGGTCTGTTGTCGCTGCTCAACGCCACGCTGACCCTGCCCGGTATCGCCGGCATCGTGCTCACCGTCGGCATCGCCGTCGACTCCAACGTGCTGATCTATGAGCGCATCCGTGAGGAGCTGCGCGGCGGCCGCAACGCGATCTCGGCGATCGACGCCGGCTTCAAGCGGGCGCTGGCGACCATCCTCGATTCCAACATCACGACTTTCATCGCCGCAGCGGTGCTGTTCTACATCGGCACCGGTCCGGTGCGCGGCTTTGCCGTGACGCTCGGCATCGGCATCATCACCACGGTGTTCACCGCCTTCACCCTGACCCGCCTGATCGTGGCCTGGTGGGTGCGGTGGAAGCGGCCGCAGAGCGTGCCGATCTAGGAGCCTGTTCGTGACTCAGACCGTTCTCATCGGGCTCGGCATCCTCATTGCCATCCTCACCGTCGTCTCGGCGCTCGGCCTGCTGCCGTCGCTGCGCATCGTCCCTGACGACACGCATTTCGACTTCACGCGCTTCCGCCGCATCAGCTTCCCGATCTCGGCCGCGCTGTCGATTCTCGCGATCACGCTGTTCTTCACCCACGGCCTCAATCTGGGCATCGACTTCAAGGGCGGCTTGCTGCTGGAGGTCAAGGTCAAGTCCGGGACCGCCGACATCGCCGCGATGCGCAACGCGGTGGAAGGGTTGCGTCTCGGCGAAGTCCAGTTGCAGCAGTTCGGCGGCCCCGAGAACGTCCTGATCCGTGTTGCGGAACAGCCGGGCGGCGACGCCGCCCAGCAGTTGGCCCTGCAGAAGGTTCGTGGCGTGCTCGGAGACAACGTCAGCATTGAGCGCAGCGACGTGGTCGGTCCGCGCGTCGCCGGCGAGCTGCTCGCCTACGGCATGCTCGGCCTGATGCTCGCGATCGTCGCGATTCTGATCTATCTCTGGTTCCGCTTCGAGTGGCAGTTCGCGCTCGGCGCCATGATCGCCAACGTGCACGACATCGTGCTCACCATCGGCTTCATGTCGATCAGCCAGGTCGATTTCGACCTCACCAGCATCGCGGCGCTTCTGACCATTCTCGGCTATTCGCTCAACGATACCGTCGTCATCTACGACCGTATCCGCGAGATGCTGCGCCGCTACAAGAAGATGCCGATGCCGCAGCTTCTCAACGAGTCCATCAACTCGACGCTGTCGCGCTCGATCATCACCCACGTCACCGTGACGCTGGCGCTGCTCGCGCTGCTGCTGTTCGGCGGCCACGCCATCCACAGCTTCACCGCTGTCATGATGTTCGGCGTGGTGCTGGTCGGCACCTACACCTCGATCTTCATCGCGGCGCCGATCCTGATCTATCTCGGCGTCCACAGCCAGCGTGCCGAAGCGGCGGAAGAGCCGGCGAAGAAGAATCCGAAGAAGTAGGGCATAATCCGAACCGTGTGCTCCCGCGTTGATGCGCGGGGGCGGCAAAGCCCATTCGGACGAACATCATGGCCGGCGATCCCAACGCTCCGCATTTCCCGCGCTCGGCGCCGATCGATGCCTATGGCAAGGGCGGCTTTGCCTTTGCCGGCATGTCGCATCGGGGCTCGCTGCTCTGCCTGCCCGATGCGATCTGGGCCTGGGACGTGACGGATCCCGCGAAGATCGACCGCTATTCGCTCGACAAGGTGTTTGCGGCGGCCAATAGCATCGACACCTTGCTGGTCGGCACGGGAACCGGGATCTGGCTGCCGCCGCCGGAGCTGCGCCAGGCGCTGAAGGCGGTGAGGGTGGTGCTGGATACGATGCAGACGGGTCCCGCGGTCCGCACCTACAACATCATGATCGGCGAGCGCCGGCGCGTCGCGGCCGCCCTGATCGCCGTGCCATGACCGCGGCCAACCCGTCCGCCGACGCGGCCGCGTTCTGCGCCGACCTCGTCCGCAGCCACGACTTTCCGCGCTACGCCTCGACGCTGTTCGTGCCCGCGACGGAGCGGCGTGCGCTGCTCGCGCTCTACGCCTTCAACGTCGAGATCGTGCGCGTCCGCGACCAGGTCACCCAGCCGCTGCCCGGCGAGATCCGGATGCAGTGGTGGACCGACATGCTGGCGGGCCATGTCCACGGCAGCGCGGAAGGAAATCCCGTCGCGGCCGAGCTCCTGCTGACAATTCGCGATTTCGACCTGCCGGTCGAGCCGTTGTCGCGTCTCGCCGAGGAGCACCAGTTCGATCTCTACAACGATCCGATGCCGACGATCCCTGCGCTGGAAGGCTATCTCTCTGCGACCTCGTCGGCGCTGTTCGCGCTGGCGGCGCGAATCCTGGCACCGCCTTCGGCTGAGGCCGAGCATCTGGCCCGGCATGCCGGCCTGGCGCAGGGCATGGTGCAGGTGCTGGCCAACCTGCCGCGCGATGCCGCGCACCGCCAATTGTTCGTGCCGCAACAGCTTCTCGAGCGCCATCGCATCGGCATGGAGGAGGTGTTTGCGGGCAAGGACACGCCGACGCTCCGGGCGGCGCTGGAAGCGCTCGCGAGCGAAGCGCGGCAGCATCTGGCGACGGCGGGATCGCTCTTGCCCGAGGTGGCGCCTGCGGCGCGCAAGGCGTTCCTGCCGCTGGCGCTTGCGCGTCGTGACCTCGCGCGGCTGTCGCGCGCCGACCGCAATCCGTTCCTGCCGCAGCCCGTATCGCGGCTGGCGACCCTGTGGACGCTGTGGCGCGCGTCACGGTCGCGTGAATTTACCAAATAGACGGCGCGATATCGCTCGCGACGGCCAAATGCTCTATGCTGTCCCATGGCCGAAGCATCCCAAATCACATCAGAAGCGCAGGACTCCGCAGTCGATCTGAGCGGCCTGCCGGTGACGCTCGCAGATCTGCATGCCGCAGCCGACACCGTACGCGGCGCCATCGTCGAGACGCCCTGCAGCTACAGCCGCACGCTCAGCAATATCTGCGGCTGCGACATCTGGTTCAAGTTCGAGAATCTGCAGTTCACCTCGTCCTTCAAGGAACGCGGCGCGCTCAACCGCCTGACCGCCCTGTCGGACGAGGAGCGCCGGCGCGGCGTGATCGCGATGTCCGCCGGAAACCACGCGCAGGGCGTCGCCTATCACGCGAGGCGCCTCGGCATTCCCGCAACCATCGTCATGCCCATCGGCACGCCGATGGTGAAGATCGAGAACACGCGACACCACGGCGCCGAGGTGATCGTGACAGGCGCGACGCTGGAGGAGGCCGCCGAGTTCGCGCGTGAACATGGCGCGGCGCGCGGCATGATCTTCGTCCACCCCTATGACGATCCGCTCGTGATCGCGGGGCAGGGCACCGTTGCGCTCGAGATGCTGAAGGCGGTGCCGGAGCTGGACGAGCTCGTCGTTCCCATCGGTGGCGGCGGCCTGATCAGCGGCATGGCGATTGCGGCACGTTCGCTCAAGCCGTCGATCCAGATCATGGGCGTGGAGGCCTGGCTGTACCCGTCGATGTACAATGCGATCCATGGCGGCAATCTGCCGGCGCGCGGCGATACGCTCGCCGAAGGCATTGCGGTCAAATCGCCGGGCAAGATCACGACCGAGATCGTGCGGCGTCTGGTGGACGACATTGCGCTGGTCAACGAGGCCGAGCTCGAGCGCGCGGTCGCGACCCTGATCTCGATCGAGAAGACCGTCGTGGAGGGCGCGGGCGCGGCGGGGCTGGCCGCCATCATGTCCGATCCCTCGCGCTTTGCCGGCCGGAAGATCGGCCTAGTCTTAAGCGGCGGCAATATCGACACGCGGCTGATTGCCTCCGTGCTCACCCGCGAGCTCGCGCGCGAGGGGCGGCTGACCCAGCTCTCGCTCGATATCCCCGACCGGCCCGGGCAACTTGCCGCGGTCGCGGCGCTGCTCGCCGAGGCCGGCGCCAACATCATCGAGGTCTCGCATCAGCGGACGTTTTCCGATTTGCCGGCCAAGGCGACGCTGCTGCAGCTCGTCATCGAGACCCGCGATGCCGCGCATCTCGACGAGGTCATGGCCAAGCTCGCCGCATCCGGATTGAGCGTGCGCTGCGCGTGAGCGGCGCGGTCTAAAGCGCGATGGCTTTAGGCTGAATCGTCATCGCGCTTTAGGTCTTTGTTTGAGCATGATCTCCGCGCAAACGCGTTCCGCGTTTGTCGCGAGGGAAAACCGCTGCGCACTTTTCCGGATCATGCTTTTGCCTCAGATGCAGAGGCTGAGCAGCTTGATGTGGCAGGTGCTGGCTTTGGGCTGGCTTGCGGGAGCCGCCTCGCGCTTCACGGCGACGAGCGGCTCCTTGTCCTTCTTGCCCTTCTTCGGCTTCGGCTCGTAGTCACCCGCGATCACCATCGCCCAATAGGTGCGTTTGCCGCTTGCGTTCCGGGCGCTCGCAATGCCGACGCGGGAGGCGTTGTGCAGCAGCAGGTTCTTGCGGTGCCCGGACGAGTCAATCCACTGTCCGAGCGTTTTCTCGAAGCTCTCGTAACCGTAGGCGATGTTCTCTGCGGCGCGACCCGCGCCCGCCGGCGCGACGCGCCGCGTGAACGGGCCGAGGGCGTCGTGACTGAGATCGTCCTTCGCAGCCATCGCGCGGGCCTGGTCCATCGCGATGCGGTCGAGGGTGGTATCGCGTACGACGCGGGGTTCGCCATGCTTCTGGCGGAAGCTGGAGATCTGCTCGGCTGGCGATTCCGCGGCCATTGCAGGCGTGGCGGCCAGCACAAGGCCTGCCAACACCATGCCAACCGCGCGACGTGTCATCCCCCAGTTGCCCATTGTCCACCGTGATGCTCGGCCTCTTCTCCATCGGCAATGTGGAGGCTTCAAGGCGCGGCCGGCGCCCTAACTCGCCGGCAGATCGGCCTCGAAATTGAAGCGGTCGCGCAAATTCTTGCGCTGCTCGAGGATGTCCTTGAGGAATTCGCGGTCCTGGTCGCTTTTCATCATCGGCTCGATCAGGTCGAGCTGGTTCATGGCGACCAGTTGCAAAATCTCCGTGCGCGGCTTGCCGCTCGCATCGCGCGGCAGGGCATGCACCACCTGGATGTGCTCCGGCGGCTTTGGCCCCTTCGCCGCGCTAAGCTGGACGCGGAGCTGGCTCTCCAGCGCGGTCTGGTCGGCCTCGACGAAGGCGTAGAGCCCGACGCCGGACCGGCGGTCGGCGAAGGCGACGATGGCGGTGTCACGCACGGCCGGGTTCTTGCGGATGAGGTCGATCAGCACCGGCGCGTCATTGACCAGCCTCCGGCCGCCGCCCTCGCGGTCGGTGAAGTTGAAGAGCCCGCGGGTGATGGCGCGATAGACCTTTTTGCCGGTGGCGAGCCACAGGCTCGCGGCAAAGGATTTTTTGGCGAGGATCTTGCGCTCGCGCGGCGTCAGCGCTTCGGGCGCGTAGGAGCGCTTGTGCTTGAGCAGATGCCGAAGGTCCTCATAGGCGAGGATGCGGTAGAGCCGGCCGCGCCGCTTGAAGCAGGCCGCGAGCTGGAAATCGGTGACATAGGCGCGACCGTCGCGCCCCACCAGCCAGTTCTGTTCCTTGGCGAGGTCGTTGTGGCAGATGCCGGCGCGCCGCAGGCGGCGCAGCGCATCCTTGGCTGAGCGGAAATAGGCAAGGTTGCCGTGCGGTTTTGCCAGATGTAGCGCCACGCCGTCGACGAAGCCGCGCACCAGCGCGCGCCGGCCGGCCCAGAGTAGTTCGGGCCCGACATGGAGCCCAGCGGCGAGTCCCAGCGCGCGCTTCTCGCGCGCGAACAGGTGGCGGGCGAGCAGGAATGACCACCACGGCACTTCGTCAAGACGGCGCAGCACGGCGTCGACCTCGCCGCTTTCGCTGCGGAAGCGGCCGCGCTCGACGGTCGAGAACACGTCGCGCTTGAGCAGCACGCCCTCGGTCCAGCGCGCCGCGAGCACGGCACTGTCTTCGTTGGGAAGGCTCATCTAGGGCTCACGCCGCCGCAGCAATGCGTAGGTTGTCGGCGATCCAGCGATCGAGATCGGCGAGCGCGCGGGCGCTCATCGCCTGCTTCTTGGCGACCGTCTTCTCATTGCCGCGCAGCCGCGTGCCGTCGGGTTTTTTGGTCGGGACGCTCGCGAGCGGCGGGAACAGGCCGAAATTGATGTTCATCGGCTGGAACGAGCGCGTGCCCGGCTCGATGGTTTCGATATGACCGCCGGTGATGTGGCCGAGCAGCGAGCCGAGCGCGGTCGTTGCCGGCGGACTCGCCAGTGTCTCGCCGCGCGCGTCCGCCGCCGCATAGAGGCCGGCCATGAGGCCGACGCTGGCGGACTCCACATAGCCCTCGCAGCCCGTCATCTGGCCGGCAAAGCGCAGGCGCGGCTGGGCGCGCAGGCGGAGCTGGCCGTCGAGCAGCTTTGGCGAGTTGAGGAAGGTGTTGCGGTGCAGGCCGCCGAGGCGGGCGAATTCGGCGTTCTGCAGGCCCGGAATAGTGCGGAAGATGCGCTGCTGGTCGCCGTATTTCAGCTTCGTCTGGAAGCCGACGATGTTGTAGAGCGTGCCGAGCTTGTTGTCCTGGCGCAGCTGCACGATCGCATAGGGCTTTGTCGTGGGATCGTGCGGGTTGGTGAGCCCGACCGGCTTCATCGGTCCGTGCCGCAGGGTCTCGGGACCGCGCTCCGCCATCACCTCGATCGGCAGGCAGCCGTCGAAATAGGGCGTGTTCGTCTCCCACTCCTTGAACTCGGTCTTGTCGCCGGCGATCAGCGCGGCGACGAAGGTCTCGTACTGCTCCTTCGTCATCGGGCAGTTGAGATAGTCGGCGCCATTGCCGCCGGGGCCGACCTTGTCATAGCGCGATTGGAACCAGGCCACCGACATGTCGATGGAGTCGCGATGCACGATCGGCGCGATCGCGTCGAAGAAGGCCAGCGCATTCTCATCGGTCAGCGCGCGGATGGCATCCGCCAGCGGCGCCGAGGTGAGGGGGCCGGTGGCGACGATGACGTTGCCCCATTCGGCCGGCGGCAGGCCTGCGATCTCGCCGCGGGCGATCTCGATCAGGGGATGCTCGGTCAGCGCCTTGGTGACGGCGGCGGAGAAGCCGTCGCGGTCGACCGCCAGCGCGCCGCCGGCGGGCACCTGATTGGCATCGGCCGCGCGCATGATCAGCGAGCCGAGGCGGCGCATCTCGGCGTGCAGCAGCCCGACGGCGTTGTTGGCGGCATCGTCCGAGCGGAAGGAGTTAGAGCAGACGAGCTCGGCGAGCCCCTCGGTGCGGTGGGCCTCCGTCATGCGGCTCGGCCGCATTTCGTGCAGCACCACGGGAATGCCCGCCTTGGCGACCTGCCAGGCGGCCTCGGAGCCGGCAAGGCCGGCGCCGACGATATGGACGGTGTTGGATTGAGGACCTGTCATGGGCGCGACAGGTAGCGCTTTTCGGCGGGAAGTGGAATCGCGGAGATGACGATTCCCAGCGCCAGATACGACAACGCCCGCACGAGGCGGGCGCTATCGGCTTGGTCCGGTCGGCCGAGCTGAGCTCAGCCCTGGTATTGGCCGGCTGCAACACGCGGGATGTCCGAGCGATCAATGCCGATATCGGCCAGTTCGCGATCGCTGAGCTGCGAGAGTTCAGCGACATTGCGCTGATAGTCCCGGAACGCGTGGATCATGCGGATGAGCGAGAGCAACATGGTAGTCTCCTGTAGTTCGATTCAGCCTTTGATGGCGGCCTCATCGTTGAAATGAATATAGATGGAGGTGTTGCACTGCGGAAGTTCCGATGTTGCGATGCAGCTAAGCGATAGGTGCATGGCAAAGGTAAGACGCGATTAACCTCTCGGCAAACCCGTCCAGGCGATGGGCAGGCGCCCGGACACATCGCAATAAATCACCGGAAAATCACGTGTTTATGACATTTTTTGATTGTTCCGGCTCTTGCGGAAATAGGGCGCATTCTGTGAGGGGCAAGGTTCCTGGATAGCGTCTAATCCCAAGTCTTTCATGCGCGAATCGCATGCGAAGGAAGTGGATTATAAAATGAATATTTATTCATTTCATTTGCCTTGGGGCGAGAGCGCCGCGTTTCCAGTCATCCGCTTCTGGCGGTCCTCGCTGGACAGGATATTGAGCAGTCCATGAGGCCCGACGCTCCGTCTGTTGGCCTCTGTCGGCGCCTACACGCTGCGCGTGCGAAGGGTTGATTACAAACCCGTAATGAAAATCGGAAATTCCGCATGGGGCTCTGCAGGCCGCGCAACATCACGCAGTTCTCGCGGGGAATTCATTCTCACATGTTACGGAGAGTAGCGGACACTCTTAGCGCAGATTCCGGCAATGCAGTCGGTGTGCACAAGATCAGAAGAAGGAAAGTAACATGATGACGAAGTTACTCCGGGTTATGGCAATTGCCGCGGTTGCGTTCGCTGTCGCGCCGGCCCAGGCCGCCAAGCATGCAGCGGGCGGCTGCAGCTCGGCCAATCTTGAGAAGACCGAAACGGCGATCGAGAACATGTCCGACGGTGACAGCAAGATCACCGCGCAGAAGGAAATCGCCTCCGCACAGGACGCCCTGCTCAACGGCAAGATGGGAGCCTGCGGCGCGCATCTGAACAAGGCGATGCACGCCACCATGGGCAAGTAGACGGAGAGGCAAACGCTATAGGGAGGGCCGGTCGCAAACCCTGCGGTCGGCCCAACGCTTGTTCAGGGTGCGCGGGAGAGCTGGGTCGCAAAATTGGCGACCGTCCTGGCGTAGACCTCGCTCTTGTTCCACTGCTGCAGCACCGTGAAGTTGGGGCCGCCGGGCTCCCAATCCTTGCCGCGCTGCCAGCCATAGTTCGCGAGATAATTGGCGGTCGACGCCAGCACGTCGGGCGCGCTGTGCAGGAGGTCGCGCCGGCCGTTGTTGTCGAAGTCGACGGCGTATTTCATCCAGGACGACGGCATGAACTGGGTCTGGCCGAGCTCGCCGGCCCAGGCGCCCTTCATCTCGCTAGGGGCGAGATCTCCGCGCTGAACGATGCGCAGCGCCTCCATCAACTCGCCGCGGAACTGCTCGGCGCGCCGGCAGTCATAGGCGAGCGTTGCCAGCGAGCGCAGCGTCTGAAACTTTCCGGTATTGACGCCGAAATCGGTTTCCAGTCCCCAGATCGCGACCAGCACTTCGCCCGGCACGCCATAGGTCTGCTCGATGCGCGAGAGCACCGAGCCGTACTGCTTCATCATGTTGGCGCCGCGCGTCATGCGTGGCGGGATCATACGGCCGGAAAATTCCTCAAAGCTCTGGCTGAAGACCTTTTGCGAGCGGTCGCGCGTGAGCACGGCCTGATCGAGCGTCACGCCGGCAAGGCCGGCCGTGATCGCCTGCGGCGCGATACCCTTGGCGGCGGCCTCCGTCTTGAAGTCGGCGAGCCAGGCATCGAAATTACCCGACCCGCACGCGGTGGCAGCGAGCGTGGGCTCGGCGAAGGCGATCGAGACGGCAAGGCTCAGGGCCGCGAGGGAAAGACGATGAAACGTCGGGGTCATTCGAAAGAATCGATTTCCTGAAAGTGACATGACCGGCGGCAGCCATCTTGGGAGCAACCGCGGCTAAAACAAGGCCCGCAGATCAATGGACCCTGCCCGAAACGCGGGCAGGGTTAAGGATTGATGTGGGGTGCATCCGCCGGCCGGCAAGCGATCGGCGGACACACACGACTCGATGTGGCCCTCACTCGCCTGTGCGATTTCGCCACGGGAACAGATTGGCCGGGAAGTCGGCCGCCGGCTTCCGCGGGCGATGCGGCGGAGGCGGTACGGGCCGGGCGTTGGGATCCGACACGATCACCTTGCGATAGAGATGCCAGGTCGCGTGACCGAGCAGGGGAATGACCACGGCGAGGCCCAGGAAGGCGGGCAGGGTTCCGAGCGCGAGCAGCACTGCGACGATCAGGCCCCACGCTGCCATCGGTACCGGGTTCTTCGCGACCGCGCGGAGCGAGGTGACCATGGCTTCGCCGGCGCTGGCATGGCGGTCGAGCATCAGCGGGAACGAGATGACGCTGATGCAGAGCGCGGCGAGTGCGAACAGGAAGCCTGTGCCGCAGCCGACGATGATCAACCACCAGCCTTGCTGCGTCGTCAGCACGCGCGTGATGAAATCAGCGATGCCGGTGACACCTTCATAGCCGAATGCTGCGACATAGATCGCCTGCGCGGTGGCAACCCAGGTCACGAACAGTGCGAGCAGCAGCGTGCCGAGCCCGAGCATGGCGCCGAAGGAGGGCGAACGCAGCACCTCCATGGCATCCCAGGCGCTCGCTTCCTCGTTGCGTTCGCGACGGCTGCTGAGCTCATAAAGGCCGAGCGCGGCGAACGGTCCGATCAGCGCGAAGCCTGCGGCAAGGGGGAACAGCAGCGGGATCACCGAATAGCCCATCGCGACGCGCGCGATCACGAGGCCCAGCACCGGATAGATCACGCACAGGATGATGGCGTGGCTCGGCACCGCCTTGAAATCTTCCCAGCCGCGCTTCAGCGCGTCGTGGAGGTCCGAGAGTTGGATGGTCCGGATCGTTGGTCCAGCCGCATCAGCGGACTGGGCCACGCCGGGGACATTGCCCTGGTAGAGTGTCGCCATGGTCGCTAGCTCCCTTGCCGCGCAGCCGCATGTTGCGCCGACAAACGGCGCAAGCGGCCGCATTTCCTAGACAATTGCGATCCAGACCAGACGCGAATTCCAGACGGGATCGCGGACTGAGGCTCAACGGTACTCCCAATTGGGAGGGCTGTCCCGCACTGTTGGGTGAATATTGTTGCCGCAGCGCAACCTCGAATATGTCATTCTGTCGTCATTTCGCCGCAGATAAGCTCATGCTGTTCAACGCGTCGCATGTCTGCGCAAGAACCAAGTCTATAGAGTGCCACTCAGGCCCTTCCTTCGGATCCTTTTTGGGGAGCAACTATGAGCATTTTCGGAAAAATCATGGGCGCGATCTTCGGCAGCCATCCGGCAGCGGCAGCGCCGGCCGGCGGCGCGAGCGCACCCGCAAGCTCCGGCACGGCGGCTTCGCCGGCCTCTGCCCCCGCGGCTGCGCCCGCGCAGACCGTCGACGTCGCGCCGATCCTCGACAAGGCGGTCGCGGCCAAGAAGGAGAAGCTGGAGTGGCGCACCTCCATCGTCGATCTCATGAAGGCGCTCGACATCGACTCGAGCCTTGCCGCGCGCAAGGAGCTCGCCAAGGAGCTCGGCTTCACCGGCGACACCAATGATTCCGCGAGCATGAATGTCTGGCTGCACAAGCAGGTCATGACCAAGCTCGCGGCCAATGGCGGCAAGCTGCCGCCGGAGATCAAGCACTGAGCGATGACCCGCTCGTCGAAAGGGCCCGCCATCAGGCGGGCCCTTTTGCGTTTGAGGGGGCCTCAGGCGATGAGGTCAGCGTCTTCCGGATGCTTGTGCAGGTAGTCGACGACAAAGCCGCAAGCTGCGATCACCTTCTTGCCGTCGGCCCGGATCAGCTCCAGCGCGCCCTTCACCAGCTCCGAGGCGATGCCGCGGCCGCGCAAGCTGCGCGGCGTCTCGGTGTGGGTGATGATGATGGCCTGCGGCGTCAGCCGATAGTTGGCGAAGGCGACCTCGTTGCCGACGTCGAGCTCGAAGCGGTTTTTGTCTTTGTTGTCGCGTACGGCGGCCGGCATGCAAATCCCTCTGAGTTTGTCGCTCCGATCCCGATGTAGGCGGATGAACCCGCCCTTGCAAAGACGCGACCAACGGACATCGTCGCAGGGGAGATATCCGGCAAATGCGTGTCTCGGTTGGCCATCTGGCGTCGCTTGCCGTCCTCGCGCTCACCTGTGCCGCGCCGGTGCCGGCGGCGGCCGAAGGCGGCCCGGCCTGGGAGGCCTGTGTCGGCCTCGCCAGCACGCCCGACGAGCGGGTCAAGGCCTGCTCGACGGTCATCGACACCAAGAGTGAAACCGGCCGCCGGCTCGCCGGCGCCTATTGCAACCGCGGGCATGGGCTCACCGAGAGGCACGAGCTCGATGCCGCGCTTGCCGATCTCGACGAGGCGGTCAAGCTCGACCCGAACTATGCCTGCGCCTTCAACAACCGCGGCCGCGTCTATTCCTTCAAGCGCGACTATGATCGCGCGATTGCCGATTATGACCAGGCGATCAAGCTCGATCCGTCGCTGCCGCTTGCCTACAACAACCGCGGCGAGTCCCGGTACAACAAGCGCGACCTTGATGGCGCGATCGCCGATTTCGACACCGCGATCAAGCTCAATCCCAACTACGCCGGCGCCTATGGCAACCGCGGACTGACCTACTACCGCAAACGCGACATGACGCGCGCGCTCGCCGACTACACCACGCGCATCAAGCTAGCGCCGGATCTGCTCGCCTATATCGACCGCGGCAACGTTTTTCGCGATTCCGAGCAGCTGGACCGCGCCGCCGCCGACTATGGCGAGGCGATCCGGATCGCGCCGACCGATGCGCGCGGCTGGCGCAATCGCGGCATGATCCGGCTCTACCAGGGCGACAACAAGGGCGGCCTTGCCGATTACGACAAGGCGCTGCAATACGATCCCTCCGACGTGTTCTCCTGGAACAACCGCGGCCAGGCCAAGATGCGCCTCGGCGACAAGCAGGGCGCGATCGCGGATTTCAGGAAGGCGCTGGAGCTGCGCCCTGATCTGCCGACGGCGCGGGAGGCGTTGCAGCGGCTGGGGGCGATGTAGTCGGAAGCTCGATGCTGATCCTCAGGTGCCTAAGGCGGCCTCGTGGACAGTTTCCCTGCTCATTTCGCCAGGGGGTGACGGGTCGGCATCTCTGGGGCACCGCCGGAGATCTCGAACGTCAGAAAAGTATTCCAACCGGACGCGCGATGGGCCGCGAGGAACTCGCCGTAACCTCTCAGGTTCAAAGATCCCTGCATCTTCCCGATCGGAAAAATGTAGCCGATTTGCGGACCGATGCCGATCACGCGCGACTTGAAGGGTCCCAGGATAGGGTGTTGGCCGGAGTCAGCGGTAACTTGCTGGTACGCATACCCCACAAGGCCGATGAAAAGTTGTTTTGAGAGGTATTGCGACGCTCCCCAATCGAAATGGAAATCAATGCCGTTCTGGTATTGTGTCTGTTGATTTTGGAAGTTGTAGGTGAAACCGGCGATAGCAGAAAATTCTCGACCCGTTACCGAGTTGAAATAGGTATAGCCACCGCCACCATCGATGGCTCCGTGGCCGATCCCGATGTTGGAGAGTCGCCCCCGATCATAGGCTCCGACGGGAATGTCGCCCGTACCATAGATCACCCAGTTGTGGACGCCTTGCCCCCATTTCAACGTCACGATCGGGCTGAGATCGCCAACCGATGTGAAGGAATCCAAAATGGTACCCGTGCGGGTCGCGGTGACCGAACCGAGTTGGGCCGTCAGAGTCCCGTCGAGGCGCGCGTCGACGCGACTGAATGATCCGGCCATGCCAATCGCCAATTGGCCGCCGAGCACTGAATTGGCAAAGGCGTATGTGGGCGCCAGCACGACCTGATCGGCACGTGCGTTCAGATTCGCATTCAGGCTGACATTTGCGTTTGTCGGAAGGTTTCCGATAGCAATTTGTCGGGAAGCGGAAACGCTGCCGGAGGCGGCTACGGAGGCGTGATAATAGACCGTGTCTAATGTCCAGCCGGGCGTCGAAGGCACAGCGGCGAGACTGCCAACTTGCCCGGGAAGCCAGAAAGACACGCCCCCTTCATCGGCATGGGCAATTTGGCCGGAAAGCGGGAGCAGAGCCACGGCCGCCCCGACAAGCAGCAGTCGCCCAAAACAACTGTGCCCTAAGTCGAATCCAAGGCACTGCATTTGCGTTCTCTTTGGTCCAGAACGGAAACCGGCCATCGAAGTTGCAACTCGTGCGAACGGTGCATGAGCATTCGCACAAATCCAGACAATGATGCAGGGCTGCGAAGTTGCGCTAGTCGCAGCCAGTGATGCGCTTCACCGCCTTCATGTACTTCAAATGAAGCAAACCGTTAAGTTCATCCGAAGGAGCATTACGACTCACGAGGCGATCTGAGTCCAGGCAAGTCTGGAGGTCGAGCTGGATGTGCGAGCAGGATCCCAAGGCATTCTTCTCGGCTTCTTCCTTCGACGCTCCAAATCCGACAAAAGTCTGTACACGCCCGGCCTCGGTGTCGACCGCCGATACAACAGTGATTTCCGAAATGTAATAGGACGAGCACGGGGCAGCGAGCACCTCCGCGGAAATTCCAAGCATTCCAAGCCAGAATACGCTTAGTGAAGCTGCTTTCATGTTGGCTCTATGTTTCGCTTCTTGGAGGGCAGGGGCACGAGGCGAGCCTCGCCTGCTATTGAAAGATGGTCCGGACAAGCGATGAGCATCAGCATCCCTCCGGATGCAGGCTCAGGAGTCTCATTCGTACAGGGCGCAGACGCCTCCTTGCCAGCGGATGCACCGGCGCACTGCTCGACGGGTCTGACGGATGGTGGTTCGTGCGACGCAGATACCGTTCACGAGCGTTCGGCCCGGACCGCAGCCGACGGCGACTTGCGTAATCATGTGATCTGATTGGACCAACGGTGCAGGTGTTATTGCCTGGGCCGACGTTGTAACCAGGACGGCGAAGCCCACAATGGCTAGTCGGATCATCGTGCTTGTCCTTGCAGTTCAAATACCGACGCTCCATCGAACGAGCAAATGCGGGGCAACCGTTGAGCTAAATCAAAGGGTCTGCGCGCACACCGGATTGGGCTCGCGCCGAGATCAATCGACAGGGGCAAGCCCACGTGGGCGCGTTCGCGGGCGAGTGCGCTTCCTCTGCAGCACGTCGCAGACTAAGTGCGCTCGTCAGCCAACTCCGCGAGACTGCGCGCTCGGAGTCCACGTGAGATGACGCCAGCCTGGTATGTCACTTTTGAGAGTCGTCCACGCAGTCTGCGCGAAAGAAGGCGAAGTCCGCGCGAAACCAGGACATTCGCGACCGAAGACGAGGCCAAGGTCTTTGCAAGCTCGAAACTGGACGAAGGGCTGATCGTCTTCGCGGGTACGATCAATCCGCATCTGCCGCGGCGGCATATCCCGTCCAATCAAGTTCACCAATGGCTTTCAGAAGGCCAGGAGGACGCAGCCGAAGCCTCGCCGCTTCCCGACAACGAATGACCCCTGTGGTCGGCGGAAATGCGCTGTCTAAGAGATTTCGATTGAGTGTTGCCATCTTGTTACGGGTGCTTGAAAGACTCGCGACTAAACTCGCGATTGGCATGGAGAAGTTATGCACGCTCCCGTGCACAAGAAATCGTCGATTAAATAAGCTCTGATACGGAGACAATCATATGAGGAAACTTCTGATAGCCGCTGTGAGCGTCGCAGCCATGGGCCTGGCTGCCCCTGCATCGGCCGCCGACATGCCCGTCAAGGCCGCCCCGCCACCAGCACCGGTCGTGACGATCTACAACTGGAGCGGCTTCTACATCGGCGCCAATGGCGGCTGGGGCCAAAGCCACCAGTGCATCGATTTTGTAACGCTCGTAGGAACAGTCGCGGGTGCTTGCGCTGATCGCTCCGGAGGTCTTATCGGCGGACAGATCGGGTATCGCTGGCAAACCAATCAGTTTGTGTTCGGATTGGAAGCACAGGGCGATTGGGCCGACATCAAGAACACGCGCGTCAGCCTGATCGATCCGCTGATTTCAACCACGGGGAAAACCGACGGCATTGGCCTCTTCACGGCCCAACTCGGTTGGGCGTGGAACGCGTCACTGTTCTACGTGAAGGGTGGCGCGGCCGTCACTCACAATAGCTTTGATATATTCAACAACGTCACCGGGGTCGGTCTGGCCTCGGCAGGTCACACGCGCTGGGGCGGCGCCTTGGGTGTCGGCTGGGAATATGGCTTCGCACCGAACTGGTCCTTCGGTATTGAATACGACCATCTCTGGATGGGGCGTGACAATACTGCCTTCGCAGGCGTGGTTACTCCGATTGGGGTCACCCTGCTGGGCACCGGGGTCAGCCAGGACGTCGACATGATCACCCTGCGCTTCAACTACCGCTTCGGCGGTTACACGGCACCGGTCACAGCACGTTACTAGTCCAATAGCGGTACCCAACAACTGGCCCCGGGGTTTCGCCCGGGGCCTTCTTTCCTTGTTGCTCGTCTGACGAACGCCGCGTCGCAGCTCTGCTGCGATGGAGAGTTGACGTCCGCGCGTCCGAATGGCGGCGCAAGAACGGACATGTCGGAGCTCTCGCCTGGCCTGCGCGCCACAATTCTTTCTCCAAGTCCCTTGATTTGAATCAACGCGACATCGTCCTGCCGACGATTGTTTGCGCGGTGCCTGGGGGCTACTTACCTAGGAGGTCGCCGATGATGAAGATAGTAGTGATCGGAACAGCTGCACTCCTTCTTACCGCACCATCGATTGCCAGCGCGCAAACTACCTCCACTGCGACGCCAGAACGGCTAAACGCAGTGGACCGAAATACACTGATGGACATGCGGATCGATTTGACCAAGGCAGCCTTGCAGCTGACACCTGACCAGGAAAAACTCTGGCCGCCTGTCGAGAGCGCCATTCGTGCCAGAGCGGAGGATCGGAAGGCCCGTGTTGCAAAAATCTCGGAAACAGTGGGTAGACGGGCCGACCAAAATGCCGTCGAAACCATGCGCAATCGTGACCCCATCGCCTTCTTGCAACGACGCTCGGAGGCATTGGCTCAACGATCAGCCGATTTGGATAAACTCGCCGAGGCGTGGCAGCCACTCTACAAGACCCTCAATCCCGAACAGAGGCAGCGCATGGGGGCCCTCGCGGTCCTTGTACTTCACGACATGAGCGAGGTCGTGGAGCGACGTCGTGCGCAGGCCGAGGATGATGACTGAAGCAGAATGTTGATTCATACCTGCCGCGTGATGGCCTAAACATGCGCGGCTAACCAACTTTGAGCCTGGGCGATGTCACCTTTGCCAAGGCCGACACCGCCCAGGCAACCTCTACGGTCATGACGTCGCTTGCGTGCAGCTTGCTCAGGATCCAAGCGCCGGATCTCGAAGAGAATAGCCATCGCGCCGCCGAGCTTGATCGAATGATCGCCAGGCGAATGCGCTGTTCAGGTTGATGCCGTCGTTCGCATACAACGAAGCACTGTTCGCGGCGATCCGATGGAGGAGATGAAAGCCGATTTCGCGCTCGCCGCGCTGCGTCAGCGTCGTTGTCTCATTGAGGCACAACAAGAGGTGGACTGTTGATCTAGCGCAACGACCGCTGATTGGGAGGTTCCATCATTGAAACCGGGCAGGAAACAGTGGAGTAAGGTCCATGATGAAGATGAATGTACGAAACGTTGCATTAGCAGCCTCGACGTTCACTTGTGCGATGCTGCTCTCCTTCGGCTGGTCGGAGCAAGGCGGCGCTTCGCTTTCGATCGAAAGTGCGCAGGCGCGAGTGGGTCGTCCCCTGACGCCAGTGAGCGTTGCGGGTGTTGCACGTCGACAAAACCGGCGGGCTGTCCAGTACGACTCGGCCGGTATTGCAGGCCCGATGGCGGTCAACTACGCCGGCCTTGCAAGCGCGGCTGGCACAGCAGCCGTTGCCGGCACGACCGCCGCCGTCGCTGCCACACAACCCTGGAACTGGGGTGGTGCCGGTTACTATGGCAGGCCTTACGGCACCGGAGCATTGGCGGCCAATGCCTACTATGGCGGTCCCATCGAAACCAAGCCCTTCTATGTGCCTAGGGCCTACTACGCGGATGGCCCCTGGTATGGCGTTAGCGGATGGGCCGACTACAAGGCGCGTTACGGCATTGTCTGCGATCCCGGCACCATGATCAAAGGCTCTGATGGCCTGATGCATGTCTGTCAGTAGAGCCTCAGCAGGGATACAGCGCGAGGAGGCGGCCCGAGAGCCGCCTCCTGTGCTTTCGTCAATGCAGCTTCTCATCAGGGCGACCACAAGGGCGGCCTTGCCGATTAGGACCGATTAGGACAAGGCGCTGCAATCGGGGTTTGTTAAAGTCCGGCGAACGCAAAGAAAATGTCGGCGCGCCTCTTGCAACAGTCGGCACCGTGGTGTTCCATCAAGACATGCGCTCGAATGCGGCCGGCAGGGTCGCCTGACATTCGGAGTGTTATGATCGCCAGCCGCAGACGTATGCCTCTATGTTGGGAGGTTACGATGTCGGATTTTGGTTTCCTGAAGACTCACCGGACATGGGAAGACTGGTGCGGCATGCTGCTCGGCGCGCTGATCTTTGCGTCGCCGTGGTTTCCGATCCAGGAGGAGGCGGCGCTCGCCGGGCGCCAGATGGCCATCCTGAACACGCTCGCGATCGGCCTTGTGGTGTTTGGCCTCGCCCAGCTCGAATATGTCGCGCTGCAGCGCTGGGAGGAGGTGACAACGATCCTCGTCGGCCTGTGGCTGATCGTCTCTCCCTATGTCTTCGGCTATTCCGGCGAAGGTTTTCTACGCCTCTACCACACCAGCCTCGGCGCGGTCGTGGTGCTCCTTGGCGTGCTCTTGCTCTGGCAGGACTGGGAGCAGAGCGACCAGGACTTGCTCAAGCATGGGTGATGAAGCCAACTCTCGTGCAGGCCTGTCGGCGAGAGCCGACGAGCCTGTACGTCGCTCTTTTTTTGATGCGTTTTCTTGACGAGAACCGGTATCCGCTTCGCTCGAAAACGCTCTAGACCTTCACCAGATCCTGATAGTCCGGATGCTTGTTGATCCACGCCTTCACGAACGGGCATTGCGGGATCAGCTTCAATCCTGCGGCGCGCACCTGGTCGAGAGCGCCTTGCACCAGCTTTGAGCCGACGCCCTTGCCGCCGAGCTCGGTCGGTACCTCCGTGTGCTCGAAGGTGATGACGTTACCGTCGAGCTTGTAATGTTCGGTCGCAACGTGGCCGTCGACCTCGAGCTCGAAGCGATGATGGGACTTGTTGTCGGTCACTGCGCTCATCGTGTCTCCCCTCAGTTCTTCAGCGAGTCCGCCAGCATTTTGCGGATCGACCAGGGTTCGCCGTCGGAGGAGCCCTTGATGTCGTCGATCCGCCAGCTATTGGCCTCGCGCACGAACTCATAACGCACGATGAGGTCGGCGGGTTTGCGGTCGTTGCGGTGGCCCGTGATGGTGACCGCGAGGCTCGCTTTGTCGGCTTCGAGCTTCTCCGTTTCCACCTTGAACGATTTGACGTCCGGCTCCTGCGAATTGGTCACGGGATCGAAATCGACGGGGCCGACGTCGCCCTTCGGGGTGTGCGCATCGGCCTTGGCCCACAGCGCGACCAGCGATTTCGAGAGGTATTTTCCCTTCGCCGCCTTGTTCTCGATGATGAAGGCACCGCCGCCATCACCCTTGCCCTTGGCTGCACGGGTGTAGATCGCGGTGAGGATCGCGACGGGATCGCTGGGCGGGGCGGTCTGGGCAACGGCCGGGCTGACGGAGACGAGCAGGGCAGTGGCGACGAAATGGCGACGGGTGAGCATGAACTATCCTGAGATCGGTGATGACGCGCTTATAGACCGGAACGGCCGGTCCTGCGGCCCCTATCTCGGTAGAGCTACGTGGCCGATCGGTTCAATCGGAAGCGGTTCAATTGGAAGCCTTGGCGAGGCGCGCGTCGTCGCTCGGCTGCGGCTGCGGACGGAGGCAGCCCTTGCAGATCACCAGCGAGCGGCTGAGCTGCGCGTCGTGCTCGTCGTCCAAGCCGGTGCCATCCTGGGAGGGCTTCGCAGCCGTCCGCGCAGCACGCGAGGTTTCCGCTGATATCCGGGGGCGGTTGGGATCTTCGCCCCCGCCGTCCCAGGCGAAACGTGCCGGCCTGGCCGCGGGATCGGCTGCCAGATGTGCTTGCGGTGTGGCGGCGCATCCGGCGAGCGCCAGCGACAGCAGGAGGATGGCGGGCGCTCTGGACATCATGCACAACTCGATACGCGGAGAATGCGGCGAAGGTGCGCCGAACATGTTTAAATTTCCCTGAACGCTGGCGCCCGCGACGCCGACCAACGCAGCATGAGATTTCATGCGATCATCGTGCTTGCGGCGCTTCTGGCCGGTCACGCTCGCGCAGAGGAGCCGAAGGCTTTCGATCCGGCCGCCTATCCCGGCGAAGTCCAGAAGGCGCTGCGTTACGCCAGTGAGGAATGCACGTCGCAAGGCGGCGGCACCGTGAGCCTTGCGCCTGATACGGTGCGCCGGATCGACCTCACCGGTGACGGGCGCGACGATTACATCGTCGATTTCCGCGACACGACCTGCGAAGGCCGGAAAGCCGTCTACTGCGGAACCGGCGGCTGCGTGATGAACATCCTGGTGACGTTGCCCAACGGCAGCGTGCGCAGCGTCTTCGACGGCTATGTCCGCAGCTACGAGATCAAGCCGAAACCGATGAAGGCGGGCGCGGTGCGCACCATCCGCTTCGAGCTGCATGGCGGCTATTGCGGCGGCCACGGCTCGCCGTCCTGCTACAAGGAGAAGGGTATTACCGCCACAGCCTTCGCGTTCAAGATGCCGTAATGGGGCCTTGCGCTGGGCGGCCTTGCCGGGCCTCGGCGGATGGCGATAAAAATGGACCGCGAAGAGCGGCCCGCCTGCGGTGCCCGCCACCGAAGAGGAAGCCCCATGCAGCTATTGCGGATGTCCCGCCGCGTCATGAATCTCGCTTACATGCTGACCCAGAATGCCCGGCGGCATGGACAGCGGATCGGTTTTGTGTGGGGCGACAAATCCTGGACCTGGCGCGAGATCGACGCGCAAGTGTCCGCGCTGGCGGCGGCATTGGCGGCGCGGGGGATTGCCAAGGGCGACCGCATTCTCGTCCATTCCAAGAATGGCGACGAGATGTTCGTCTCGATGTTCGCCGCCTTCCGCCTTGGCGCGGTCTGGGTGCCGACAAACTTCCGCCTGATGCCCGACGAGGTCGCCTATCTCGCGCAGGCCTCCGGCGCGAAGGGATTTTTGTGTCATGTCGATTTTCCGGAGCACGCCGCGGCTGTGAACGGTGGCACCTTGGCGTTCACCTGGACGATCGACGGCAAGGCGTCATTCGGCGAGACGAGCGTGGCGGAGGCGATCAAGGCCAACGCGGGTGCGAGCATAGCCAACGTCGCCGTCGAGCATGACGATCCCTGCTGGTTCTTCTTCACGTCAGGCACCACCGGCCGCTCCAAGGCCGCGGTGCTGACCCACGGCCAAATGGGGTTTGTCGTCACCAACCATCTCGCCGATCTCACGCCGGGCACGACGGAAGACGATGCATCGCTCGTGGTGGCGCCGTTGTCGCATGGCGCCGGCGTGCATCAGTTGATGCAGACCGCGCGCGGCGCGCGCACCGTGCTGCTGCCGACCGAAAAGTTCGACATCGCTGAGGCGTTTCGCCTTATCGAGGCGCATCGTGTGAGCAATCTCTTCACCGTGCCGACGATTCTAAAGATGATGGTCGAGCATCCCGCGGTCGATAAGTTCGACCACTCCTCGCTGCGCCAGGTGATCTATGCGGGCGCGCCGATGTATCGCGAGGACCAGAAGACCGCGTTGAACAAGCTCGGCAAGGTGATCGTGCAGTATTTCGGGCTCGGTGAGGTCACCGGCAACATCACCGTGCTGCCGGCGGCGCTGCACGACGTCGAGGATACCCCGCAGACCAAGCTCGGCACCTGCGGCTATGAGCGTACGGGCATGCAGGTCTCGATCCAGGATGACGAGGGCCGCGAACTGGCTGCGAACCAGAGCGGCGAGATTTGCGTGATCGGGCCCGCGGTATTCGCCGGCTATTACGACAATCCCGAGGCCAATGCGAAAGCGTTCCGCAATGGCTGGTTCCGCACCGGCGATCTCGGCCACATGGACGAGGAGGGCTTTGTCTACATCACGGGACGCGCGTCGGACATGTACATCTCCGGCGGCTCCAACATCTATCCGCGCGAGATCGAGGAGAAGATCTTGACCCATCCGGCGGTCGGCGAGGTCGCCGTGCTTGGCGTGCCCGATCCGACCTGGGGCGAGGTCGGCGTTGCCGTCTGCGTCGCACGCGAGGGCGCGAAGGCTGTGAGCGAGGCGGAGATGGCGGCGTTCCTCAGCGCTAAAGTGCCGCGCTACAAGATGCCAAAGCGCTTCTTCTTCTGGGAGGCGTTGCCGAAGTCGGGTTATGGCAAAATTCCCAAGCGCATGGTGCGCGACGAGCTCGAGGCGCGCGGATTGCTCGATCTCAACACCAAGCAGGCGGGTTGACGGTAACAGATGCGCAGCATCAAGCAGCCGGGCGCACCCGTTCCGGAACGCATCCAATGGGTCGAGGCGCGGGGCCGCGCCTTCTCCTTCACGCTTGACGCCGGCGTGCCGCTGTTAGAGGCCGCGCGTCGCGGCTTTGCCCAGGAGGGATTTGCCGGCGGTGTGCTCAATTTTCGCGGCGGCGCGCTCGGGCCGTTCGCCTATGTGATGCCGGCGCTATCGAAGACCGGTGCTAATGCGGCGTTCTACAGCGACACCTTTCGCCCCACCGGCGTCACGCGGTTGAAGCTCGGCAGCATGACGCTCGGCAGCCGCGACGGCGCGTCGTTCTTCCATTGCCACGGGCTCTGGACCGAACAGGGCAATCGCGCCAGCGGTGGGCACATCCTTCCCGAAGAGGCTGTGGTCGCCGAGCCCTCTGAGGTGGACGCGTTCGGCCTCGACGGCGCGCTGTTCACGGCCGAGCCCGATCCCGAGACGAACTTCAAGCTGTTCGGCCCGGTTGCCTGCGCGGCCACCGGCGCGCGCACGACCAGCCGCGTCTTCGCGCTGCGGCTGCGGCCGAACCAGGATTTTGCCGGCTGCCTGGAAGAGTTTTGCCGCACGCAAGGCATCGCGCGCGCAGAGCTTCACGGCGGGGTCGGCTCGACCATCGGCGCCCGCTTCACCCATGGCGGCGTGACCGAGCCCTTTGCCACCGAGCTTGCGGTGACGTCAGGCACGATCGCGCCGGGCAGCGCCGGCGGGCTGGAGGCGGAGCTCGACGTCGCGCTGATCGACTACACCGGCGGCATCGCCGAGGGCCGCCTGATCCGCGGCGACAATCCCGTGCTGATGACCATGGAACTGGTGCTGGAGGCGCTGGAGTAAGGGCGCGCCTGCGGTTGGTTGAGATGCCGCTTCCCTGGTCTATGTGTTCCTGTTATGTTCCTGTTCACGGCAGCAACTGGCAGGGGGCACGGAATGAGCCGGAGGGGCAATCGCACGATCAACCTGCCTGCGCCGTATCTGAAGCGCGTTTGGCTTGAGCCGTCGCGTATCGGCGACCGTGACGCGTATCCATTCTGCCTTCCGATCTTTGCCGAGGAGTTCGAGCTCAGCTTCGATACATCGATCACCATCATCGTCGGAGAGAACGGCACCGGAAAGTCCACCATCCTGGAAGGCATCGCGGCGCTTGCCGGCTACGACGACGCTGGCGGCGGAAAAGGCTACATGCCGGTCGACCATTCCCAGGCAACGGAAGAAATGGGCGGTGTGCTGTCGAAGGCGCTGCGCGCGAGCTGGCTGCCTAAGATTACGAACGGCTGGTTCTTTCGCGCCGAGAGCTTTTTCACCGTGGCGCGATATCTCGATCAAGCTGCGCGCGATGTCGGCAAGCTTGGGCCGGACTTCCTTTCGCATTCGCATGGCGAAGGCTTCCTTCGATTCTTCGAAGAGCGTTGTCAGCGCCAGGGTATTTTCATCTTCGACGAGCCGGAGTCGGCGCTCTCCCCCTCGCGCCAGCTCGAATTTCTGAAGCTGCTGCGCCGCATGGAGGAGTCGCGGATCTGTCAAGTCATCATGGCAACGCACGCGCCGATGCTGATGGCCTATCCCAATGCGCGGTTGCTGCGGCTGAGCAAGAACGGGCTCGCGCCCGTTACGGTGGAGGAGACCGACCATTACCGCGTGATGCGCGAGTTCTGCGCGGATCCGCGAGGTTTTGTCGAAGCGACGTTGTCAGAGTGACGCTGATGCGTGCGCAGTTCCGCATCCCACCCGCGTCGTGTTGACGGCGCCAAATTGCCACGATCCCGGCGAATTGCCGCCAAAGCGCGCTGCCACGACAGCTCTCGGGTGGCAGGGCAACGCTTTTAGGGGATGCGTGGTGGCCTACAAGATGATCGCAGAACGCGAGAACGCGAAGTATAGTTTTGCACGGGAAAGCCGGCTGCTGATCGTGGCCAAGGCGAAGGTGTGGGCGAGCGAGGGCTGGCAGGTCGTGATTACCGATCCCGACGGCAAGGCCTATCAGGCAGCGGAGTTCGACCAGCTCGCGGCGGCCTAACCCGAGGATTTTGGGGCAGGGGACACAATTTGACGTCGTTGCAAAAGCCGGGGCGCGGCTGGATCGCGCCCCTTATCGCCGTTGGCGCCGCCGTTCTGCTGACGGGTGCGGTCGCGCGGGCGCAAAATCTCGATGCGGAGAAGCCACCGGCAAGACTGTTTGCCGATAGCTGCGCGAGCTGCCACCGCAGCCCGCGCGGCCTTGCCAAGGGCCGCTTCACGCTGACGCTCGCCTGGTTCCTCAGAGATCACTACACGAGCGGCCCGGACTCGGCGAAGACGCTTGCCTCTTATCTCGTGAGCGTGGACGACGCGGCTGCGGCCAAGGCGCGTCCTGCCGCGAAGTCCGGCAAGCCGGCCGGCACATCGCGAGCGCCGCGTCCGCCGGCGTCCGTGACGGGGCGATAGCTCCACGTCCCCGCTACGGCTCGACCCTGCATTCGTAGCGGGGTGCGGGCGCGCCGAGGGGATCTTCAGCGACGCAGGCCAGCCCCGGAACCGGATTTGCGCGCCTGTCGATCGCACACCATTGGCCGTCGCGCTTCGCCCAGGCGATGCCACGCAAGCTAGGTGAGAAAAACAGCGGCGCGTCATAGGTCGGCGCGAGCATGATCTGGCCTGCCGTGTCGACCAATCCCCACTTGCCGTCTTTCAGGAATGTCACGAGGCCGTCGTCGAGGTTGGTGCCGATCCGTTCGGCGCCAATGTCGATCCAGGTCTCGCCGTCCGGCGACAGCACCGTGCGCGTTCCGTCGGTCTGCCGGATCAGTGCGGAGCCGATCTGGCACATCGTGCCGGGGCGCGGTGGAATGATCCAGGATTGATCGGCAACCCGCAGCAGACCAGTTGCGCCGGAGACGGTGACGAAGGCCGTGTTGGAGTCGCGCAGGCGCGCGGCATCGAACCTGGGCTCGATCAGCCAGGTGCCGTCACTCCTGAGGATGCCGCGTTTGCCATTGATGTCGGCGACCAGAAGTGGGCCGCCGTTCGAAAGGACGTCGTATTTCGGCTCGATCAGCCATTGGCCGTCGGGCCCGATCCGTCCCCATTTGCCGTCGAGCTTGACGTTCTTGATGTTGAGGCCCGCCGGGGTCATGGCCTCAAACCACGGCGTGATCTGCCTTTGGTCGGCGTCGACGAGTGCGAACTTGTCGCCGAGCTTGAGAGTCAAGGGCTGCGGGCCACCGCAGGGCGCATCGAGCAGACGGCCGCCGGGTGGCTGGAGCGGACTGCCGTCCGGCTTGAATGTGTACCACTCCTTGTCCTTGGAGGCAGTCAGGCGGTCGTCGAGGCAATAGCTCACGGGTTGATCGAATGCGACGTCGAGCAGGGGACGAAGATCGACATTGAGCAGGCCCCAACGGTCGTCACGGCTGACGTGCCAGCCATAGGCGCGCGTGCGGTCCTTGGTGAATTCGACCGCCGGATACATTTGCTGATAGTCGGTCGTCACGACCCACGCGCCGGTCTTGTCGATGAGGCCGACCGTGCCGTCGCGCTCTGCCGCGGTGCGCCCGATGCCGGGCGTGAACGCCCACACCCTGTCGAAGGACGGCGTGATGACGACCTTGCCGGAGCGATCGATGAAGCCGGCCTTGCCGTTCAACTTCACCTGCGCGAGACCGTCGCTCAACGCGTCGATACGCTCGAAGATGGGCTCGATCAGCCAGCTTCCATCGCCGCGCGCAATGCCCCAGCGTCCGTCCTTGCGCGTCACGCGCAGCGACGGATCGTCCAGGTCGAACGCGAACGAGGCGGTCCGATCCTCCGCCTCGATGATTTGGCCGGCGCGGTCGATGACGCTGAATCGGTTGAACACACGCGACATCGAGAACGAGACGCTGACGCCGGTCGGTGTGCGGGAGGCGTGCACGCCGGAGAAATCCTCTGCCCCGCGCAGGCCGCCGAGCTGACGCTCCCGTGTGACGCGGAAACGATCCGGTGCGATGGCCTCGACTGACCCGTCGCGTGGTTGGATGACCATGTTGCCGTCGCGGTCGATGAGGCCCGACTTGCCGTCGACATCGACCTGGGCAAAGCCGAGCCTGTAGTCGTCGACGATGCGATATTGCGGCCGAACGATTTCGTTGCCTTCCTCGTCGATGAAGCCATAGAGGCCACTGAGGCGCACCGCGGCCCGGCCGTCGGCGAACGGGCCGATCCAATCGTAGCGGGGCGGCACGGCGGTCGAGCCGTCGCGGCGGACCGCGCCGCATAGTCCGCCGGCGAAGGCGCAGGTCGGAATTGCAAAGGTCTGCGGCTTGACCGACAGCGGGGCGGCAGCGATTTTGTTCTCGAGCATAACGCGCCCGGCCGGCGTGAGCTCCTGCGCCATAATACCCTGCGTGAAGACAGCTTGGGCGATGACCAACGCGACAGCGGCGGCAAGGACCGGCCCGATGCGGGCGACCATGATGTCTCTCCTCGAGCTTTCGATGAGAGGACAGAGGCACCATGGCGGAAACGTGTCGTCCCCGGACGTCCCGGTCCGCTCACCCTGCGGCCTGCGACGCCGGCGGGACGACGTAGAGCGTCAGCGCGAAGATCGCGTAGATGAAGATCAGCAGCGCGCCGACGAACCAGGCCGAGCGGCCGCTGTTGGTGATGAAGCTTGCAGTCAGCGCCGCGATCAGCGTCATGGTGACCGCGCCCGGCCAGAACAGGAGATCCATCGGCTTCGGTCCGGTGACGTAGCTCAGCAGCACCAGCACCGGTGCTACGAACAGTGCGATCTGCGAGGCGCTGCCGAGCGCGATCGATACGCTCATGTCGAGGCGGTTCTTGCGCGCAGCCGAGAAGGCCACCACCATCTCGGCGGCGGCGCCGACCAGCGAGACGATGATGAAGCCGACGAAGGCCGGGCTCATGCCAAAACTCTCGGCGGCCTTTTGCACGGATTCGACGAAGATCTCGCTCACCAGCGCCACCAGCACGGTGACGACGAACAGCGTTGCGAGCGCGGTGCCGATCGGCCACGGCGCCTCCGCCTCGTCGTGCTCGGCGCTGGCGAACAGGTCCTTGTGCGTCCCCAGCGAGAACAGCAGGCCGAGCGCGTAGGCGGCGATCAGCACACGGCGAGGCCGACGCTGAGTTTCTGCATCATCGCTGGATCGCGCGCAGCCTCGAGATCGGCGACGGCGGAGGGCGCGAGCAGGGCGACGGTCGCCATCAGCAACAGGCCCGAATAGAGTCGCCCGCCGGCGCGGTTGTACTCCTGGACGCGATGGCGGAGCCCGCCGATCAGGAACGAGGCGCCGAGCATGAACAGCGAATTGGTGACGATGGCGCCGGCAATCGATGCCTTCACCAGCATGTACTGGCCGGCATGCAGCGCCGTGATCGCGATGATCATCTCGGTGAGGTTGCCGAGCGTGGCGTTGAGGAGCCCGCCGACCGCATCGCCGGTCTTGGCCGCCACCGCCTCGGTGGCGTGGCTGAGGAGGGCGGCCAGCGGCACGATGGCGAGCACCGCGAGCACGAACAGCATCGTGTGCGCCTCCGGCGCGGTTTTTGCGGCCACCAGCACGACCGGCACGATCGTCAGCAGCCAGAGCAGCGGATTATGACGGATCTCCCTCAGCAGCACCTGCATGTCGGCCCCCCTCCTTGCCCGGAAGCGAGGGTTGGGGTGCGGGACGGAGCAGCGTTGATCTGCCTCAAGGGATCGCGGGTCGGCTGGGAAGCGGAAAAAAAGGGTAGGGGCGTCAAAACCTCGAAACAACCCCATGCAAAGTAGAAGGCAATTTTTGGCGCGACACACTGTGGATGGGACGAAGCCGTTGACAGGTCGGACAAATCGGCGGCGATGACGCAATCGCGCCTGCTCTCATGCTAGAGTTGCCTCATGCTCGTCATCTCCATTCAAAGCCAGGTCGTCCACGGCCATGTCGGCAACAGCGCGGCCGTCTATCCAATGCAGGCGGAGGGCGTGAGCGTTGCGGCGGTGCCGACGACGCTGCTGTCGAACCATCCGCGCTATCCGAGCCTGCGCGGCCGCGTGCTCGATGCGGAGCTGGTTGCCGATCTGCTTGTGGGCGTCGAGGAGCGGGGGCTGGTCGAGCGCGCCTCCGTGCTCGTCACCGGCTATCTCGGCTCGGAGGCCAATGCGCATGCGATCGCCGATTTCGTTGCGCGGGCGCGGCGGCGCAATCCAAAGCTCGCCTATCTCTGCGATCCCGTGATCGGGGATGACGGCAAGGTCTACGTCGCCGGGGGCATTTTGGACGTGGTGCGAAAGCGGCTCGTGCCGGCGGCATCGCTCGTGACGCCGAACCAGTTCGAGCTGGAACAGCTCGCGGGCGTTGATGTAACCGACGCTGCCAGCCTGCTCGCCGCGAGCGCGGCACTGTCGGCGCAGGGCCCAAGCGGCGTCGTTGCGACCGGATGCACGCTTGCGGACACGCCGGAAGGACAGGTCGAGACGATCCTTTGCGCGAACGGGCAGGCGAGCCGCTTTGCCACGGTGCGGCTGCCGATCCGTCCCTGCGGCACCGGCGATCTGCTCTCAGGCCTGATCGCCGCGCATGTTGCGAAGGGCGCTTCCGTCGAGGCCGCCGTGCGTGCGGCGGTGGATGGCGTGTTCGCGGTGCTTGTTCGCACGCAGGCGCAGGGCGGCGAGGAGATGAGCCTCGTCCCCTGGCCGCGCGATTGAGCGCGCAGTTACGCGTCTTCGTCAAATTGCCGCGTTGAAATTAACGCAATCGTAGATTGTGGAATCTATCCCGTTGCGTGCAGACCGTAGGCTGCGCAACTGGGAAGGATAGCAATTTGAAGGGCATTTTCAAGAAATTCGTCGCCGATGAAACCGGCGCAACTGCCATCGAATACGGCCTGATCGCGGCCGGCATTGCGCTTGCGATCATCGAGGTGATCTACGCGCTCGGTACCAACCTGGTGGAGAAGCTGACTGCGCTTGCGACGGCGTTGAAGTAGGGGCTTGCACCAGCATTGCCATCGTAATTGCGAGCCAACGGGTCCGCGCGAAGCGCGGCCCGATGACAAGCTCCGCGAAGCAATCCAGAATCTTTCCGCGGCGGCAGACTGGACTGCTTCGCTGCGCTCGCAATGACGGGGTGATGGTCCGCCCCGTCATCCTGAGCCATGCGACGCAATGCGTCGCGTGGAGAGCCTCGAAGGATGAACGGACCGGATGCGGCGGGGCCGTCGTGCTTCGAGGCCTCCGCTTCGCTCCGGCACCTCAGCATGACGGTCAGACATTTGAGTGCGCTGCTTCCACATCGTCATTGCGAGCGCAGCGAAGCAATCCAGAATCTTTCCGCGGCGGCAGACTGGATTGCTTCGCTCCGCTCGCAATGACGGTGATGGATCAGAGTTTTTGGCAGCATCAAACGGGGTCCTGCGCACATCATCGTGACGCAGCAATTGGCTGCTACGGCTTGTTCCCCGCCGGTCCGGACATACCTACAGAGAGGCGGTTCCCCGCCGGCGCCTCTTTCAGGTAGCATCCTCCCATGAGCGAAATCGAAACCCTGTTTGGCCTGTTGCGGCAGTCCGCCGACGCTGATGTCGTCGACCTGTTCGAGCGCATGGTGCGGGAGGCGCCGGACCATGCCTTGAACCGGATGAATGCGCTGGATCTCGCGAGGGAAGCCAAGCTCGATGAGGAGCGCGTGATTGCGGGATTGCTGCATGGGGTGCAGCTCGGCATGCTGGAAATGACCTGGGCCGTGATGTGCCCGAGCTGCGCCGGCGTGCTCTCCGCCAACAAGAGCCTGAAGACGCTGACCAGTCCGCAGTATCATTGCGCGTTCTGCGCCGCGGGCTATGACACCTCGCTCGACAATCTGGTCGAGGTGACGTTCACGGTCTCACCGCGCCTGCGCAAGATCGCCGCCCATAATCCCGACAGCCTGTCCGTGCCGGAATATTATCGCCAGGTGTTCTGGAGCTCGGCGATCGATCTGCCCGCCGATCTCGACAAGGCCATGCGCGAACTGACGCTGGAGACCGTCGACCTGCCGCCGGGCGAGCGGGCCATCCTCTCGCTGAACGTCCCTGAGGGGACGATCATCGTCTTCGAGCCCGTGACGCACACGGCGCAGTTCCTCGAAGTAAAAGGCGAGGAGGCGGCCGAGCGGCAAAACCTGTCCCTCATCTTCAGCAAGGCCGAGACGCATGTCGATGCGGTCTCCCTGCGCCCCGGGCCGCTGCGGCTGACGCTGGACAATCGCACCGACGGCCGCGTGCTGCCGGCGGTGTGGGTGGCGAACCAGGCGCTCGACGCGCTGCTCTCCAGGCGCAAGCCCGCGCTGACGGCAAAGCGCCTGCTCACCAACCAGACCTTTCGCGATCTCTACCGCACCGACACGCTCGCCATCGGCCAGCGCCTGAAGATCTTGAGCCTGACCTTCCTGTTCTCGGATCTCAAGGACTCCACCCAGCTCTACGAGAACGTCGGCGACCTCGTCGCCTTCGATCTCGTCAACGAGCATTTTCGGCTGTTGCAGGAGATCATCGCCTCCGAACGCGGCGCGGTCGTCAAGACCATCGGCGATGCCGTGATGGCGACGTTCGAGACACCCGATCGCGCGATCGCGGCCGCCATCCGCATGCGCGAGGCCATGAGCGATCTCGGCGCCGAGCGCCAGCGCCAGGGCCTGCTGCTCAAGATGGGTATCCACGAGGGCTCCTGCCTCGCGGTCACCCTCAACGGCCAGCAGGACTATTTTGGGCAGACCGTGAACATCGCCTCGCGCGTCCAGGGCCTTGCCGCCTCGCGCTCGATCGTGGTGACGGAGCAAGTCGTGGAGAATGCCGATGCCAGGACGCTGCTCGAGGCCGGCGGGCTGACGCCGACGCGCAAAAGCGTGGCGCTGAGCGGGATTGCCGACAAGGTGTCGGTGTACGAGATTCCCTGAGACGGGCAACGGTCGCTCATAAAGAAGTGACGGGATCTGGAGCGCGGTTCCACCGCTTCGCGCAAGCGATTGTTGGCACATGACGGCAGGATCATTCTACGCCCGCAGGGGATTTTAGAATCTGGATTCAATCCTGCGTACAGGAGCGAAATAAATCCTCTGCGTGAAGGTCGATCACGATCTTGTTTTTATATGATGATAATCATCTCATTGACGGCGCGGCGCGGATGCATAGGTCCGGCTCTTCAGATCCAATTTGGGAGAATTGCCGTGAAGAAGATGTCACCGATTATCGCGGCCACCGCCGCGATTTCGATCGCCAGCGCGGCCACAGGCCTTGCCGCGGAGTTGCCGACCTATGAAGCGAACGGGCTGCCGATCTCGTCTGTTCAGGTCGCCGTCTTGGGAGCGGCGCATGTCCGGCAATCGCAGGTCTCGATCACTGCACCGTCGCCGCATCAGGTGAGAGTCCTGAAGCTGCGGCCGAAGCTGACGGCGACCGCAGCGGCAGGCCGCAACGACGTACGGGCGGCCAACTGAGTGAGTTGCCCGGATGGAGCCAACGGGTCGCGCGAATGCGCGCCCGATGGCAGGCTCCGCGAAATCCGGGTCGGTCCATCCACGCGGCAAGAATCCCGGATATCGCTTCGCTCGTCCGGGCTACGCTCGTCACGCTTGTTACGCCCTAATGACGTGTCGCGCGCAGCTCGAATGTGGTCTGGGTGACCTTGGCAACGAAGCCCTCGAAATTCATGACACGCTGTCTGGCCAATTCGGCTTGCAGATCGTTGATCTTCTGCGACTCCGCGACGAAAGTTTCGCATGCCTCCTTCGCGAACTGCATCTGAAGCTCGAAGGCTTCAGCTGGCGACCGCGCAGCGGCCAACCTGCCGAAGAACGACCAGATATGCTCGAGCGACTTTCTGGTGTAGTCGGCATAGGCATCCGCGACGGTTTGAGGACTGACCGGAGCGATGCCGGCTGAGACGACCAGCGCGCCCGCTGGCGGATCCATCGCGGAAGCTTCAGCCGGAATGTCCTCAGCCGGCGCGATCGGCGCGCTGATGTCTTGGCCGGTTTCTTGGCCAGCCTCTTGGCCGATCTTGTGGATCTCCTGGGCAATCTCCTGAACGATCTCTTCGACACTCTCCCGGCCGGTCTCCGTCGGGGCGGCCTGGAGTTCGTCCTTTGCGGTCTCGTGCCTGGTCTCTTGTCCGGTTTCTTGCCTGGTTTCTTGCTTGGTTTCTTGCCCGGTCGCTTGCCCGGTCGCTTGTTGCTGGCCGGATTTTGCCCGCTGCCCGGACTTTTTCTTGCCCTTCCGTTGCCCCGATTTTCCCATCGACTTGGTTGCGTCCGTACTCAACATTGCAATTGTTCCCCATTTTGGGCTGTGCGCCGAGCCTCAGCCGTGTTTGCGCTGGAATCGCGGTTGCGTCTTGTCGCCGGGGTGACGGTCATGTGTTGAGATTTGGAAGAGGGATCCCGGCTGGAGCATGATCCGGAAAAGTGCGCAGCGGTATTCCCTCGCGACAAACGCGAAACGCGTTTGCGCGGAGATCATGCCCAAAGTGGCTCACGCCTTCCTCACGAACTCCGATTTCAAATTCATCGCGCCAATGCCGTCGATCTTGCAGGCGATGTTGTGGCCGTCGGTCGCCTCCTGCAGGCGGATGTTCCGGACCTTGGTGCCGCCCTTGACGACCGACGACGAGCCCTTGACCTTGAGATCCTTGATCACGATGACGCTGTCGCCGTCGGCAAGCAAATTGCCGTTGGCGTCGCGCACGGCCGTGTCGTCCGCCGAGTCCGTGGCTGCTTCGCCAGTCGCGCTCCATTCATGCGCGCATTCCGGGCAGACCCAGAGGTCGCGATCCCTATAGGCATGTTCGGAGCCGCATTTCGGGCATTTTTGCACGTCGTTCATCAAAGACCTCGTCGTCATTGGCTTAAGAGCCGGGCGGCTCGCGTGGGGATCCGCGCGCAGAAGCTGAAAGGATCAGGAGTCGTGCCCCAAATCATTGTGGCCGAACAAATCGTCGGGCCTGTCCTGACAGCAAATCTGCATTGTTGCAATGCAGCAGACGATACTACCGCAACGCAGCAAAGGAACCTACCTCTCGGTCTCCACCTGCTACTGAGGAGAATCGGTGTGAAGACTATCTCGTTAACCATCGCAGCCGCCGTAATCGCCATGGCCGGCGCGACATCAGGCTTTGCCGCTGAAATGCCGACCTTCGAGGCGAACGCGCTGCCGATCTCGCAAGCCCAGGTCGCCGTGCTCGGCGCCGCGCATGTCGAACAGCAAACGCAGGTCGCGGCCGTGTCCGCCACCCCCCATCAGGTCAGCGTGCTGACGCCGCGCGCGAGGGCGACCGCATCGGCAGGCCGCACTATCGGCCAGGTGCGTTGAACGCTCGACGCCATCGCTGAAATCGCAGGAAGCCCGCGACCTCGTCGCGGGCTTTTTGCTGTGGTGCTGCGTAGGGTGGGTTACGCCGAGCGGACTGTGCTTACGTGCTGACGTCGTCACCCGAACAGCGCGACATAGATCACGTAGAGCCAGCCAAAGATGCCGTGAATGATCGCCCACAGGATCGAATGGTTGTTGGTGTAGGAGATCGCGATCGCGAGCGCGGAGCCAAAGCCCACGCCGTATTTCGCGCCCTCGACTCGGACGCCGTAGTACCGATTTCCGTTCATGGCCATGCTGCTCCGCGCATTCTGGGAGCGACTGTAGGACGGGGAGGGCCCTTGCGAAACCCGTCATGTTCGCGGCAGCAGTCGATGGGTTTCGCTTCGCTCTACCCCTTCTGCGGGCTAAACTGGACAAGACGCGAAAGTTCGGTCCGACCAGCGAAGGAGGATCCGATGAAATCGCTCTTGCTGCTCACGGCGAGCGGTCCGCTGCTCATTCTCACGTCGCACGAGTCCTCGCACGATCAGAAGCTGCTTGAGGTGCTCAGGCAGAAGGGGATCGGAAAATTCGTCGCGTTCGAGGTTCCCTTGTCGCTCGCCAGACAACGCTATGGCGGGCATTTTCAAGCGGTCGAAAGCAATCTGCACGAGACTGATGATCTGCGAGTCCTCGACTTCAACGGTCAGCGGGTCTTTCAGCTCTTTCGCTTCGATGAACTCGGGTCGCCGATGCTGATAGAATAGCCGTGATCCGGTCTTGTCTTGCGGCGCGGATCGAGGAGCCTGCCATGACATCATATACCGTCGGATTGAAGCTCGGCATGCGCGCCAAGGCGCTCACAATCGAAGCCGAGGACGCATTGGTCGCGGCCCTCAAGATCAAGATTGAAAACCCCGAGGCGCTCGTCACCTACGTTCGCAAGTCGAATCGACGCGGCGATCGTCGACACCCGCACGAAGCGCTGCGGACCAAGAAAACCGGCTAGCTCTCGCAGCAGCGCGTAGGGTGTGCCTACAGGGTGGCGCCGGCCGCCATGAGAACTGCGCCGAGGGCCATCAGCAGAACGCCCGGCCAATTTGCTTCCCACCCGAGGAAGCCCACGCCGCGCCGGGGCGGCTCAAGCGTGCCACGAACCGGCTGGGAGGAATCCCGGCCGCTCAGCGGTCCCCGCCATATGGTGGCGCGTGCCGTGTAGAGGAGTCCGCCCAGGATGAGCAGCGCGCCAAGGCCCATCATCAGGACCATTTTCGCCTCTCAACGGGTCTGAGCCGTCCATAATGGAAGCGGCATATCTCAAGACGTTGCGCGACCATTGGTTCCCCGGCATTTGCCGGCCCGGGCTCGCGCGCCGTGGGAGCCCGGCGGGGTCGAATTGTTGCGAAACCTGCCAGCTTCGCGAACCGCAACCAGAAGGTTGAGCGCTTATGACGTCCATCATCGCTGCGTGCTGCGTCAGCGATTGGGAAAAAATGGCAAAGTTGAGACTGTCAAGGACACAACGGGTTAGAACACCGCTTACCCCCGTAATACACTCAACGCCGTTTGGGGTTCTGGGTGCGTATTGGGAGGATCAATTCAATGGCAAGTGTTGAACAATTGCGCAGACGCGAAGGAGTGAACCTGGTTCAACTCGAGGCGGACATTAGTTCGGTACGCCCGGGAAGTTCCATCGCGTCCATTGCTCTGCCTGACTACGTCGAGCACACCGCGGGGGTGACGCGCGTCGGTGCGCTCAGTGCAGAGGCGGTCATTCGCGACTATGAGTCCGCTGCAAAAGAGATCGAGGCCATGGGCACCGAGTTGATCGACGCCGCGAAAAAGTGCGAGGCGCTGACGGCCCAGGTCCATGATGCGATTGCCTTCATGCGCGAAACGGCGGCGGGGTATCGTGAAGAGGGACGGAAGATCTTCAAGCGCATCGAAGAATGCGCGGTATTCACCGAAGACGTCCGCAAGACATGTGAAGAGGTCAAGCGCCGAATGGCGGAAGTCTCGGTAGGCGAGACTCCCAGCCCGGAGTTTGCGGAGCAAGAGATAGAGGTAGAACGCGCGCTCGAGATAGAACGCGCATAGTATCGGGAACTGCAGCCCCAAGACGGTCGGGTCTCTTGGTCGGGTCTCTTGGGGAATGACAGCTTGTGGGAAGGGTGATCTGTCGCGAAACCCATCGGCGTGCACAGCGCTGATGGGCATCGCGCCACCCATTCCACGCGCTGTCTGTACGCGGAAGCGAAAGAGGTGGGTTAGGCTGCGCTAATCAGCCGAAGGTGTGACCCGCCAATATTCGCGTGGGCGGATACGGCCAAGCTCATTCAAATCCTCAGCGAGAAATGGAACGTTAAGACGTGTCCATGGCTGATTTGCGCGATTCCGATTCGTTCTTTGAGAACGAAGCAGAGTCAGATGCAGAACGGTTTTCCGCATGGGCCCCCGAGGAACGGGCGTTGGGTTCACTTCGTTGCAATGAGGGGCTCATCGGAGGACGACATGAAAGCAATGGTCATTGCGCTCTCTGCTGCCGTCGTCATGGCTACAGCACCAGCCGTGTTCGCTCAGGGTGTGTCGAGCAAGGCGCCAGGTCAGGAGATGCAGCGTCAGGACATGCAGCAAACGGGTTCCAAGAAAGGCGAGCCGGGAGCTTCCAGCTACGCTCCCGGACATAAGAAGCAGCACGCGAAGGCGTCGAAGAAGACCAGCCCCGGCGCGTCCGGTTACGCTCCAGGTCAAACCACCGGCGCGAGCACGAAGCCGACCACCGGCTCGAGCACGAAGTCAGGGTACTGAAGTCCGTAGGGTGGGTTGCGCCGAGCGGACTGCGCTTCGCGCAGCCGCGGGGTAACCCACCCTACGAGCTAATTGCCGTCATCCGCGGCAAGGCGCTGAAATTGCCGCTTCATCGCGTTGACCCTGAAGACATAGCTTGCGACGAGGTGATCGCCGCACCGCTCGCCGGCCATCATCTGAAAGTGACGGCGTGCGTAGGCTGTGGCGGGACCCGCGCCGCAGAGATGGATGAACGCGGCCAGATCCTGCTTCTGCTGCGCGCTTGCCTTTAGGTCGCCCGCGCGGGTGAGAACATCAGCCACATTGCGGTCCAGGTACACCGATGCCAGCTCGATGGCGTGGCTCGGGATCGCGCGGATGTAGAGACTGGTGAATCCGCAGCCGGTCTCCGTGACCGTGTTGCTGCGGACACAGAACCGCGCGGCCTCGGCGTAGGCTGGATCGGTCATCTGGTAGAGGCCGACGGCGCTGGAGGCGGGCCGGTAGATCGCGAAGGGATTGAGGCTCAATCGCCAGCGCCAGTAGGTGCGCGCGACCGGATTGCCTGAACTCTCGACCTGCGCCAGCGCGGCCAGCAATTCGGGCGTGATCGTAGCGGTGGAAAGCTTGCGGAAGAGCGGCCCGTAATGCCGCCAGTTCTCGGCCGGCTCCTTGTCGAGGGCGTTGCCGACAAGGACAAACAGCTCAGTCGGCTTGCGGATCACTTGATAGACGATGTTCAGAAGCGCTGCGACCGCAAGCAGGATCGCCACGCTGCCGACGATCCGAACCATCCGCGGTGCCCGCGCGAGCTTTTTTCGCGCCCACCGCGCGACCCGCCGGAAGCTGCGAAGGCGAGGGAGGAGCTTGCTTTTTCTTGGCATGCGGCGTGTGCGAGTGGGCAGGGTGGGTTGAGCCCTTGCGAAACCCATCACCTGACCGAATTTGATGAGTATCGCTTCCGCCCTCGCTCGTCTCGGCGCGCCGGGTTCCCACATGCTGTGCGGGACCCGTCGGTTAACACATTGGTCATTCGTTTGCGGTCATTTTCATGGCCTCATTCAACAAAGAGGCACCATGACTGACATCACCATTCCCGGCGGAAAAATTCGTTCGTTCGTCGAGCGGATCGAGAACCTGGATACCGAATTGCTGGAGTTGAACGAGCAGAAGAAGGAGGTCTTCTCGGAAGCCAAGGCCGAGGGTTTCGATGTGAAGATCCTCAAGGAGATCATCAAGTTGAGGAAGCAGGACCAGGACGAGCGCGACGAGCGCGAAACCCTGCTTGATCTCTATATGCGCGCGATGGACACGGCGCAGCCGGAAGGTGCCGCCAAGGCGGCGTGATGCAATTAATCAAATCAAGTGACGTGCGCGTAGCTTGAGTTGGCGAGCCGGTCCGCGCTTCGCGCGGCCCGGTTCAAGGCTCGGCGTAACCTGCCCATTTCTTTTCTTTTTGTACGATTCCGATTCGTTCTTTGAGAACGAAGCGGCTTCAGATGCAGAACGAATTTATCTGCATGGGCATGTGAGTGAGCTTACGGTGCTCGCACGGCGTACAGTCTTTGGTAGATCATCCGCTCGGGGAGCCGATCCAGCAGCCTGTAGCCAAGCGGCAGCTTGAGGAGGTTGCCGACAATCCGAGATGAAAGCGGGTGCCAATAGACCGACAGATTATAGAATCTGATGACAGTGAATCCGAGCGTCTTGAATTCGAGCATCAATCGCCGGTGGCTGAAGTATCTCTGATAATCGATGATGGGACCCGAAAGCCAGAGCAGCTTGCCGGGGTGTTCCCTGGCAACCTTCGCCAGAAATGCTCCCTGCTCCTGATGGGACAAATAATAGATACATTCGATGGCTGCGATCACGTCGTAACCCCCAAACGACGTTTCCAGGAGGTCCGCGGTCTCGAACCCAGCATTTCCCAGATTCCGCGACTTCGCACGGGCAATCGCGACATCGCTGATATCGACGGCAGTCACCGATCGCGCCCTGTGAAAAATCACCTGGGTGAGGTGGCCTTCGCCGCAGCCAAGCTCAAGAACCGATTTTTTGCGAATGGATCGCGTCAGGCGTCGGCGCAGCACCTTGTCCCTGAATGTCGCGCGCGCGTAGCCCCACGGATCAGGTGTTTCATAGTAGCGATTGAAATCTTCAGCCGTGCGCATGGCGGCAGGTTATAGCACGACCCCAGTGCGCTGCTCGGGGCCGACCCATCGGAACGATGGTGCACCTCACCAATCCGGATCGCCGTAATAAGGGTCGACCATGTATGGCGGGGGCGTCCAGGGTCCGCGCGGCGGCCTGGGCCGCCGAGGTGCGGCTGCGGGAATGTGCCGACGCACAGCCATCTCGGTCTGCTTCATCACGCTCTGCCCGGCGGGTTTCGCGGATAAGGTCGTAAGCTGCGTTTGCAGCGCCTGGACCTGTGCGGCGAGGCGCGCATTGTCATCAGCACCTTTCTCCTGCGCCGTCTTGAGTTGTTGAATGGCGTCGGCCTGCTCGCGAAGCGTTTGCTCGTTGCGGCTCTTCTGTTGCTCGAGCTTTTCGTTGATGCTTGCAAGTGCCTCGGTGATGGTCTTGAGCGATTGCACAAGCTCAGCGGATGCCGGATAGGGCGATGTGGCGCCGGCTGGCGGAGCGCTTTCCGCCTCCTTGCGGACCGGCGGCGCGGGCAGGGGCGTCTGCTCATCCGCAGCAGCCAGCTGGACTGTTGGCGGCGTCGGAGGACTGCGATCCTCTGATACCTCCGGGGACGGGCTCGCGACCGGCGGGGCCCATCGCGCCATGATCGCTTTGGCCTCATCGCGGTATTGCGAAGCGAACGCAGCACCAAGAAGGCCTATCGCCAGCAGCAGGCCAACGAAGGCTCGCAGCATGGGCCGGTCCCCTTTCAGGCCTTGATGGCGAGCCTTGCGCTCCGGCGCTGGCGCCTGGGGAGCGTCGCCTCGTTCCGCAGCAGCTTTGATCTGCCGGATCGGCGGGCTGTCGCTGCCGCGCTCCAATCCGGAGACCAATCGATCCAACCGCGCAAGTTCCTCATTGGCGCTCTTGATCCGTTCATGGGCCCGCGCCAGCTCGACATCGGCGCGCTGCGGGCCTTGTGGATCCGGCTTGAGGTCGTCCGGCTTGGGGTCGTCGGGCTTGGGGTCGTGCGTCTGAGGCACCGATGCGCTTTCCATTCAGTCTGGCGTCAACGGAATGAGTGCGGCGGTCCGCGGATGTGGAAGAATAGGTCCCGCCGCCGTCGCGATCAAGACAACGCGAGCGTGACGGAGAATTTATGGCGACCATTCCATAGGCTGGAAAATTCACCCGGCAATTGTGAATTGCCACACAGACGGCAGCCCTTCAGTCTGCTTCTCTGCCGCCATTGGCCTCTCGTGCGTGCATTTGGCATTGCGCACCGGGCTTCTCGCATTCGCTGATTTTGGGATGATCGCTATGGGCGTTTTCAATCGCACGAGCATGCTTTGCAGCTCTTTCATCGTGTCCACCATGAGCGGGTGTACCGGGAGATTTCGCGTGCGTTGAACAACGCGCACAGGGATTTTTCTTGAGGCCCCGCCGGTGACGGACGGGGCCTTTTTCATGTTTGCAATTTGCCCACGACCGCCCGGCGGAGCCTTCGCGAGAAGGATGCAGGGTCATGTGGGAGTATTTTGGACCCGATTTCGCTTTCGACGTGGTGAAGGGGGTGGTCGCCGGAGTTGCCTCAATGGCATTTCAGGTGGTGGCGCCGCGGACTTTTCGTGCCGCGAAGCGGTTTCGCGCGCGGTGGGTTGCGAGGAGGGCGGCGAGGCAAGCCGCGAGACAGGCACGCCGCAATGCGCCGGCGAATGATGAGCGATGAGGAGAAGGGAGTGCGTAGGACGGGTCAGCTACGGCGGACGCAGTCGGCTAATCCGCCCTACGCTTGCTGTTCTATCTCGAGCGTTCGGCCGCCGCAGTCAGCACTGGATAGCGGGCGTAGAACGTGTCGACGCGGTCCCGCCACATCGCCACGAACGCGGCCGAGGTGAGACCATCGACCGACTTCCATTCGCGTTTGACCGCCGGCAGCGTGTTGCCCCAGATGGCGCGCTTGCACCATCGTTCGCCCTTCTCCGTGCCCTCCTGGGTTGCGCACATGGACTTCCAGGCAATCCGCTGCGGATGGCTGATGTGTTGGGCGGCTCCTTGCCAACCCTGCTGGTGGATCAGGTAGAGATCGGAAAGGGTCGGCTTCTTCTGCGTTAATATTTCGAATAGCGCAGCCTCGGTGAGGAACTTGTAGGCGGCACCCATCGCGTTGTCGCGCGGATTGAGGATGTCGCCCGATCCGAATTTGCCGAACTCGTACTTGCTCAGCTGGAACAGGCCGATATAGGAGCCGGTGCGTTGCTTCGGATTGAAATCGGATTCGATCTTGGCGACTGCCTTCATGAAATTGGCGTCGATACCGAACGCTTCGGCGGCGCGTTCGATCTCCTGGACGGGCGTTCCGAGCGGAACGCCGCTCAACGCCGACAAGGCGATCTTCGCGGGCTTCTCCGGCGGCGGAATTTCCGAATAGACGTAGTACTTGAGATACGATTGTTTGCCTTCACCCGGATCGGGCGACGCTGCGGGCGCACGATCCTGCTGTTGCGTTGCCTCGTTCTCCGGCGACGCTGCCTCCAGGCTGGCGAGCTGCAACTCTGGCCCTTGCGAACTGGTTACATCGGACGGCGGCACCGAGTCCCGCGCCGCGGCGCCAAATCCCTCCGCCACGATCGCATTCGCCGATAACCCCGTATCGAATTTCGCCGCGATGGCCGGGGTCGGATACGCCGCGCTGGCATTTGTCAGCGCCGTCGTCACGTTCAGCGCGATGCCGCTGAATGCATCGGCAACTCTTGCATTCGGCGTTGCGATGCTCGGGCGCGGTACCGCGATCTGACCAATCGCGACAAGCGAAGTCGCTGTCAGCGCGCCGGCAATACAGCTTGCTTGCCAAATCTTCAATGTCGCCGCCGCGCGGCCGCGGTCCCCCCGTTCATGGCTCCGACTAGGCACGCCGATTAAGGAGGCGAGGGGGAGACAATGGGGCGCATCTGCGGCGCAGGTGCGGCCAGTCTCGGCCGCGTCGCCAAGGTCGCCTTAATTGGAAGCCCGCAGGATGGGGTTGAACTCTTGCGAAACCCATCATCGTCGTGGGTCGCAATCGATGGGTTTCGCTTCCGCCTTCGCTCGTCCGGGCTACGCTTGCTACACCCGTGTGTCGCCGCGCGTGCCAGCCGTGCAGGCGCGTGGGTTGAGCGCGTGGCTGCGTCGACGTAACTCCAAACCATGGACCAACGCACGCGCGGCACCGACGCGCTCACCCAAAAGCCCGATGCGACACCGGCGCTGCTCGGCATCGTCTGCGGCCTCGCAGCCGCGCTGTTCTGGGCGCTCGGCTTTGCGGCCACGCGGCACGGGCTGAAGGCCGGCTTCACGCCGGTCGATCTCCTGGTGCACCGCTACGTCTGGTCCGGCATCGCGTTCATCCCGCTGGTGCTGCGCGCGGGCATCACGGATCTCTGCGGCATCGGATGGGGAAGGGGCCTCGTGCTGATGGTGCTCGGCGGCCCCGTGATGTCGCTGATCTCCTATACCGGCTTCCTGTTCGTGCCGCTCGGCCACGGCAGCGTCATCCAGCCATCGTCGGCCACGCTCGGCGGCCTCCTGCTCGCGGCGCTCGTGCTGAAGGAAAAGATCACGGCCTCGCGCCTCGCGGGCGCCATCGTCATCGTCGGCGGCCTCTGCGTGATCGGCGCGGAGTCAATCGGCCATATCGGCGCCGACGGCGTGCAGGGTGACCTGATCTTCGTGCTGACCGGCTTCATGTTCGCGAGCTTCGGCATGCTGTTGCGCCGCTGGCACGTCTCGGCCTATTCCGCCGCCATCGTCATCAACGTGCTGTCGCTCGCGCTGCTGCCGATCTACCTCGTCACTGGCGGCCTCGCGCGCGTCGCTGCACTTGGGCTCACCGAGAATGCGCTCCAGGCGCTCGCGCAAGGCATTCTGGCCGGCCCCGCCGCGCTTTACCTGTTCGCCGTCTCCGTCCAGCGCCTCGGCGTCGCCCGCGCCGCGGTGTTTCCGGCCTGCGTGCCGGCGCTTACGCTGCTCGTCGCCTGGCTGCTGCTCGGCGAGCATCCGACGTCACTCCAGATGGCGGGACTGGCGACGGTGCTGTGCGGGTTCTGGCTGGCGCAAAGGCAGGGGTAGGGCGGTGCGTAGGGTGGGTTAGCCGTAGGCGTAACCCACCACTTCTGTTAACGCGGAGATAAAAGAGGTGGGTTACGCCTAGTGAATTGCGCTTCGCGCAATTCACGGGGCTAACCCACCCTACGAACCAATCACTACACAAACGTAGCCCTGCTGGAAAAGGCGGTGAGTGGGGCCTAGAGAATCCGCCACTTGAGCCACTCGAAAATAGCCCATGCGAGTAGCGATAGCCCGATTGGGAAAATCAAAGCGCCGACCCCAAAATAATCGTGCGGAAAAAACGGCAACTGAATTGGAATTGGAATTGGAAAGGCGGAGCATACAGCTGCAGCCCAAAGGGCAATGTAGAAAAAGATCCGGCCACACCGATCTATGAGCGCGCCGTGCTTCGCTCTCTCGAGGACGAGGGAAGAAGTTTCTTTCGGGGTCATGGTCGATACTCTTCCGCCGATGGAAACCGGTAGAACTTTAGCACAAATCCGATGACTATGGCAGGGCGCAAGCTGGCGAGCCTAGCGCGTAGAACTCAGACGCGGTAGAACCTCGCTGGGGGACTTCACGCGGGCTGGCGTGGGGTCGGGATCGGGTCATCGAAGGAATCGCCGTGCACATGCGCAAACTTGCCTGCCGGGCTGTTCGGCAGTGACGAAGCGATTCCTGACGGGGGCGTTGCCGTTTTACGCGCTGGCTGGACTAGCCATGTGCGTGTACCTGCTGCTCTACAAGACTGATATCCTGGACATGAACGCGATCGTGCTCGAGGCGGCCGCCTCGTCATGGTTTCCGGTTTTCATATTCGTGTGTGTGCTCCTGGAGTCGGTCTTCCCGTACTTCGGCTATTTTCCAGGAACCGCTCTGATCCTGATGTCCGTCGCGCTCAATCCCAAGCCCGCGGATGCGTTCGTCTTCATCCTGGCATGGCTGGCCATCATCGTGGGCGCCGTCCTCAGCTATGGACAGGCCCGGTTCTTCAGGCCGTTCCTGAAGCTGATAGCCTCGAAAGCCGCGATGAGTAAATGCGAATCCCTCCTCGACGCCTACGGGCCTTATGCGCGGATCGCCGTGTTCGTTCACCCCAACGCCGGCGCGATGTACTTCACGGCGCTCGGACTTCTCGACCGCAACCTGACCGGCGAGTTCGTCCATCTCTGCCTGGGTGCCGCGGTCTCGGTCGGCATCCTGTTCGTCGTGGTGACGAGATTGTTGTCGTCCGTAGGCTCCACCGATGACGGCGAATTGCAACTATTGCTCGCGGCAGCGCTCGTCGCGATCGGGACCCTCGTCGGTCTTTACGCGGCCTTGCGCCGCGGCAGGACGGTGTAGGCTTCGTCCGACATTACTGCAACGATCTATCCGAATTGAGCGCGTAGGGCGGGTTAGCGAAGCGTAACCCGCCGCCGCATTGTGCGAATTGGTGGATTACGCCTTCGGCTAATCTACCCTACGCGTGCTGAGCAGTTTGTGGCTGCCCGTAGTGTGATCGCGCCAGCACCTTCATCGGACCCGGATGGTTGCCGGAACAATCAGGTTCGCTACGGGCTACGCTTCTTGTTGAACGGGAAGCAATAACTCTCGGATCACTTCAAGGGCGTCCCGGAAAGCAGAAAAGTCCGCGGGATCGCGTTTTGCGTTGCAGAGATACTCGGCGAGTTGGGTTTTCTGCAGCATGGGTACGGGACCCTTGTCGTCACCCTTGCCCATAACCGTATTTTGGAAGAAGCGGGGCTCGAACACATGATCGGGCAGAAGGTTCTCGATCCCGTTCTTTCGCTTCGCTGTAGGAATTTGAGTCAAGGTCCTAACATGCAAGTTTCCAGAGTCGAACGACGACTTCCTCGTCTCGGGGTCGTACAAAAAGAGCACTTTTCTGATCTGAAATTGCGGATTGTTGACAAGGAATTTAACAGCATCATCGAGATGGCTCTTTCCGCCACCCTGGGCGCCTCGGACATCGGGAGCGCCAACCCAGTCAAATTCGACACCGGTGGTCAGATCGGCGAAGCCCAGGAGCTCGGATGCTGCCTTCAAATATGTGGGATCGGTTTGCCCTTCTGTTAAGACCAACGGCGGCCCAGCGGCTCCGATCCTTGCCTGAAGAAGGTTCTCGAATGAAAGCGTTGCACGAAAATAGGACAACGAAGATTCAAATTCAGAGAACCGTTCAGGCCCAATTGTTAGGCCAGACGGCAAATCAACAATTGAGAATCCATCTTCACCGAAGGCTTTCTGCATTCCGAGTAAGAAGAGTGGAGCATGAGAACTCACAATAAACTGTATGCGGGGAAACAATTTCATCAGCTTAGGGAGCGCGTCGTGCTGTAAGTCCGCATGCAGATGATCATCGATCTCGTCGACTAAAACCAATCCTTGTAGTTGGTCCAAAGGTAACCGAGGAACATTGCCGTACCTCGCCACGGTGCCAAATATGGAAAGAAGAGAAGATTGTCCTGCTGATAGGTGGTCAATGGAATTCAGCACAATTTCATTGCCCTCAGCTATGCACACTCTTCGGTCCTTGCTACCTCCCATTAGCCGCGCAATTCGCACCCTTCGTCCAAGTATCGTCGAGAATATCTCATCCAAACCAAGACTGTTTGATACATTTATGTAGTGACCTCCACGGTAGGATCTCTTGAGTAAGTCGAGGTCGGTCGCGGCGAGTACATGATGAAAATCAATCGTGCGTGCGGAGACGACATCTAAGAGCCAAGACTTGAGCTCTTGAAAGGAAGATTCAACGATAATCGGGTTTTCGAGACGGTCGGACACGCTTGGGGTGAAATCCCACTCGGGATTGCGTTCAAGAACTTGAGTATTAGCCCAGTGTGGAATTTCATAGCGGCTCGAAGGAAAGAACGCATATGCGCCTCCAGCGAAGATTTCATGAAGCTTTCCGGTATCGCCGGAGAAGACCTTCTCGCTACCTCCACCTGCTAGTCCAGCCAGAGGATCGAACTGAGTGAAGCTTCGAGGAATCGCATCGGATGGAACGGAGCCCGATTTTGCCCTAATGAGGAAATCGGTATTGCCATGGACAAACTTCAGCGCGCTAAGTTCAAACGACTGGTTAATTCGCAGACTTCTTCCGCCGAGCATCCGAAAGTATTTGTGACCAGCTCCGTGCGCCGGAAGTGCATTGATGAAGTACTGAGCCGCGATTTCGGCTAGTGCATCAGCAATAGTCGACAATGCTCCGGTTTTTCCCGAGCCGTTTGTGCCCACAAGGACGAGCGGTTTAGGTAGCCCATCGTCAGTGAAGGATGGGGTGAGCTGCAGACTTGCTATCGGGCCGCTGTTCAGGATTAAGCCGCTAGAGAAATACATACTATCCTGTCCTCTTTAGGCGAGTATGCGCCGTCGCACGGTTTTCGGGGGGCCGTGTCTAAGGGAAAGGCGGCCTTTCGGCCGCCCTTTGTAGATGCCTGGGTCTCGCCCGGTCCCAACGATCGTCGCGCGCTACCGCCTCACGAACACCCCGTCGTGCTGCCGCACGTATCGCACTTCATGCACGTGCCGTTCCGCACCAGGGTGAAGTTGCCGCACTCCGAGCACATCTCGCCTTCGTAGCCCTTGGCCTTTGCTTCCGCGCGGCGTTCGGCCTTGGTGGGGACGACCGTTTGCGCGGCGGTGCCGGCCTTGCTCCACTGAAGCTGCTCGAGCTTCTCGGTGGGCGAGAGGTCGTGCTGGGCTTCCTGCTTCAGCGCGACGGCGCCTTCGACGGCGTCACCGGCACGGGCCGAGGTGCCGTGCGAGGCCAGCGCCGTGACCTTGCTGCCGCCGCCGTCGCTCGCCGGCATCGTGCCGCCGCGCATCACGACGAGGTTGTCGGTGCGGGAGCGGGTGAGGCCGCGCGACACGAGTTTGGTCGCGTGGTGGCCGCGGTCCTCGTCCGGCTCCTTGCCTTCCTCGACGCCCTTGCCGAGTGCGTCGAAGCCCGTCTCGTTGGGATCGACATGGGCGAGGTCGAAGCGGGACAAATACGACACCGCGAGCTCGCGGAAGACGTAGTCCAGGATCGAGGTCGCGTACTTGATGCTGTCGTTGCCCTGCACGGGGCCCGCCGGCTCGAAGCGGGTGAAGGTGAAGGCGTCGACATATTCGTCGAGCGGCACGCCGTATTGCAGGCCGAGCGACACGGCGATGGCGAAGTTGTTGATGAAGGAGCGGAGCGCCGCGCCTTCCTTGTGCATGTCGATGAAGATCTCGCCGAGACGGCCATCGTCATACTCGCCGGTGCGGAGATAGACTTTATGTCCACCGACGACCGCCTTCTGGGTGTAGCCCTTGCGACGGTCCGGCATCTTCTCGCGCTCGCGCATGACGATGATGCGCTCGACGAGCTTTTCGACCACCTTCTCGGAGATCTGCGCCGCACGCGCCGCCATCGGCTTCTCGTAGAGCGCCTCGACCGCATCATCCTCGTCCTCATCGTCAGAGATGAGCTGCGAGTTGAGCGGCTGGGAGAGCTTCGAGCCGTCGCGATAGAGCGCGTTGGCCTTGAGCGCGAGCTTCCACGACAGCATGTAGGCGGACTTGCAGTCCTCCACCGTGGCGTCGTTCGGCATGTTGATGGTCTTGGAGATCGCGCCCGAGATGAAGGGCTGCGCCGCGGCCATCATGCGGATGTGGCTTTCGACCGACAGATAGCGCTTGCCGATCTTGCCGCAGGGGTTGGCGCAGTCGAACACCGCGTAATGTTCTGCCTTGAGGTGGGGAGCTCCCTCCACCGTCATCGCGCCGCAGATGTGGACGTTGGCCGCCTCGATCTCGCGCTTGGTGAAGCCGACGGCCTGGAGCAGGTCGAAGCCGGGGGCCGCGATCGCCTCGGCGCCGATGCCGAGCTGGTCGCGGATGAAGTCTTCGCCAAAAGTCCACTTGTTGAAGGCGAACTTGATGTCGAAGGCGGTCGGCAGGGCCTTTTCGACCTTGGCGATCGCTTCATCGGTAAAGCCCTTGGTCTTCAGCGTCGAGACGTTGATGCCGGGGGCGTTCGCCAGCGAGCCGTGGCCGACGGCGTAGGCCTCGATCTCCGCAATCTCGCTCTCGCGATAGCCGAGCGCGCGCAGCGCCTCGGGGACCGCGCGGTTGATGATCTTGAAGTAGCCGCCGCCGGCGAGTTTCTTGAATTTTACCAGCGCGAAGTCCGGTTCGATGCCCGTCGTGTCGCAATCCATGACCAGGCCAATCGTGCCGGTCGGCGCGATGACGGTGGTCTGGGCGTTGCGGTAGCCGTGCTGCTCGCCGAGCGACAGCGCGGCATCCCAGGCGGCCTGCGCGTGGGTGACGATGTCGGCCTGCGGGCAGGAGGCGTGATCGAGCGGCACCGGATTGGTGTTCAGCCCTTCATAGCCGGATGCACGGCCGTGCGCGGCGAGGCGATGGTTACGGATGACGCGCAGCATGTGCGCCGCGTTCTTCTTGTAGCCGGGGAAGGTGCCGAGCTCGGCCGCGATCTCGGCCGAGGTCTTGTAGGTGATGCCGGTCATGACAGCGGTCAGCGCGCCGCAGAGCGCACGGCCTTCCTTGCTGTCGTAGGACAGGCCCATGGTCATCAACAGGCCGCCGATATTGGCATAGCCGAGGCCGAGCGTGCGGAACTCGTAGGAGAGCTCGGCGATCGCCTTCGACGGGAACTGCGCCATCATCACGGAGATTTCGAGCACCAGCGTCCAGAGCTGGCAGAGATGCTCGTAGGACTCGACGTCAAAGTGCTTCGTCGTCGTGTTGTAGAACGTCAGCAAATTGGCGGAGGCGAGGTTGCACGCCGTGTCGTCCAAAAACATGTATTCCGAGCACGGATTGGACGCGCGGATGTCGCCGGACGCCTTGCAGGTGTGCCAGTCGTTCATCGTGGTGTTGAAGTGCAGACCCGGATCGGCCGAGGCCCAGGCGGCGTGGCCGATCTTCTCCCAGAGGTCGCGCGCCTTCAGGGTCTTCGTGACCTTCTTGGTCGTGCGGCCCACGAGATTCCAGTCGCCGTCGGTTTCGACCGAGCGGAGGAAGTCGTCCTTCAGCGAGACCGAGTTGTTGGAGTTCTGCCCCGAAACGGTGAGATAGGCTTCCGAATCCCAGTCGGTGTCGTAGACGTCGAACTGGATGTCCTTGTAGCCCTGCTTGGCGAACTGGATGACGCGCTTGATGTAGTTGTCAGGCACGAGGCTGCGGCGCGCGAGCTTGATCTCGCGGCGCAGGGCAGGGTTCTTCTCGGGGTCAAAACAATCGTCGCCCGAACCTTCGCAGTTCACGCAGGCCTTGAGCACGGCCTTGAGATGCTTCTGGTTGATTTTTGAGCCGGTGACGAGGGCGGCGACCTTCTGCTCCTCCTTCACCTTCCAGTCGATATAGGTCTCGATATCGGGGTGATCGACGTCGACCACGACCATCTTGGCCGCGCGGCGCGTGGTGCCGCCCGACTTGATCGCGCCCGCGGCGCGGTCGCCGATCTTCAGGAAGCTCATCAGGCCCGAGGAGCGGCCGCCGCCGGAGAGCTTTTCACCCTCGCCGCGCAGGCGCGAGAAGTTGGAGCCGGTGCCGGAGCCGTATTTGAACAGGCGCGCCTCGCGCACCCAGAGGTCCATGATGCCGCCCTCGTTGACGAGGTCGTCACCGACGCCCTGGATGAAGCAGGCATGCGGCTGCGGATGCTCATAGGCCGACTTGGACTTGGTCAGCTTGCCGGTGAAGGGGTCGACGTAATAATGGCCCTGGCCGGGGCCGTCGATGCCATAGGCCCAGTGCAGGCCGGTGTTGAACCATTGCGGCGAGTTCGGTGCGACCATCTGCATAGCGAGCATGTAGCGGAGCTCGTCATAGAAGGCCTGCGCGTCCTCGTCGGTGGAGAAGTACTTGCCCTTCCAGCCCCAATAGGTCCAGCAGCCGGCGAGTCGGTCGAACACCTGCTTGGCCGAGAGCTCGCTGACGAAGCGCTCTTTCTCAGGCAGGGCGGCGAGGGCCTCGGTGTCGGGCACCGAGCGCCACAGGAAGGAGGGGACGGATTCCTCCTCGACCTTCTTCAGGCGCGCGGCGACGCCCGCTTTCCGAAAGTACTTCTGGGCGAGCACGTCGGAGGCGACCTGCGACCAGGCGCCGGGCACTTCGACGTTCTCGAGCCTGAACACGACCGAGCCGTCGGGATTCCGGATCTCCGACGTGGTCAGCCGGAAATCGATCCCGGCGTAAGGTGATTGTCCTGCCGTGGTGTGGCGCCGCTCAATCCGCATAGTTGCCCCGTCCTTTTTATTTGACCGGACCGCCTTCGTTGGGGCGTGCCGGTTATTTCTCTTGCGCGAATTCCTCCCGGCCTTTCGGCCTTCAGGCTTCGCAGTTGCTGCCGGTGGACCCGGCCCAGTTTCTCTCGCCGCCGAACCGGTGCTTGGCACCGGCCCAACCGTCGGCATGTCACCTCATCCACCCCCGGATGAAGGGCCATGCGTTCAACGCCCCACGCCACTTTGTTCAACCAGGCTCTTTCGGGTCTGTGTCGACCCGTTCGAGCGCCCCGAAAATCCGCCAATTCAGGGCAGACAAGCCCTTCATCCGCTGCCTTGGACCGGCCGGCGGAGTGGTTTTTGCGGACCCTTTTGGGGAGTGACCGGCGGGACGCAAACACACTCGCGCCGAACGGATCGAAAGCTAGGACTCTCCGTTGCGCCCGTCAAGAACTAGTACGAGTTCCTGAATCAAATACTAAATATGGTGGAATGACGGGGATAACAGGGGTCAGTGCCGCGCCTGTTGTGGAGGCAAGTATCAGTGAGTCCTCAGAGATTCGAAACCGAAAAAATTTGTTTCCCGCACCGCTCCGGAGGCTTCGTCCCGCTGTTCACAGGCGGGGTATATTTTTGGCCTCCGGGATTGCGTCAGTGAGACTCACGTAGCGCTACGGAATAAAGCGACAGACATGCCCGTTGAGGTGGTGGCGGAGGCGTCGAATTCGCGCCAAGGTAGGAAAAATCTTGCCGGGTTTTTTGCATGCATGATTCGACGCGACGGGGGATGCGCCCACGCATCGCCCCCGCGGGCCTGATGTTCCTCGCCATTACCTCGGTCGGCTGGGGCTTCAACTGGCCGGTGACGAAATTCCTGCTGTCCGAGCTGCCGCCGCTGACCTTGCGCGGGGTCACGGGCGTGCTGGGCGCGCTCTTGCTCGCCGCCTTTGCGATTTTGCGCAGCCAGAGTCTGAAGGTTGCACCCGAGATCTGGCCGCGGCTGTTGCTGGCCGGGCTCCTCAACGTCACCGGCTGGATGGTGCTGATGGGGCTCGCGCTGCTCTGGCTGCCGGCGAGCGAGGCGGCGCTGATCGCCTACACCATGCCGGTCTGGGCCTCGATCATCGCCTGGCCCGTGCTCGGCGAGCGGCCGACGTTATTGCGCACCATCGCGCTGGTGATGGCGTTTGCCGGGCTCGCCGCCATCATGGGCGGTAATGGCATCGCCGCGAGCGAGGAGAAACTCCCCGGCATCATCATGGCGCTCGCGGGCTCGATCGGCTTTGCGGTCGGCACCGTGCTGTCGAAGAAGCTGCCGATCCATCTGCCGCCGATCACGGCGGCCGCCTGGCAGATCGGCGCCGGCTGCCTGCCGGTGGCGCTCGCAGGTCTCCTGCTCGAGACCACGCATCTGGACCGGATGACGACGGTCGGCTGGGTGCTGGTGGTCTATTCCACCGTCGTGCAGTTCTGCATCGCCTATGTGAGCTGGTTTGCCGCGCTGTCGCGCCTGCCGGCTTCCGTCGCGGCGATCGGCACCATGGCGGTGCCCGTCATCGGCGTGCTGGCCTCGGCGATCGCGCTGCACGAACCGCTCGGACCAGGGCAGATCGCCGCGCTGATCTTCACGCTTGCGGCCGTGGTGCTGGCGACGCGGGGCTAGGACGCCGCCGCGTCGGCGCTGCCGCCGTTCAGCGCGAGGCGGATCATGTCGGCGAGCTGGTTGCGGCGGTAGGGCTTTGTCAGCAGCCGCACGCCCTCGCCAAGCTTGCCCTGCTGCACGACCGCGTCGTCCGTATAGCCTGATGTGAACAGCACCTTCAGCCCCGGACGGCGTTTGGTGATGACCTCTGCAAGTTCGCGCCCGCTCATGCCGCCGGGAATGACGATGTCGGTGAACAGCAGGTCGAACGCCGCGCCGCGGTCGACCAGCGCCAGCGCGGCGCGGCTGTCGGCGGCGGCGATCGTCTTGTAGCCGAGGCTCTCGAGCTGCGCGGTGACGAAGGTGCGCACGAGGTTGTCGTCCTCGACGACGAAAATCGTCTCGACGCCGCCGCCGGACGGCGCGGCGACTGGACCTGCGGCTTCCATCTCGCCCTGGCCCGGCGGCAGATAGAGCTTGATGGTCGTGCCGTGGCCCAGCTCGCTGTAGATCTTGATGTGGCCGCCGGACTGCCTGACGAAGCCGTAGACCATGGAGAGACCGAGCCCGGAACCCTTGCCGACCTCCTTGGTGGTGAAGAAGGGCTCAAACGCCTGCTCCTGGATCTCCTTGGACATGCCGGTGCCGGTGTCGGACACCGCCACCATCACGTAAGGGCCGGGCACGACGCCCGGATTGGCCTGCGCATAGGCCTCGTCGAGCTCGACCTTGTGGGTCTCGAGCAGCAGCTTGCCGCCACCCGGCATCGCATCGCGCGCATTGATCGCCATGTTGAGCACCGCGTTGGTGAGGCGCGAGGGATCGATATGCGAGGTGACCGCGCCCTGTTCCAGCGCGGTCTCGATCTGGATCTGCTCGCCGAGCGTCGGGCGCAGCAGCTTTGCGATGTCCGTCAGCGCGGCGTTGATCTCGACATTGCGCGGACGCAGCGGCTGCTTGCGGGCGAAGGCGAGCAGATGCTGGATCAGCTCGGCGCAGCGGTCGGCGGCTTCGAGGATCAGCTTTGCGACGCGCTGCGGCTCCGGCTGTTCCTTCAGCTCGGAAACCAGCGTCTCGGTATTGCCGGAGATGACGGTGAGCATGTTGTTGAAATCATGCGCCACGCCGCCGGTGAGCTTGCCAATGGCATCGAGCTTTTGCGACTGGTGCAGTTGCCGCTCGGTTTCGCGCGAGGCGGTGGCGTCGTGATAGACCAGCACCGCGCCGCTGATCGCGCCCTGCCCATCGCGCATCGGGCGGCCGCTGACGACGAGATGACGGGTCGGGCTGCCGCTGTTCGGCAGGATGACGATCTCGTGCTCGTCGAATTCCTCGCCGCGCAGCACGCGCGCTGACGGCAGCTCGTCGAAGTTGAGCACCGTGCCGTCCTCCTTGGTGACGACGGTGGCGCGCTCGCGCATCGTCTGGAGGTTCATGCCGGTGCGATGGACCAGCGTGCGCTCGGCAGCCGGGTTCGACAGCAAGACCTCGCCCTTTTCGTCGATGACGAGGACGGCCTCCGCCATGCTGTGGAAGGTGCTCTGGAGCACGTTGACCGACAGACGGAGCTCGTCATGGGCGGTGACGAGATGCGCGGTGCGCTCGGCAACGGCGGCCTCCAGCGCTTCGTTGGCGGCCTTGGTCTCGTGCAGCGTGCTTTGCAGCGCGACCCTGGCGCGCCCGGTCTCGCGCAGCAAGAGCCCCACCAGCAGCAGGATCAGCACTACGCCGGCGACGTCGATCCCGAGCAGGACGATGCCGGTCCGGCGCGAGTCGGCCGCGCGCGCGGCGAGCAGCTCTTCCTCATCAGCGGTCAGCCGGTCGAGATTCGATGTGACCGTCTCCATCAGGCCGCGGCCCTCAGCCTTGCCCTGGAGCGCGGCGATGCCAGCCTCGTCGCGGTCGGCGCGCAGCCGCATCGCTTCGGCGGCGATGTCGATGCGGCGCTTGATCAGCGGCTCGGTCGCCTCGACGAGCGCGACCTGGTCGGGATTGTCGCGCACGGCGCGCTTGAGATCGCCGAGCGAGGGCGCGATCTGCGCGCGCGCGGTCGCGAACTCGTCGTTGAAGGTCTGGCTGCGATAGAGTTCGTAGCCGCGCGCAGCACTTTCGGCGCGGCGGACGAGCAGGCGCAGGTCGGAGATCTTCTTCAGCACCTCGACCGCGTGGTTGGTCCAGGCTGTATCGGCGCGCGACTTGAGATCGAGCCCGATCGAGGCTGCGGTAATGATCAGGAGGATCGCGAGTCCGGCTGCAAGAATGACGCGCTGCGAGGGAATCAAGGGGATGACTTGTCCTTCGTCGGTGCGCTCTCGTTCGGCCGTCCGAGGCATTCCTGAATGGTGGTCAAGAGCGTATCCGGCGTGAACGGCTTGCGCAGGCAGCGCGTCGCGCCAAGCTCGAGCGCCATGCGCAGGAAATCGGGGGAGGGCGAGGCTGACGATGCGAAAGCATAGCCGGACATCGCGATCAACGGAACGTTCGGCGCGCGCTCATGAAAGATGCGGATGGATTCGTAGCCGCGCATGTGCGGCATGAAGATGTCGACCAGCATCACGTCGAACGTCTGCGTCTCGAGCGCAGCCAGCCCCGACTCTCCGCCGTCCGTCAACGTGACGTCGAAGCCCTGGCGTAGCAGGAGGACCTCGATAGTCGCGCCGACCATCGGATCGTCATCAACCACGAGTATACGCGGCATGACATTGCCTAACCAATCGAAGTCCCCACAGCGATTGCTGATATAGGCGAATCGCGCATCGGGTCAATTTTGGATTGGATCAGTACAGATATGCACGGTGGGGTGCACAGATGCCTGTTCCAGATGGAGCCTGCGCGCCGCACAGAAAAAAGGCGCCGCCGAACAGCGACGCCTTTTTCATCACGTGTCGAATGCGCGTGGCGCAAGGCCCACTACGGGCACGGATGCCGCAGGCCGTCATAGCCAAGATAGGTGCCTGACGCCGGGTCATAGGACCGGTAGCGCTGCTGGCAGTAGGCAACGGAATCGCCGCCGTCAGGCACGACTGCGACGCTCGCGCCGTCATCGTAATAGCCGTCATTATAGTAGTAGGAGTCATCGTAGTAGGGCCCGCCGCCGTAATAGGCGTACGAACCAAGCGCTCCGATCGCAGCCCCGGCCGCGACGCCCGGCCAGAATCCGCCACCGCGATGGTGCCAGCGGCCGCCTTGCCAGGTGCCGCCACTGCCGCGCCAGGTCGAACCCGGGGAGGCCGCTGCGACACTGCCGCCGGCAAAGGCCGGTCCCGCGCCGACGCTCGGCCGCGCGACTGGGGCACCTGCTGCGAAACTGCGCCCGCCGCCGCCAAAGGCTGGCCCCGCACCAACGCTCGGCCGCGACATTGCGGCGCCTGCGGCGAAGTTACCGCCACCGCCACTAAAGGCCGCACCGGCGCCAGGGCCACCGCCCATCCGGGCGCCCCCGCCACCACCGATCGCGGCGTGGCCACCACCACCTCCGCCACCACCCATCGCGGCATGTCCGCCACCACCGCCACCGGGGCCGCGGCCTCCACCAGCGGGACCCTGCGCGAAGCTGGCGGTCGACGTGACCAACGGTAACACCAGCGCCAAAGCCGCTGTGGCGCTTAAAACTCTGAGACTGTTCATGTTCGGCTCCTTTTCCCGGAGGACAAACCCAGTAACGGGGCCCTGGTTCCCGGGCCGCGCACAGGATTGCGCGCACGAGGCAGCCTTTCACTCGACGACTGTACCCGGCATGAACGGATCGCGACCGCTTTGCGGCAAGATCCGCCTAGGGCCCAACTGGACAATTCGGCTGCCGGATGGCATCAGGGCGCCAGAAAGCAGGGCCCGCGCCGCATGAAACAGTTCTTCCTGAAACTCTTCACCTGGTGGAGTAGCCAGACTTTTGGCACGCAGCTCTGGACCTGGCGCTTCGGCGAACTGGTCGGCGCGGACGAGCAGGGCAACCGCTACTACCGCACCCGTGGCGGCCAGATCGATCCGACGCTCGGATTCGAACGGCGCTGGGTGATCTATAATGGCTATGCGGAGGCGAGCCGCGTGCCGCCGTCCTGGCACGGCTGGCTGCATCACGTCGTCGACGTGCCGCCGACCGAGGACGGTTACAAGCCGCGCGAGTGGGAAAAGCCGCATCAGCCGAACCTGACCGGCACGCCCGCTGCGTACAGGCCGTCCGGCTCGACGCTCGCGAGCGGCAAGCGCCCGAAGGCCACCGGCGACTACCAGGCCTGGACGCCCGGCAGCTAATTTTCTCGATCTCGTTCCATTGGATGCATTCGCATCGTCGCTTGACCCTGTGAACAACGGGATCAGCGGGGACGCCGCTTGCGCAGCCATTGCGCTCGCACGCGCCGTGCGGCCTAATAAACCCATCTTACGGAGATGGGAGACCATCGCGTCGGTTCGGGCAACAGATCGCGACTGTCCCGAAATGCAGCGGCTGCCGAGCAGGACTCGATCGGGAGATAGGCCCCCGGTCTAGAAGATCCGAAATCGCCCGGTGATATGTGCAGCCATCGTGAGACAGGAAAGGCCGCTTGGGAAACCGAGCGGCCTTTTTCTGTCGTGATCCGCTGTTTCACATCACGCGTGCCGCCGCGCGCTTGGCGGCTTCGATGCGGCGGGCCTGCGACGGTGCAATCTTCTCCTTCATGAGTGCGAGCACCTCGGCAGGCGCAGTCTCCGGTGAGCCCGCGTTGAAGGGCGGGGCGGGGTTGTATTCGAGCCGGAGCTGGATCGCCTCGGCAAGCGTGCGGTTGACCAGGATCGACACCAGTGTCAGTGCAAAGTCGATGCCTGCGGTGACGCCTCCGCCGGTGACGCGGTTGCGGTCGATGCAGACGCGGTTGCGCGTCGGTGTCGCACCGAACAGTGCCAGCACCTCCGTCGCGCTCCAATGGGTGGCGGCGCGGTAGCCCTTCAACAGGCCGGCCGCGCCCAGCACCAGCGATCCCGTGCAGACCGAGGTGACGTATTGCGCGCCGTCGGCCTGCTTGCGCAGGAAGTTGAGCGTCTCCTCGTCATTGACGAGCTCGTCGGTGCCAAAACCGCCGGGCACGCAGATGACGTCGAGCTGCGGGCAGTCGGCGAAGGTCGTGGTCGGCGTCAGCGTCAGCACGGAATCGCTCGGCACCGGCTCGATGCGTTTCCAGATCAGATGCACTTTTGCGCCGGGCACGCTCGAAAACACCTGCACGGGACCGGTGAGATCGAGCTGGGTGACGCGCGGAAACACGAGAAGTCCGATCTGAAGCGGCTGCGACATCGGGAAGGCCTCCAGAAAACTGGCTTGAAGAGAATTGGCTTGACGGAACCACGATGCCATGCTGCCCTTCCGTCCGAAATGGCATAATTCCCTCATTTTAGGACACATCACTTTCTGATACGGTGGACCTCATCATGATCGGCGTCCTGATCTTTCCGGATTTCCAATTGCTCGATGCGGCCGGCCCGATCTCGGTGTTCGAGATCGCCACGCGCTATACGCGGAAGGTGCCTGCGATCCGCGTGCTTGCGGTGAAGGCAGGTCCAGTACGCAGCTCTTCCGGCGCGGAGATGATGGCGCGCGATCTCAAATCAGCCGGCGCCATCACAACGTTGATCGTGGCGGGCGGTGAGGGTATTGCGACCGCGTCGCGCTGCCCGCTGACGCTCGCCTTCGTGCAGCGGATGGCCAAACGCGGCGTGCGGGTCGCAAGCGTCTGCTCCGGCGCCTATGTGCTCGCCGAGGCGGGCCTGCTGGACGGCAAGCGTGCGACCACGCATTGGGGCCGCACCCGCGATTTCGTCACGCGCTATCCCAGGATCAAGCTCGAGCCCGACCAGATCTTCACGCGAGACGACAATGTGTGGACGTCGGCCGGCATTACCGCCGGGATCGACCTCGCGCTTGCCATGGTCACTGAGGATTACGGCGAAGCGGTCGCGCAGGACACCGCGCGCCAGCTCGTGCTCTACCATCGCCGCAGCGGCGGGCAATCGCAATTCTCGTCGCTGCTCGAATTGAAGACGCCGAACGGCCGGTTCGGCCCGCTGCTCGCCTGGGCGCGGGAGAATCTCGACGCGCCGCTGACCGTCGAGGATCTCGCCGAGCGCGCCGGCATGAGCTCGCGGCATTTCGCCCGCGCCTTCACCGCCGAGACCGGCACGACGCCGTCGAAAGCGGTCGAGCGGTTGCGCATCGAGGTGGCGCGCGAGCGCGTGCAGTCGTCGAGCGAAGCGATCGAGCTCGTGGCGCAGTCCACCGGCTTTCGCGATCCGGAGCGGATGCGGCGCGCCTTCATCCGCGCCTTCGGCCAGCCGCCGCAATCGCTGCGTCGCGCGGCGCGCGCCGTCTAAGACGTGCTCGTCGCGCTCGCCGTGCGCGATGTCTCGGTCTTCGCCGTCAGCCGCCGTGCGATCGGCGTGAGCATCTGCGGCGCCACGTAATAGGGAAACTGGGTCAGCGCGAAATAGAGCCAGGTGAAGGCCGGCAGCGCGCCCGAGGTCGCGGCCAGCATGAGGCCCAGGTTCCGCTGCGACACCATCAGCCCGAGGGCGAGCGCCTGTTCATAGCCGATGCGGCGGAACAGCAGCGTCGTGACGATCAGGAGGGCAAAGAAGACGGCGAAGGAGAGTGCGGCGACCGCGATCGACAACACGGGATTGGCGAGGAAATCCGCAATCACATGGCCCATGACGGCTGCGACGAACACGAACAGGATGAGGATGTTGACGCCGTCGATGGGACGGCGGTGGCGCTGGATTGCGTCAGCGCCAAAAATCCAGCGGATGGCGGTGGCAACCAACAGCGAGCCCGCCAATATCGCAAGCAGCTTCAGCCCAAGCGCGAGCGGCGAAATGTCGAGTGTTCCCGACAGGAAGAGGGCCGCGAACAGCGAGGCCGTGAAGGGAACGAGCGCCGTGCTGGTCACCAGCGTGACGAGCACGAGCGTAGCGTCGAGCCCCATCAGCGCAGCAATCGCGGGCGAGGCCATCATCGGCGATGCGATCGCCTGCAGCATCAGGGCCAGGAACAGGCCGGGCGCGCGGGTGTCGAAGCCCGTGAGATGTGCGATCAGGCCGAAGATCAGGGGCACGCCGATCGTCGTCCACGCGGTGGCCGCCACGATCAGTCCCGGCCGGCGCAAATGATCGCGCAGCGCGATCAGATCGACGCGCATGAAGGAGATGCAGAGCAAAAGAAAGATCGCCTCGGTGACGTAGGGCCGCAACATCGCACCGAGCGGCGGAATCGCGATCCCGAACACCACCAGCGCTGCGATCGCACGCGTGCCCTGGTCGCCGAGCCATGACAGCCCACGCACGGGGATGGAGATGGCCGTCCGGGCTACACTGATCGTCAATTCAATTCCTTCATCCACGCCCCGATCTCGCGTGCTGCGATATCGGCCTGCCGCAGCAGCTTGCCCATTGTGAAGAAGCCGTGGAATTGGCCCGGGAAGTGCCTATAGGCGACGGGCACGCCGGCCGCCTTCAGGCGCGCGGCATATTCGTCGCCCTCGTCGCGCAGGGGATCGGCGCCGGCGGTCAGCACATAGGCGGGCGGCAGGCCGACAAGCGTCGACACGCGTGCGGGCGAGGCGCGCCAGTCGTGGGTGTCGGCGGTGCCGTTCAGATAATGGTCGCGGAACCAGCGGATAACGGAATGCGTGAGCAGCACGCTGGTCTCGGGCTCGCTGTGCGATGGTGTGGTCATCGCGAAATCGACGGCGGGGTAGATCAGCACCTGTCCGGCGATGGCCGGACCATTGCCGTCGCGCGCGGCGATCGCGACCACGGCTGCGAGATTTCCGCCGGCACTATCGCCGCCAACACACAAGCGCGAAGCATCGATGCCGAGCTGCCTCGCGTTGTCGCCCACCCATTTGGTTGCGGTAATGGCGTCGTCGACGGCGGCCGGAAACTTGTGCTCGGGTGCGAGGCGATAGTCGACGGAGATCGCGATCAGCTCGCCCTCGTCGGCGAGTTTGCGGCAGGCGACGTCATGGGTGTCGAGATTGCCGATCACCCAGCCGCCGCCGTGGAAGAACACCAGCGCCGCCGACAGGCCGTTCTGCTTCCGCAGGCGTTTTGGCACGTAGAGGCGCGCCGGGATCGCGCCGTGCGGCGAGGGGATTTCGAGTTGCTCGACCCGCGCAAGCTCGGGCGGCTCCGGACTGACGACGAGGTGGGCCTGAAGATAGGACTCGCGCGCTTCGGGAGCGGTCAGCGTTTCATAAGGCGGCCGGCCGGCTTCCAGGAAAGCCTTGTAGACGGCGGCGGCATCGGGATCGAGGACGACGGGCATTGGGGCAGGAGACCTGTGATTTGAGGAGTCATTCCGGGGCGATGCGAAGCATCGAACTTTAGTGCGCAATTGCGCACCAGAGAATCTCGAGATCCCACAATTCGCAATCGCGAATTGGGGTTCGCCTCTTCGAGACGCCCCGGGATGACGGCGCGGGACTAGGACGCGACGCGGCCGCCATCGACGGTGTAGGCGGAGCCGGACACGTAGCTCGCTTCATCCGACGCAAGGAACGCGACGATCGAGGCGACCTCCGAGGGATCGCCGAGTCGGCGCGCGGGGATGCGCTCGGCGAGCTTCTCGTTTGGGATCGGCGCCTTGCCGCCATTGCGGCCGTTGACGATGGCGCTCAGCATCCGGCTCTCGATCAGTCCTGGGCAGACGCAATTGACGCGCACGCCGGTGCCGGAGCATTCGATCGCGGCACTCTTGGTGAGCCCGATGACCGCGTGCTTGGAGGCGCTGTAGACCGCAACCTCTGGCGTGCCGAGCAGGCCGGCGATGGATGCGGTGTTGATGATGCTGCCCTTGTTACGCGCGAGCATGACCGGCAGCACGTGCTTCATCCCCAGGAACACGCCGATCACGTTGACGTCGAGCACGCGGCGAAAGCTTTCGAGCGGATAGTCGGTGATCTTCCTGACGTCACCCTCGATGCCGGCATTGTTGTAGAACACGTCGATCTTGCCGAAGCGGTCGACACTGGCGCGGACGTAGTCCTTGACCTCGTCCTCGCTGGTGACGTCGGCGGCGATCGCGAGTGCCTCGGCGGAAGCGGGCAGGTCGACGATCGCGGTCTTGAGGTCGGCTTCGCGACGGTCGACGGCGACGATGCGGGCGCCGCGGTCGGCGAGCAGTTTTGCGGTGGCGCGGCCGATGAAGCCGGCGGCGCCCGTGACGACGGCGACCCGGCCATCGAGACGAATGCGATCGGGCATGTTCCCCCCTTGATATTGCTCCGGTTGGCCCGGAGACGCCCGGGGCCCGTGGCGCGGACCCTGGTGCAACTATTCCATCTGCGGGGCGTCCTGGCCAGACGGCCGGCGGGCGGGGCAGGGTTGCCGCCCTTTCCCCGCCGTATTCGCCGTGTTAACCGGAAGGTCTGCGAGCGGCGGTAACCCCCTGTACAATGTCCCGAAACCCGATTCGCTGTTGAAGCCGCGCGAGATGTCTCGAAACCTTGTCCTGACCGGTCTTGCGGCTCTGCTCGCCGCCACAGCGATGACGCTTGCCCCACCTGCGCAGGCGCAGATCGGCACCATTTTCTCCGATCCGCCGCCGCGGCCGCCGGGGGCCATTCCCCGCGGCAATCAGCCGCCCCAGCAGATGCCTGACGACGACGAAGAGGTGGTGCCAGAGCTGCCGCGGCAGGGCCGCGTGCTGCCGACGCGTCCGGCGCCGCCGCCGGCCCAGCAGGGCAATGCGCTCCCGGGTCCCGTGCAGTCGCAGCCATTGGCGCCGCCGCCGGGCTCGACCGTGGTACCCCAGAACCAGCCGCCGTCGGTTGCGGTTGCGCCACCCAATCCGCAGGCAGCACCCCAGCCGGGCGCCAATCCGCTGCCGGGCCTGCCGCCCGGCCAGCGCCAGCCCAAGGGTGGACCGGCGGGCGCGCCGGGCGCCGTACCGCAGACGCCGGCAAGCCTGCAGCCGGGCGACGAGGTCGTCACCGAGCCGCCGGCGCAGAAGATCGTGAACAAGAAGGCGACTTTCTCCGGGCTCGACAAGATCACCGGCCGTATCATCAATTTCGACGAGGAGATCGGCGAGACCGTGCAGTTCGGTGCGCTGCGCGTCAAAACCAACGCCTGCTACACGCGCCCGGCGACGGAAGCCGCCAACACCGACGCTTTCGTCGAGGTCGACGAGATCACGCTCCAAGGCGAGGTGAAGCGGATCTTTTCGGGATGGATGTATGCGGCAAGCCCCGGCCTGCACGGCGTCGAGCATCCGATCTACGACATCTGGCTGACCGACTGTAAGGAGCCGCAGACGACGATCGCGACCGCTGCGCCCGATCCAGGCACCAAGCCGCCGGCGCCGCCTCCGGCTCAGAAGAAATCCTCGCCGCCGAAGCAGACGGTGCAGCAGCAGCGCCCGCCGCAGCCGCTGCCCCAGCAGCAGCCGCCACCTCCGCCTCCGCCGCCCCAGCAGCAGCCGGGCCTGTTCCCGTTCCCGGGTTTTGGCCGGTAAGCACGACGCCTGAGCAGTTATTGTCGTGTGGCGATGATCTCGAGCGCGCGGGTGCCCGCGATCGGCTGCTCCGCCGGCAGGCGCAGGAAATCGGCAGGCTCGCCGGCGAGCGACTTGTCGAGCAGGGCGGTGTAACGCCGCCGGGAAATCTCGACCGCGCCAAAGCTCTTCAGATGCTCGGTGACATATTGCGTGTCCAGGAGCTCGAATCCGCCCGCGATCAGGCGCGCCACGAGATGCACCAGCGCAACCTTGGAGGCGTCGCGCACGCGGTGAAACATGCTTTCCCCGAAGAAGGCGCGCCCCAGGCTGACGCCATAGAGCCCGCCGACGAGATCGTCGTCCTGCCAGACTTCGACCGAGTGGCAATGGCCGAGCGCGTGCAGCCCGCCATAGAGGTCGCGGATGCGCTTGTTGATCCAGGTATCCTCGCGCCCGGCCTGCGGCGCGGCGCAGCCCGATATCGTCGCCTTGAATGCGGTGTTGACGGTGACGCGAAACGCGTCCGAACGCACGGTCCGCGCGAGCCGCGAGGCGATGCGAAAACCATCGAGCGGGATCACGCCGCGCAGCTCGGGCTCGACCCAGAACAGGGTCGGGTCGTCGGCGCTCTCCGCCATCGGAAAGATGCCGCAGGCATAGGCGCGCAACAGCACGGCGGGGGTGATTTCAGACGAGGCGGAGTCGCGCGAGGTCATTGCCGGAGAATAGCAGGATCGCATCGCGCTTGCGATGGGGTCGCGCGTCAGCTCGCGGCGGCGCTGCTCGCCGTAGGCGCAGGCGCGGGCACGCGGCGGAACTTCAGCACGATCCGGGTCCCTGCATGATCGGGATCGCGCTCGACGCAGGCATCGAGCTTGGAGGCCATTGCCGCGACGATGCGCTGGCCCATGCCGGTCGAGCGCGGATCGGCCTTGACGGCGTCGCCGACGCCATTGTCGGCGATCGACAGCAGGACATCGTCGTCCTGCGAGACGAGCTCGACATGAATGGGCCCGGCGCCGTCGGGATAGGCGTATTTGACCGCGTTCATCACCAGCTCGTTGACGATGATGCCGACAGCGACGGCGCGGTCCGGATCGATCTCGATCGGCTCGGCCTTCAGGGTCAGGCGCGACATCCGGTTGCCTTCGGCGGAGCGGCGGAGATCCTCCAGCAGGGAATCCAGATACTGGTTCAGAACCACGCTCTTCAGGTCCTGCGAGGTGTAGAGGCGGCGGTGCACCTGCGCGACCGCGGCGACGCGGCCCATCGCGTTGGTGAGGGCGGCCTTGACCTCTTCCTGGCCGGCAGAACTCGCCTGCAGATGCAGGAGCGAAGCGATGATCTGGAGCGAGTTGCCGACACGGTGGTTCACCTCGCGCAGCAACATCTCGCGTTCGGCGGCGAGCGCCGCGTAGCGGTCGCGCGAGGCGTGGATTTCGGCCTCCGCCTCTTCGCGCGCCTTCTGCAGCTCGGCCTGGCGCAGCGCACCGTCGGCCGCGACATGCAGAAGGGGAATGAAGTCGCCCTTGACGTCCTTGACGAGATAGTCGGCCGCGCCCGCCTTCAGCGCGGTGACCGCGATGTTGGAATCCTGCGACGCCGTGACGAAGACGATCGGCGGCGCCTCCGGGATCGCCATGATCTGCTCGAGCGTCTCCAGCCCGTCGAGGCCCGGCATGTACTGGTCGAGCGCCACGACGTCGATGCCGCCTTCACGGATGCGAGCCAGGCCTTCCTCGCCGCTCGATGCAAGCAGCACCTTGTAGCCGCGGCGCGTCAGGCCGCGCTCGACCAGGCGCGCAAGCGCGTCGTCGTCGTCGATATAGAGCAGCGTCGGGGTGATCTGGTTCATGTGGCGGCCGGCGGGACCTGGATCACGGAGAAGAACAGGCCAAGTTGCCGAATGGCATTGGCAAAATTCTCGTAGTTGACGGGCTTGGTGATGTAGACGTTGCAGCCGAGCTCATAGCAACGCTTGATCTCCTGGGAGTCGTCGGTGGTGGTCAGGACCACCACCGGCGAGGCCCTCAGATATTTGTTCTCCTTGATCCGTCGCAGGATGTCGATGCCGCTCATGTCGGGCAGGTTGAGGTCGAGGAGGATCAGAAGCGCGTGGCCCTTCTGCACGAGCCCGCTGCCGTCGGCGCCAAACAGATATTTCACCGCGTCCGTGCCGTTGGCAAAGGGCACGATTTCGTTGTTCACGCCGGAACGACGGATGTTGCGCTCGATCAGGCGCGCATGTCCCTCGTCGTCCTCGATCATGATGATGGTCACGGGTTGGGTCATCGGTCTGAAGTCCGCTTGCTGGCGTTCCAGTTGATCGGCAGCGTGATGGTGAATGTACTGCCTTGGTTGAGCTCTGACGATACGGACATAGTACCGCCCAGTCGGCGTACCAGTGCACGCACATGGGCAAGACCGATGCCCTGACCCGGCTTGTCCTGGGTTCCGGCGCGGCGGAACAGGTCGAAAATGCGCTGATGGTCCTTGGCGTCGATGCCGCGGCCATTGTCGGCAACCTCATAGATCGCGTAGCCGAGCTTGGTGCGGCCGCGGACGGTGATCTTTCCCGCTTCGCTGTTCCTCAGATATTTGACGGCGTTGTCGATCAGGTTGGAGAAGATCTGCTCCAGCGCCAGGCGGTCGCTGGTGACGTCGGGCAATTCGCCGATGCGGATTTCGGCGTTCGCCTCTGAGGCCTGATGGGCCACAGTCGCCGCGATGGCCTCCATCAGTTCGCGCACGTCGATGCGAACGGGCTCGAACTCGCGCCGCCCTTCGCGGGTCAGATTGAGGATCGCCGAGATCAGGCGGTCCATCTTGGCGATCGACGATTTGATGAAGCCGAGCGCTTCTGAAAAGTCCTCCGAGAGCTTCTCGTCCGGTCCCTCCAGGGCAATCTCGCCGGCATCGGAAGCGGCAACCTGCGGTCCGCCGGCGGCGACATGGGTGAGACTTCCGATGCGGCGGAAGATGTCGCGGCCCATTTCCTCGAGCTCGCTGGTGAAGCCCATGATGTTGACGAGCGGCGAGCGCAAATCGTGGCTGACGATATAGGCAAAGCGCTGGATCTCGTCGTTGGCCTCTCGCAAATCGGCCGTACGCTCGTCGACGGTCGTCTCCAGGTTGGCATTGGCATCGCGCAGGCGCGCCTCGGCCTGATCGCGCATCGCTGCGGAACGCCGCACCAGCCAGGCCGAGAGTATCGCGAGCACAACGACCAGGCCCGAGCCGATGCCGGTGAGGGACGCTGCAAGCGTCTGGCTGCGGTCGGCGTTGATGGAGCGCTCGGTGAACAGCCGCTCCTCCTCGCGCAGCATCGCTTCGGCGGTATCGCGGATCGTGGCCGTGCTGTTGCCGGAGGCGGCCGTGCGGACAAGGGCCGTTGCCTTATCCGTTTCGCCGCGCGTGATCGTATCGATCTCAGCGGAGAACTGCTCCAGCCGGGTCTCGATGGCCGCACGCAGTCGGGTGATGCCGTTGCGTTGCGCCGGATTGTCCCCGATCTGCCGGGTCAGCTTGTCGAGGGCCAGCGGGATCGCGGCAACGGCCTCCTCGTGGTCGGTGCGAAACTCAGGCCCCCGCGTCAGGAGGTAGCCGCGGGCAGCGCTCTCGGCCCGCCGGACCTCCAGCAGCAGGGCATTGACCTGGTTCTCGACCTCGATCGTATGCAGGACCCATTTGTTGTCCTCGCGGGCCTTGTTGACGAGGTAGACCGAGCCGGCGCTGATCACAGTCAGCACCAAAAGTCCCGCCGCGAACAGCAGGACCTGCCAAAATGCGCGCCGCCGCCTGAGATCGGGCGTTGCGGCCAACTCCGTTCGACGTTTAAGAATTTCCACTCCCCCGAGCGTACAAAACGTCCGATAACGCCGGCGAGGGCGTTCGGTTCCATTCGTCGAGGGATTCTATCCGGGCGAGTTGCCGGACTGGCCGGCCAGATACTGCTCCAGCCAGTGGATGTGATAGTCGCCGTTGATGATGGCGTCTTCGCGCACCAGCGCCCGGAACAGGGGCAGCGTGGTCTCGATGCCGTCCACCACCATCTCGTCCAGCGCGCGACGCAGCCGCATCAGGCACTCGGCGCGGGTCTTGCCGTGCACGATCAGCTTGCCGACCAGGGAATCGTAATAGGGCGGGATGGTGTAGCCCTGGTAGACGGCGGAATCGATCCGCACGCCCAGACCGCCGGGCGGATGGTATTGCAGGATGCGGCCGGGCGAGGGGCGGAAGGTCTGCGGATTCTCCGCGTTGATGCGGCACTCGATCGCATGGCCGATGATCGCGATCTCTTCCTGTTTCGCCGGCAGGTCGCCGCCGGCGGCGATGCGGATCTGCTCCAGCACGAGGTCGATGTCGGTGATGCTCTCGGTGACGGGATGCTCGACCTGGATGCGGGTGTTCATCTCGATGAAGTAGAACTCACCGTCCTCGTAGAGGAATTCGATGGTGCCGACGCCGAGATATTTCATCTCGCGCATCGCCTTGGCGCAGGTCTCGCCGATTTTTGCGCGCGCGGCGGCGGTGAGCACGGGCGAGGGGCCTTCTTCCCAGACCTTCTGGTGGCGGCGTTGCAGCGAGCAGTCGCGTTCGCCGAGATGGATCGCGCCGCCGCGGCCGTCGCCGAGGATCTGGATTTCGATGTGGCGCGGCTTCTGGAGGTATTTTTCCAGATAGACGGAGGCGTCGCCGAAGGCGGACCTGGCCTCGTTGGCGGCGGTCGAGAGCGCCACCTGCAGGTCCGCCTCGCTGTGTGCGACCTTCATGCCGCGGCCGCCACCGCCGGCAGCCGCCTTCACGAGGACCGGAAAACCGATCTCCTTCGCGATCGCCATCGCGTCGTCCTCGGGACCGACGCCGCCGTCGGAGCCGGGCACCACGGGGATGCCGAGGCGCTTGGCGGTCTTCTTGGCCTCGATCTTGTCGCCCATCAGGCGGATGTGCTCGGCCTTGGGGCCGATGAAATGCAGATTGTGCTCGCCGAGAATTTCGGCGAAGCGCGCGTTCTCCGACAGGAAGCCGTAGCCCGGATGCACCGCATCCGCACCGGTGATCTCGCAGGCCGCGAGCAGCGCGGGCACGTTGAGATAGCTGTCCTTCGACGGCGGCGGGCCGATGCAGACGCTCTCGTCCGACAGGCGTACATGCATGGCGTCGGCGTCGGCGGTGGAGTGCACGGCGACGGTCGCAATCCCGAGCTCCTTGCAGGCCCGCAGGATGCGAAGGGCGATCTCGCCGCGATTGGCTATGAGGATCTTGTCGAACATGGTGCCTCAGCGGGCGAATAGCGAGTAGCGAATGGCGAATGGGTCCAACGGGCACCATTCGCCATTCGCCATTCGCCACTCGCTCATTCAATGATGACCAGAGCTTCGCCGAATTCGACCGGCTGGCCGTCGTCGATCAGGATCTGCGTCACGGTGCCGGCGCGGGGCGAGGGGATCTGGTTCATCGTCTTCATGGCTTCGATGATCAGCAGCGTCTGGCCGACCGAGACCTTTGAGCCGACGTCGATGAACGGTTTTGCGCCGGGCTCGGGCGCCCAGTAGGCGGTGCCGACCATTGGCGAGGTCACTGCGCCCGGATGCTTCGATAGGTCGGCGGGAGCCGGAGCGGCAACCGCGGCGCCGGCGACGGGCGCTGCGCTGACGGCATGAACCGGCATGGGCATCGTCGCGGCGACGCTGATGTTGCGGGCAACGCGCAGGCGCAGGCCAGCGCGCTCGATCTCGATCTCGGTGAGGCTCGTCTCATCGAGCAGCAGCGCGAGCTCGCGGATGAGGGCCGAGTCGTCGCTGGAAAATTTTGCGGCTGATTTGTCGTCTGGCTGGCGCGCCATGATTTCTAATCCGAACCTTTTGTTGAAGGGGTGCGTCAGGCTTTGGCCTTGACGCCGATTTTGGCGGCAAGACCCTGTATCGCGAGGCGGTAGCCCTCGATGCCGAAGCCGCACAGCGACGCGAAGGCGGCGCGGGCGGTGTAGGAGTGGTGGCGGAAGCTCTCGCGGGCGTGGATGTTGGTGACGTGCACTTCCACGGTCGGAATCTGGACGGCAAGCAGAGCGTCATGCAGCGCGATCGAGGTGTGCGAGTAGCCGCCGGCATTGATGATGATGCCGCGCATCTTCCTGGCATGCGCCTCGTGGATGAAATCGATCAGCTCGCCCTCGCGATTGGACTGGCGGCAGTCGGCCTTGAGCCCGAACTGCGCCGCGGTCTCCCGGCACAGCGCCTCGACGTCGGCGAGCGTCGCATGGCCGTATTTCTCCGGTTCGCGCGTCCCCAACATGTTGAGGTTCGGCCCGTTGAGAACGAGAATCGTGTCGGTCGCTGGTTCAGCCATTTCTATCCCGCAAAAGGCGCTTGGGTGGCGGGGGTTATAGGTAACAAAGCGCCTCAGGGGAAGCCTTGAAGGACCTCGGAAGGGGCTTCAAACAGCTCATCCGGCTTGCAAAAACCTGTGCGGAAGCTACGGAAATTGCTTGTTAACCAGTCCAAAGCATGGCTGTCGGCCCCATGCCAAGGGGCGGGCATTGCTGCCCGCCCCCGAAGCGTCTCGTCCGCCGTGCCTGAAAGCGTTTTCGAGCGAAGTGGGTACCGGTTCGCGTAAGGAAAACGCGTCAAACCAAGAGTCTAGACGTTCAGGACGGCCACGATCTCATAGGTATTCGGGTCGATGATCACGATCTCCTCGCGGACCACGATATACTTGTAGCTCCGCCATTCCGGATAGATCGTCACGACCCGGGGCGGCAGGACGTGAAGCGTGATGCCCTCGCGCGGCACGCGGGTGCCGACCGAAATGTTGAAGTTCACGTTGGTCGCGGGCGCCACCTTCTCCTCGCGGATCACCGAGGTGATCTGCGTGCGCTGCTCGGTCGAGAGCTTGGCGCCAGCGCCGGCCTGGCCGACGGTGGTCGAGGACGAGGTACCGGTCTGCCCCTGGGCCTTCATGTCCGTGCTGGTGCCGGGGCGGGTCTCGGCGCTGCTCTTGCTCGGCGCGCCGCTCTTGCTGTCCTCAGCCTTCATGTCCTTGGTGCCGGGCTTGGTCTGGGACTCCGAGCTCATGCTCTTCGACTTGTCCTGATGCTGGGACTTGTCCTGGGCACGTTCGTCGGTGCGCTGGCCCTTGGTGGCGCCGGCCTTGTCGTCAGCCGACTGGCTCTTGTGCATCGTGCCGGACTTGTCGTCCTTCATGGCGCCGGACTTGTCCTCGGACTTCATGGCGCCACCAGCCTGTCCGACGGTGCCCTTGTCCTTCGTCGCATCCTTATCCCTGTTCATTTCCTTATTCATGGCGCCGCCACGTTCAGCAGGTTGCGACTGCTGCTGCGTCGGCTGCGCGCCAGTCGAACCGCTGTCGCGGCCCATCTTGTCCTGTGCGTTCGCCAGTCCGGTTCCGGCGACGAGCGCTAGCGCGGCAACCGAGATCATGAAGCGATTAATCATTGAAGTCCTCCTCACGTGTTCACATGCGTCATTGCCCGCGCCGACAACGAAAGGAGATATCGGTTGTTCCGGAACTTCCCCTGTTCCGCGGCATTTGTTTGTTGAACGCCAGATGAACAGAGCGGCCGCGTTCGCGACACATCAGGCAGCACGAGCGGCGCTGAAAACAAAGAGGCCGGCGTTTCAGCCGGCCTCTTGAAAACGCTTGCGATCGTGCGTGGGATCAGCAGGTCGCCTTGCCGCAGCGTGCGAGGCCGATCTTTTCCTTGAGAGCTTCGACGCCGATTGCGCCAACCACGATCTGCTTGCCGATCACATAGCTCGGCGTGCCGTTCATGCCCATCGCTTCGGCGAGCTTGAAATTCTCTTCGATGGTGGCGCGCACTTCGGCGCTCGAAAGATCCTTCTCGATCTTCGCGGTGTCGAGGCCCGCTTCCTTGGCGGCAGCCATCGCGTGCGCCTTGTCGGCCTGGCCGCGGCCGCCCAGCAGCTTCTGGTGGAAGTCGAGATACTTCTTGCCGGTCGGATCCTGCATGCGCACGGCGACCGCTACTTGCGCGGCTTCCACCGAGCCCTGGCTCAGCACCGGAAACTCCTTCAACACGACCTTGAGCTTGGAGTCGCCCTTCATGATCTCGAGCATGTCGGTCATCGCGCGCTTGCAGTAGCCGCAATTGTAGTCGAAGAACTCCACGAAGGTGACGTCGCCGTCCTTGTTGCCGAGCGTGACCTGGCGCGGCGAGTTGAAGATCGCATCCGCGTTCATGGCGATGCTCGCCTCGTGCTTCTGGGCTTCGGCCGCGGCCTGGCGCTTGGTGAGCTCGGCCATGGCTTCCTCGAGCACCTCGGGATGGGTGACGAGATAGTTCCTGACGATGGCTTCGATGTCCGAGCGCTGAGTGTCGGAGAAGCTGTCGGCCGAGGCGGGGCCCGTGGCGCCGAACACGGCGAGCGCAAACAGCGCGGGAACGAGCAGGCGCAGCGAAGGCATTGGCAAATCCTCTTGTCGAAAGCGGTTTCGGAAAAACGCCCTGTGGGGGACGTAGTGATGTTCAGTTTAAGTCTAGTTACCGCGCGGCGACTTCGCCGTCACGATGTCGTCAGCCTTGACCCATCCGGGTGTCCCAACGGCGAAGCGGGTCTTTGCGCGGGTGGCAAGCTCGCGCGCGGTCTTGTTGTCGCCGCGTAGATAAGCGGCCTGCGCCGAGGCGAGGTCCGCCTCCGCATAGTCGCCCTTGCGGCCATAGGCCATCGCGAGCTGCGTGTAACCGATCGGCGCCTCCGGCTCGCGTGCGACTGCCGCACGGAGAATCCGGATGGCCTCGTCCGTGTAGGCCTTATTATCGGTTCCGACCAGCGCCTGCCCAAGTAACATCTCGATGAGCGGCGCGTTGCCGGAGAGGTGAACCGCCTTTTGCAGCGGGGGGATGGCTTCCGCGGGCTTGCCGCTTTCCAACAGCGCCTGACCGCGCACCTCGTAGAAGTACGGGTTGTTCGGCTGGAGCTGGATCAGCGCGTCGATCTGCGTCAGCGCGCTGCGCAGATCGCCGTGCAGATAGGTGCTGATGGCGCGGGCATAACGCGCCGGCACGCCGTCATTGGACTGGGGATAGCGGCGGTAGACGGTTTCGGGTCGCTCCATGAAGGCCGAGATCTTGGCGCGCGCCATGTCGTGGCGCATTTGCAGCGCCGGATCGTCCTTCTTGTCCCAATAGGGGCTCGAACGGGCGAATTGCGCCAGCGCCTCGACGCGCTCGGCGGGCATCGGATGCGACTGCAGATAGGGGTCGGCGCCGCGGGCGGCAAACAGGCTTTCGCCGGTGAAGCGCTTGAAGGTCTCGTACATGCCGCGCGGCGACTGGCCAGTGGCGTTGAGAAACTTCACGCCGGCGCGGTCGGCATTCTCTTCCTGCTGGCGCTGGTAGGACAGCAGCGAGCGGCGGATCATCTCCTGGGGGCCGGCGACTGCCGCAGCACCGGCATTGGCAAGGCCGTTGTTCGGGTTGCCGCTGCGGGCGCCCGCAACCATCGCGCCGGCGCCGAGCAGCATGGCGATGATCATCTGGGTCTGCGCGCTGGCGAGCTGCTCGCGCAGCTTGGCGAGATGGCCGCCGGCCAGATGCCCGGTCTCGTGCGCGAGCACGCCGATCAACTGGTTCGGGGTCTCCGATTGCATGATCGCGCCGTAATTGACGAAGATGCGGCGGCCGTCAGCGACAAACGCGTTGAACGAGCTGTCGTTGAGGATGACCATCTGGATGTTCTGCTTCTCCATCCCCGCAGCGCGCAGGATCGGGCGCGTATATTCGCGCAGCAATTGCTCGGTCTCGGTATCGCGCAGGACGGGCGGTCCCTTGGCCTGCTGCGCCCGCGCCGCAGGCAGCGGCGACAGCACGAGGCTCACCGCCGTTACCAGGGCGGTCAGGGCGGAGGCCGTCTTGCGCGAAACGAGCTGAAGCAACATCGATCGGTCTTGAAATGCAGTTTCGTGTTTGGTTTTGGCGATTGGCGGCGGACCGGATACGGGATATGCCCTAATGAGCCGCACAATGCGGCCAGTCTGGGGCGCATTGGCCTCGGTTCCCGGTCCCGGAGGGGGCCGGCGGAGAGCGAAATAGCAGATATTGATGGTTGAGGCGACCTTGAGAAACCGGCTGGGACAATGGCTGGAGCCGTCCCGCCGCAGCGATGTTCCCCCGTTCATGGTGATGGACGTGATGGCGGCCGCGGCGCGAATCGAGGCGGCCGGCGGCCATGTCATCCACATGGAGGTGGGACAGCCGGCAGCCTCGGCCCCGAGGACGGCGATTGCGGCCGCGCACGCGGCGCTCGACGCCGGGCGGATCGACTACACCTCCGCGCTCGGCATCCCCAGTCTGCGCGAGCGTATCGCCCGCCATTACCGCGATGCCTATGGCTGCACGGTGAGCCCCGACAGGGTGGTCGTCACCACCGGTTCCTCCGGCGGATTCATTCTCGCCTTCCTGTCGATGTTCGAGCCCGGCGACCGGGTCGCGGTCACGGTGCCCGGCTATCCGCCGTATCGCCACATCCTCACCGCGCTCGGCTGCGAGCCGGTGCTGATCGAGACCACGAACGAGACCCGCCATGCGCTGACCGGCGAAGCCTTGCTCGCCGCCCATCGCAAAACGCCGCTGAAGGGTGTGCTGGTCGGCAGCCCCGCCAATCCTACCGGCACGATGATGTCGAAAGAGGCGCTGTCGAGCTTGATCGCAGCGGCGGAAGGCGCCGGCATCCGCTTCATCTCGGACGAGATCTATCACGGCCTCGACTATGCGTTCCCGGCCGTTACGGCAGCCGCGCTGTCGGAGCAGGCGCTCGTCATCAACTCCTTCTCGAAATATTTTTGCATGACGGGCTGGCGCGTCGGCTGGATGGTGGTGCCGGAGATTTTGGTCCGGCCGATCGAGCGGTTGCAGCAGAACCTGTCGATCTCGGTGCCGGCGCTGTCGCAGATCGCGGCCGAAGCCGCCTTCGAGGGCGCGGCCGAGATGGAGGAGATCAAGCACGGCTACCAGGAGAACCGCCGCATCCTGATCGAGGGTTTGCCGAAGGCCGGGCTGACCAGGTTCCTGCCGGCCGACGGCGCATTCTACCTCTATGCCGACGTCTCCGACTTCACCTCCGACAGCTTCGCATTCGCTCAGGAGATGCTGGAGAAGGCTCATGTCGCGGCGACTCCGGGCATCGATTTCGACCCCGTTCACGGCCGCTCGTTCATCCGTTTCTCCTACGCCCGCTCGGCCGAGGAGATGCGCGAGGCGGTCGAGCGCATCGCCCGCTGGCTGCGTTAGCGCTGTCAATCTAACTGCAGGCCCACTTCAAGCCGCAGCCGGCATTGACTCTGTCCGCCTAATGGAATTTGGGTGAGCACAAGGGACAAACGCCGTTCACGGGGAGGAACAACTTCATGGCTGAAGCGATCGCAACCGGAGCGCCTGCAGTGCGAGAGACTGCGGCAAAGCCCTGGTACAAGGTTCTCTACGTTCAGGTTCTGATCGCCATCGTCCTCGGCGCCATCGTCGGCTGGCTGTGGCCGACCCTTGCCACCAACGAGTGGATCAAGGCGATGGGCGACGGCTTCATCAAGCTGATCAAGATGGTGATCGCGCCGATCATCTTCTGCACCGTGGTATCCGGTATTGCGCATATTCAGGATGCCAAGAAAGTCGGGCGCATCGGCGTCAAGGCTCTCGTCTATTTCGAGGTCGTCTCCACTTTCGCTCTCCTCATCGGGCTCGTCGTCGGCAATCTCGTCAAACCGGGCTCCGGATTCGGCAGTGCTGCGGCGAACGCGCAGGCCGTTGCCAATTACGCCAAGCAGGCGGAAGGGCAGAAGTCGGTCGACTTCATCCTGCACATCATTCCCGACACCGTGGTCGGCGCGTTTGCGCAGGGCGAAATCCTCCAGGTGCTGCTGTTCTCGGTGCTGTTCGGCTTCGCCATCATGAGCCTCGGCGAGCGCGGACACACCATCCGCTCGTTCATCGACGACGCCGCGCATGCGGTGTTCGGCGTCATCTCCATCGTGATGCGTGCCGCCCCGATCGGCGCCTTCGGTGCGATGGCCTACACCATCGGCAAGTTCGGCACCGGCGCAATCCTCAACCTGATCGGGCTGATCGCAACGTTCTATGTCACCGCGGCGCTGTTCGTGTTCGTCGTGCTCGGCACCATCGCGCGGATGGCAGGCTTCTCGATCTTCAAGTTCCTCGCCTACATCAAGGACGAACTCTTGATCGTGCTCGGCACCTCGTCCTCGGAAAGCGCGCTGCCGTCCTTGATGGAGAAGCTCGAGCGGCTCGGTTGCTCGAAGTCGGTGGTCGGCCTCGTGGTGCCCACGGGCTATTCGTTCAATCTCGACGGCACCAACATCTACATGACGCTGGCGACGTTGTTCATCGCGCAGGCGCTCGGCGTCGATCTCACCTTCAGCCAGCAATTGACCATCCTGGTCGTGGCGATGCTGACCTCGAAGGGCGCCTCCGGCATCACGGGCGCGGGCTTCATCACGCTCGCGGCAACGCTTGCGGTGGTCGATCCGCGGCTCGTGCCGGGCATGGCGATCGTGCTCGGCATCGACAAGTTCATGAGCGAATGCCGCGCGCTGACCAATCTCTGCGGCAACGGCGTCGCCTGCGTGATCGTCGCCTGGTGGGAGGGCGAGCTCGACCGCGACAAGCTCACCGCCAACCTCGCCAAGCAGGTCGACCCGACCGACATGGAGACGGCGCTGACGACGGATTGATCCGCCGCCATCGCAACTGGAGAGAGCAGGGCCGGTCGACATCGTCGACCGGCCGTTTCTACTTTACTTTCCTGGCCGCTCAGATTCGCGCGAGGATCAACGCCTAGAACCGATCCACCCGATAGGGCTTGGGATCGATCGAGGTGGCCCCACCATTCATCATCTCGGCGAGCAGGCGGCCGGTCGCGGGTCCGAGCGTAAAGCCCTGGTGGCCGTGACCGAAGTCGAGCCAGAGACCGCGGTGACGCGGCGCGGGTCCGAGTACCGGCAACATGTCCGGCGTGCAGGGCCGCGTGCCGAACCATGGCTCGGGCTCGACGCGCGTTCCGAGATCGAGCAATGTTCGCGCGGCGGCTTCTGCGTGGCCGAGCTGGATCGGCGTCGCCGGTGCGTCCGGGCTCGTCAGCTCCGCGCCCGTGGTGATGCGGATGCCCTTGGCCATCGGCGCCATGGCATAGCCGAGCGCGGTGTCGACCAGGGGAAGGTCGAGCGAGGTGCCGCCCTGATAATGCATGTGATAGCCGCGCTTGCGCACCAGCGGCACGCGGTAGCCGAACTTTTGCAAGAGATCGGGCGACCAGGGGCCGAGCGAAACCACGGCGGCTTCCGCGTCGATCGGCCCTTCATCCGTGTCGACCGACCAGCCTGACGACGTCTGGCTCAGCGTCTGCGCGTCGCCGCGTAATAGCTTGCCGCCGAGACGCTGGAACAGGCGCGCATAGGCCGCGACCAGGCCGCCGGGATCCGACACCGTCCATGGCTCGAGCCAGTGGATGGCACCGGGCAGGTCGTCGCGCAGCAGCGGTTCGGCCTTGGCGAGCTCGCGGCCATCAAGCACGCGGAATTGGACGCCGTAGTCGCGCTGGTTCTCCTCCGCGGCCTTGATCGCAAGCTCGAACGCCGCGGGATCGCGATGCAGCAGGCGATAGCCGGCGCGGCGGACGAGATTGTCGGCATGCGCCTCGCGGATCAGCACGTCGTGCTCGGGCGTGGCGTAGGCAATCAGCCGCGCCCAGGCGGCGGTGGCTTCGCGATGGCGCTGCGGCGCGGAGTGCCACCAATAGCGCAGCAAGGGTTCGATATGCTGGGAGAGCGAGGCGAGACGATAACGCACGTCATTGGTGCGGCCCATCGCGATGCGTAACAGCGTGCCGAGATCGCGCGGCATCGGATAGGGACGGACCGCTTCGCTCTGGACGATGCCGGCATTGCCGTAGCTGGTTTCCTGGCCGGGCTCCTTGCGGTCGACCAGCGTGACCGACCAGCCGCTGCGTTGAAGGTGCAGCGCCGCTGATACCCCCACCATGCCGCCGCCGAGGACGATGACGCTCTTCATTGCCGACGACCTTCCAAATCAAAAACCGCCCGGCGGGGCCGGGCGGTTTGGCATTGCTTGCTTGGCCTATTCGCCGCCGCCGAAGCGGCGCGACCACCAGCCGGCGCGACGCGGCTGCGCCGGCGGTTCGGGAGTCTCCACGGCCGGGGCAGGGGCGACAGGCGGCTCGACCTGCGTCGGTGCCTGCGTGACGGGCGCGCCGGGCTCGGCCTGGCTGCTCGTCATGAAGCTCACCTTCTCGCGCACCGTGGACCGGCGACGGGCAGCCTTGTCATTCTCGGACGAAGCTTCTTCCGTCGCGGCCTCCGCGACCGGTTCGGACGGGGCCGGCTCCGGCTCAACGGGCGGCGGTTGAACGGTCACCTCGGCGATCGTCTCGGTCTGCGCAATCGAAGGCGAAGCCTGCGGCTCAAAACCGTCGAAATCCGCAACCGCGTCGGTCGCCTCGGGCGGTGCATTGGCGGTCAACTCGTCGGAGATCGAGCCGGCAAGCCCTTCATCCGGTCCGCCGCGCCGGCGGCGTCCGCCCCGGCGTCCACGCCGGCGACGGCGTTCGCCACCGCCCTGCTGCTCGCCGCGCGCGAGATTGGCCTGGTCCTCGGATTCCTCGCCGTCCTGCTCGGACTCGCCGTCCTCGTCGGTTTCAGCCGCGGACAAGGCCGCCTCGGGAACCGCGGGGACCGCATCCTCGCGCAGCTCGCCATCACGCGGACCACCGCGGCCGCGACGGCGGCGACGGCGCTTGCGGCGCTGACCATCCTGCTCGGGGGCCGCTTCGCCCGCGGCCTGCTCGTCGGCGAGACCTTCGGTCTCATCGGACTCGACCTCGGATTCGAGTTCGGAATCGAACTCCTCGTCGTCATAGGCCTCTTCGGGCAAGGGCGGCGGGCTCGCAGCCGCCTGCGCCGCCAGCAGCGCCTTGGCGGCTTCCAGCGTGTGGACCTGCTCGCCGCGGTCGATAAGGTAGGCCTGCGGTCCGCTGACGCTGGGATCGGCGATGATGGATAGCGTGACCTTGAAGCTGTTCTCGAGGTCACGCAGATGGCCGCGCTTGTGGTTCAGCACGTACAGCGCGACGTCGGTGCGGGTGCGGACGACGAGATTGTGCGTCGCGCCCTTCATCAAGATCTCTTCCAGGCCGCGCAGGAGCTGCAGCGCCACCGAGGAGACGGAGCGGACATGGCCGGTGCCGCCGCAATGCGGGCAGGGATCGGTCGACGATTCCAGCACGCTGGCGCGGATGCGCTGGCGCGACATCTCCAAGAGGCCGAAATGCGAGATGCGGCCGACCTGAATGCGGGCGCGGTCCTGCCGCAGGCAGTCGGACAGCTTGCGCTCGACCGCACGGTTGTTGCGCTTCTCGTCCATGTCGATGAAGTCGATGACGATGAGGCCGGCGAGGTCGCGCAGGCGGAGCTGGCGGGCGACCTCTTCGGCGGCCTCCAGATTGGTCTTGAGCGCAGTGTCCTCGATATGGTGCTCGCGCGTCGAGCGTCCGGAGTTGACGTCGATCGAGACCAGCGCCTCGGTCTGGTTGATCACGACATAGCCGCCGGAGCGCAATTGCACGGTCGGCGAGAACATCGCATCGAGCTGGCTTTCGACGCCCATCCGCGAGAACAGCGGCTGGCCGTCGCGATACTGCCTCACCGCGCTGACATTGGCGGGCATCAGCATCTTCATGAAGTCGCGCGCTTCGCGGTAGCCGGCTTCGCCCGCCACCTGAATCTCGTCGATCTCCTTGTTGTAGAGGTCGCGCAGCGAGCGTTTGATCAGCGAGCCTTCCTCGTAGACGAGGGTCGGGGCCTGCGACTTCAGCGTCAGGTCGCGCACCGTCTCCCACATCCGGATCAGATATTCGAAGTCGCGCTTGATCTCCGGCTTGGTGCGGGAGGCGCCGGCCGTGCGCAGGATGATGCCCATGCCCTCGGGCACGTCGAGATCCTGCACCACTTCCTTCAGCCGCGAACGGTCCTGGGCTGACGTGATCTTGCGGCTGATGCCGCCGCCGCGCGCGGTGTTGGGCATCAAGACGGCGTAGCGGCCGGCGAGCGACAGATAGGTCGTGAGCGCCGCGCCCTTGTTGCCACGCTCTTCCTTGACGACCTGCACCAGCATCACCTGGCGGCGCTTGATGACTTCCTGGATCTTGTACTGGCGGCGCGGCCGGAAGGTGCGCTCCGGCACCTCCTCGAGCACGTCGTCGCCGCCGACTGACTCGACGACTTCTTCCTCTTCGGCCTCTTCGCCGTCGTCATCGTCCTCGCCGTCCGCTTCCGTCTCGGCTTCGGTCGATTCCAATTGCGGGGCTTCGCCGTCGTGGTCGGCGGCGTAGACGGCATCTGTCGGCTCGACAGCAGCGGTGACGGCTTCGGCCAGCGCGTCGGCGTGTGCCTCGTCCGCGGACGCTTCCGAGGCGGTGTCCTGCGGCTGAGCGGCAGCTACCTCGCTCGCGGCGTCCTCCGTGCGCTGGGGCGCGGGCTCGGTTTCCGCAACCGAAACGGCCTCGGCCGCCTGCGGCTCGACGGCGTGGTCGTGGTCCTCGTGATGGTCGTGATGATCATGATCATGATCATGTTCGTGATGATCGGGGCCATGGTCGTCGTGATCATGGGCCGCGAATTCGTGATGCTCGGCATCGGCGTGCTGATGCGCACCGTCCTGGACAGCGGTGTCCGCCGGCAATTCGCCTTCGACCGGCTGTGCGGCAGGATCAGCGCCGGCCTCGAGCCCTTCGACGATGTCGCTGCGGACGCGATCGCCGTGGCCGCGGCGGCGCGCGTTGCGGTGACGCGAGCGGCGACGGTTGTGGGACCGGTTCTCGTTCTCCTCCTCGGCCTCGCGATGGGCCTGCTCTTCGGCCTCGATCAGCGCCTGCCGGTCGGCGACCGGGATCTGGTAGTAGTCGGGATGGATTTCGCTGAAGGCGAGGAAGCCGTGGCGATTGCCGCCATACTCGACGAAGGCGGCCTGGAGGGACGGTTCGACCCGTGTGACCTTGGCGAGGTAGATATTGCCGCGCAGTTGCTTGCGTTGCGCGGTCTCGAAATCAAACTCTTCGACGCGATTGCCGCGGACCACGACGACCCGGGTCTCTTCCGGGTGGGTGGCATCGATCAACATCTTGTTGGGCATGTCTTGACTCTTGGCGGCGGCGGGCGCGGTTCACCGTGGGCGCGTATCGCGCCGCCGGGTGACGCGACGGTCCACCTGATTCGGGGGTGAGGGGAAGGCCAAAACGCCCTCGCTCGCGCCGCTCCGAACGTGAAGCCGAAGGCGCAATACGACGCGTGGAGATGTCGCTCCGCAGCGTCGCGAATTGTCCTTCAGATTTCGTCGGCACAGTCTGGCGCATCAAGCGTCGGCCCGTATGAAAACTTGGGCGGCGAGGGAGCCGCCCCTTAATTAGTCGCTGCTGGCCAAGTGCGGCACCAAGCTGTGGCGCCAGAGCGCTCGCCTGAGGATCAACAAACCGGCCCCAAGCTCGGGACTGGGGGTTAGGGGCTGCGCCGCCTGTCAAAACCGTCCCCGGACCTTGAGTGGTAACCTGGGACCGTCGCCGCCGACGCTGGAACCCATCCAATCCTCGCTGCCGCGCGCCGCGCTGGCCTTGAAGGAAGACGGAAAACGCTGGAATTCTCAAACCTTGAGAGCTCCGGCGCTGCACCGGGAGGCTGATTGCGACACAACCGGAAATATTGGCCGTCAGCACCTCGTACATACGTGGAATGCGACCTTCGTGCAAGGGAGCGTCGCTTGGCGGTCACACTCGCCGAGATTTGGTGGTCGATTGTTAAGGACGGGTTAACCCTGTGGTTCTATTGCGATAAAAGGGCTGCTCGGAGGCACGGAATCGGTGGCGAGCCGCGCAAATCAACGTCTTTTGCTGGGGTGCGCGCTGCTGAGCGCCGCGGTATTGCCGTGCGCCGATTCGAGCTCGCTGAATGCCGCCGAAAGCGCGCCGCAAGCTGCTGTTGCGGCGTCGAATTTCCCGGTCGCCACGGGTGCCAGGCTGGCCGGCGATGCCAAGCAGACCCGCTTCATCCTCGATCTCGACCAGACCATCACCTTCCGTGCCTTCACACTAGGGGATCCCTACCGGGTGGTGGTCGACATTCCCCAGATCAACTTCCAGCTCCCCACCGGGGTCGGTGCCAGCGGGCGGGGCCTGGTGAAGGCATTCCGCTACGGTCTGGTGATGCCCGGCGGCTCGCGAATCGTGGTGGACCTGACCGGGCCCTCGAAGATCGCCAAGTCCTATGTGCTCGAAGCGGCCAACGGGCAGCCGGCGCGGCTGGTACTGGAACTCGAAGAGGTGGATCGCGCCGCCTTCGCCCAGTCGCTGGCCCCCGAAGGCCGCGCGGCCTTGCGGCCCGCGACCACGGACGCGCCGCCGGCTGCGGTGGCGGCAAAACCCGAGCCCTCCCAACAACAGAAGCCTGCAGCGCCGGCTGACTCGCGGCCCGTGGTGGTCATCGATCCCGGCCATGGTGGTCTGGATAACGGCACGCAGTCGAGCGGCGAGAGCGAGAAGAATCTGGTGCTCGCCTTTGGCCTGGCACTGCGGGACCGGCTGGAGAAGAACGGCAAGTACAAGGTCGTGATGACCCGCGACGACGACACCTTCATCCCGCTGAACGACCGGGTGAAGGTCGCTCGCGGTCTCAATGCCGCGCTGTTCGTCTCGATCCACGCCGACGCCCTGCGGCGCTCGGAAGGCGATGCCCAGGGCGCCACGATCTACACGCTATCGGACAAGGCGTCCGACGCCGAGGCCGAGCGGCTGGCGGACGCTGAGAACCGGGCGGACGCGATCGGCGGCGTCAACCTCACGGATGAGCCTGTCGAGGTCGCCGATATCCTGATCGACCTGGCGCAGCGGGAAACCCGCACCTTTTCAAACCGCTTTGCCCGCCTTTTGATGGGCGAGATGAAGACCACCGTGCGGATGCACAAGCATCCCCTCAAGTCGGCCGGTTTTCGGGTGCTGAAGGCGCCCGATGTGCCGTCCGTTCTGGTGGAACTCGGCTACGTCTCGAACAAGAGCGATCTGGAGCATCTCGTCTCGGAGAGCTGGCGCTCCAAGACGGTCGCCTCGATGGCGCAGGCGATCGACGCGTTTCTGGCCAAGCGGCTGGCCACGGTCGGTCCCGGCAACTGAAAAGGGAGCTTGGCGACCCGCCCAAAGCCCTAGTTTGGCCACAGCGGGCGCCTTATAAAAACGGGATGAGGGGACCCGGAATCGGTGAGATCCCCGCGCAAGCGTGTTAGGGCTCGGCGCCCAGTTATGCTTATGACGTAGGCTTGTAGGCCGAAAACTTGGTTTCTTGAGGAAGAAGGCTTGTTCAGGAAGAAGGCTTGGCTTCTTGAGGAAAGCGCCTTTTGCCGGCGCCAAAGGTTATTCAAGGGTTGGGACGGATAGACAGATAATGCGCTTGCTGGTGCGGTTTTTCGGTTTCCTCTTTGCCGCGGGAACAGTCGTCTTCCTGGTCGGTGTCGGCGCCGTTGCAGGCCTGATCTGGCATTTCTCCAAGGACTTGCCGGACTACTCTCAGCTTCAGGATTACGAGCCGCCCGTGATGACCCGCGTGCACGCGGTCGATGGTTCGCTGGTCGGCGAATACGCCAAGGAGCGGCGGCTCTATCTGCCGATCCAGGCCGTGCCAAAACTCGTGATCAATGCCTTCCTCGCAGCCGAAGACAAGAACTTCTACGAGCACGGCGGCATCGACTACACCGGCATGGCGCGCGCCGGCGTCGCCTATATTCAGAACTACGGCTCCAACCGCCGTCCGCAGGGTGCGTCGACCATCACCCAGCAGGTTGCCAAGAACTTCCTCCTGACCAACGAGGTCTCGTTCGCCCGCAAGATCAAGGAAGCCTTGCTGGCGATGCGCATCGAGCGCACCTATTCCAAGGACAAGATCCTCGAGCTGTATCTGAACGAGATCTATCTCGGCCTCGGCGCCTACGGCATCGCGGCTGCATCGCTGGTTTATTTCGACAAGTCGGTGAACGAGCTCACCATCTCGGAGGCCGCCTATCTGGCGTCGCTGCCGAAGATGCCGGCGACGCTGCATCCGGTCCGCAACCGCGACCGTGCCATCGAGCGCCGCAACTACGTGATCGACCGCCTGGTCGAGAACGGCTGGATCAAGCAGGCCGACGCCGACAAGGCGCGCAAGGAACAGCTCGTCGTCGCCGGCCGCGGCAATGGCGCCCACACCTTCGCCGGTGAATATTTCGCGGAAGAAGTCCGCCGCGACATCTTCGAGCGCTATGGCGAGAAGAAGCTTTATGAGGGCGGCCTGTCGGTCCGCACCACGCTCGATCCGAAGATCCAGGTGATGGCGCGCAAGACCATGGTGACCGGCCTCGTCAATTACGACGAGCAGCAGGGCTATCGCGGCGCCGTCAGCAAGCTCGACATCTCCGGCGACTGGGGCGTGAAGCTCGCCGACGTCAAATCGCTCTCCGACATCTCGCCGTGGCGGATGGCGGTCGTGCTCGAGACCAGCGACCAGTCGGCGCGTATCGGCTTCCAGCCGGGCCGCGAACTCGGCGGCGCGGTCAGCAAGCAGCGCGAGACCGGGCTGATCTCCATCGACGGCGTGAAATGGGCGCGATCGACCGCGGGCAACGCAAAGGGCCGGCAGCCATCGTCGGTTGCTCAGGTGCTCCAGGCCGGTGACGTGATCTACGCCGATCCGCTCTACAAGGACGGCAATCCGGTCGAAGGCCAGTACCGTCTGCGCCAGATTCCCGAAGTGTCCGGCGCGATGGTGGTGATGGACCCCTGGACCGGCCGCGTGCTTGCCATGGTCGGCGGCTTCTCCTTCGACCAGAGCCAGTTCAACCGCGCCACCCAAGCCTATCGTCAGCCCGGATCGTCGTTCAAGCCGATCGTCTATTCGGCGGCGCTCGACAACGGCTACACGCCGTCGACCGTCGTGGTCGACGCGCCGATCGAAATCGACCAGGGGCAGGGCGCCGGCGTCTGGCGGCCGGAAAACTTCGATGCCGGCAAGTACAATGGTCCGATGACCTTGCGTAATGCGCTGCGGCTATCGCGCAACACGGTGACAGTGCGGCTCGCCCAGGACATCGGCATGCCCCTGATCGGCGAATATGCCAGGCGCTTCGGCGTCTATGACGAGCTGCCCAACTACCTGTCCTATTCTCTAGGCGCCGGTGAGACCACGGTAATGCGGATGGTCACGGCCTATTCGATGATCGCCAATGGCGGTCGCCGCGTGAAGCCGACGCTGATCGACCGCATCCAGGACCGCTACGGTCACACCATCTTCAAGCACGACCAGCGCGAATGCCGTGGCTGCGACGCGCCGGGTGGCTGGAAGAACCAGGCCGAGCCGCAACTGATCGACCGGCGCGAGCAGGTGCTCGACGCCATGACCGCCTATCAGATCACCGAGCTGCTGGAAGGCGTGGTCCAGGCGGGTACGGCCACCGTTATCAAGGAAGTCGGCAAGCCCATCGCCGGCAAGACCGGCACCACCAACGAGGCCAAGGATGCCTGGTTCGTCGGCTACTCGCCCGACATCGCGGTTGGCGTCTATATGGGTTTTGACAAGCCGCGTCCGCTGGGACGGGGCAATGCCGCGACCGGTGGCCATCTCGCGGCGCCCATCGTGCGCGACTTCCTGAAGCTCGCGCTCGCCGACAAGCAGGCTGTTCCGTTCAAGGTGCCGGCCGGCATCAAGCTGATCCGCGTCGTTTCCAAGACCGGCATGCGCGCCGGTCCCGGCGAGACCGGCGGCACCATCCTCGAAGCGTTCAAGCCCGGCACGGCGCCGCCGGACAACTACTCGGTCATTGGCGTGGCCGACGCCGACGGACGGCCGCCGCAGCAGGCCCCGCCGGATTCCGGCTTCTTCATGCGTCCCGGCACCGGCGGATTGTACTGACGCCGACAGTCTGACGTGACACGGCCGGTTGCGCTTTGGCGCGACCGCCGTTACATCCCCATCTCAATCGAACGCGGGAATCCGCGAGATCAGAGAACGATATGCGCGCCGAAATCGAACGGTTGGTAGAAGAGATCAAGCAGTCAGTCGGGCTGCTGAGGAGGCATCTTTGACGTCGAGAAATCGACGGCGCGCCTCGCTGAGCTGAACAAGCTCGCAGAAGATCCCAACCTCTGGAACGATCCCCAGAAGGCCCAGAAGCTGATGCAGGAGCGAACCTCGCTGGAGGATTCGCTTGGCGGCATCGGCAAGGTCGAGCAGGAGCTCGAGGACAATATCGGCATGATCGAACTCGGCGAGGCCGAGGGCGACGAGGGCGTCGTCACTGAGGCCGAGACCGCGCTGAAGAACCTCAAGAAGGAGGTCGCGCGGCGCGAGCTCGAAGCGCTGCTCTCGGGCGAGGCCGACCGTTTCGATTCCTATCTCGAAGTTCATGCCGGCGCCGGCGGCACCGAGAGCCAGGACTGGGCACAGATGCTCTTGCGCATGTACACGCGCTGGGCCGAGACGCACGGCTTCAAGGTCGAATACCTCGAAGAGTCCGAAGGCGAAGAGGCCGGCATCAAATCGGCAACCATCCAGATCTCCGGTCACAACGCCTATGGCTGGCTGAAGACCGAAGCCGGTGTGCATCGCCTGGTGCGCATCTCGCCGTTCGACTCCAATGCGCGGCGCCACACCTCGTTCTCGAGCGTGCAGGTCTTCCCCGTCATCGACGACAGCATCAAGATCGACATCAAGGAATCCGACGTCCGCACCGACACCATGCGCTCGGGCGGCGCCGGCGGCCAGCACGTCAACAAGACCGAGTCGGCGGTACGTCTCACTCATATCCCGACCGGAGTTGCGGTGGTCTGCCAGGCCGGCCGCTCCCAGCACAAGAACCGGGCGCAGGCCTGGGACATGTTGCGCGCGCGGCTCTATGAGATCGAGCTGAAGAAGCGCGAGGAGAAGGCCGCTGCCGACCAGGCCGCCAAGACCGATATCGGCTGGGGCCATCAGATCCGCTCCTACGTGCTGCAGCCCTACCAGATGGTGAAGGACCTTCGCACGGGGGTGCAGACCTCCGATACCTCGGGCGTCCTCGGCGGCGATCTCGACGAGTTCATGGCGGCAACGCTGGCGCAGCGCGCTTTTGGCACCGCCGGTGCCGACATCGAGGACGTGGACTAATCATGGCGCGCGTTGCCTTCATCGGGCTTGGACGGATGGGCCATGGCATGGCCGGCCGTTATCTCGATGCCGGCCACACCGTTGCGATCTGGAATCGCAGCAAGGCGAAGGCGGAGGATTTGATTGCGCGCGGCGCGCGTTGGGCGACCTCGCCCGAGGACGCCGCGATCGACGCCGACGCCGTCGTCACCATGGTCGCCGACGACGAGGCCTCGCGCGCGGTCTGGCTCGGGCCGTCAGGCGCGGCGAAGACCGCGAAGGCCGGCACCATCGCGATCGAGTGCTCCACCGTCTCCTACGATCACGCACGCGAGCTCGGCCGCGAGCTGAACGCGCGTGGTCTCATCTACATCGATTGCCCCGTGACGGGATTGCCGGATGCCGCGGCGGCGGGAAAGCTGACGCTGCTGGTCGGCGCCGACGCCGCCGATCTCGAACGCGCGCGGCCCTATCTCGAGCCGATCGGCTCGACCATCCGCCATTTCGGCGCGGTCGGCTCCGGCACGGTCTACAAGCTCATCAACAACCTCATGGGCGCGATCCAGATCGCGGGCCTCGCCGAGGGGCTTGCGATTGCCGAGCAGGCCGGGCTCGACATGAAGCTCGTGCTGGAAGCGATCCAGGGTGGCGTCGCCGCAAGCCCGCAGGTGCTGCGTCACTCAAAACGCATGGTCGCGCGCGACTTTGCCGGCGCGACCTTCACGGCGGCGCTGCGGCACAAGGATGCCGCCTATGCGGTGAAGCTCGCCGAAAGCCTGCTCGCCGGCAAACCGCTGGTTGCCCGCGCTGCGGTCGAGGCCTACGCGCAAGCGAAGGCGGCAATGCCCGATGAGGACGAAGGCCGCATGATTGAGCTCGTCTCGCGGCCGAAATAGGCTGCACAGACGTTTCCGGAAATCGGGTGGCTATTCCCACAGCTTCGCGCTAGGCGGCTGTCTGACGACAGCAGCGAGACGCCATGCTTCCCAAAGACAACAGGATGGACGCGCGCGACTGGCTGTTGCTTGGCTTCCTCTCCGTTCTGTGGGGTGGCTCGTTCTTCTTCAATGGCGCGGCACTCAGGGGATTGCCGCCCCTGACCCTTGTATTCCTGCGCGTGGCGATCGGTGCGGCGATCCTGCTGCCGCTGCTCCGGCTTCAGAAGGTGGGCTTTCCCAAGGGCATCGCGGGCTGGAAGCCATTCGCAGCGATGGCGCTGCTCAACAATGTCGTGCCGTTTTCGCTGATCGTGCTGGGACAGACGCTCATTCCGAGCGGGTTGGCGTCGATCCTGAACGCCACCACGCCCTTGTTCACGGTGATCGTGATGGCGGCGGCGGGCGAAGAAGCGTTGCAGGGACGGCGCGTCGCCGGTGTGGTCATCGGACTGATTGGCGTGATCATCCTCAGAGGCCTGGATGTCGCGTCGATGAACGGGCAGGGGCTCGGCATCCTGCTCTGCCTCGGCGGCGCGCTGAGCTACGGCTTTGCGGCGCTGGTGGCGCGGCGGTTGCTGCAAAACTCGCCGCCGCTCAGCACGGCGACGTTTCAGTTGATGGCCTCGACCGTGATGATGGCGATCGTCGCCGGCGCGATCGAGCAACCGTGGCGCCTGCCGATGCCGGGGCCGACCACATGGCTCGCGGTGCTCGGCCTGGCCGGCCTGTCGACCGCGCTGGCCTATCTCGTCTTCTTCCAGATCCTGCGGCGCTCCGGCGCGACCAACGTCATGCTGGTGACGCTGCTCATTCCCGTCACCGCGATCCTGCTCGGCTGTCTCGTGCTGGGTGAGCCGATCTCGGCGCGCGAGATCGTCGGCGCAGTCGTCATCGCCAGCGCGCTGCTCGTGATCGACGGGCGGGTGTTGACGTGGTTGCGGCGATAGATCAGCCGCGGGCTGGCGATGAAGATCACGGGGGTCAGAGATTCTTGATCCCATACCAAACCAGACGCGCTCGAGGTGCGTCATAGACGATACGTAGCTCTCGGTGTGCGCGTAGGCCCGTTCGAAAGCGCGCAGCGTTCCGTTTGCCCCAAACGCCGAGGAGGCACGTCCCGGTGTCTTCGTCGCGAAACAGGGCGGCGCCGCCGAAGGCAGCGCTTAGTCCTTCGGAATCGTGGATACCTCCGCCTCCGTACACGGAGACGACAAGGTCAAGCGGTGCCGCACACACAGCAGTGTCAGCCGTGGGCGAAAAATTCGCGTGTCGGAAAACATACACCACGGGCAGGTCGCTCATCGGTGCGCCGCCTGCCATTCGGTGAGCCACCCCTTGAATCGCCCGCTGTCACGCTCGCCGCCGTGCCAGGCCGCGTAGACACTGCCGTCGTCGGCGACGAGGATCACGGCATCGAGCCCTTTTGACCGGCGCAGCGTGTCGACCGCCTGTTGCGGCGTCTGCGCGATGGGACCGGCGACGTTGAAGGAGGTGTTGACCGACATCTCGACGCCGATGCGGCGACCGAGTGCCTTCAGGTAGGCGTAGGTGAGGGGATCGTCGTCGGGGCCGACGATCTGGATACGGCCGGTGCCATCGGCATGGATGACGGCCGGGATCTTGTCGTGCGCTCCCGGCTTCGCATGCGCGGTCAGCACCATGTAATTGTAGGCGTTGTAGCCGGCGTCCGAAGCGCCGTCCTCCAGCACGAAATATCGCTGCGCCGCTTCCAGCGTCGCCATTGGTGCGAGCGGCCGGATGGCCTCGCGATATTTCACGCGCGCGTTGAGGTTTTCGCGCGCGCCGGCGTCGCTGGGGTTGGCAAAGATCGAGCGGTGGCCGAGCGCGCGCGGGCCGGTTTCGGCGGCGCCCTGGTAGAGCGCGATGACGCCGGACTGCGCCACGATGGACGCCATGAGATCGGCGATAGCGTCGCGGCCCTCTGGTGTGGAGATATCGCCGAGGCGTTGTGAGGCGACATCGTCGGTCGCGAGCGCCGTCTCGATGTCGCTACGTGCCGGCGGCAGGCCGCAATAGAAGGCGTGGCGCATTGGCGGGCCGCGGCGGCTGCCTGCCATCTGCGCGAACAGCCAGGCGGCGCCGATGGTAACGCCGGGATCGCCGGGGACCGGCGGCACCCAGAGGTGCAGGCGCGCTTTCTGCCCCAGCGCCTTGCCGAACCAGGCCTCATCAAAATGTTCAAGCAGCCGCATGTTGCCGACGGCATTGAGCGCGACGCCGCCGGTCAGCACGACGCGGTTGGTGCCGGTCGTACGCAACAGATGATCCACGACATGGATCATGGCGTCCTCGAACACGAGCTGCGTCGCGGCGGCCTTGTCGAGGCGGTCCTGCGTATCGGGCCGGTGCTGGATGTCCTCGACGCGCAAGACCGCGTCGGGATTCCAGAGCTGATCGGGGCGCAGCGGTTTGCCCAAAATGTCGATCAGCGGCTGCTTGTAGGGATGGTCGAAGGGATCGCAGTACCAGTTCGCCATGGCGCGGTTGATCTGCACCGCGCCGCCTTCGCCGAAATGCAGGACCTGTTTGAGCCGCGCATAGTAAGGATTGCTGGCGCGATCCATGTCGCCCCAGGCGGCGGCCCCCATGTAGCGTCCTTCGCTCGACAGCCAGGTCCAGCCGCCTTGCGTCGAGGAGATCACGCTGTAGAAGGCGCCGAGCGAGTCGAACATGCTCTCGTTGCAATAGAGACGCTTCATCTCGCCGTTCTCGACGACATAGAGCGAGATCGAGCCGAGATCGCCGGTGCCGTCGAGCACGGCGATCGCGACCTTCTCATCGCCATCGGCAAAGGGCGAGGCGGCATAGGAGAACCAGGCGTGGTTGTCGTGATGCGGCATCGTGATCAGCGGCACGCGTGCGCCGAGCCCGAGCTGGCGCGCCAGGATTTTTGGCGTGCGCGTCATCTGGTCGAGGCGGCGGCCGTCAAAGCCTGCGGCTTCCGTGTTGCGCGCCAGCCGCAGGCTTTGCGGGGCTTCCTCGAGCAGCGAGCGCGCCAGCGTGCCTGATAGCGTCGGATAGTCCCAGGATGTCAGCCAGGCAAAGATGTCACCGACGTCGCGGCCCATGCCGCGCAATGCCGCCACCATGGCGTCGATCGACTGCGCCGGATATTCGGTGGTGTGCTTGTTGCCGGAAAAGCGCTCTTCCTCGTTGTTGAGGATGAGGCGCGGCCCCGTCGCCGCGCTCACTTCGACCAGCGCCACGCCGGAATTATGCGTGCCGGGTGCACCGAGGCCCGCGAGGTAGAGCGTCTCGCCACGCGCGAGCTTTTCGCGCGCCAGCGCCAACCGCTTCTGTGCGAAGGTCGAGCCGATCTGGTGAAAACCCGCGCGCGCAAAGGCTTTTGTGGCGAGCCACTTCGCAAGGCGGAATCCGGCCGCGCCGAGCCTCGGATGTCGCGGTCCAATTCGTTTTGTCAGTTCCAATGCAAAAGTGCCCCGGCGTGTTCATCCGAGCATCAATCACACTTGGGCGCGGACAACAATGCCGATGCGGGCGTGCGAGTGCGGCCTATTGCGCGGCCTGCATGCGCTCGACCGGAGCAAAATGGCCGAGGAAGTCGCGCGCCTGGGTCTGGTAGCCGAAGCGTTCGGCGAGCTCGCCGCGCCGGTCCCTGATCTTGCGTCGGCATTCCTCCTGCCGGGTCAGTACCCGCGTCACGGAGGCGCAGATCGACTCCGTCGAGAACGGATCGAAATAGTCCGCGAGCTCGCCCGCGACCTCGCGGAACACGGGAATGTCCGAGCACAGGACCGGCGTGTTGGCCGCGAGCGCCTCGATGATCGGCACGCCAAAACCTTCGGCAAAGCTTGGCATGATCAGGCCATGGGCCTCCGCAATCAGCGTCGCCTTTTCGTGCTCGTCGACATAGCCCGCGAAGCGGATGTTGGGTGGCAGGTTCTTCATGCGGTGCGCGAGGCCGGCATAGCCGATCACGACGAGGTCGGCCTGCGGCATGGTGCGGAAGGCGCGGATGGCGGCCGCGAGGTTCTTGCGCGGCTCGTTGGAGACGATGACGACGAAGCTCGGCCGCCCCGGACGCCCTGCAGGGGCTGGCAGTTGCAGGACGTCCGGAGCGTCGAAGCGCGTACGTGGGTACACGACGCGCGTCGGCAGGTGAGCAAATTGCGGCAACAGTTCCCTGAACCGCATCCTGCTGTAGTTCGAAACGAAGGCGAGTTCGTCGGCCTGGCGCAGGCTGGTCAGGAGCCGCGACAGGAACAGCCGCGTCGCGACGTCGCTCAGCTTCAGGTCGGTGAGCGGCAACAGATCGTGGACGACGCAGATGACCTTGGCGCCCGGCTTGCGCTTGATCGCCACCCGTGTCGGGGTATCCACGAGAATGACGTCGTAGTCGCGCGCGTCGATCCGCGGCGGAGGCAACATCAACAGCGCCGAGGTGTCCTGATAGCTGTAGAATCCGGACTCCAGATGGAAGTCGCTGAAGAGTTCGAGGTGACGCAGATCCGGCGGGATGTATTCCAGCGCCGCGGTCTTGTTTTCGAGCAGGTTGGCGCGCAGACCGAGCAGGCCCAGCGCGCGCAGAAAGCAGGCCGCGAATTCGAACGACGTCGACAGCGAGAGCCGGTGCCTGAACCAGTCGATCGTGCGCCGCAGCGGGCTCTTCGTGATCGGCTCGTTCATGTCGACTTCGTCGAGAAAGCGGTACAACGCCAGGAGCTCGATGTTGTGCGACTGCTCCGGGAACAGCCGGGTGCGGCGCTCGCGCCGGCGCATCTGCCGGTAGCGGCGCGTGGTCTCGACCAGCAGCGTCAGCTCATGGCCTTCGGCGGCGAGCGAACGGATCAGCTCGCGCGTGAAGTGGAAGATGCCGCGCTTGTGGTTGGGTTCGCCAAGCGCTTCGGATACGACAAGAATGTTCTTCTTCATGCGCGTTTCTCGCGGAACTCGAAGGGATGGATCACGGGCTGCTCGACCAGCGCGGTCGAGGCGATGCGCCCGTGATCGAGGTTGATGATCCGGTTGCAGGTCCGCCGCAGCAGCGGCTGGTCGTGCGAGGCGATGATCACGATCGCGGCCTGCGACACCATCTTGAGGAGGCGGGTCTCGGCCTTGGCCGAAAAATTCTCGTCGACCACGCTCAGCCATTCGTCGAGCAGGAGGATATCGGCGGGAAAGGCGGTGGCAGTCGCGAACAGGACCCGCATCAGCATGCCCGAGGAGAACATGCGCAGCGGCAGGCGCTGCATCCGCTCCTCGAGCTCGGTGAAGGCCCAGATGTCATCGATGATGGCGCGCGTCGGCTTGCGGCCGCTGATGCGCAGGAGAAGCGCGATATTGTCCTCGGCCACGAAGTCGAGATTGACGCCGGCATTCAGCCCGAGCAGCGGCATCACGCTGCCTGATATCTCGACCTGGCCGCTGGAGGCCGGATAGACACCGGCAATCAGCCGCAGCAGCGTCGACTTGCCGGAACCGTTGGGGCCGGCGAGGCCGATGCGCGCGCCGGCCGCCGCCTCGATCGAGACATCGTCGACGGCGCGGATGGTACGCATCTCGTCCTGCTCGCGGATCAGGCGGCCGAGCACGCGGCGCTTGAGCGAGAAGTCGTAGGCGCCGTAGAGCGGATAGTCGAGACAGGCGTTGCGCAGGCTGATCGAGGCCATGGGTCAGATCCAGAACGCCGCTTTGCGCAAATGCGTGAGCGTCAGGACGCTTGCGAGCGTCAGTACGGCTAGTGCCGAAAGCACGTAGACGATGCTGACGGTATCGACATGGCCGCCCGCCAGCGGCTCGCGCCAGACCGCGAACAGATGCGTCAGCGGATTGAGCTGCATCACGGTCGAGCGGTGGTTGATCATGTCCGTCGACCAGATGACGGGCGAGGCGAGGAAGGCCAGTGTCAGCGTGGATTCGATGATCGGCTTGAGGTCGCGAAATCGCGTCGCCAGGGCGCCGAGCACCAGGCTGAGCGCAAAGGTGCAGGCGACGAACAAGGCGAGTCCTGGCAGTGCCGCGACCGCGCCGCCCGTCTCGTGCCGCGTCAGCACCAGCCAGAGCAGCAACGGCACACAGGCATTGTGAAGCGCGAACAGCGCCTGGCGGAAGGTGCATTGCAGGAGGAAGATGACCGGCGGCAGAGCGCGGTCGCGGATCAGGCTTCCGGAGTTTTGCAGCGCGGTGGTCGCGTCGAGCACGACGCTGTTGAGGAAGGTCCAGGCCGTCATCGACAGCGCCAGCATCGGCAGCCGCGACAGTACGCCGCCGTTCGACATCTGGCCGATCACCGAGCCCAGCACGCCGACCACGATCGCCATCTGCAACGACATCCAGAACGGCCCGAGCAGCGAGCGCACATAGCGGTGGCGCATGTCAGACCAGGCCAGCGCGCCGGCGATCCTCACCGCGTCGATCCAGCCGGTCGCGGCCGCGGCGTCAGTCGCCGCGCTCGCGGCCTTGGCCGCCAATGCCTGGCGATAGACCTGCTCGATGCCGTCCTTGAATCCTGCCTCCGAATATTTGGTGGCGGCCCGGGTCCGTGCGGCGAGCCCCATGCGGCGACGGCGGTCGGGATCCCTGATCAGCGTCTCGATGGCTTCGCCGAGTTTTTCGGCATCACCCGGCGGCACCGTGATCGCTTCGAGGCCGTGGCGGGCGACGTGCGGCACCGCCGTGTCGAGCGCAGTGTTCACGACGGGCCGGCCTGCCGCCATCGCCTCCAACTGGACGAGGCCAAACGTCTCGGCGCTGGTCACCGACGGCATCGCGAAGACGTCGGCGATGCACATCAGCTTGATGCGCTCGCTATCGGGCACCGAGCCGAGCAGGCGGACGCGATCGGCGACGCCGAGTTCCGCGATCAACTGCTCCAGTCGCTCGCGCTCGGCACCTTCGCCGACGATCCAGACCTCGAAGTCGTGGCCGGCGGCAGCGCGGATCAGGACGTCAAAACCCTTGTAGGGAACCAGCCGTCCGCAGGCGAGCACGAGGCGTCCACGATCGTTGACGTGGTCGGGCGTGAGCCGCGGCCAATCGTATTTTGCAACGTCGATGCCGAAGCGTACGACGCGGCACTTGTCGACGAATTCCCGCAGCAACGGCGTGTTGTCGATCAGTACCTTGTCGGAGACGATGATCGCTTCCGCGCGCCGCAGCGTCCGGCGCATCAGGGGCTCGATGAACCAGCGCAGGCCGGCATGGGTGACGATGTCGGCATGCCAGTGCACGACCAGCGGCCGGCCGCGGCCAAGCCCGAATGCGAAGACGAGGTCGGCGAGGGGGAAGGGGGCGTGCAGCGCGAGCAGATCGTGCTTCGGAATCTTCCGCCACAGCCGCCAGGGATAGGTCGGGGCTGCCGGCAGCGAGAGGATGTTGCCGAACGAGCGGACACGCTCGACCGGCACGTCGTTGACGACGATGTCGCGCCGCTCCGCAGCGTTGGAAGCAACCAGCACGGCCGAGCTGAAGACATCCTTCAGGCTGGCGCAGATGTCGCGGATGACAGACAGGGTGCCGCCGAACAGGTCGGGATAATAGACCTTGAAGATGTGAAGCACCGACGGGCTGCGCGCCGAATCGCTGACTGGAATCATGATCGCGCCCTCAGCCGGCCAGGAGCGCGGCGACGAACGGGCTCGCCAGCGCCGAGATGAAGATCACGCCGCGCAGCAGCGCCGGCAGCATCGGGAATGCGTCGCGCGCGCAGAACGCGCCGGCGGCATTTTGGAAACTGGAATTGCAGACCAGGCGGTCACGCATTGGGTCGAATCCCCTTCAAGTCGCGCCCTCAGTGGCGTCTCGTATATGTGGGAAAATTTACCACGTCAACGGAACAAACCAAAAAAGTGGGATTGTGTCCCACGCGAGGCATCGCTACAGTTTCGCCATGAGCGCCAAACCCGGGTCCAAAGCGGCGAACAAATCGGCATCGTCAGAGCCGAACGCCGCAGCAAAGCTGCACGCGCCGCTGGCGCGCCTGCTGCGCCCGCTGGTGCGGCTGTGCATCCGCAGCGGCATGACGTTTCCGGCGCTGACACAGCTCCTGCGCGAGCTGTTCGTCAACGTCGCCGAACACGACTTCGCGCTCGAGGGCAAGGAGCAGACCGACAGCCGCGTCAGCCTGCTCACCGGCATCCATCGCAAGGAGGTGGCGCGGCTGCGCGGTGCCGGCGCGCCGGTGCATGAGACACCCGCAACGCTATCGCTCACGAGTGCGGTGATCGCACGCTGGCTGGCGGCGCCCGAATTCACCGACGCCAAGGGCGAGCCGCTGCCATTGCCGCGCACCGCCGAGGGCGACGCGCCATCGTTCGAGCAGCTCGTCGCCTCCGTCACCAAGGACGTGCGTCCGCGCGCCGTGCTCGACGAATGGCTGGATCGCGAACTGGTCAGGATCAACGGCGACGACGAGATCGAGCTGGTCGAGGCCGCCTTCGTCCCGCGCGGCGAGGACGACAGCAAGTGGCACTATCTCGGCCGCAACCTGCACGACCATATCGCGGCGGCGGCGCAGAACGTGTCGGGCCCAGCACCGCGATTCCTCGAGCGCGCGGTTCACTACAACGGCTTGTCGCCAAAGCTGGCGAAACGGCTGGAGGCCCGCTCGCGCGAACTCGCGATGGAAGCGCTCAAGACCGCCAACCGCGAAGCCAACCGCGCGCTCGCCAAGGACAAGGGTGGCGATGCCCGCTGGAATTTTGGCATCTATGTCTACAGTGAAGGCGACGCCGAGACGCCTGAGGGCAGCGGAGAGGGCGGTCAATCATGAGCAAGCCGCCGCTCATCTCGCGCCGTCTGTTGCTGACCGGCTTCTGGCTGGCCGGAACGGCCGTAGCCTGGGCACAGACAAAGCGCGGCACCGACCAGGGCATTGGCGGCACCGGCATCACGCGCGGCAACGATCAGGGCATCGGCGGCACCGGTATCGTCGGCATCATCCAGCGCTTTGGCAGCATCTACGTCAACGGCGAGCGGATCGCCTATGCGAACGATGTTCCGGTGCGGATCGACGGCGAGCCTGCCAACACCAAGGCGCTCCGGATCGGCCAGCTCGCGCGCGTGGTCGCGATTCGTCAGGCCGATGGCACGCTGGCAACCCGCAGCATCGGAATTGCGAGCGAAGTCGCCGGACCCATCGAAGCCGTGAAGGGCGGCGAGATGACGGTGCTCGGCCAGAAGGTGCTGTCGAGCGGCACTGAAAGCTGGCGGCGCGCGGGCACGCATGTTGCGGTGTTCGGGCTGCGCCGCAGCGACGGCGCGATCGTGGCGAGCCATGTCGAGCAGCGGTCCGGCAGCATCGCGCGCGTGGCTGGCCTCGTCGAGCGCGGCACCGAGGGGCTGCATATCGGCGGGTTGAAGCTCAGCGGTGCCGATCCCGCACTGGTCGGCAAGCGTGCGCAGGTCGAAGGCAGCGTGATGCAGGGGACCACCTTGCAGGTCTCGCGCGCGAGGGTCGACGACTTCTCCGATCTCACTGGTGCGACCCGGCTGTCCGTCGAAGCCTATGTGCAGCGTGTCGGCGCCAATCTCCAGTTCGGCTCCGGCATCGTCGCGCGTGACGTGTCACGCTTTGCGCCTGCCGCGGGCGAGGCGCGTGTGGTGGTGAACGGCGTGCTCGACCCGTCGCACGGCTTGCGGGTGGAGTCGGTGCAATCGGTGGATCGATACCCGGGATCGTCGCTGCAAAGCCCCGGCCGCTCACCCGGCTCGTCGATCACCAATCCCGGTCCAAGAGGAACGCCCGGAGGAAGCCCGGGTGGACCGGGAGGCACTGTTCCCGGCGGAAGCCCGCCATCTGGCGGCCCATCCGGTCCCACTCCCGGCGGCGGGATGGAGCCGCCGGGCGGCGGCGCCGGCGGTCCCTTCGGACCCGGTGGCGGCATGGGCGGACCCGGTGGCGGTGGATTCGGTGGGCCCGGTGGCGGGATGAGCGGCGGCGGGCGGCGCTGATCGCGCGACGGGCTTAGCCCGCGCTGAGCCGTACGCCGGCGCGCAAAAACTTCTGCGGATCGACGGCATCGCCATCGATACGGGTTTCGTAGTGCAGATGCGGACCCGTGGAGCGGCCGGTCGAGCCGACCGCGCCGATGACCTGGCCGATCTTCACGATCTCGCCGACCTTGACGTGGATTTCGGAGAGGTGGCCGTAGCGCGTCGAGAGACCATTGCCGTGGTCGACCTCGACCATGCGGCCGTAACCGCCCGACCATCCCGATGAGACGACCTTGCCATAGGCGGTGACGCGAACGGGATCACCGGTCGCGGCGCGGAAGTCGAGACCGGTGTGCATCGCGGGCCTTCCGAGGAAGGGATCGCTGCGCACGCCGAAGCCAGAGGTGAACTCGACCTCGCCGATAACAGGCTTGCGATAGGGCACCAACGCCAGCGTGCGGTTCAAACGATCCAGCTCGGCGCGCGTGAGGTTGATGCGATTGAGCTGTTTTTCGAACGGCCCGGCATTTGCCGGCAGCTTGACGGGGACGAACGGGCCGCCCATCGCGCTGCGCGGCACGGCAGCTTCGAGATCCGCGAGGTTGAGGCCGAGATCGCTGACCACGCCGCGCATGCGGCGCACCCGCGATTCCATGCCGTCCTCGACGGCGCTGAGCGCGGCGATCTGGCGCCGCTCGACATTGTCGAGCGAGGTCGTCAGCCGCACCAGGACATTGTCAAAACCCTGAACCTTGGCGAACTGGTTCGGCTGCGGGCTCGCCGCGGCCGGCGTGCGCGATTCGAGCCGCGCCTCGCGATCCGGCGGCGCCACGAAGATCACGGTGTCACTGATCGGCGACGGTTTTGGCGTGCCTTGCGACGACGTCCCCGCGTCCGAGCCGCGCGGCGGCGTCGCACGCGGGATCGATCCGGTCACGTCGGGCATGGCGCCGAGCGCCGTTGCACGGGACTCCAGCGCCGTCTGGCGCTTCATGATCTGGTCGAGCTTCTGGTCGAACTGCTCCTGGTCGAGCAGTTGGCGGCTGGTGGTGCGGTCGACCTTGGCCCTGAGCTCGGCGATGCGATCCTCATAGGCGTATTGCATCTCGGCCTGGCGGGCGATCAGCCGGGTCAGGACGTCGTCGCGGAAGGCGAAATAGGTGGCGGTCGCCGCCGACCACAGGCCGAGCAGCACGACGGTGCCCACCACGATCCAGAACACGACGGGGGCGAAGCGCACCTGCTTGCCGGCATGGACGATCGTGTAGCCGTCACTCTCGGCAGGCGCGGGAATCGCGGCTGCGGCGCTCACCGGCCGGCGGTTGAAGGGCCGACCGTGGTCATGCGGGTGATGTTGGGGGGACTGCGAATATTGAGCAGAACTTTTCGACATCGGCACTCCCGCGCCGGTCGGAAAGGACTCCGTACGGCCTCAATTGCCGCAGCAATCTGGGGCGGTCATGGTTAATTTTCCGGAAACGGGAACGCTCGAATTCGTCGGACTGGTTAAAGGTTTGTTGCGACTGCTAACACCGCGTCCGCGTGACCATCGACCCGCACATGGCGCCATATTTTGGCGACCCTGCCGTCAGCACCGACCAGGACCGTGGTGCGAAGAATCCCTTGGAAAGTCTTGCCATACATGGATTTTTCGCCCCAGGCGCCATAAGCCTCCAGCATCTCATGCCGCTCGTCCGAGATCAGGGGGACGCCGAGCTTATGCTTGTCGCGAAATTTCTCCTGGGCCTTGGGCGGGTCGGCGGAGATGCCGAGCACGGCGGTACCGGCCGCGGCGAACGCGTCCTTGAGACGCGTGAAGTCGATCGCTTCCCTTGTGCAGCCCGGCGTGTCGGCACGGGGATAGAAGAACAGCACGAGCTTTTTGCCGGCATAGTCCGACAGCGTGGCGACGTCGCCGCCGTCGCGGGGCAGGCGGAAGGCAGGGGCCTTCTGACCCTCGGACAGCGCCGCTTTTGCGTTCGTTTGAGCAGATGGCGCGGATTCGGAAGATTTTAACCGTTTCGATGCGGCGTTATGCGATGCTGCCTTGGCTGTGGTCTTGCGTGATGTGCCGGCCGGCGCCCGCTGGGTTTTTGCGGACTTTGTTTTGGACTGTGCCGTCGTTTTGGCTGTCGATTTCCTTGGCGTTGGGCTGCCGGAGGCCGTCTTGGACGTTTTCTTTTGCGATTTCTTGGACATACGCCTTCCTTTCGACGCTTTCGGCGGGTCAACCAGAACGCTATTGCAGCTTCCGTCCGGGTCGCCGGATTCGGGCCCTCGGCTGGGCAAGTCTGGCGACGCCGGCGTATGGTTACAAGGAATTCCACGCACCACCCCACTGCTCGTTGAACGCGCGCCCGGGGCGAAATGACGAACAGCAGGAACATTCACGGAATGGCTGCGGTGCCGGTGCAGGGGCGCTCGATCCCTGTTGACGGCTGTGGCCCTGGTGGCGGTCAATCGTACGATGGGCGCCTGTATCGAGAGGCAATGGCTAGGAATACGTCGCCCCAGGGATCCGATCATGGATCGGAGTATGACCGGGACTACGATCGGCGCACCGCGCAACAGGCTCCCCCGGAGTGGGATGAGCCCGATTGGGATCCGGATCAGGAGGAGGCGGCGGGCCGTCGGGCGCGCCGGCTGCTGTCCCGTTCCAGTTCGCGGGTTCATCGCCTGGGCGACGGTTTTGGGACCCTGCGGCGCTGGCTGGCGGCCGATCGGTGGGTCAAGCGCCTCGCCATCGGCGTTGCGATGGTCGTCGTCATCTTCGTCGGCTGCTTCGGCGCGCTGTGGTGGCGGCTCGGCGCAGGTCCGATCAATCTCGACATCGCAACACCCTGGCTTGCCGAGGCGATCGAGGAGAACATCGGCCACGGCAACACGGTCGAGGTCGGCGGCACACAGATCGAACGCGCCGGCCGCATCCGCATCGCCGTACGCATCCGCGACATCATCGTGCGCGACCGCGACCACGCCATCGTGGCGGTTGCGCCGAAGGCCGAGGTGAAGCTATCGGGCACCGCGCTCCTGATGGGGCGGTTGCGTGCCGAAAGCCTCAATCTCGTCGATGCCGAGCTGGCCATCCGCATTCTGCCCGATGGCACGGTCACCGTATCAGCCGGCGACACCGCAAAACCGCTCGCAACGGGCGTTGCCTCGAAGAAGGAAGCCGGCCTGCCGCCGACATTCCCGCGCTCTGGTCCGGGCATGCCGCCGACCGCGACTGCGCCGAATGCTCCCAATGTGGCGACCGGAACGCCTGCGGCGTCACCGACGGCCAGCGCGCAGAGCGGGCTGCTGGCGAGCCTCGACTGGCTCGACAGCCTGAGCATGACCGGCCTCGACGGCCAGAACCTCAACGAGATCGGCCTGAAGAACGGCAATCTGATCGTCGACGATCAGCAGCGCGGCGGCAAATGGACCTTCGAGAACATCAGCCTCAGTCTGCGCCGACCCAGCAAGGGCGGCGTGGCCCTGAGCCTTGGCGAAGAGGGTGCCAAGCCATGGTCGCTGCGCGTCACGGTCGGGCCTGCCGAGAACGGCGTGCGCTCGGTCGACATCCGCGCCGACAAGGTTTCGACGGCGAACATCCTTCTGGCGCTCCGTCCGAAAGACCTGACCTACAATGCCGACCTGCCGCTCACCGGCGAGCTCAAGGGCGAGCTCGGACGCGACGGCCTGCCGACCTATTTCCGCGGCAAGATCGTCGCCGGCGCCGGCAACATCATCGACACCGACACACCCGACTATCCGATGGGGATCGACTCGGCCGAGATCAATGTCGAGTGGGATTCCGGGCGGCGGGTGCTGGTCGCACCGTTCAAGGTCATCGCGGGCGCCAATCGCGTCACGCTGCTGGCGCATCTCGAGCCGCCCAATGGCAACACCACGGACTGGCAGCTCGGTTTCAGCGGCGGTTCGATCCTGCTCGCCGGCATCGACAACGAGCCGCCGCTGGTGTTCAACCGCATCGCGATCGGCTTCCGTTTCGACACCGACCACAAGCGCGTGCTGCTGACGCAGGCCAATATCAGCAATGGCGAGATCGGCGTCGCCGGCACCGCCACGGTCGACTATGCCAACGAGCCGCAATTGACGCTGGGCTTTGCGGGCACGCCGATGTCGGCGTCCGCCATGAAGCGGATGTGGCCGACGCTTGTCGTCCCCGAGCTTCGTGAGTGGGTGATCGAGCGGATCGAGCGCGGCTCGCTCCAGCGCATCGAGGTCGCCGTCAATTCGCCGGTGCGCAACCTCTCCCGCAAGGGGCCGCCGATCCCCGACGACGGGCTCTCCGTCAACATCGTCGCCAACGGCGTTGCCGTCCGCCCCGTCGACGGCATGCCGTCGGTGCATGATGCCGACTTGCGGGCGCGCGTCACGGGGCGCACCGCCACCGTCAATATCGGGCAGGGGATCGCCGACACGCCGGCAGGGCGCAAGGTGACGATCTCCGATTTCACCTTCGAGGTGCCAGACATGGTGCCAAAACCGTCGCCGTCGCGCAGCAGGTTCCGCGTCGAGGGACCGGTGCCGGCGGCCGCCGAAATGCTCGCCAATGACCGGCTGAGCGATCTGTCCGCGACCTTCGTCGATCCCAACACCAGCAAGGGAACGTTCAACGCGACCATCTCGCTTGCCCTGCCGGTCAAGGGCGAGCTGACCAAGGCTGACACCGTCTACGCCGTCACCGCCGACCTCAACGGCTTTGCCGCCGACAAGCTGGTGATGAACCAGAAGTTAGAGGCCAACACGCTCAAGATCGTCGCCAACAACCAGGGCTATCAGGTCAAGGGCGACGTCAAGATCAACGGCCAGGCCGCCTCCCTCGATTACCGCAAGCCGGCCGAGGGTGATGCCGACGTCAAATTGCAAACCACGCTCGACGATGCGAGCCGCGCCCGTCTCGGCTTCGATCTGGGCCCCGCCGTCAGCGGTTCGATCCCGGTCAAGCTCTCCGGCAAGATCGCCGGCGGTCCCGAGCAGACCACGCGCCTCGGCATCGAAGCCGACCTGACCTCGCTCAAGCTCGACAACATCCTGCCGGGCTGGGTCAAGCTGCCGGGCAAGTCCGGCAAGGCCAGCTTCAAGGTGGTGCCGACGGCGCAATCGACGCGGCTGGAGGACATCGTCGTCGACGGTGCCGGCGTCTCGATCCGCGGGGCGCTCGAAATCGATCAGAACGGCGACCTCATGAACGCGAATTTTCCGGTCTATTCGCCGTCCGACGGCGACAAGGCCTCGCTGCGCGTCGAGCGCGGTGCCGACGGCGTGGTCAAGGGTACGATGCGCGGCGAGGTGTTCGACGGTCGCGGCTTCCTGAAGTCGGCGATCTCAGGCACGACCAAGGACGACGGCAAGAGCAAGCTCAAGAACGTCGACTTCGATATCGACGTCAAGCTCGGCACGGTCGCCGGCTCCAACGGCGAGACGATGCGCAGCGTCGACGCAAAGATGTCGCGTCGCAACGGCGCCATCAAGGCGTTCTCGCTGAGCGGCAAGGTCGGCAGCAACACGCCTGTCACGGCCGACTTGCGCGGTGGGCGCGCGCAGGGCAGCCGCGAGGTGATCTATCTCCAGACCAACGACGCGGGCGCTTTGCTGCGCTTCACCGACACCACCAACAAAGTTTACGGCGGCCAGATGGTGGTGGCGATGGAGCCGCCGACGTCGGAGCCGACGGCCAGGGAAGGCCTGATCAATGTGCGCGATTTCTCTGTGAGGGGAATGGACCAGCTCGATCGCGTTGCAGCGGGTGGCCCCAACGGCGCGCAGAACGGCGTGGCGTTCTCGGCATTGCGCGCGGAGTTCACCCGGCACAACGGCGCGCTCACGATCCGCGACGGCGTGGTCAAAGGACCGATGATCGGCGCCACCATCGAGGGCGCGATCGACTATCCCGGCAACCAGGTCTGCATGAGCGGCACCTTCGTGCCGATGTACGGGGTGAACAATATCTTTGGCCAGATTCCGTTGTTCGGCATCTTCCTCGGCGGCGGCGACAAGGAGGGCTTGATCGGCGTGACCTATGAGGTCGTCGGCACGCCGGCCGCGCCCGTGATGCGTGTCAATCCGATCTCGGCGATGGCGCCGGGCCTGTTCCGCAAGATCTTCGAATTCAACACCGGCAAGCAGAACTCGCCGATCGACGAGTTGGCGACGCAGTCGGGCGATGCGGGATCGCCGCGGTCGCTCTCGATCGGCTGCAATGCGGCGCGGCGATAGCGTGAGGCGGCCGGGCGCTACGCGCCTGCCTGCGTCCGTTCAGATCGTAAAAGAGTCAGCCCAAGAAGATCGGCTCGAGGCTTTCGACCATGAGCTCGCGTGGGTAGGCCCGCAATGAACCGCTTCGTTCACCGCATCATCATGGCCGTGCTGCTGGCCGCAGCACTGGCCGTGATCTGGAACGTGCTGGGAACAAAATAAAACGGCGCCAGCGCAGTGCGCCGGCGCCGTCTCAAGTCGTTTGCGCAGATTTAGCGTCCTGCCAGGGCGCCGCTCGGCTCGCCGCTTTCCTTGCGGACCAACGCATCGACGCTGATCGGGCCACCGCCGGCTGCCGAGAGATAGAGACAGGCGAAGCAGAACAGGATCGCCGCGGTGCCGCCGTTTAGCAGCGGCAAGAACACCGGCGAGCCGCTCTTGAACATGTGGCCCATGAAGTAGGCGAACGCCATTTCGCCTGACAGCACGAAGGCCGAGATCCGCGTGAACAGGCCGATCATCAGTGCGGCGCCGAGCACGAGCTCGAGTGCGCCCGCCGTCCAGATCAGCGGCGGAATGTCGGCGAAGTAGGGGACCACAGGAAACTTGAAGATTTTTGCGATGCCGTACTGGAGCAGCAGCAGACCCGTGATGAAGCGAAACAGGCTCAACAGAGCCGGCTGAAAGCGAGAGAGAGAGATCATGATTAGCGCCCTTCCATCCAATTCCCGTTGCGACTTGAATCGCATTCGGTTCCACCCTGCAAGTCGCACGTTGTGATTTCGCGCTGACTTTTTCGTCATGTAGGGCAAAACACTGCAGCTTCGGCGTTAGGCCTCGCTGGTCGCAGATTTCGTCTCCGTAATTTTCCGGGTTACGGCCAGGGTTGCAGGTAACCTCCAGTACACCTAGCGCCGCAACGCGGGCACGACCAGGAACGGGATCATGCCGAGCACGACGCTCGCAAGTGCGAAGGCGAGCAGCAGATTGTAGCCGCCCGTCGCGTCATGGATCAGGCCGCCGGCCCATGAGCCGAACGCCGAACCCAAACCGCTGCCGATCGAAATGGTTCCGTAGATCGTGCCGACCCGCTTACCCCTGAAGATCTTCATCGCGGTTGCGGAGATCAAAGGCCCTCGCGAGCCCATCATGCTGCCGAAGCAAACGACGAAGCCGGTGAGCAGAATCGTGTTCGGCCCATATTGCAGCAGCCAGAGCAGGAAGATGCCGAGGATCGAGATCGCGTAGCTGAGCAGCACCGACGGCCGGCGACCGATCACGCCGTCGAGCGCGGACACCCCTAACATGCCGAACACCAGCACCACGCCGGAAAAGCCCCAGGCGGTCGCGGCCTGCAACGGCGGAAAGCCCGCATCGATCAGATAGGCGACGATCTGGGCGGCGATCGCGTACATGCCGACGGCGGTGAAGAAGAAGGTCGAGAACAGTGCCCAGAACGCGTGATGGCGCGTTGCGCGGGCGAGCGTCCAGCCGTCGTCGACGACATCGGGACCGGTCTTCTTCACGATATGCGGCGAGCCCGACGCGAACATCCGCCACGGCAGCAAGAGCAGCGGGAAGAGCAGGCCGAGCGCGGCGAAGCCGAAGATCTGGTAGGTGCTGCGCCAGCCGACATGGTCGATCAGGATCTGCGAGACCGGCAACAGCGCGAGCACGCCGCCACCCATCGCCGAATAGACCACCGACATCGCGGTCGGTAGGCGTGGGCCGAACCAGCGGCCGAGCAGGATCGAGTTCGGCACGATGCCGATGAAGGCGACGCCGATGCCGACGCAAAGGCCGATCGAGAGCTGGAGCTGCCAGAGATGCTGTGCGTGCGCCGCGATCAGGAAGGCGGCGCCGAGCAGCAACAGCCCAAGCGCGTAGACTGAGCGCGGTCCGGAGTGATCGAACAGGCGTCCGACGAACGGCGCGGTGAGGCCGCTTGCGAGCCAGGTCAGCGAATAGACCGAGACGATCTGCGCGCGATCCCAGCCAAAACTTTCCGAGATCGGCTTCAGGAACACGGTAAAGCTATCGCCGAGCCCGCGGCCGAGCAACGACAGCGTGAAGCAGAGCGCGAGCACGACGAGGGCCACGCGCACCGGCTCGCGCGCTCTTGCTTCCTTGACGTTTTCCTTGACGCTTTCCTTGGGCGTGTTCTGGTCCATTGCCCGTCAGGGAGCGCGCTTCCGCGAGCCCTGGCAAGCAGTGAAAAGCGAATACGCCTATGCAGGCTTGAGGAGGACGTGCCGCTTCTTGCCGAGCGAGAGTTTTATCAGGCCTTCCGGCGTGAGCATTGCCGGCGTCAGCGTCATCTTCTCGTCGGTGACGGACACGTCATTCACGCGCAGGCCGCCGCCCTTGATCTGGCGCCGTGCCTCGCCGTTCGAGGCGACGAGTCCGGCCTTGACGAAGGCGTTGAGTACGCCGACGCCGGCGTCGAGTTCGCCACGCGGAATTTCGACCGTCGGCAGGCTCTCGGCCAGCGCGCCTTCCTCAAAGGTCCGCCGCGCGGTTTCCGCGGCTTCGTTCGCGGCGTCGCGGCCGTGCAGCAGCGCGGTTGCTTCCGTCGCCAGCACCTTCTTGGCCTCGTTGATCTCCGAGCCAGCGAGCGCCTCGAGCTTTGCGATCTCGCTGATCGGCAGCGTCGTGAACAGCTTCAGGAACTTGCCGACGTCGGCATCCTCGGTGTTGCGCCAGTACTGCCAGAAGTCATAGGGCGAGAACTGGTCGGAATTCAGCCAGACCGCGCCCTGCGCCGTCTTGCCCATCTTGGCGCCCGAGGCCGTCGTGAGCAGCGGCGTGGTCAGCGCAAAAAGCTGCGGCGTCCCCATGCGGCGGCCGAGATCGACGCCCATGATGATGTTGCCCCACTGGTCGGAGCCGCCCATCTGCAAGCGGCAGCCGACGCGGCGCGACAGCTCGACGTAGTCGTAGGCCTGGCAGATCATGTAGTTGAACTCGATGAAGCTCATCTCCTGCTCGCGCTCGAGGCGCAGGCGCACGGAGTCCATCGTCAGCATGCGGTTGACCGAAAAATGCTTGCCGATGTCGCGCAGCATTTCGATCCAGTTGAGCTTGGTCAGCCATTCCGCATTGTCGAGCATGACGGCGTCGGAGTGCCCGTCGCCATAGCGCAGCACCTTCGAGAACACGCCGCGGATCGAGGCCTTGTTGGCCTCGATCTCGGCGACGGTGCGGATCGCGCGCGTCTCGTCCTTGCCGGAGGGATCGCCGACCATCGTCGTGCCGCCGCCCATCAGCGTGATCGGCTTGTTGCCGCTCTGCTGCAGCCAGTGCAGCATCATCATGGTCAGGTAATTGCCGATATGCAGCGAGGGGGCGGTACAGTCGTAGCCGACATAGGCCGTCGCCTGGCCCTGGGCCGCGAGCGCGTCCAGGCCCTCAAAATCGGAACATTGGTGGATGAACCCCCGTTCCCTCAAGATATTGAGGAAATCAGATTTAAATGCACTCATCTGTCGGCTGGCCTGATCATTCTTATTTTACGGTAATTGCGGCAAGTTGCGGAACCCATGCGGATCGGGCTGCCGCCGCGAGGCGCGCTGTGGCATTATAAGATGTGCTTGTTTGATACAAGCCAGGCGTCGGGGTAGGGAGACGTCGAGGCTTACCTAAGATGATGTTGACTGCGCTCGGTCTGATGAGCGGGACCTCGCTTGACGGGGTCGACGTTGCACTGATCGAAACCGATGGAAAGCAGGTGAAGGCGTTCGGGCCATCCGGCTACCGACCCTACACCCATGCCGAACGCAATCTGCTGCGCCAGGCGCTGACCGAGGCCGTCCATTTGCCGCAACGCGACGCCAGGCCGGGGATATTGGCCGAGGCCGAACGCGCCGTGACGCTCGCCCATGCCGAGGCGGTCGCCGCCTTCACCGCGCAGAACCGGATGGTGCCGGAGGAGATCGACATCGTCGGCTTTCACGGCCAGACCGTGCTGCACCGCCCCGAACGGCGCCTGACGGTGCAGATCGGCGACGCCCCGGCGCTGGCAAAACTGATCCATATTCCCGTGATGCACGATTTCCGCGCCGCCGACGTCGAGGCCGGCGGGCAGGGAGCGCCCTTCGTGCCGGTCTATCATCGCGCGCTGGCGCAATCGTTGGATCGGGACGGCCCGATCGTCGTCGTCAACATCGGCGGCGTCTCCAACATCACCTATATCGATGGCAATGACGCGCTGATCGCCTGCGATACTGGGCCCGGCAACGCGCTGCTCGACGACTTCATGTTTCGGACCATGAACCAGGCGTTCGACAGCGAGGGCAAGTTTGCAGCGCTCGGCAAGGTCAACGAGGCCTGGGTCGCCCGTGCGCTGGCGCTGCCGTTCTTCGCGCTGCCGCCGCCGAAATCGCTCGACCGCAATGATTTTGCCGCGCTCAAGCTCGGCGACGTCGCGCCCGCCGACGGCGCTGCGACCCTGACCGCCTGCACGGCCGCCGCGATCGCCCGCGTCATCTCGCTGCTGCCAAAGCGGCCACGGAGCTGGATCGTCTGCGGCGGCGGCGCCCGCAACCTCACCATGCTCCGGATGCTGCGCGAGCGGGTGTCTCCGGCCTCGGTGGAGGCGGCGGACACGCTGGGCTGGTCGTCCGATGCCCTCGAAGCCCAGGCGTTCGGCTTCCTGGCCGCCCGCGGCCTGAAGGGGCTGCCGCTGTCCTATCCGGCAACCACGGGGGTGCCGATGCCCATGACCGGCGGGGTGATCGCTCGGCCTTGAAAAACCCCGATCACGGCTGGTTGATGCAGATGCATCGATCTTGACGGCTTCATGCAGATGCATCTATATTGATGCAGTTGCATCTAACCTGTCGGGATCCCAGCCATGGCCGCGTCGCTCAAACTGATCAGTCACAAGCTTTGCCCCTATGTGCAGCGCGCAGTGATCGCGTTGACCGAGAAGGGCGTGCCGTTCGAGCGGATCGATATCGATCTCGCCAACAAGCCGGACTGGTTCCTGAAAATCTCGCCGCTCGGCAAGGTGCCGGTGCTTGTCGTGACGACGGAGCAGGGCGAGGTCGCGCTGTTCGAGAGCAACGTGATCTGCGAGTACATCGAGGAGACGCAAGGCGGCGTGAAGCTGCATCCCAACGACCCACTGAAGCGCGCCGAGCACCGCGCCTGGATGGAGTTCGGCTCGGCGATCCTCGGCGATCTCTGGGGCCTGGAAACCACGACCGACGCTGCCACCTTCGAGAGCAAGCGGCAGGCGATTATCGCCAAGTTCACGCGTGTCGAGGCCGCCCTCGGTGCGGGCCCGTTCTTCGCCGGCCAATCGTTCAGCCTGGTCGACGCCGTCTTCGCGCCTATCTTCCGCTATTTCGATGTGTTTGACGAAGTGACCGAGCTCGGCATCTTCCGCGACCTGTCGAAGGTGAGGGCATGGCGGGCCGAGCTTGCGAAGCGCCCGAGCGTGAAGACGGCCGTCGGCGCCGACTATCCGCAATTGCTGCGCGCGTTCCTCGTGCGCCACGACGCGCATCTGTTGAAGCTCGCGGCATGACAGAGTTGGCGTCTGCTGTAGTCGCGGAGAGATGGTGGGCACGCAGCGCCTTCGCTCTTCGAGCTACGGCTTCGCTTTGCCCACCCTACGAAATCTGAAGCCTCACAGCTCGGCCGCCATCTTTGCGAGCGTCGCGATCGTGTTCATGTTGCGTGCAGTGCCGGACTTGGCCGCTGGTATCACGAGCTTTGACGTGCCCATGCCGTCGCCGTAGTGGACGTAGATCTCGCGACGGCCGAGACGTACTTCCTCGTCCTTCTGGCCGCGCAGACCTGTAAGCGTGTCCGCCGGCGGCGCCTTGTCGAGGAAGATCGCCACCGTGCGGTTGGGCGCGGCTTTCGGGAACGGATTGTCGGCGAGCACCTTTGCCATTTCGGCAGCGCTGCGCACGAGCACGCCGACCGGCGCGCCGGCATAAGCGTGCAGGCGCTTCTCCAGCGCGGTCTTGATGGCGGCTTCGGACTTGCGGCTGGTGAAGACCACATTGCCGCTGGCGATGTAGGTGCGCACGGCGGCAAAGCCGAGCTCTTCGCACATCGCCTTCAACTCGGTCATCGGCAGTTTGCCGGTGCCTCCGACATTGACGGCTCGCAGCAAGGCTACGAACGCGCCCATGAGCGGCCCTTACCGCACGTTGGCGAGGCGCATGTCGAGATAGGCCGTGATGGTCTCCATCAGCGGCTCGAGCTTGCTATCGAAGAAGTGGTTGGCGCCGGGGATGACCTGCTGGTCGATCACGATGCCCTTCTGCGTCTTCAACTTCTCGACCAGCGTGTTGACGTCCTTCGGGGGCACCACCGCGTCCTTCTCGCCATGTACGATGAGCCCAGAGGACGGGCAGGGCGCAAGGAACGAGAAGTCGTAGAGGTTCGCCGGCGGCGCGATCGAGATAAAGCCTTCGACCTCGGGACGGCGCATCAGAAGCTGCATGCCGATCCAGGCGCCGAAGGAGAAGCCGGCGACCCAGCACGCGCGCGCCTCGGGATTGATGGTCTGCGCCCAGTCGAGTGCTGCGGCCGCATCGGACAATTCGCCGGTGCCGTGATCGAACGAACCCTGGCTGCGGCCGACGCCACGGAAATTGAAGCGCAGCACCGAGAAGCCGCGATGCGCAAAGGCGTAGTAGCACTGGTACACGATCTGATGATTCATCGTGCCGTGAAACTGCGGATGCGGATGCAGGATCATCGCGATCGGCGCGTTCTTCTGCTTGGCCGGGTGGTAGCGACCTTCGAGACGGCCAGCAGGGCCGGCAAAAATGACTTCAGGCATGGATGGTCTCTGGATTGATCCCTTGAAGATGATCCTCGGTAATCAATCGATTGTTCGGGCCTCGTCGGCTCGCGTGCCGATGAAGCGAATGAAGGGGGAGAGGGCGCGCCTCGCGGTGATGCGCTGAGAGCGCGCGGTGAACTGACGCGCGCGTTCTAACATGAGGCGAGGGTCAAAAAGCAAGCATCTTGAACATCGCCCAATGAGTTCAAGAGGTTAGCCCGTCACCATCGCGTCGCAATCCGAACGACGGCAGGTTCGTCGGGCCCGGCAGTGCGCGCAACCGATTGAAATCACGATGATTTAGCGGAGATGCCAAGGCGCCGGCCCGATTCACGCTGATGTCGTGCGATCCCCGAACGCGGTCACCGAGGACCGGTAGCGCCGGCTGCCTCCCAGTGTCTGCCCGTTGTCGAAGGTGAGCTCGAAATCGCCTGACGGGTTGAGGTCCACGCCCGCCACGCGATCGAGATTGGCAAGTTTGGTCCGGTGAACGCGAACAATGTGGAAGCGGGCCAGCTCGGCTTCAGCCGTCGCCAGCGTCCCGCGGATGAGGTGCTGGGTGCCGTCGGTGAGGCGGTATTCGATGTAATTGCCGGCGGAGGCGACCCACAGGATGTCGCGCGGTGCGACGCGAATGCGGCTTGCGCCGTCCCGGAGCCAGATCAGGTCGGGAAGCGGAGACGGCCCGGCCGTCGCGGAGGGGGTGACTATTGCAGCCCTCTTCAGTTCACGCCGGCTTTCGAGCAGCCAAAGCGTGCCGCCGATCAGGAGGACGGCCACGGCATCCTTGCGAAACTCGTACAGAACCGTCGCAAGCGAGAAACGGAAGTCGTAGGCGCCCCCGGCGAGCCAGAGCACGAGCTTCCGGATCCAGACCATGCCGGTGATGTGGAGGGCCGAGAAGCCGAGCAGGGCGGCCACGCCAATCCCGGCCCGCAGGACGAGGCTGGGTGCGCGGCGCATGCGCCTGATGGCGAGCACCAGGATCGGCAGCAGCAGCAGGATGACGGCGATGCTCGACGCCTCCCAGAACAGCCGCCGGCCGATGTCGGAACTGTCGCCGCGCCAGGCGGCGTCCTGAGCGCCGGAGAGTGCATTCACGATTCCGATTGCCAGCGCGACAGCCGCGATCGCGCCGAAAATCGTCCAGTCGCCACTGGTCCCCAAAAGTCCGCCGCTCGTCCCAGGGCTGGTCCCCAGGCGCGGCGGCTCATCCCCTCGCTCCCGGTCCTGGTCCCAAACCGGCTCGACGCGCTCGGTTTGTGGGGCATTTTCGGTGTCAGCCATGGCCAAAGAACCGTGCTTGGCGTCCCGTCAAGGAGCAGAAAACCATGTCAACACCGCAGCAACTCCCGGCCTCGGAACGGCGCATCGATCTCGACTGGGTGAGGATTTTAGCCTTCGGGCTGCTGATCTTCTACCACGTCGGCATGCTCTACGTGTCCTGGGGATTTCACATCAAGAGCGTGCACCGCCTGACCTGGCTCGAGCCCTTGATGCTGGTCCTCAATCCCTGGCGGCTGTCGCTGTTGTTCCTGGTTTCGGGCGTCGCCACCCGCTTCATGCTGCGTAAGTACGACCTCGCCGCCTTCGTGCGCTCGCGCTCGGCGCGGCTCCTGATCCCCCTGGTCTTCGGCATGCTCGTGATCGTGCCGCCGCAGTCCTATCTGCAGATCGTCGAAGCGCTCGGCTATCCCCAAGGGTTCACGGACTTTTACATCAAGCACTATTTGGCGTTCGGCTCGCAATTCTGCCCGAACCCGTGCATCGTGCTGCCGACCTGGAACCATCTCTGGTTCGTGGTCTATCTGTGGGTCTACACGACAGCGCTGGTCGGCGTGCTCTGGCTGTGGCCGGTGCTGGCCGATCGGCTGGGTTTGCGGCTTGGCGCGCTACTCACGGGACCTGGGGTTCTGATCCTGCCGTGCCTGTTGTTCGCGGCCTGGCGGTTGTTCCTGTTCCCGGCCTTCCCATCGACGCATGCGCTGTTCGGCGATTGGTACAACCATGCGGACTTTGCGACGGCGTTTCTGGTCGGATTCCTGCTGGCAAGGGAGGACGGCATCTGGCGCGACATCGAGCGTCAACGCTGGACCGCGCTGGCCGCCGCAGCAATGCTGTTCGTAATGTTTATTCTGGTTCGCGCCGGTCTGTTTGCACCGTCGCCGGCGCTGAGATGGTTCGCGAGTTTGGTCTATGGTTGTTATCAATGGCTCGCCATGGCCGCGGTGCTCGGCTTTGCGCGGCGGCACTTCACGGCCGATGGACCCGTGCGCCGCTACCTGACCGACGCGATCTTTCCCTATTACATCGTGCATCAGACCGCGATCATCGTGATCGCACACGCGCTCCGGGGCAGCGATCTGTCGGCTGCAAGCGAGGCCTCCATTGTGATCGGTGGCACCGCGCTCTCCTGTGTGGTCACCTATGAGGTCGTGCGGCGGATCGCCTGGCTGCGGCCGCTGTTTGGACTGCGGTTGGAGCCGCGCCGCTCGGCCGGAATGGCGCAGCAGCAGCCGGCCTGAAGCGGGCCGCCTTGCGATTGGCCTGATGGCAAAAGGTGCTAAGAGGGCGGCATGCCCAATCGCGTCTATCTCGACTGGAATGCGACCACGCCGCTGCGCCCCGAGGCGCTGATGGCGATGGTTGCGGCCTATGAGCTGGTCGGTAATCCTTCCTCGGTCCATGCCGAGGGCCGGGAGGCGCGGCGGCTGGTCGAGGCGGCGCGGGCGGTCCTGGCAGGCGCAGTCGGCGCCTTGCCACGCAACGTCATTTTCACCTCGGCTGGAACCGAGGCCAATGCGCTGGCGCTGTCGCCGGGCTTGCGGAGCGCCGCCGCTGGTCCGGTGGAGCGGTTGTTGGTGTCGGCCATCGAGCACGCCTCTGTGCTCGCGGGGGGCCGATTCTCCACGGCTGCTGTCAGCCAGATCAAGGTGACGCCCGCCGGGGTCGTCGACCTCCACCATTTGAGGATGCTGCTCGGCTCTGGGCCGCCGGCGCTGGTGTCGGTCATGGCGGCCAACAACGAGACCGGGGCGCTTCAACCGGTTTCTGAAGCAGCCGCGATTGTCCATGAGGCGGGCGGCCTGCTGCACGTCGACGCGATCCAGGCACTTGGAAAAATTCCATTCGATATCAAGGCGGTAGGCGCCGATCTTGCGACCTTCTCTGCGCACAAGATCGGCGGTCCCAAGGGGATTGGCGCGCTGGTCTTCGCGGAGGGTGTTGCGGGGCTGGAGCCGCAGCTCAGGGGCGGCGGCCAGGAACTCGGCCGTCGTGCTGGAACCGAGAATGTCGCGGGCATTGCGGGATTCGGCGCGGCGGTTCGCGTCGGCATTGAGGCTTTGGCGGAGGATGCGAACAGGCTCGCAAGCCTCCGGATTCGCTTGGAAAACGGCTTGCGCGAAACTAAGGGGATAACGGTGTTTTCGGATGCCGTGCAACGGTTGCCAAATACCACTCTGTTCACCGCGCCCGGATTGAAGGCGGAAACCGCTGTCATCGGCTTCGATCTGGAAGGAATTGCGGTGTCCTCCGGGTCGGCCTGTTCCTCCGGAAAAGTCCAACCATCTCATGTGCTTTCGGCCATGGGGCTCGACCCCCAGGCGGCGCAGGGAGCGGTGCGCCTCAGTCTGGGCTGGTCCACGCAGGAGGCGGACATCAATCGGGCCCTGGAGGCTTGGCGAAAGCTTGGTAATACCCTACTTAAGGGTTGAGCGACGAAACACGGCCAGAACGGTTCTAAGGGCGTGCTTTGCGCGAGAAAACATCGTAGAAGTCGTTCGAGTTTGATCCACCGCGGTCCTTGAAACCGCGAGCGGAGGAATGGATGCCAGCCGTACAAGAGACGGTCGAGCGCGTGAAGCGCATCGACGTCGACCAGTATCGTTATGGGTTTGAGACCCTGATCGACTCCGAAAAAGCCCCCAAGGGGCTGTCGGAAGAGATCGTAAAATTCATCTCGCAGAAGAAGAACGAACCCGCCTGGATGCTCCAGTGGCGGCTTGAGGCCTATCGCCGTTGGCTGACCATGACGGAGCCGACCTGGGCGCGCGTCGACTATCCCAAGATCGACTTCCAGGACCTCTATTATTACGCGGCGCCGAAGCCGAAGAAGTCCGTCACCTCGCTCGACGAGATCGATCCCGAAATTCTCAAGACCTACGAGAAGCTCGGCATTCCCCTGCGCGAAGTCGCGATGCTCGAAGGCGTCGAGCCGAAGGTGGGCGAGCAGTCGCCGGCCCAGCGCAAGATCGCGGTCGATGCGGTCTTCGACTCGGTCTCGGTTGCGACCACGTTCAAGGCCGAGCTGAAGAAGGCTGGCGTGATCTTCATGCCGATCTCGGAGGCGATCCGCGAGCATCCCGAGCTGGTGCAGAAGTATCTCGGCTCCGTGGTGCCGACCTCCGACAATTTCTATGCGACGCTGAACTCGGCGGTGTTCTCCGACGGCTCGTTCGTCTACGTGCCGCCGGGCGTGCGCTGCCCGATGGAGTTGTCGACCTATTTCCGCATCAACGAGCGCAACACCGGCCAGTTCGAGCGCACGCTGATCATCGCCGACAAGGGCTCCTACGTCTCCTATCTCGAAGGCTGCACCGCGCCGCAGCGCGACGAGAACCAGTTGCACGCGGCCGTCGTCGAGCTCGTCGCGCATGACGACGCCGAGATCAAATATTCGACGGTGCAGAACTGGTACCCCGGCAATTCGGAAGGCAAGGGCGGCATCTACAATTTCGTCACCAAGCGTGGCGACTGCCGCGGCGCCAACTCGAAAATCTCATGGACCCAGGTTGAAACGGGTTCAGCGATCACCTGGAAGTATCCGAGCTGCATTCTGCGCGGCGACAACTCGCGCGGCGAGTTCTACTCGATCGCGATCTCGAACGGTTTTCAGCAGGTCGATAGCGGCACCAAGATGATCCATCTTGGCAAGAACACGACGAGCCGGATCATCTCCAAGGGTATCGCCGCCGGAAAATCGCAGAACACCTATCGCGGTCTCGTCACCGCGCACCGGAAAGCGACCGGCGCGCGCAACTTCACCGCCTGCGATTCCCTGTTGATCGGCGACAAATGCGGCGCGCACACCGTGCCCTACATCGAAGCCAAGAACTCCTCGGCGACGTTCGAGCACGAGGCGACGACCTCAAAGATCTCCGAGGACGTGCTGTTCTACTGCATCCAGCGTGGCCTCAGCCAGGAAGAAGCCGTCGGCCTCGTCGTCAACGGCTTTGTGAAGGACGTGCTCCAGCAGCTCCCGATGGAGTTCGCGGTGGAAGCGCAGAAGCTGATCTCGATCTCGCTTGAAGGGTCGGTCGGTTAGTCCACCGGCCCTCGCGGCGCGCTTCGGCGCTCCATGCATCATTTGAATAGACTGGAACCAAAATGCCATTGCTTGAAGTGAAAGACCTGAAAGTCCGTGTCGAGGAGCGCGAGATTCTCCACGGGCTGACGCTGACCGTGAACGAGGGCGAGGTGCACGCGATCATGGGGCCGAACGGCTCCGGCAAGTCGACGCTGTCGCATGTCATCGCCGGCAAGCCCGGCTATGAGGTCACCGACGGCCAGATCCTGTTTAGGGGTGAAGACCTCCTGGAGATGGACCCGGACGAGCGCGCCGCCAAGGGCGTGTTCCTGGCGTTCCAGTACCCGGTGGAAATTCCCGGCGTTGCCACCATGACCTTCCTGCGCACCGCGCTGAATGCGCAGCGCAAGGCGCGCGGCGAGAGTGAATATTCGACGCCGGACTTTCTCAAGAAGGTCCGCGAGGTCGCCAAATCGCTGAACATCCCGCAGGACATGCTCAAGCGCGGCGTCAATGTCGGCTTCTCCGGCGGCGAGAAGAAGCGCAACGAGGTGCTGCAGATGGCACTGTTCGAACCGAGCCTCTGCATCCTCGACGAGATGGATTCCGGCCTCGACATCGACGCGCTGCGCATTGCCGCCGACGGCGTCAACGCGCTGCGCTCGCCGGGGCGCGCGATGGTCGTCATCACCCACTATCAGCGCCTGCTCAACTACATCGTGCCCGACTTCGTGCACGTGATGTCCAGGGGGCGCGTGGTGAAGAGCGGCGGCAAGGATCTGGCGCTGGAGCTGGAAGCGTCCGGCTACACCCAGTTCGAGGACGCCGCGTAAGGGATTTGAGGGATGAACGTTGCTTTGGCCAAGACCGGGAGCAGCCGCGCGGTGAGCGATCTCTTCGCCAGCGCTGAAGGCCGGCTGCCGGGTTCGCCTGCGATATCTGCGGCGCGCCGCCAGGCCTTTGAGACCTATGAGCGTCTCGGCCTGCCGCACCGCCGGATCGAGGAGTGGAAATACACCGATCTGCGCGCGCTGGTCGGCGAGGTGCTGCCGCTGGCGGCAGCGCCCGATGCCTCGGCGCTGTCGAAGGCTGCCGACGCGGTGAAGGCTCACGCGATAGCAGGCGCCTGCCGGCTGGTGCTGGTCGATGGCGTCTTCGCGGCCGATCTGTCCGACGTCAAGGCGATCGTCGCCGGGGTCAACCTCAAGACGCTGCGCGAAACGCTGGAGAAGGATGCCGGCGATATTCTTGCGACTGACTCGACCGATGCGGTGATCTCGCTGAACGCGGCGATGGCGACCGACGGTGTCGTGCTTGAGATCGCCGGCGGGGCGCAACTGTCCGCGCCGGTCCAGATCATCCATGTCGCGACCGCGGCTTCGGCCTCGGCGTTCACCCGCTCGCAGGTGCGGATCGGGAAGGGCGCCCGCGCCACCATTATCGAGAGTTTTGTTTCGGCCGGGGCGAAGGCCTACCTGGTCAACGATGCCGTCATCGTCTCGATCGGCGACGACGCAGACGTCGCGCATATCCGCCTGATGGATGATGCGCCTGACGCCGTGAACATCACCTCGCAATTCGTCACCGTTGGCGCCAACACCAAGGTGAACTTCTTCAACATGACGACTGGCGGCGCGGTGAGCCGCCTACAGGGCTTCATTACGTTCGCTGGCGAAGGCAGTGACCTCTCCATCAACGGCGTGAACCTCCTGAAGAAGACAGAGCATGGCGACCTGACTCTGGTCGTCGACCATGCCGTTCCCAATTGCACCAGTCGCGAGATCTTCCGTGCCGTGATCGACGATCGCGCGCATTCGGTGTTCCAGGGCCGCATCATCGTGCGTCCCGACGCGCAGAAGACCGACGGCAAGATGATGACCCGGGCGCTCTTGCTCTCGGATGAAGCCGAGGCCGACAACAAGCCCGAGCTCGAGATCTTCGCCGACGACGTTTCCTGCGGCCACGGCGCCACCGCCGGCGCGCTCGACGACACGCTGCTGTTCTACCTGCGCGCCCGCGGCCTGCCCGAGAAGGACGCCCAGGCGCTCCTGATCCAGGCCTTCGTCGGCGAGGCGATCGAGCAGATCGCCGATGACGATCTGCGTGCGCATGTGGTCGGCGTGGCCGAACGCTGGCTGGAGCGACGGTCATGAGCACGCATCCCGCCGTCCTCAACGGGTCCTACGACGTCGCCCGGGTGCGCCAGGACTTTCCGGCACTCGCCATGCAGGTCTATGGCAAGCCGCTGGTCTATCTCGACAACGCGGCGTCAGCACAAAAACCGTCAGCCGTGCTCGACCGCATGACGCAGGCCTATACGAGCGAATACGCCAACGTGCATCGCGGCCTGCATTACCTCGCCAATGCCGCGACCGAAGCCTATGAGGGCGGCCGCGCCAAGGTGGCGCAGTTCCTCAACGCGCGCCGCACCGAGGAGATCATCTTCACCCGCAACGCGACCGAGGCGATCAACCTCGTGGCGTCGTCCTGGGGCGAGCCCAACATCAAGACGGGCGACGAGATCGTCATCTCGATCATGGAGCACCACTCCAACATCGTGCCCTGGCATTTCCTCAGGGAGCGTCATGGCGCGGTAATCAAGTGGGCGCCGGTCGACGACGAAGGCAATTTCCTGATCGACGAGTTCGAGAAGCTCCTGAGCCCGAAGACCAAGCTGGTCGCGATCACGCAGATGTCGAACGCGCTCGGCACCATCGTGCCCGTGAAGGACGTCGTGAAGATCGCCCACGCCCGCGGCATTCCTGTTCTGGTCGACGGCAGCCAGGGCGCCGTGCACCTCAATATCGACGTGCAGGACATCGACGCCGATTTCTACGTCTTCACCGGCCACAAGCTGTACGGGCCGACCGGCATCGGCGTGCTCTATGCCAAGTACGACCACCTCGTCGCGATGCGTCCCTATAATGGCGGCGGCGAGATGATCCGCGAGGTCTCGCGTGACGTCGTCACCTATGGAGACCCCCCGCACAAGTTCGAGGCCGGCACGCCCGCGATCGTCGAGGCGGTGGGCCTGGGCGCCGCCATCGACTACGTCAATTCGATCGGCAAGGAGCGCATCGCCGCGCACGAGCACGATCTCCTGACCTATGCCCAGGATCGCCTGCGCGAGATCAACTCGCTGCGGCTGATCGGCACCGCGCGCGGCAAGGGCCCGGTGATCTCCTTCGAGCTGAAGGGCGCGCACGCCCACGACGTCGCCACGGTGATCGACCGCCAGGGCATCGCGGTGCGCGCCGGAACGCATTGCGTGATGCCGCTTTTAGAGCGGTTCAACGTCACCGCAACGTGCCGGGCGTCCTTCGGCATGTATAATACGCGGGAAGAAGTCGACCATCTGGTACAGGCGCTGCTGAAGGCGCGGGATCTGTTCGCATGACCGATACGGCCGAAGTCAAAGCCAATCCGATGGAAACGCATTCGGCGCTGCCGCCGGAGGAAACCGAGCGGCTGTCGCGCGAGATCATCGCGGGGCTCAAGACCGTGTTCGATCCCGAAATCCCGGCCGACATCTACGAGCTCGGTCTGATCTACAAGGTCGAGATCAAGGACGACCGCTCCGTCGACGTGTTGATGACGCTGACGACGCCGAACTGCCCGGCTGCCGGCGAATTGCCCACCATGGTCGAGAATGCGGTCGCCAGCGTTCCCGGCGTCGGCGTAGTCGACGTCAAGGTGATCTGGGAACCCGCCTGGACGCCGGAGCGGATGAGCGACGAGGCCCGCCTCGTGCTCAACATGTGGTGAGTGTGGGTGAGACGGGCGTTGGTACTGAACTTGCTGGATTGAATTCACATCCGAACGGACCACATAGATAAGATGACCCAGGTAACATCAGCTCCCGTCAAGCCGAAGCGGCCGCGCCCGCAGGTCATGCGGCTGACTGACGCCGCGGCCCAGCGCATCAGCGAGCTCACCAAGCGCGCCGATTCCGAGATCGTCGGCCTTCGTGTCGGCGTGAAGAACGGCGGCTGCGCGGGCCAGTCCTACACGGTCGAATATGCCCACGACATCCGCCCGACCGACGAGGTCGTCGAGGACAAGGGCGTCAAGATCCTGGTCGATCCCAAGGCTGTGCTGTTCCTGCTCGGCACCGAGATGGACTACAAGGTCGACAAGATGTCGGCGCAGTTCGTCTTCAACAACCCCAACCAGATCTCCGCCTGCGGCTGCGGCGAGTCCGTGGAATTGAAGCCAGCCAAGGTCGACGGTTAGTTCGTCTTACTCCGCTGTCGTCCTGGCGAAGGCCAGGACCCATACCGCGTGATCTCTCGATGGCGGGAGATGTCAGTACCGTGCGCTGTAGTCCAACGGTCAGTCTTCGCAAAACTCCTCCCTGTGGTAATGGGTCCTGGCTTTCGCCAGGACGACGATGGGGAGACAGTTGTGGCCATGGACCGCGAATTCCTGATCGACCTGTTCGCCGATTTCGGCCCCGTCACCATCCGAAAGATGTTTTCCGGCTACGGCATCTCCGCCGACGGTACCAACTTTGCGCTTTCGCTTCGTGCCGGCCTCTATCTCCGCGCCGATGAGGTGACCATCCCCAGCTTCGAGGCCGAGGGCTCAAAACCTTTCCAGTACCAGACCCGCGCCAAGACGGTGACGGTCAATTCCTACTGGCAGTTGCCGGCGCGCCTGTTCGACGATTCCGAGGAGCTTGCGGAGTGGGCGAGGGCAGCACTCGCCGCGGCCCAGCGTGCCAAGGTGAAGAAGCGGCCGAAGAAAACAAAGAAGGCGTAGAAGGTCGTCTCGAAGAAGCAAGCCGCCAAGAAGCGGTCAGCTAAGAAGGCGGTACGTAGGGTGGGCAAAGCGAAGCCATCGCTCGAAGAGCGAAGGCATTGCGTGCCCACCATCTCTCCACGTGCCGCAGATGCGGTGGGCACGCTTCCGTCTCGCTCTTCGAGCGATGCCGGGAGCTTTGCCCACCCTACGGCAGCTGAGGAGACGTCACGCCACCTGGCTGCGTGTCTCGGCGACGTATTCCGGATCGACTTCGCAGATCACGCGGTTGCGGCCGTTGCGCTTGGCGGCGTAGAGGCAGGCATCGGCGCGTTCGATCAGCGAATAGGTGTCGTCGCCCTCCTTGAGCATGGAGACGCCGACCGAAATGGTGACGCGGCCAAGGATCTCGCCGGTCGACTTCTTCTTCAATTCCTTCGCCATGACGGCGCGGCGGATGTGATCGGCAACCGTGAGCGCCTGGCGCAGCGCGGTGTTGGGCAGCACCACCGCGAACTCCTCGCCGCCGTAGCGTGCGGTGATGTCCTGGCCCTTGATCGTCTGCTTCAGCGACAGGCCGACCAGCCGCAGCACCTGGTCGCCGGTGAGATGGCCGTAGGAATCATTGAACGACTTGAAATGGTCGATGTCGAACAGCAGCAGCGACAGCGGCTCGCCGCCGGCGAGCGCGTTCTGCACGGCCATGCCGATCATGCGATCGAAATATTTGCGATTGCCGAGGCCCGTCAGCGGGTCGGTCAGGCTCTCGGCGCGGATCGCCTCGAGGCTCTGCTGGAGATTGCTGATCTCGCTCTTCGACAGCGTCAGGCGGTCTTCCAGCGCCTTGTTGGTCTCGCGCATCTCGCGCGTCGACTTGATCAGCGTCTCCACGATCGCCTTGACCTGCTCGGCGCCCTTGGCCGAGGACAGTTTTTGCGTCGCGCCCGACAGGCTGGCATCGTAGACCGCGGACATGCCGAGCGCATCGCCGAGCAGCTTCATCACGTCGTCGATCTCGCCGATGACGCGCGCGCCGACCTTGTCGATGCGATCGGTGGTCTTGATGTGGGAGAGATAGGTCTCGTAGATCTGCTCGAGATCGGCTTCGGTCAGCTTGCCGTTGCGCGCCAGCGTCTCGTTGATGATCTTGTTGAGGGGGGCATTGTATCCGGTCGCGTAGACGTACCAGATCTCGTAGTTGCGGGGGATTGCAGTCTGCCGGAGCGAGCGAATCTGGCCAAGTGCCACTTCGGCAAACGCCATCGTGCGTTCGTGTTCTTCGAGCGCCTTGACCACTGAACATTCCCCACGGCGGTCAGTTTCACCCGACCGCTGCAATGCTTAAATTATGGCGTCAGGCTAAAGGACGTTTGTGAACGACCAGTAAATATACGGGCCGCGGCCGTTCACAAAGCATGATCCGGAAAACTGTGCAGCGGTTTTCCCTCGCGACAAACGCCGAACGCGTTTGCGCGGAGATCATGCTCAAACAAAAGGCTAAGGCGCCCTTGCGCGCCTTAGGCCCCTGCGGGCGTACGAACGGGCCGCAGCAGAAACGCCGGAAGATGCGAGTGATCGCCGGGCTCGGTATCGACCGGGCGCTGCGAGCGGCGCGGTTCGGGACGACCGATCGACGGCACGCCCGACGTATCGGCCTGCGGACGCGAACCCCTGCGTCCACCGGACGCTTGCCGGGGCTCGTGGTTGCGCTCGCGCGGCTCGTGGTTACGTTCACGCGGCTCATGATTGCGCTCGCGTGCCTCCTGGCCACGCTGTTCACGCGGTTCGTGGCTGCGCTGCTCACGCGGCTCGCGCGTGCGTTCGCGCGGCTCATGACCACGCTCACGCGATTGCTCACGCGATTCTTGGCTGCGTTCACGATCATGTCCACGCTGCGACCTGCCGCGACCGCCGCGGGAGCGTTCCCGGCCGCCGCGCGCTTCGCGCGGACGCTCGGTCTGCTCGCCGGCTTCGCTGTGGACGTCGAAATCGCCCTCGGCGCGGGGAATGTTCTGACCGATCAGCTTTTCGATCGCGGCCATCGACTTCTGGTCGAGCGGCGTCACGATCGAGATCGCGGTGCCGGTGCGGCCCGCGCGCCCGGTACGGCCGATGCGGTGAACGTAATCGTCGGCATGGTGGGGGACGTCGAAATTGAAGACGTGGCTGACCTCGGGAATGTCGAGGCCGCGCGCTGCGACGTCGGAGGCGACCAGCAGCGGCAGCTCGCCCTTGCGGAACTGATCCAGCGCCGCCATGCGTGCCGGCTGATCCATGTCGCCATGCAATGCGCCGACGCTGAAACCGTGCTTCTGGAGCGATTTGTGAACGATGGCGACTTCGCGCTTGCGATTGCAGAAGATGATCGCGTTCTTGAGATCCTTGGCCTCGCGCAGCAGGCGGCGGAGCAATTCGCGCTTCTCGTGCGCTTCGCGTCCCGCCGGCACCTGGGCTTGCGTGACGGTCACGGCGGTCGTGGCGGGTTTGGAGACCTCGACCTTTTGCGGATTGTGCAGGAAGGCCTCGGTGATGCGCCGGATTTCCGGCGGCATGGTCGCGGTGAAAAACAGGGTCTGCCGCGTGAACGGGACGAGCTTGCAGATGCGCTCGATGTCGGGGATGAAGCCCATGTCCAGCATGCGGTCGGCTTCGTCGATGACGAGCAGTTCGACGCCGGTGAGCAGGAGGCCGCCGCGCTCGGTATGGTCGAGCAGGCGGCCCGGGGTGGCGATCAGCACGTCGACGCCGCGTGTCAGCTTGGCGTCCTGGTCGCCGAACGAGACGCCGCCGATCAGGAGGGCGACGTTGAGTTTCTGGCCGGCGCCGTAGCGGTCAAAATTCTCTTTGACCTGGGCTGCGAGCTCGCGGGTCGGCTCGAGGATCAGCGTGCGCGGCATGCGCGCCCGGGCGCGACCCTTTTCGAGAATGGTGAGCATCGGCAGCACGAAGGCCGCGGTCTTGCCGGTGCCGGTCTGGGCGATGCCGAGGACGTCCTTGCGGGCAAGAACGTGAGGAATCGCCTGTTCCTGGATGGGGGTGGGATTGGTGTAACCGGTGGCCGCCACTGCGGCGAGGACTTTTTCGGATAGTCCGAGATTGGAAAAGGACATTGAGCCTCTGGTCGAAACCGCCGTTCGGAATCGAGGGTAATAAAGGCTGTCGCGTGTCACCCCGAAACGGCGGGCTCTCAAAGAAGCTGGGGGTGCTGACTTACGCGAACAAAGCGCCAAGCTCAGGAATCGCTCTTCGATACCGAGCTGCGTCGCCCCGGAACATAGGGCGGAATCGGCCAAAGTCAATGGAGCGGGCGCGGGAAGACCCTAAAAACCCTAAGGTTTTTGCTCAAATTGCGGGCGACGCAGGGCTTTTCGGGCCTGGAAAGGCCCCAAAGCGTTTTCCGGCGAAGTGGTGTCGGTTCGCCTAAGAAAACGCGTCAAAACATGAATCTAGGGCTTTCCGATCCGATGAAATCGGATCGGAAAGCCCTAGCCGGACACCGCCAGCTGGTTCCGGAAATCGCCCGGCGCCATGCCGAAAGCCGAGTTGAAGGCACGGTAGAACGTCGCCAGGCTCTCGAAGCCGCTGGCAAAGGCGATATCGGCAATCAGCCGCTCCGGCGCCTCGATCAGCAGGCGCCGGCTGTGCTTCAGGCGGGCCTCGGTCACGGTCTGGGAGAAGGTCCGGTCCGCCATCTCGAACAGCATGTGCATGTGGCGGACGGAGACGCCGAGCAGGCCCGCCACCATGGCAGGAGACAGTTCCGGGTTGGGCAGATGCCGCGCGATCAGCCGCCGCGCCAGCGACAGGCGGCCGATCCGCAGCGCGAATTGTCCGCGGCGGCTGTTTTGGTTGACGATGCCGCGCTCGATCAGTGCCAGTTGGGCCAGGGCCTGCACTCGCGGCGCGGCGTGATCCTCAGTGCCGGTGCCCTCGACGAGATCTGTGAAGCAGGATGTCAGCAACGGCGCCAGCGTGCCGTCCGTGAACGTCTTCGCCGGGAGGCTACGGAGCTGCCTTGCCGGTGCAGGGACGTGCGCGGCGGGAATCTTCAGGATGCGCAGGTGGAAGCCGGCATTGCCCAGCGGGGCCGTGCGATAGGGCAGGTCGGTGTGGCTCGTGGCAAAGCAGCCGCTGGCGATGGCAAAATCATCGCCGGGCAGGCCGCCGAACCAGCCGCCGCCGCCGAGCTGCTGATAGATGCAGATGCTGTCGCCCGGCGCGTCAGCGATATCCGCCTCGCTCCGCTCGACGCGGTAAGGTGATGCCCGCAATTCGACGAGACCGGCCTCGCCAACCCGGCGCAGCGAGAACTCGCCGAAGAAGTCCGCCCGCTGCTCGCGCTCCAGTTCGGCCGTGACCCCGAACAGCCCCTTGGAGCGCACCTCGCGCCAATAGTCGAAGCGGTCTTGCGGCTCGACCTCGTCGGTACACCAGGAATACACAGAGAACCTCGATGAACAGCTATCGTGTCAAACACAGAGCAGATTCCGGCCGAACCCGCCAGTTAACAAGATGCGGCAAGGCGCCCCCGAAAGGGACGCCGGGGTGGCTTTTGAACCCCCGATATGGCTCAACCGACTATTCATCAGCGGCGGCAGGACCGCAAAACCCTCCTGCGGCGGGATATCTTCCATGATGCATCGGCTTTCCAGAATCTTGGCGTCACTTGGCGTTGCAGCCGGCCTGCTGGCATCAGCGGTTCCCGCGGAGGCCGCAAAGCGCGTCGCGCTGGTCGTCGGCAACAACGAGTACAGGAATGTCCCAAAGCTGCTGAAGGCCGTGAACGACGCCCGCACCATGGGCGACACGCTGCGCCAGCTCGGCTTCACCGTGATGGTGGCGGAGAACCAGAACCGCCTGCAATTCTCCGAGACGCTGCTCGCCTTCGACAAGGCGATCGAGCCCGGCGACACCGCGTTCTTTTTCTACGCCGGCCACGGTTTTGAGATCGCGGGCCAGAACTATCTGCTGCCGACGGACGTGCCGGCGGCGACCGAGGGCCAGGAGGAGCTGGTGCGCGACTCCTCCATTCTGGCCGACCGTATCGTCGAGCGCCTCCAGAACAAGAAGGCGCGAACCTCGATCCTGGTGTTCGACGCCTGCCGCAACAATCCGTTCGAGCGCACCGGCACGCGCGCGGTCGCCGGCGGCGGCGGACTTGCGCCGATGGTGCAACTGCCCGAAGGCGTGTTCTCGGTCTTCTCGGCAGGTCCCCGCCAGACTGCACTCGATCGCCTGTCGAACGACGACGCCAATCCCAATTCGGTGTTCACGCGCACCTTCGCCAAGGAGCTGCTGCAGCCCGGCGTCAACCTCGTGCAGGTGGCGCAGCACACCCGCAGGACGGTGAGCGAGCTGGCCGACACCGTGAGGCACAAGCAGGTGCCGGTCTATTTCGACCAGATGGTCGACGACGTCTTCCTGAGCGGTACGGCCAAGCCTGGGTCAGACAAGCCTGCGCCAGACAAGATGGCATCGGACACGTCCGTACCGAATGCCAACGCACGGCCGGCCGATGCGCCGATGAAGGTCGCCGCACTGCCGCCGGTTGCGCCGCTGAAGCCACCGAAGGAAGAATCCCTCAACGCGCCGATCGCGATGTTCTCGCGCCACAATGGCGGCTGGACCGTGGTGTTCTCGATCGCCGATCCGACGCTCGGCATTTCCTGGCGCATCGGCGAGAGCGGCGACTTCCGCGAGACCGGTTTCCTCGACACGCTGGACTCGCGCACGCGCAAGCGGATGCCCAATCCCTCGATCGAGCTGCCCTCCGACGCGCAGGCCGCAACGATCCAGGTGCGCTATGTCGACGCCTCCGGCGACATGCAGGGGCCGTTCCCGATCAAGTTCGACCCCGAGGCTGCGCTCGTCCGCGACCAGCGCAAAATCCTCGACATGACCGCCAACAGCTGGCTGTCGTTCCGCCAGTTCAACGGGCTCCTGGTCTACTACACCCATCTGGTGTCGTATCGCTGCGCGATCCGCGAGGTGAAGATCGGCATCGACAGCGCGGTCCCCAATCAGGTCCTCACCATGCCGCCCTGCGACATGCGCGACCCGAGCGCGATCCCCTACAACGCCGCGCTCTACCAGAAGCTCGCGCCATCCACGCAATTCATCTCGGTCGAGTTGACCTATCGCGACGGCAGCGTGTCCGAGATCAAGAGCTTTCGCACGGCCAACCGCAGCAATAATTGATTGTCTTTCAGCCGCGGTCGACGCTCCGCTCGACCCGTCATCCTGAGGTGCGAGTTCTGCGGTGCAAGTGCACCGCAGGGCGAGCCTCGAAGGATGAACGGCCGGGCTGCAGCCGGGCCGCGCATCCTTCGAGGCCTCCGCTACGCTCCGGCACCTCAGGATGACGGGGCAGGCAGTTGCACCCGAGGCTGGAGAAGCGCTGAGCTTTGTCAAATTCGGCCTATGCGTAACGCGAGCCGGCGCTACAATCCTGTTGCGGATCGAAGTGCCAGTGAAACCGGATCATGGATGCAACCAGGTCAGAGCAACAACCCGCCACACGCTCCGTAAAAGTCCGTTGCTGCATCGTCGGCGGCGGGCCGGCCGGCATGATGCTCGGCTATCTCCTCGGACGCGCCGGCATCGACGTCGTGGTGCTGGAGAAGCACGCCGACTTCTTCCGCGACTTTCGCGGCGATACCGTGCATCCCTCGACGCTTCAGGTGATGGACGAGCTCGGCCTGATCGACGGCTTCCTCAAGCTGCCGCATCAGCGCCTGCAGAAGATGGACGGCATGTTCGGCGGGACGCCGGTGCGGATCGCCGATCTCGCCCGGCTCGACACAAAGTACCCGTTCATCGCCTTCATGCCGCAATGGGACTTTTTGAATTTCCTGCGCGAACAGGGCCAGCGTTTTCCCTCGCTCAAGGTCATGATGAGCACGGAGGCCGTCGACCTGCTCCGCCGCGGCGATACGATTGCCGGCGTGCGAGCCAACACGCCGGACGGGCCCATCGACATCGAAGCCGATCTCACCATCGCCTGCGACGGCCGTCACTCGACGGTGCGCGCGCGGGCCGGCCTTGAGGTCGAGGAGATCGGTGCGCCGATGGACGTGCTGTGGTTTCGCGCCGCGCGCAAGGGCGACGAGACCGAGAACGTGTTCGCCCGCGTCGAGCCGGGCAAGATGATGATCACCTTCGATCGCGGCGATTACTGGCAATGCGCCTATGTCATCGCCAAGGGGCAATACGAGACCTTGAAGGCGAGGGGGCTTCAATCCTTGCTCGACGACGTCGTCCGCATGGCGCCGATCCTCAAATCCGGGATCACTGACGTCAAGAGCTGGGACGACGTCAAGCTGCTGACCGTTGCGATCAATCGCCTGAAGCGTTGGACGCGGCCGGGGCTCTTGTGCATCGGCGATGCCGCGCACGCGATGTCGCCGGTCGGCGGTGTCGGCGTCAATCTCGCCGTGCAGGATGCGGTCGCGACCGCCAATTTGCTCAGCGACAAGATCCGGAACGGCTGTCCATCCGAAGACGAGCTCGATGCCGTGCGGCGCCGCCGCGAATTTCCGGTGAAGATGACGCAGCGCATGCAAATGGTCGTACAGAACAACATCATCAGCGGCGCGCTCAGGCACGGCAACGAACCGCTCAAGGTGCCGCTGATCGTGCGCCTGATCACCGCGCTGCCCTGGCTGCAGGGAATCCCTGCGCGCTTCATTGCGCTCGGCGTGCGGCCGGAGCACGTGCATTCGCCGGTCGCCAAGGCTTCGTAATACGGCGACGTAAACGCAGCAATTCGGTAGGGATAACGGCGCGTTAAGTTCGCGCTGAACGTTGCTTGCGAGCAACAGCGCGAACGGATTCGAAGCGCGCTTGCCGTCGATCCCGCGGCTTAACTTTCTTGATTCCAATTTTAGTAAGAACTGTCTGTGAGCGTGCGCCCATCAAAGAAACGGGGTGTACTATGCGTTCCAAGTTGATTGCTGCCTTCGCCTGCACGACCGCTCTCGTTACGGCGGGCGCTGCTTCCGCCGCCGATCTCGCGGCGCGGCCTTATGTGAAGGCGCCGGCTTATGCCGAGCCGCTGTTCAACTGGACGGGCTTCTATGTCGGCGGCCATATCGGCGGCGCCTGGACCAATCAGCAGTGGATCAACAGCGCCAACACGACGCTGTTCGGCGATCTCGCGCCCGGCCAGGGCTATCGTCAGCGCGGCTCCGGCATCATGGGTGGCGCGCAGATCGGCTACAACTGGCAGGCCAACAACTTCGTGTTCGGCCTCGAAGGGACGATCTCGGGGCTCGACAACAAGGGCACGGTGGTGAACACGGCATTCGGTGCCGGTGACGACGTGTTCAGCTGGCGCACCAACGTGCTGGCGACGATCGTCGGTCGCGCCGGCTTCGCCGTGAACAACAACCTGTTCTACGCCAAGGGCGGCTATGCCGGCGCGAACAATCGCCTCTCGGTCGTCGACAATGTTCCGGTGACCGGCAATGGCGGTCAGACGCACTGGGCCAACGGCTGGACCGTCGGTGCCGGCTGGGAATACGGCATCACCCCTAACTGGATCGTCGGCGTCGAGTACAACTACGCCGCTTTCGTCAACCAGACCTACCAGCTCGCCGGCACGGCGGCAGGTACCTACGCGTTCGACGCAAAGCCCCGCGACATTCAGTGGGCTGTGGTCCGCGCGAGCTACAAGTTCGGCTCGCCCGTCGTCGCGCGTTACTGAGTGTGTCAACGAACGACCAAGCAGCTACAAAAGACGATCACTGCCCAAATTCAAAAGCCCCGGCTTGGCCGGGGCTTCTTTTTTGAAAAGCTTGTGATCAGTACGTCGCGGCTACCGTCCGCCCCAATTGAAGCGGTAGACCAGCTCGCTGCGCACGCTGTGCTCACGAAACTTGTTGGTCTGGGCGAGGCCGGTCGGAATGGTAGAAACGATGTCGACGTCCGCGCGGTCGAACTCCGAATAGCGATACTCGGTCTTCCAGAACATGCCGGGAATGAAGCTCAGGGCATATTCGTCACCGGAGCCAATGAACCAGCCACCCCTGGTGAAGCCGCTAGTCGAGAAAGGCGCGCCCAGGAAGGCGTTGTAGTCTGTCGACTTCCAATGGGCCTGCGTGTAGCCACCGGAGAAATAGGTAAGCAGCTGGGGCAGAACCAGATAGCCGACGCGACCACCGACCGCCCATTGCGAATCCTGCTTCCGCGTTCCCGTGAGGAAACCAACCGCCGTGGTGTCGCCGGACACGTCCATGACATCGTAGTCGCCGAACAGGCCGACGACGAAATTGTTGACCTGATAGTCGCAGCCGGCGCCCACTGTGGCGAACCAGCCGCTCGCGCCAGCCGTCGAATTTCCAAGCAGCGAAACACCAGTCGTGGTGTTGTACTCGTTGTGATCGTTTCTGGTGTAGGCGCCGCCGCCGCCGCCGGCGACATAGCAGCCGGTCCAGTTGGCGACCGGGGCGGCAGCAACCGGAGCCTTGGTGTAGGGCCGTGCCCCTAGATCAGCCGCCGATGCGGAGCCGGTCATTGCGGCCACTGCGGTGAGTGCAAACAGGTATTTCTTCATTCCAATCTCCAAGCCCTTCACGCGAGTGGCGTCGCATCCCAGAACGTGCGGCCGGCGTGTTCGGCGCAGGATCGGGAATAATCTCGGCGCGTCTGGCCATCTTGTCCTGTGACGAACTTCGATTGGTCTGCAGCGAACTCATGGGATCATTGCGCGACAGGTGTTGCCGACAAGGCACCCTCCAGTGCCCCCAACGCCAATCGATCAAGCGTTTGGCGACAAACAGGTGCGCCCAACCATGTCTTGCTGCGCGGGAGGTATCGGCGACCGGTGATCGACACACATGTTGGAGAGCAATCATCGCGCCTTAGTTAGGCACGAGAAGCCAAAAGCCCCGGCAGATGCCGGAGCGTTCTTCATGAGCGCGCGTGCGTCTACGCCATCACCGAGAACCCGCCGTCGACGGGAATCGCGGTGCCCGTGACGAAGTTGGAGGCGGGCGAGGCGAGGAAGACGGCGATGCCGGCGAAATCGTCGATATGGCCCCAGCGGCCTGCAGGCGTGCGGGCGAGCACGCGCTCGTGCAGCCCTGTGACCTGCTGGCGTGCACCACGGGTGAGGTCGGTGTCGATCCAGCCCGGCAGGATGGCGTTGACCTGGATGTTGTCGGGCGCCCAGGCATTGGCGCAGGCACGCGTGTACTGCACGATGCCGCCCTTGCTCGCCGCATAGGCCGTGGCAAAGCTCGCACCGAAGATCGACATCATCGAGCCGATATTGATCACCTTGCCGTTGCCCGACGCTTTCAGCGCCGGGTAGGCCAGCTTCGAACATACGAAGGCGCTGGTGAGATTGGTGTCGATCACCTTATTCCATTCGTCGAGTTCGAGCTCGTGCGGCGGCTTGCGGATGCTCATGCCGGCGTTGTTGACGAGGATGTCGATGCGGCCGAGGTCCTTCACCACGCGATCCACCATCGCGGCGACCGCGGCCTTGTCGGTGACGTCGGTTGTCACCGCAATCGCCTTCACGCCCCGCTGCCTGAGGTCGGCCACGGCCGCGGCGGATTTGGCTTCGTTGCGCCCGACCACGGCGATGTCGGCGCCGGCGTCGGCAAGCCCGTGCGCCATGCCGAGCCCGATGCCGCCATTGCCGCCGGTGACGATCGCGACCTTGCCGCGGAGATCGAACGCACCTGATGTCATGCTGTCATTCCTTTTTGTTTTTACGTTGTTGCTTGCCAGATCAGCACCAGTCCGAAGCCGGCCATGGCGGCGCCATAGCCGGCCCATTGCAGTTGCGCGATCATGAAGCTCGATCGGGGCCAGGGAAAAGTGCCCGTGCCTTGTCCGATCCAGAGCAGGCCTATGGCGAGCGCGAACAGGCCTGCGATCAGCAGAAATCTGCGCATGTGTCTCTCCCAATGGTCTGTTCTGTCGCGGCGCGGCATCGCCACTCCTTTCATGGCCTGCCGTGCCCGCGAAAACTGGAGCGCAGACTAGCCGTAGCACTGGTGCGGATACAATGGCCGGCGCGGCCCGGAAGGCCCGGTGGCGGGAGTGGTCCATGTCGTTGCGGTGGTAGCTCCGCAAGGCCGATCAGGCGCTGAAGGACAGCGTGCGCAACTGAGTCTCCAGAACGGAAAAGCCCCGGGCGATGCCGGGGCTTTTGATATCTCGTATCGAGGTCGGATCAATACTTCGCGACCAGCGGAGCACCCCAGTTGAAGCGGTACACCAGCTCGCTGCGCACGCTGTGCTCGCGGAACTTCTGGGTCGAGTTGACGAGGAGGGCACCAGTCGCGAAATCGTTTATGGGACTATTCTGCCGATCGAATTCCGAGTAGCGATACTCGGTCTTCCAGAATAGGCCAGGCAGGAAGCCGGTCAGAGCGTATTCGTCGCCGGTTCCGATGAACCAGCCGCCCTTGGTGAAGCCGGGCGAGGTAAACTGCGGAAGCCCGGTGAAGCTCAAGGTTGTGTCCTTCCAGTGCGCCTGTGTGTAGCCACCCGAAACATAGGTCAGCAACTGAGGTAGAACCAAGTAGCCGACGCGAGCGCCCACCGCCCACTGCCAATCCTGCTTCATTTGGCCGGTGGCGAACGTGCCCATATTGGTGTCGCCGCGGACGTCCATGAAATCGTAGTCAGCGAAGCCGCCAACCACCCAGTTCTGAAACTGGTAGTCGCAACCACCCTGCACGGTACCGAACCAGCCACGTGCACCGTTCGTCTGGTTCGAGGTGAAGGCGGTACCCGTCACCGGATCGTAGATGTTGTTGTCGTTGTTGGTCATCGCGCCGCCGCCGCCGGCGCCGAGATAGCAGCCGGTCCAGTTGGCGACCGGAGCGGTCACCGGAGCTTTGGTGTAGGGCCGCGCTCCTAGGTCAGCCGCCGAGGCTGCGCCCGTCATTGCCGCGATCACCGTAAGAGCAAGCACGAATTTCTTCATTTTGAAATTCCCAACCTTGGCTGCGGGACGCGAGTGCGTCGAACGAATCAACCGATAACTTTCTTATAAGCGGTTCCCTCGCAAATGATGTTGCGGTTCGGGCACAGGCGTCGAGGTGGCGTATGGCGTGAGGCGACAGCGCGGGACGTGGGCGTCAGCCGCGTCCGTCACCAGCGGCGAGAACGAATGCCACCCAACGAAAAAGCCCCGGGCGATGCCGGGGCTTTCCGAATGTCTGAGATCGAGGTCGGATCAGTACTTTGCGACCAGCGGAGCGCCCCAGTTGAAGCGGTAGACGAGCTCGCTGCGCACGCTGTGCTCACGCACCTTGTTGGTCGCGAAGCCGGGGGCCGGGAGACCGGTGGCAAAGTCGAAGAGTTGGGCGTCTGCTCGATCGAATTCCGAATAGCGATACTCCGTCTTCCAGAACAATCCGGGGAGGAAGCTGGTCAGAGCGTACTCGTCGCCGGTGCCGACGAACCAGCCGCCCTTGGTGAACCCGGACATCGTCGCAAACGGGGTCGCACCACCGAAGAAACTCAAATTAGTCGACTTCCAGTGGCTCTGCGTATAACCGCCCGAGATGTAGGTCAGCAACTGAGGCAGGACGAGGTAACCGACACGGGCACCCACCGCCCACTGATAATCCTGCTTCTGCAGCCCGGTGGCGACAGGGAAAACGCCCGTGTCGCCCCGCACGTCCATGAAGTCATAGTCGCCGAAAGCGCCCACCACCCAGTTCTGGAACTGGTAGTCGCAACCCAGCTGAACGGTGCCGAACCAGCCACGCGCGCCGCTCGTTACATTATTGGTAAGGGGAAGGCCGGTTACGCTGTCGACAAGGAGGCCATCGTTGTTGGTCATTGCACCGCCGCCACCGGCGCCGACATAGCAGCCGGTCCAGTTCGCGACCGGAGCCGCAACCGGGGGAGCCTTGGCGTAGGTCCGCGGGGCCATGTCAGCGGCAAGAGCCGATCCGGTCATCGCCGCAACAGCGGTCAGAGCGAGCACAATCTTCTTCATTTCAAAAGCCAACCTTGATCTGCTGTACGAGCGCGCGCGCTCAATCCGTTCGTCGACATGGCAACACCTAGTCGGTTCCACGAGAATTGCTGTAGCCGGTCGGACACAGTCTGCCGCATCGTAGCGGTCTGTGACGACGCGACCGGACGCACACGCCAGAGGCGAAGCCCACCCGAATCACGAGCTTCGGTGAGCGGCTGCGCATTGGAGACAGGTGCCGCTGCGAAACGAAAAAGCCCCGGACGATGCCGGGGCTTTCCGTTAGTCTGAGATCGAGGTCGGATCAGTACTTCGCGACCAGCGGAGCGCCCCAGTTGAAGCGGTAGACGAGTTCGCTGCGCACGCTGTGCTCGCGTACTTTGTTGGTCGCGAAGCCGGGAAGCGGGAGACCCGTGGCAAAGTCGTTGAGACCGGCGTTTGCGTTGTCGAATTCCGAGTAGCGATACTCGGTCTTCCAGAACAGGCCCGGCAGGAAGGTGGTCAGGGCGTACTCGTCGCCGGTGCCGACGAACCAGCCACCCTTGGTGAATCCGGACATCGTCGCAAACGGGGTCGCAGCACCGAAGGGGCTCAAATTCGTCGACTTCCAATGGCCCTGGGTATAACCGGCCGAGACATAGGTCAGCAACTGAGGCAGCACGAGGTAGCCGACACGGGCACCCACCGCCCACTGATAATCCTGCTTCTGCTGTCCGGTGAAGGCAGGGAAAACGCCGGTGTCGCCCCTCACGTCCATGAAATCATAGTCGCCGAAAGCGCCCACCACCCAGTTCTGGAACTGGTAGTCGCAACCCACCTGAACCGTGCCGAACCAGCCACGCGCGCCGGTTGTCACATTATTGGTAAGGGGAAGGCCGGTTACGGTACTGACAATGATGCCGTCGTTGTTGGTCATCGCGCCGCCGCCGCCGGCGCCGACGTAGCAGCCGGTCCAGTTCGCCACCGGCGCCGCAACGGGGGGAGCCTTGGCGTAGGTCCGCGGGGCCATATCGGCGGCAAAAGCCGATCCGGTCATTGCCGCAACGGCGGTCAGAGCCAGCACGATCTTGTTCATTTCAAAGCAACCTTGATCCGTTGAACGAGCGCGCGCGCCCAATCCGTTCCGTCGATATTGCAACACTTAGCTGGTTCCAGGAAAATTGCTGTAACCGATCGGACACAGCCTGCGACATTGTGCCTGGTCTGCGACGCGATCGGACGCGCGCGCCAGAGCAGCCCACTCGGAATCCCGCCGCCGGGAGGTTCGGCGAGTGACTTACATATTGGAGACAGGTGCCGCCGCGAAACGAAAAAGCCCCGGACGATGCCGGGGCTTTCCGTTAGTCTGAGATCGAGGTCGGATCAGTACTTCGCGACGACCGCACCACCCCAGTTGAAGCGGTAGACCAGCTCGCTGCGCACGCTGTGCTCGCGGAGCTTCTGGGTCGAGTTGGCACCAAACGGGAGGCCGGTGGCAAAGTCGTTGATCGGGCCGTTCTGACGATCGAACTCCGAGTAGCGATACTCGGTCTTCCAGAACAGGCCGGGCAGGAAGGTAGTCAGGGCATATTCGTCACCGGTGCCGATGAACCAGCCGCTCTTGGTGAAGCCAGGCGAAGTCAGGACCGGACCGAAGCCGAAGGCGTTCAAGGTCGTCGACTGCCAATGTGCCTGGGTGTAGCCGCCCGAGACGTAGGTCAGGAGCTGCGGCACAATGAGGTAGCCGACGCGGCCACCCACGGCCCACTGCCAATCCTGCTTCTGCTGACCCGAGGTGCCCGGGAAGAGGGACACGTCACCGCGCACGTCCATGAAGTCGTAGTCACCGAAGGCGCCGACCACCCAGTTTCCGAACTGGTAGTCGCAGCCTGCCTGGACGGTGCCGAACCAGCCGCGTGCACCGTTGGTCTGATTGCCCGTGAAAGCAAGTCCGGTGACGGGGTCATAGAGGTTGTTGTCATTGTTGGTCATCGCGGCGCCGCCGCCGGCACCGAGGTAGCAGCCGGTCCAGTTGGTCACCACGGGTGCCGCAACCGGAGCCTTCGCGTAGGTGCGCGGGGCCATATCAGCGGCAAAAGCCGATCCGGTCATTGCCGCAACCGCGGTCAGAGCGAGCAAAACGTTTTTCATATTAAAATCCCCAACCTGGTTCGTTTTAGTAGGCGCGAGCGCACCGATTCCGTTCAACCGATGATTGGATCATAAACAGTTCCGGCCAAAATGCTGTTGCCTGGCGGGCACAGTGAGCGGAAAACCATCCGCAGTTGTACGGAGGACACACCTCTTACGTGCAGGTGAGGTTGTGCTATATTTCGCTGTAATGTCAATCAATTAGGAAGATTGCGCAGCGTCGGACACGGTATCCCGCGCCGCCATCCTACTTCACACGTCGAGCAATTCCTCGCTCGCGAGCTCGGCCCTTGTCCGACATGAGGGCGAAACGTGCCTTGATTGTGGGGTGCCGCCGCCCGAATCGAACGTGCAGGGAAGGGGACCGGCGCGTGCTTTCCCGTTCCTGGCCCGGGAGCCGAGGACCTTTTACCGAGCGCAGTCCTCGATCAGAAAAAAAGCCCCGGACGATGCCGGGGCTTTTGGACGAGGGTAATCGTTCCGTTCTGCTCAGTATCTTGCCACCACCGGGCCACCGAACTGATAGGCGAGGCCAACCGACACGGTGTGGGTCTTGAGGTCGTGGTGCATCCACACGCCGTCGGACGTGCTGGGGAAGAACAGGTAGTCGGTACGGCCAAAGTCAGCGTAGCGATACTCGCCGCGGGCGAGCCAATTGCCCCAGATCTTTGCTTCGACGCCGGCGCCGGCGGTCCATCCGGTCTTCACGGTGTTGAACGTGGTGTTGCGGACGGCGCCGCAACTCCAGCCGCCGCCCGGCTGACAGTTCGCATTGATCGAGACGTCCTGCCAGGCAACGCCGCCGGTGCCGAACAGCAGGACGTTGGGCGAGACGAGAATACCGAGCTTGCCGCGAATCGCAGCATCCCAGCCGAGTTTGACGCTCGATCCGTCGAGAGCGATCGTCGCGGCCGTCGCGGCCGGAGCCCAGGTGCCGGGAATGCCCGCAAGCGTCTTCTTGCCGTCACCCCAGGCGATGTCGCCCTCGAGGCCGGCGACCCACGACGTCGCGAACTGCCAGTTGTAACCGGCATAGCCGCCGATCCGCGCACTGGTGCTGTCGAAGCTCGCGGGATTGCCCTGCGGCAGACGGAAGTTCGATCCGGGTGCGATTGGATCCTGCAACGCGTAGGTCGTCCAGGTCGAGTCCGACCAGCGACCGCCGGCTTCGCCGCCGAGATAGAACCCGGTCCAGGACGAGACCTGCTCGACCACGGGCGCCTTGGTATAGCTGCGGGCGCCGAGATCTGCCGCCGTGGCCGAACCCGCATATGCTGCGGCGACCAACACGAATATCAACTTCTTCATCTATAACTCCGCCTTGGGAATGATCGTTGGATCCGCACGGTGCGCCGTTGCGCATCGAGCAGATGCCGTTCCAAGGCGGGAACTAAATGGTATCTGAGAAAAAGTCTGTGACACTGCGGATACAGTGCGGAACCGGAGGTGCGCCTGCGGCGCCACCGTCCTGCTTCAGACGTCGAGCAAGTCTTCGCTGGCGAACTCGGCCTTGTCCGTGATGAAGGCAAAACGTGCCTCCGCTTTGGTCCCCATCAAGCGTTCCACCGAATCGGCCGTGGTGTCGCGGTCGTCGGCCAGCAGGACCACCTTGAGCAGCGTCCGCTTGCTCGGGTCCATGGTGGTTTCCTTCAGTTGCGCCGGCATCATCTCGCCGAGGCCTTTGAAGCGGTTCACCTCGACCTTGGCGTTGGCGTTGAACTCGCTCCTGAGCAGCGCCTCCTTGTGCGCGTCGTCGCGGGCGTAGACCGATTTGGAGCCGTGGGTCAGCTTGTAGAGCGGCGGCACCGCGAGGAAGAGGTGGCCCTCGTCGATCAGCCGCGGCATCTGCCGGTAGAAGAAGGTGATGAGGAGCGAAGCGATGTGCGCGCCGTCGACGTCGGCGTCGGTCATGATGATGATGCGCTGATAGCGCAAATCCTCTTCGCGATATTGCGCGAGTGTGCCGGAGCCGATCGCCTGCACGAGATCGCTGAGCTGTGCATTCGCCGTCAGCTTGTCCTTGCCGGCGGATGCGACGTTGAGAATCTTGCCGCGCAAGGGCAGCACGGCCTGGGTCTTGCGGTCGCGCGCCTGCTTGGCGCTGCCGCCGGCCGAGTCGCCCTCGACGATGAAGAGCTCGGAGCCTTCAGTGCCGGCATCGGTGCAGTCGGCGAGCTTGCCGGGCAGGCGCAGCTTCTTGCCGGCAGTCTTGCGCGCGGTCTCCTTTTCCTGGCGCCGGCGCAAGCGCTCTTCGGCGCGGTCGATCACGAAATCGAGCAGCCTGTTGGCCTGGTTCGGATTGCCCGACAGCCAATGGTCGAACGGATCCTTCATCGCCTGTTCGACGATGCGCTGGGCCTCCGCGGTGGCGAGGCGGTCCTTGGTCTGGCCCTGGAATTCCGGCTCGCGCACGAACACCGAGAGCATCACGGCCGCGCCCACCATGACGTCTTCAGACGTGACGGAGGCCGCGCGCTTGCCCTGGCCGACGCGCTCGGCGTGATCCTTCAGGCCGCGCAACAGCGCGCTGCGCAGGCCGGATTCGTGGGTACCGCCGTCCGGCGTCGGCACCGTGTTGGTGTAGGAGGAGAGGAAACCGTCGGCATCGGCAGTCCATGCCACCGCCCATTCGCAGGCGCCGTGCGCGCCGTTGCGACCCGACTTGCCGGAGAAGATGTCGGGATGCACCAGCGTGTCGGCGTGAATCGCGGCGGCCAGATAATCCTTCAGACCGCCGGGGAAATGGAACGTCGCTTCCGCCGGCACGTCCTCGACGCCCTTGAGAAGCTCGGGCGCGCAATTCCAGCGGATCTCGACGCCGCCGAACAGATAGGCCTTGGAGCGCGTCATCTTGAACAGGCGCTGCGGCTTGAACGCGGCCTTGGCGCCAAAGATGTCGGTGTCAGGCTTGAAGCGCACGCGCGTGCCGCGGCGGTTGTTGATCTTGCCGAGGTCCTCGAGCTTGCCCTTGGGATGGCCGCGCTCGAACGTCATGCGATAGAGTTTTTGGCTGCGCGCGACCTCGACCTCGAGGAGCGAGGACAGTGCGTTCACGACGGAAATGCCGACGCCGTGCAGACCGCCCGAAGTCTCGTAGACCTTGCTGTCGAACTTGCCGCCCGAATGCAGCGTGCACATGATGACTTCGAGCGCCGACTTCTTCGGGAACTTTGGATGTGGGTCGACCGGAATGCCGCGTCCGTTGTCAGTGACGGTCAAAAATCCGTCTGCGCTCAGCTCGACCCCGATGAAGGTCGCGTGCCCCGCCAAGGCCTCGTCCATCGAGTTGTCGATCACTTCGGCGAAGAGGTGATGCAGCGCCTTCTCGTCGGTGCCGCCGATATACATGCCGGGCCGGCGCCGGACCGGCTCCAGGCCCTCGAGCACCTCGATGTCGGCCGCGGTGTAGTCGGCTTCGCCGCCGGTTCCGCGGGAGGCCACCTTGAGGGGCGCGCGCGATTTCGGCTCGGTGCCCTCGAAGAGGTCGGTGTCTTTTGATTTCGAAGGCTTTTTCAATGGCTTGGACATTTGTCTTGATGTAGCTGGAGCGGCGCCGCGACGGCGAATCGGTTAGGCCGACTATGCCATGGATAGGCTGAAAAGGTGACCGTGGCGGGCCGGAGATCGGCGTCGTTGCGAGCCAATCCCGGCGAATTTACGCCGGAGCAGCCCGAAATCCCGGCAATGTGACGCGTTGGCCGAGGCGAAGCCGCCCTTAACCGGCCTTTGTGACTTGAAGTCACGCAAGGCAGTGGCTTACGAGTTTTGTTCGATTGACCAAGACAGGCTGGGCATACGCGGCAGGACCGCGGTCTGGACACACGGCGGGGCGGGGAAGGCATTTTTAGAGATGGAGCAGTATGCGCACGCACTGGCTGAATTCGTGCGCGAGCATCAAGCCTGGGCCGCACCGATCGTGTTCCTGCTGGCGTTCGGTGAATCGCTCGCCTTCATCTCGCTCGTCATCCCGGCCTGGGGCGCGCTGGTCGCAATCGGTGCCCTGATCGGCGTCAGCGGCATCAGCTTCTATCCGGTCTGGATCGCCGGTGGCCTCGGCGCTGCGCTCGGCGACTGGGTCTCCTACTGGTTCGGTTTCCGCTACAAGGAGCACGTCGCGCAGATGTGGCCTTTGTCGCGCTATCCGGACCTCCTGCCGCGCGGCGAAGCCTTCGTGAAGAGCTGGGGTGTGCCAAGCATCTTCATCGGCCGCTTCTTCGGACCCTTGCGCGCCTCGGTCCCGCTCGCCGCCGGCATTTTCGAAATGCCGTATTGGAGCTTTCAGGCCGCCAATTTCATCTCGGCGCTGGTGTGGTCGGCGGTGCTGCTTCTGTTCGGCGACGTCATGGCAAAAATCATGGAATGGATCTGGCGCGTGATCTGACCGGGCAGGCGAGCCGCCCGGTCAGCACACGGGAATGCCTTAGAGCGAGGCGTTCCAGATCGACGGGATCCAGCGATAGCCGGCGCCATCCTTCTCGACGCGGACCAGGCCGGGGAAAGCGGCGTGGAAGGCCTGGATGGGCATCTTCTCGGCAATGGCCATGTCGTACAACTTGCGCCGCGTCGCCTGCGCCAGCGGCTTGTCGACGTCGGAGGCGATATTCCACTCGGGATGCTTGACGAACAGGAACGCGGCACCCGCGGTGATGTCGACCTGCACCAGCACCTTCTCCGATCCCGACGCGACGACGAAGGAGCTGTGGCCCGGCGTGTGCCCGGGGCTCGCGACCGCAGTAATGCCTGGTGCGACCTCCTTGCCGGATTCGTATTGCGTCACCTTGCGGCCGAGCGCGTCGAACACGCGGCGGATGTTCTTGAAGTTGTTTTCGAGGATGGGATTGCCCATTCCCTTGCTCATCTCGCCGTCGTCCATCCAGAACTTCCACTCCACCGCCGGCACCAGGATCTCGGCATTGGCGAAGGCCGGCTTGTTCTCGGCGGCGAGCAGGCCGTTGATGTGATCGCCGTGGAAGTGGGAGATGATGACGGTGTCCACCGCCGCGCGATCGATGCTGGCGGCGGCGAGGTTGTTGTGGAACTGCCCGACCTTGCCCTTGGTCTGCGCGAACTGGTCGGGCCCGAGCCCGGTGTCGATCACGACGAGTTTTGGCCCGGTGTTGACGACGACCGGATTGAAGGTGTGGGTCACCTTGTCGGTCGGCAGATGGTGCTCGGCAAAGACCTTGTTGATCTCGTCCTTGGTGGCGCCGGCCGCGTAATTGTCCGCGAGGTTGACGGTGGACACGCCGTCGCAGACCACGGTGACCTGGTGGGTGCCGACATTGTAGCGGTAGAAGCTCGCATTCTGCTTCTCGGCCAGCGGCGCCGCGGCGTAGGCGGGCGGCGTCTTCACGAAGGGCAGCAGCGCCGAGGCGGCGGCGCCGGCTAGCGTGGCACGACGGGTAATCTTGGTCATGGCAGGGTCCTGATCTGGTATCCTGGGGCTTCGTTGCGCTGATGGCACGGACTGGCGGAGTCTGGCGACGTCAGTCGTACTCCGGAACCCCCTTTGCGAAAGGAAATTCCGCTACAACTTCCAATTTAGCGCGCATCTTGCTGATGGCACGCTGCTGTTGTGTCGCAGCAATTTGGGCTTGACCGGGGAACCCGCCGGCCTTATAGCCGCGCGCCATGATCAACGCCGCGACCATTTTGTTCGCCCGTCGCCGCCGCCGCAGCTCTGCGGTTTGGGCGGTCGATCGCGTTTGAGATCATCGTCTTTGCCGCTGGACCCGATCCGCGGCATTCTTTCTCCTGTCAGTGCGATCTGATCCGGCGGCCCCCTTAGGAGGCCCAGCCAGGAGTTCGAGATGTACACACCGCCCTTTTTCAAGCAGGACCGCGCCGCAAGCCTCAGATTTGCGGACGCGCGCGGTTTTGGCACCGTCTGCGCCTTTGACGGCAAGAAGCCCGTCGCATCTGCGCTGCCATTCTATCTGACCTACGCCGCCGACGGCACGCCGCAGGCCGCCTTTCATGTTGCCCGTCACAATCCGCTGGTAAAGCTGGCGGACGGGCAGGCGTCCTGGCTGTTCGCGATCAACGGTCCGGATGCCTATGTATCGCCGGATTGGTACGTCTCGCCGGACCAGGTGCCGACCTGGCTCTACCAGTCGGTGCATCTGACAGGGCCGGTGCGCGCTCTGTCGGACGCTGAGCTGGCGGTGCAGGTCGATACGCTCAGCGCCAAGTTCGAGGACTGGTTGTTGCCGAAGAAGCCGTGGACGTCAGGCAAGATGACGGCAGGACGGCTCGAAGCGATGAAGAAGGCGATCGTGGGTCTGGTGATGACGGTCGAAGAGGTCGAGGGCAGCTTCAAGCTCAACCAGCACAAGTCCGAAGCTGACTATGCGGCCGTTGCGGTCGCGCTCGACTCGCAGACTGATCCCGGCTCGCAAGCGATTGCGGACCTGATGCGGCAGGCGCGGCCCGACGCGTTTGCAGGCGAAACCAACAAGCTCGAAAGGAGCGTACCATGAGCCTCACCGACACCAAGCAGGCGCCGACCGCGGGTGCTGCCACCAAACCCGCCGTGTTCGTCGATGGCGGCTCCGGCACCACCGGGCTCGGCATCAACGAGCGGCTGCGGCTGTCGAACGACGTCGTCGTCAAGACGATTCCCGACGACAAGCGCAAGGACCCCGCGGCCAAGAAGGCGCTGATGGAGGAGACGGATCTCGTCATTCTCTGCCTGCCTGACGATGCCGCCAAGGAAACGGTCGCGCTGATCGACAGCATGGGCGCGTCGGGGCCGAAGGTGCTCGACGCCTCGACGGCCTACCGGGTCGCGCCGGACTGGGCCTATGGTTTCGCCGAGCTCGCGCCCGACCAGGCCGACAAGATCAGGGCCGCGAAGAAGGTCTCCAATCCCGGCTGCTATCCGACCGGCGCGATCGCGCTGCTGCGGCCGATCGTCGATGCCGGCCTGCTGCCGCCGGACTATCCCGTCACCGTCAACGCGGTGAGCGGCTATTCGGGCGGCGGCAAGTCGATGATCGCAAGCTTCGAGGACGGCAGCGCGCCGTCGTTCGAGCTCTACGGTCTCGGCTTCGAGCACAAGCATCTGCCGGAGATGCAGCTCTATTCGAAGCTGTCGCGGCGGCCGATCTTCATTCCCTCCGTCGGCAACTACCGGCAGGGCATGCTGGTCTCGGTGCCGTTGCAGCTCGACACGCTGCCGGGCAAGCCGAGCGGTGCTGATCTGCACGCCGCGCTCGCCAGGCGTTACGCCGGCTCAAAGTTCGTCTCGGTGATGCCGCTGCAGAACGAGGCGACCAAGACCGGCCGGCTCGAGCCGGAGGCCCTCAACGAGACCAACATGCTGGAGCTCTACGTCTTCGCCAGCGACAAGTACCACCAGGCGGTGCTGGTCGCGCGGCTGGACAATCTCGGCAAGGGCGCCTCGGGCGCCGCCGTGCAGAACATGCAGTTGATGCTGGGGCTGCCGGAGGGGTAGGCGAGGAAACGATGCGCCTGGATGGCCGGCTTGTACCGGCCATCCAGGTCTCGCAATTCGATGGCGATCGTCAGCCCGCTTTCTTGCGCGCAAGAGAGTTCGTCGCTGCGCGCGGTTTTTGGGCGCTCCGGTATTTGACGTGCTCAATGAAGGCCCGGAGCCTGGGCAAGACTTGGCGTTTTCCCGGATGATAGAGAAAGACCCCAGGACTCGTGACCGCAAAAGGCGTCAAAAGTGCAAGTAATCGCCCGTCGGCAATCGGCGCCCTGGCGAGCGGAGCTGGCACCTGCGCCAGGCCCACCCCCTGGATCGCCGCTCCGAGTAGCGTGGAGTAATCGTGCGCGATGAGCGGCCCTGAAACGATGGCTTCGAGCGTTTTGTTGCCATCCACAAAGGGCCACGGCGCGATTGATCCGTTTGAGCGACGCACCCGCAGGCAGGCGTGATCACGCAGATCCTCGATGTCCGCCGGCCGCTTCCGCCCGCGCAAATAGGCGGGGCTCCCGACGACGATGAGCGGGAAGGGCGCCGTCAGCCGCACGGCCGCCATGTCGGGCGCGATGAACTGGCCGAGGCGGATGCCGGCATCGAAGCCGCCCGCAGCCAGATCCACCATTTCCTCGCTCGCGGCAATCTCCACTTCAATCTCGGGATAGGCCTGGCAGAATGAGGCGATCACCGGCTCCAGGATCAGCGGGACGACCGCACGAGGGACGGCGAGGCGCAGCAATCCGACCGGCCGCTGTCCCAGCTCGCGCGCAGCTTCGCTTGCGGCAACGAGCTCTTCGAAGGCGGGCTTTGCCCGCGACAGGAAACGTTCGCCGGCTTCGGACAAGCCGACGCTGCGCGTCGTGCGAATAAACAGCGCCGCGCCGACGCGCGCCTCAAGCGCGTGGATGGCCTGGCTGACCGCAGATGGAGTCCCCCTGAGCTCGGCGGCTGCCCGGCGGAAGCTCCTGTGCTGGGCAACCCTGAGGAATGCCTCCACCCCGTCGAGCGCGCCGCGTCGAACTGTGAAGTTTTGCTTCATGGCCCATCGACATTATCGCGGATAGTCGCTCGCAGGAAGCGGTCATAGTCTCTCAAACGAGGGACCGCCGCGGTGTTCGACACCGCACTCATCTGCTTCCGACAGGGACACCACATGTCAACGGAAACGCTTTTCCGCATCCAACTCGTCTTGGGCTATGTCGCCTGGCTGCTTTGCTTCGCCGTCTATGTCTGGCCTCGACTGACGTCGATCGAGTGGGTCGAAGCGCAGCGCGCGATCGCGACCTTGCACAGCTTCCGCTTCTTCGGACTCGTGTTCATCCTTCCGGGCGTCGTCGGCAATCTGCCGGAGGAGTTCGCGACCTTCGCGGCCTATGCCGATCTCGCGACCGGAGTTCTCGCCATGCTGGCGCTCCTGGCCGTGAGAGTACGTCAGCTCTTCCGGCTGCTCGTTGTCGCCTTCAATCTCGTCGGAGCAATCGACATTATCGTCGACTACTATCACGCGATCCAACTCGGCCTCCCGGCCCACGCCGGAGATTTGGGCGCCGCATATGCGATCCCGATCATTTACGTCCCGCTGTTGATGATCACGCACGTCGCCGCGCTCTACCTGATGGTGCGTCCGCAGGAGCGGACGGCGGCCGTCGCCGCCGTGCCGTCGCTCAGCGCAAAATGATCTCTGCCGGAAACGGCCGAATCGGGCGGCCGGCGCAGACGTTGTTGCGCGCCGTCACGGCGTCGCGGCGATATCTCTCGAACTCGCCGAGCGAGCGGTCGGAAATATCGCAGACGTCCCGATGGTCGCTCGCGTAGTCGACCACGGCGCTCCAGGCGAGCGATGCGCGAATGTAGGCATCGCAACGACCCGGCATCAATCCACGATTCATCGGCTTTGTGGCCTCGACGGCCTCGCTGCGCAGGCGGGTCAGTTCGGGGCATTGCGCTTGCGCCTCGCCGCCAAATCCGGCGAGCGCGAGCATTGCGACGGCTGGCAAAAGGGTCCGCATCAGCAATCCTTCGCTTCGGTTGCCTCAACCCGTGCGATGGTACCTCGGATTGCAGGAGCCTGCAGCTCCTTTTCGGATGCCTCAAACCACCTTGAAGATCGCGAACGGTCGGCGCCGCGGCAATCTCGCCAGGGCTATGCGGCGATCCATTCGAGCAGGGCGTTCTGTGCGTGCAGAAGATAGGCTTTTGCAGCCGGGCTCTGACAAGCGGGATGTGACATCGCGTCTTCGCTGACCTCTTGGCCTCGCGTCACGGGCGGGCAAGGCAGGAACATGACGTCCGGGCGGCATCGCTCCAGCAGCGATGCGGACACCTGATAGTTCAAGAGCTGATCCGCGTGTGCGCCGTCAGGCCAGCAATCCGTGATGATCACGTCCGCATCGAACAGGGCGTCTAGGTTGGTGCTGGCGATGAAGTTCGCGCTCGCGATGTCCTTGATATGCCAGTCTTTCGGATAGACCTGCGTCACCTGGAGCGGCAGCGCGATCGAGGCCTCGACCCACGATCGGAGGATATTCGCGGAGGGGGACACGCCGACGATCTTCAGGCCATCGAGCCTGGTCCTCTTGCTCCAGACATGGGCGAGATCGCCGAGCGTTTCGCAAGGATGGTTGGATCGCGTTCTCGCGTTGACGACCGGCGCGACGGCGCTTGATGCGAGCTCGCGCAGCGCCGACAACTCTCTGGTTCGTACGACCAGGACGTCGAACCAGTTGTCGAGATATCTCGCCAGATCGGCCGTTGTCTCGGCGGCATTGAACCTCACCGGCGAGCGTACGCAGATGCCCCCCATCGCCTGGATGCCGAGATCGAAGGCCGTCGTATTCCGCCATCCGCCGTCGTCGACGATGAGCGCCACGCGCTTGCCGGCCAGGCTCGGCGGCATGACACGGTCATCCCACGCCGCCGCGAGGACTTGCGCGCGCTCGATGATGGATAGGATGGTGTCCGCGCCCAAGTCGTGGAACTGGAGGAAGTCGCGGCTGGATTCGCTATGCATCGCTTCGTGTTGGCGCGCCTCCGGGACGCGCGCTCAAACCACCTTGAAGATCGCCAGTGCCAGCACGGCCTGGGCGATGAAGCCGACGGTGAAGGCCAGCGTGCGGAACACCGGGATCCCGATTGCGTAGACGATCAGATGTGCGACCCGCGACCAGAAATACACGGCGCAGGCGAGCACGGTCCATTTGGTCGAATAGTCGATCGAATTGAGGATCAGCACCAGCGGCGCAAAGATCACGAGGTTCTCGACCGCGTTGTCATGCGCGAACATCAGGCGGTTGGCCCAGTCGGCATGCGGCTTGTCGTTGCGCGAGGGGTTCGCCATGGCGCCGGAGAGGCCGCGGACCTGAGCGCGGTTGATGATGTAGGGAATCCAGAGGATGCCGGTCAAAATCACCGTCAGCGTCAGCCAGAACAATTCGCGCGTCATACCGTTTCCCCTCGATTCATCTCGGTCGGCTAAAGCATGATCCGGAAAAGTGCATAGCGGTTTTCCGAAAAGATCATGCTCAGACAAAAAGCTAAGGCGCGATGACGATTCGTCCTGATCTCATCGCGCCTTAGTTATACAGAGACGCGCGTCCTCGCGCTATGCGCGAACGCGGACGTAGCTGCCGGGCGCGTCCTCGATCGGGGGCAGGGCCTCGCTGCCGACGGTGCGCGCGGGCACCTCCTCGGAATTGATGCTGCTGAGCCACTCGCGCCAGTCCGGCCACCACGAGCCTTTGTGCTCCTGCGCGCCTTTCATCCACTGGGCCACGGTCACATCCCTGATGTCGTCGTTGGTCCAGTACTGGTACTTGTTCGAGGCCGGCGGGTTGACGACGCCGGCGATGTGGCCTGAGCCCGACAGCACGTATTTCACGGGGCCGCCGAAGAACTGCGAGCCGTAGAGCACTGACTCCGCCGGCGCGATGTGGTCCTCGCGGGTCGCCAGGTTGTAGACGGGCACCTTGACCTTGGAGAGATCGAGCAGCGTGTTGTCGAGCACCATCGTGCCGGTGGAAAGGCGGTTCTCCAGATAGCAGTTGCGTAAGTAGTAGGAGTGGTTCGACGCGCTCATGCGCGTGGCGTCCGAATTCCAGTGCAACAGGTCGAATGCGCTGGGCTGCTGGCCCTTGAGGTAGTTGCTGATGACGTAGGACCAGATCAAATCGTTGGAGCGCAGCATGTTGAAGGCCATCGCCATCTTGGAGCCTTCCAGCACGCCGGCGGCCTTCATGTCGCGCTCGAGCGCCGAGATCTGGTTCTCGTCGACGAACACCAGCAAGTCGCCGGCATGGGTGAAGTCGACCTGGGCGGCAAAGAACGTCGCCGACATCACGCGCTGGCGGCGCTTCTCGGCAAGCCAGGCCAGCGTGGTCGCGAGCATGGTGCCGCCGACGCAATAGCCGGCGGTGTGCACCTTCAGCTCGCCGGTGGCCTTCTCGATCACGTCCATCGCCGTGAGCGGGCCTTCCTTCATGTAGTCTTCCCAGCTCTTGTTGCCGAGCTGCTTGTCGGGATTGACCCAGGAGATCACGAACACCGTGATGCCTTGGTCGACGCACCATTTGATGTAGGATTTTTCCGGCTTGAGATCGAGGATGTAGAACTTGTTGATCCAGGGCGGCACGATCAGGAGCGGGGTGCGCAGCACCTTCTCCGTGGTCGGCGAGTACTGGATGAGCTGCATCATCTCGTTCTGGAAGATCACCTTGCCCGGTGTCGTCGCCATGTTGACGCCGAGCTCGAGATTGTCCGGGTTGGACTGGCGGATCTTCAGCGTGCCCTTGCCGGCCGCGATGTCCTCGGCGAGCATCTTCAGGCCGCGCGCCAGATTGTCGCCCGATGTCGCGACCGTCTCGCGCAGCACTTCCGGATTGGTCAGCACGAAGTTCGACGGCGACAGCGCGTTGGTGACCTGCTGCATATAAAACTCCGCCTTGCGGCGGGTGTGCGGATCGAGGCCATCGGCGTCCTGCACCAGTTCATGGGCGCGCTTGGTCGTGATCAGATAGAGCTGCTTCATGAAGTCGAAGAACTGGTTCGACTTCCACTCCGGGTCGGCGAAGCGCTTGTCGCGCGGAGATGCATCGATCGCGGGTGCGACCTGCTCGCCGGCCATGCGCCGCGCGGCGGTGCCCCAGAGGTCGAGATAGTCCTTGGCGAGCCTCGTCTGCAGCTCGGAGCTGCGCGCGTTATCCGACAGCCAGTATTCGGCGACCGCGGTGAAGGTCTTGACCATCTCGGTCAGCTCGGGCGGCGGCCGGTCCTGCACGGTGGCGCCGTCGCGCGGCTGCAGCATGGCGGCGAGCGCCTTGCCCCCGTTCTCCATGGCCCGCGCGACATTCATCGCGAAGGCTTCGGCATCGAATTTGGTCTCGGTCGGCTTGTCGGTCGTGACGGTACTCATGGAGAAAACACTACAGATTCATTCCGCGTTCGTCACCGCGAAGCTCGCATGTTCGGGGTTAATTGCTCTCCAAGATGTGTTGCAGTGCGACAAAGTTTCTTGGTTCTGTCACATTGAAGCCGCAACGACGGGCTTCGTTGATCGGGCGCAGGTCATTGGGGGCGACAATGATCCGCGCGGCGAGTAAGCTCAGTCTGGCCTGGGGCTGGGAGTAGGGGATTTCCCAAGTGGTGGCGTTCCAAGTGTTGGCGCGGGTGGACCGGCGATGGAGGCGGCTTGCGCTCGGCGCGCTGCTAACGGCGTCGTTTGGGCTTGCGGGCTGTTCGAGCCAGATCGCCGATCTGACGCCGGCGGATGCCCAGCCGCGCCCGCGGGAAGTCGGCACCTACCTGCCGGTCCATGATCTCCCTCCGGCCCGCGACGAGGCCGCAGCGATCACACCCGAGCAGCGCGCCAAGATCGAGGCCGAACTGACGGCCGCGCGTGCCCGCCAGGCCACGGCCGGCAAGGACGCCAAATAATCTCAGGCCAAATGATCTCAGGCCAAATAATCTCAGGCAAGGTAACGGCTGGCGTGCCAGCCCGTCCGTGCTACAACACATCAATTCAGCCGAAAGTCAGGGCAGGGGAATTCATCGAGTCTCTCCCAATTCAACTCTAAGTATTTGATTTTGAGTTGATTTGTGGTGACGACGACAGCCCCTTGGAAGGCCGGTCATGCGGCCTCCGATTCTGCCCCAGCCGGTTGTTCGGAGCTCACGAACCGAAGTCTGGACCCATGGAAGAATTTTACCGCATCCGCCGTCTGCCGCCTTACGTGTTCGAACAGGTCAACCGGGCCAAGGCGGCCGCGCGGAACGCCGGCGCCGACATCATCGACCTCGGCATGGGCAATCCGGATCTGCCGGCTCCGCCGCACGTGCTGGAGAAGTTGAAGGAGACCCTGGGCAAGCCGCGCACCGACCGCTACTCGGCGTCCCGCGGCATCAACGGCCTGCGCAAGGCCCAGGCCGCCTACTACGCTCGCCGCTTCGGGGTGAAGCTCAATCCCGACACCCAGATCGTCGCGACGCTGGGCTCCAAGGAAGGCTTTGCCAACGTGGCGCAGGCAATCACCGCGCCGGGCGACGTGATCCTCTGTCCGAATCCGAGCTATCCGATTCACGCCTTCGGCTTTTTGATGGCGGGCGGGGTGATCCGCTCGGTGCCGTCGGAACCGACGCCGCAATTCTTCGAGGCGGTGGAGCGGGCGATCGTGCATTCGATCCCGAAGCCGCTGGCACTCGTGGTCTGCTATCCCTCGAACCCCACCGCCTATGTCGCGAGCCTGGATTTCTACAAGGACCTCGTGGCTTTCGCGAAGAAGCACGAGATCCTGATCCTGTCGGATCTTGCTTATGCCGAAGTCTATTTCGACGAGAACAACCCGCCGCCCTCCGTACTGCAGGTGCCCGGCGCGATCGACGTCACCGTCGAGTTCACCTCGATGTCGAAGACCTATTCGATGGCCGGCTGGCGCATGGGCTTTGCGGTCGGCAATGAGCGCGTGATCGCAGCCTTGGCGCGCGTCAAATCCTATCTCGACTACGGCGCGTTCACGCCGATCCAGGTCGCGGCAACCGCGGCGCTGAACGGCCCCGACGATTGCATCAAGGAGATGCGCGACACCTATCGCAAGCGGCGCGAGGCGCTGGTGGAATCGTTCGGCCGCGCCGGCTGGGAGATCCCGCCGCCGGAGGCCTCGATGTTCGCCTGGGCGCCGCTGCCGGAGGCGTTCCGCAGCGTCGGCAGCATGGAATTCGCCACCCTGATGGTGGAGAAATCAGGCGTGGTGGTGTCGCCCGGCGTCGGCTTCGGTGAGCATGGTGAAGGATATGTCCGCATCGCCATGGTAGAAAACGAGCAGCGTATCCGGCAGGCCGCGCGCGGCGTGCGTCGCTTCCTTGAAAGCGGCATCGAAACGTTGCACAACGTCGTTCCGCTCGCCAATCGGCGTTAATTCTTTCCGGCAGGTTTTCGTTAGTTATGGTCGCACCCCTGAAAGTGGGTATCGCGGGGCTCGGCACCGTTGGCGCCGAAGTTGTCCGTCTCATTGAATCCCAGGCCCGCGTGCTCTCGGGCCGCAGCGGCCGCGGCATCCGCGTCGTTGCCGTCACCGCGCGCTCCAAGGCCAAGAAGCGCAGCGTCGATCTGCGCGGAGTCGAATGGGTCAAGGATCCGCTCGCGCTGGCCACGCACGGCGGCATCGACTGCTTCGTCGAGCTGATGGGCGGCTCCGGCGATCCCGCGCTGTCCGCGGTCGAGGCGGCGCTCAAGTCGGGCAAGTCGGTCGTCACCGCCAACAAGGCGCTGCTCGCCAAGCACGGGCTGAAGCTCGCCAAGGCTGCCGAAAACCACGGCGGCGCGCTGAACTTCGAGGCAGCGGTCGGTGCCGCGATCCCCGTCATCAAGACGCTGCGCGAGGGCTTAGCTGCCACCGGCATCAACCGCGTCTACGGCATCCTCAACGGCACCTGTAACTACATCCTGACGCGGATGGAGCAGGAGGGCCTGTCGTTTGCCGAATGTCTGAAAGATGCGCAACGGCTCGGCTATGCCGAGGCCAATCCGTCCTTCGACGTCGACGGCCATGACACCGCACAGAAGCTCGCGATTCTGGCGAGCCTCGCCTTCGGCACGAAAGTTGCTCAAAGCGCCGTGTATGTCGAAGGTATCTCCTCCATCGCGCCGGAAGATTTGCGCGCCGCCGACGATCTCGGCTACCGCCTCAAGCTGCTCGGCGTTGCCGTGCGCACCGCCAAGGGCATCGAGCAGCGCGTGCATCCGACCATGGTTCCAAAATCCTCCTCGATCGCGCAGGTGATGGGCGTTACCAATGCGGTCACGATCGACGGCGAGGGCATCCCTCCGATCACGCTGGTCGGTCCCGGCGCCGGCGGTGCTGCGACCGCGTCAGCAGTGCTGGCCGACATCGCCGACGTCGCGCGCGGCATCCGCGCAAAGCCGTTCGGCCGGCCCGTGGCGCAGCTCCGCGACACCAAGAAGGCGCCGATGGAGCGGCATGAGGGCGGCTACTACATCCGCCTCTTGGCACGCGATTTCCCGGGCACCGCGGCTGCGATCGCGACCCGGCTCGCCGAGCAGAAGATTTCGATCGAATCCATCGTGCAGCGCCATCCCAATGGAGGCAGTGCGGCGGCCGATGGCAAAACTTCTCCCGTGCCCGTCATTCTGATTACCTATGCGACCCATGAGGACGCCGTCCGCCGTGCGCTTGCCGCCGTGCAGAAGGACAAGGTGATCAGCGGTCGGCCGCAGGTGATCAGGATCGAGAAAAACTAGAGCATGATCCGCACCCGGAGGGCCGCGCTAGCGCAAAGTGTGAAGCGGTTTTCCGATGAGATCATGCTCAAACTGAAGTGCCGTTCGAACGAACGCGCGTGACGCGAATTGAAGCGCTGAGCTGTTTTGAAGGAGTAAGCCAAATGTCGACCCATATTTCAGTCCCGCCGCACGCGTTGCTCGAGCGTATTCTCACGCTGGAGATCGTGCGCGTGACGGAGCGGGCGGCGGTGTCGTCGGCGCGATTGCGCGGGCACGGCAACGAGAAGGCGGCCGACCAGGCCGCGGTGGATGCGATGCGGCGCGAGCTCAACAAGCTGCCGATCGAGGGCACGATCGTGATCGGCGAGGGCGAGCGCGACGAGGCGCCGATGCTCTTCATCGGCGAAAAGGTCGGCATGAACGCCGGCCCGCAGGTCGATATCGCCGTCGATCCCCTGGAAGGCACCACGCTCTGCGCCAAGAACATGCCGGGCGCGATCGCCACCATGGCGATGGCCGACGGCGGCACGCTGCTGCACGCCCCCGACGTCTACATGCAGAAGCTCGCGATCGGTCCGGGCTACGCCAAGGGCGTGGTCGAGCTGGACGCCACACCCGCCGACAATGTGCACCGCCTTGCGAAAGCCAAGGGCGTCGCCCCCGAGGCGATCACGGTCCTCGTGCTCGACCGTCCGCGCCATGCCGACATCATCTCGAGCGTGCGCTCGACCGGCGCCGCGGTACGTCTCATCACCGACGGCGACGTCGCCGGCGTGATCCACTGCGCCGACCCCGACAACACCGGCGTCGACATGTATCTCGGCACCGGCGGTGCGCCCGAGGGCGTACTGGCTGCGGTCGCGCTGCGCTGCATCGGCGGCCAGATGCAGTGCCGCCTGATCCTGGATTCCGACGAGAAGCGCGAGCGCGCCGCCAAGATGGGCGTCAACGATCCCAAGATGATCTACGGCATCGAGGACATGGCCAAGGGCGACTGCCTGTTCGCTGCCACCGGCGTCACCACGGGCTCGCTGCTCTCGGGCGTCAAGTTCCGCAAGGATGGCGTGATCGAGACCGAGACGGTGGTGATGCGCTCCGTCACCGGCACGGTGCGCTACATCAAGGCCGAGCACCGGCAGCTCGAGAAGTTCTACCTGGGTTGACGCGAAGCGTCATTCCCCATTGCGCAAGTGCGCAATGGGGGCGACGGGACCGCGCAAAGCGCGGCCCGGAGAACCCGGAATCCAGAAGTTGTTGCGCGAGATTCTCTGGTGCGCAATTGCGCACCATAGTTCGCGACTTCGTCGCGCCCCGGAATGACAACGATAAAAATACGAGAATGCGCACATGTCCGACCTGTCCTCCGTGAAGGCGCTGGTGTTCGACGTGTTCGGCACCGTCGTGGACTGGCGCACCAGCCTGATCACCGACTTCATGTGGTGGGGGAAGGGCCGCGGCATCACTGCCGACTGGACCGCGCTGGTCGACGGCTGGCGCGGCATGTACGTCGCCTCGATGGACAACGTACGAAAGCATCCCGAGCGCGGCTACGTCATGCTCGACGTCCTGCACCGCCGCTCGCTGGACAAGCTTGTCGAAAAGTTTGCGATCAAGGGCCTCACCGAGGCCGACCTCGATCACCTCACAAAAGGCTGGCACCGCCTGCATCCCTGGCCCGACAGCGTCGCCGGCCTGACGCGGCTGAAGACCAAATTCGTGATCTCGCCGCTCTCGAACGGCAACGTCGCACTCCTCACCAACATGGCGAAGTTCGCGGGGCTGCCGTGGGATCTCGTGATGTCCGCGGAATTGTTCGAGCACTACAAGCCCGACGCCGAAACCTATCTCGGCGCCGCGCGCCTCCTGGGCTTGAAGCCCGAGGAGGTCATGATGGTCGCCGCCCACAACAACGATCTCGCCGCCGCACAGAAGAACGGTCTCAAGACCGCCTTCGTCGCGCGTCCGACCGAGTACGGTCCGCTGCAGAAGGTGGACTTCGAAGCCACCGGCAGCTGGGACATCGTCGCCAGGGATTTCGGCGGCATTGCCGACCGGATGGGGTGCTAGGCTGCGCTGCAGGAGACGTAGCCGGCTTACATTTCTCCAACCGGGGCCATATTTCTCACGGTAGCGTCGAGGCTTGAGACAGTCGGGGAGATAACCGGAGGAGTGGACCTTGCGCTATTTCTTCGAGGACTACTCATTCGACACTGATCAGCGCGAGCTGCGGCGCGGGCCCGAACTGATCCCGACGGCTCCCCAGGTGTTCGACCTGCTCGACTATCTGATCCGAAACCGGGACCGCGTCGTCAGCAAGGACAATCTGGTGGAGTCGGTCTGGAACGGACGCATCGTGTCCGATGCAGCGGTGACGACCCGCCTGAATGCGGCTCGGACCGTCATTGGCGATTGCGGCGAAGAGCAGCGCCTGATCAAGACGCTGCCGCGCAAGGGTTTTCGCTTCGTCGGTTCGGTGCGGGAAGCGCCGGGTCGGGCAGCTCCCGCCGGTGTCGGGAGCGCGGCTGGCCGCGACGCGCCCGCCTCGGCTTCACCGCCGCATCTGTCCATCGTTGTGCTGCCCTTCTCCAACCTCAGCGGCGATCCCGCGCAGGACTACTTCGCCGACGGCATAACCGAGAGCCTGACCACGGACCTGTCACGCATTCGGGGCTCGTTCGTGATCGGCCGGCACACCGCCTTCACCTACAAGGGAAAGCCGACGAAGCTCAAGCAGATCGGACAAGAGCTGGGTGTGCGATATGTGCTCGAAGGATCGGTTCAACGAAGCGGAAGCCGCCTTCGGGTGAACGTTCAGCTTGTGGATGCGGAAACCGGCGCGCACCTGTGGGCAGATCGTTTCGACAAGACGATCGCCGATCTCTTCGACATGCAGGACGAGATCGTATCGAGGCTCGCCAATGCCTTGCAGGCCGAGCTCACTGAGCAGGAGGCAAGGCGATCGGAACGATCTCCGCACCCCAGTTCGATGGACCTGTATTTCCAGGGCAAGACCACGTTGTACAAGGGTTGGACGCCTGAACATGCGGTAAAGGCTCGCGGGCTTTTCGAGCAGGCGCTTGCCCTCGATCCGGACAACCTCGAGGCGATGATCTGGACCGCCGTTGTGGATCTGCTGGTCGGCGTTGCGCACATGAGTGATGACAAGGCCGCGCTTGTTGCGACTGCCGAGGCGACGCTGATGAAGGTGCTGTCTGTCGCTCCGAACCATGCGATGGCCCATCTCTACATGGGCACTGTGCTGATGGCTTCGAATCGCGGCGCCCAAGGCATTGCCGAGTGCGAGAGGGCGCTGGAGCTGGATCGCAATCTGGCCGAGGCGCATGCGCAGATCGGGATGGGTAAGTTCTACATGGGGCGCGGGTCCGAGATCGACGCGCATATGGATGTGGCGTTTCGCCTTTCGCCGCGCGATATGTTCGCCTTCGATTGGCTCATGATGGTTGGCTTCGCAAGACTACAGGTCATGGCAGATGCTGCAGCCGTCGTCTGGTTCCGGCGCAGCGTCGAGGCCAACCGGAACTATCCCCTCGCGCATTTCGCGCTCGGCGCGGCACTCGCGCGGCTCGGTTCGCTTGACGAGGCGAGGGCCGCCACCAAGGCCGGACTTGTGCTCGATCCGACCTTCACCGTTCGGCGTTACCGTCTCAATCCACAAAGCGATGACCCAATCTACCTCGCCAGGCGAGAGCGCGTCGCCGAAGGCTTGCGCCTTGCTGGTGTGCCGGAGGGGTGATGTCCGCGACCGGGCGTGTCGGTGCGCGCCGTCGGCGCGGCCGAAGAACGGGCTGAGGACCGCCTTCGTCGCGCGCCCGACAGAGTACGCAACGCGGCCACGTGAATGGCGAGTGCGGTAAAGGTCAAATCGGGTCGCGCCCTGTCCAAGAAGATGCCGCGACGCGCGCATCCGCGCTGTTGCAGCAAAGCCTCGTCGGCACGGAAGTTATTGGCATTCCGTCAGAATTCAAAAGCAGTGCTGTCCAGACCAAGACGATCGGACCGCCGCGCGCTAGCTGATCGCAACTCGGCAACAGCCAGCACCGGGCACCAGTAGGAGCCGCGATGCAGTTCCTCGCTCGCGAGGCGCGGACTGTCGCACGAGGAGAATGCCGTCCTCTGCTTAGGAATTTTCATGCTCGAGTCCCGTTCGTCTCGCCGTCTGGCCGCGCTCCTCGGCTCCACCGCGCTGGTTGCAGTTGCGAGCGCCTCATCTTCGTTTGCCGGCAATGTGAGCTGGATCGGTAGCACGACGGATTGGCAGTCACCCGTCAACTGGACCGGCATCGCAGTGCCAGGCATGGCCGACACGGTGACCATCAACACGACGAACGCCCCCGCGATGCTTGTGACCGGCATGGCGGGGACCACTGGATCCCTGTTCGTCGGCACCGCCGGCAGCGGCTCGCTCTATATTGGCAACGGCCTGCAGTTGACCAGCTGGGGCAGCAGCAGCATCGGCGACGCGGCGGGCAGCACCGGCGTGGTCACAATGCGAAGTACGGCCAGTTGGGTGTTGCAGGGCGCGTCCCTGCTGGAGGTCGGCAAGTCCGGCAACGGAACGCTCGATCTCTCGAACGGTTCCTGGGTGAGCGGCACGAACGTTGTCATCGGCACCCAGGGTGGATCCACCGGTCTTGCGACCATCGACGGGACGAATTCCAAGCTCCAGGTCAACGGCACCCTGACCGTTGGCAATAGCGGCACGGGCACGATCAACATCACCAACGGCGGCAAGGCGCTCGGCGGCAATGCCGCGGTGGTCGGCGCTGCGAGCGGCGGCACCGGCATCGTCACGGTCGATGGTGCCAACTCGTGGTTTTCCGCAAACGCCGTCACCGTCGGCTCGTCCGGGAAAGGCACGGTCACGGTCACCAATGGGGGAACGCTCGGCGCAGGCCTTTACCTCGGCCTCGGTTACGCGAGCGGCGCAAGCGGCACTGTCACCATCACCGGAGCCGGCTCAAAGGTCCAGGTCGGCTCGGGAGGCACCGGCAACGTCTTCATTGGCGATCAGGGGGGCACCGGCACCTTGAATCTCCAGTCCGGCGCGAGCGGCGTGGTCAGCGGCAACGTGACACTGGGCAACACCGTTAACGCAAGCGGTACGCTGGACCTGTCGGGCAGCGGCACAACGCTTGCGATCAATTCGGTCGCCGGCAGTGGCGGCGGCCTTCATGTCGGCTACGCCGGAAAGGGTTTTGCCACCCTCAGCAATTCTGCGTCCCTGACTGCCGACAATATCTACGTGGGCTCCCAGGCCAACAGCCAGGGCACGCTCACCGTCCAGTCCGGGGCAACGATCACCGGGAGCCTGACAATGGGCGTCGGGGCCGACAGTTCGGGGACGTTCACAGTCACCGGGGCAGGCACGAACACAACGGTCGGTGCCGTTACGGTCGGAAAGGCGGGCACCGGTTTCCTGAACGTCCTTGCCGGCGGGAAGGTCACAGGTGGATTCGCCGCCGTCGGCTCGGCCGCCGGCAGCAGCGGCACGGTCACGGTCGATGGAAGCGGCTCGCGCCTCGATCTGAGCGGCAATCTCTATGACGGCAGCTTTGGAGCCGGCGCCATTACGGTCTCGAACGGTGGTGTCGTGACCGAGGCAGGCAATACCAATATCGGCTTCAAGGCGGGCGGCAGCGGCAGTCTCTCAATCAAGGGCGCGGGGTCGCAATACGTCAGCATCGGCAACTCCGTCGACTTCAACATCGGCATCGGCGGGGACGCGACGGTCGACGTCAGCGCCGGCGGCAAGCTGGTCGCCGGCCACAGCCTTGGCGTCGGTATGAATACCGGGACCGCCACGCTGACCGTCGACGGCGCCGGCTCGGTTGTAGAAGCCGATCAAATCTACGTCGGGTCCAACAAACCCGCCGGCGCGAAGGCCGTTCTCAACGTCGTCAATGGCGGCGCGGTCAACGTCCAATATGGCGAACTGGGCTCCGCGGCGGTGAGCGGGGCCGGGTCGGCGCTGAATGTCTCTTCGACCATCGGCGGCACTTCGCTGATCATCGGGAAAAACAACGACAGCGTCCTCACCATCAACAACGGCGGCGCCGTGAATGCGGCAGGCAAGGTAGTTATCGCGGAGCAATCGGGTTCGAACGGCCACCTCTACATTGGTTCGCTGACCGGCGGCACGCCGGCGACGGCGCCCGGTACGTTGACGGCCAGCGGCGTCCAGTTCGGCGACGGCACCGGCGGTCTCATCTTCAACCACACCAGCACCGCCTATACGTTCTCCGTGCCGATCTCCGGCAACGGCAACGTCGACAATTTTGCCGGCCACACCATCCTGACCGGGAACTCCGGCGGCTTCACGGGCTTCGTGGGCGTTGCGGGTGGCATTCTCTCGATCAACGGTTGGCTGGCGAACGGCAATGTTGGCGTTCATAATGGCGGAACGCTCGGCGGCACTGGCACGATCGGCACGCTCGACGTGACGAAGGGCGGTATCGTCGCCCCCGGCAATTCGATCGGCACGCTCACCGTTGCCAATGATGCCAGCTTCGCAAGCGGCTCGTTCTACCAGGTGCAGCTCGATGCCAAGGGCAATTCCGACAGGCTGGTCGTCGGCACCACGACCACGATCAACGGCGGCACGGTGCAGGCCCAGGTGCAGGCCGGCAGCTATGCGCCCAGCACCAAATATACGATCCTCACCTCGGCCAGCGGCGTCACCGGCACCTTTGCCGGCGTGACGTCGGATGCGGCGTTCCTGACGCCGTCGCTGAGTTACGACGCCAATGACGTCTACCTGACCATGACACGCAATGTGGCGAGCTTTGCCAGCGTCGGTGGGACGCGCAACCAGGCTGCAACCGGCGGAGCGGTCGATCCGTTCGGCTACGGCAACACGCTCTGGAATGCGGTGGTCACGCTCAATGCCGCGCAGGCGCGCACGGCCTTCGATCAGCTCTCCGGCGAGATTCATCCTTCGACGCTGGGCGTTCTCGTCGAGGACAGCCGCTTCGTGCGCGCTGCCGCGATCGATCGGCTGCGCGAGGCCTTCAGCGCGGTTGGGGCCGGCGGCCGGTCGGCGATGGCCTATGCGGCTGATCCGGCGACGGTGAAGCCCGATGCCGCGTTTGCGGTGTGGGGCCGCGTGATCGGCTCTTGGGGGCAGGCCGGCAGCGACGGCAATGCGGCGGCGCTGTCGCACAACACCGGCGGCTTCTTCTCCGGCATCGATTCCCGCATCGGTGACGATTGGCGCGTCGGCGCCTTGAGCGGCTACACGCATGCGAACCTGAGCAGCGCGAGCGACGCATCGCGCGCGTCGGTCGACAGCTATCATGTCGGCGGCTTTGCCGGCGCGCAGTGGGGAGCGATCGGTTTCCGCAGCGGCGCGGCCTATAGCTGGCACCACATCGGCGCCAGCCGGTCGGTCGCGATCCCCGGCTTCACCGACCATCTCTCCGCGGGCTACGGGGCGGCCACGGCGCAGGCGTTCGGCGAACTCGGCTACCGGATCGATCTGTCGAGGAGGGCGGCGCTGGAGCCGTTCGCGGCGCTCGCCTATGTCGATACGCGCAGCAAGGCCTTCACCGAGGCCGGCGGCATCGCCGCGCTGACGGGAGCCGCAGCGAGCAGCAGCGTCGGCTTCTCCACGCTCGGCTTGCGCGGCGCGGTCGGCTTCGAGCTCGGCGGCCTGGATGCGCGCTGGACAGGGATGCTCGGCTGGCGCCACGCCTATGGCGATGTGACGCCGGCGACCGCCATGAGTTTCGCCGGGAGCAACGTCTTCACCGTGGCCGGCCTGACGATCGCGCGCGACGCCGCCGCCGTCGAAGCCGGCTTCGACCTTGCGCTGACCCGCAACGCCACCTTCGGCGTCAGCTACTCGGGGCAGTTTGCCAAGCGCGTGAACGACAATGGCGTGAAGGCGGAGTTCAACTGGAAGTTTTGAAATGTGACACGCCTCCTACCTTGGTCCCATTTACCCGGCCGCGCTTCCTGGCCTGAATATGATCCCGTCGCCTCCGCGTTCGCAAAAATGCCGGAGGCGGCGTTGCGTGTTGTCGGACGTGACGTGATCGGCGGGGGCGTCATAATGAAAGTCTGAGGTGCAAAATGGCCATGTTCTATTTGCCCGCACTGATCCTCGATACGTTTCTGAGTGTGTTGGAACTGATCATGAACTCGCCCGAGCCGCATTTGCCGAGGCGCAAGTCCGGCGAGCCAACCGTGATCATTCTGGAGTAACACCCCTTCAGCCAGTGCGTTGCCGTCGGCGCTTCGCGGCGGGGCGCGACCAAGATCGGGAGGCAATCATGGCAACGCGATCCACGGTGCCTATGGCGGCGTGCGCGATGTTTCTCGCCGTGCTCAGCGCGCCAAGAGCGCAGGCGGACGAGTTGAGGCTCGTTACGCCGCCGCTCAGCATCTACAGAGAGCAGATACGACCTCCAGCGACCACGCTTCCAGTGCCATCGGGCTATACCAGGGACCACGTCGTGCATGGCGATCGTGTGTTTCACGGCGAGGCCGCCAACGGGCAGTGCAGTGTCTGTCACGGCATCGATGGAAAGGGCACGCCAAACGGCAACGACCTGACGGCCGGCATGTTCGTCTGGAGCGACGGCAGCGTCAGAGAGCTGAAGCGCACGATCCTGCACAACATGGCGGTGGCCCCCGGAATGGATGGCGACCTGAAGCCGGAGGATGTCGATGCCGTCGCGGCCTACGTCTGGGCCATCAGCCATCAGGACCCGTGATACTTCGATACGGAGCTGGCGATTGGCGGATTCTCAGCCCGGATTGGCGAAGCGGTGTTCGGGAAGACCCTGCGCGATCCCGTGAACGGCGAGCACATGGCCTGCCTGAGGTTCGATGCTGAGCTGCTCGGGAGTTAGAAACTTTCTGGCCGTGGTCACGAACAGCGTCTTCAGGTCGTCGCCTCCGAAGCATGCGCAGGTCGGATTGGTCACGGGCAACGGAATGACCGTGTCAATCCGGCCGTCGGGCCGATAGCGCACCACGCGACCGTGAGAGAAGAACGCCGTCCATAGTCCGCCTATGTTGTCGACGCAGGCGCCGTCCGGTCGCTCCTGCGTGGACCGATAGTCCGCAAACAGCCGTCTGTTGCGGATCGCGCCGTCATCGAGATCGAAATCGAACTGCCAGGTGCAGTATCGCCGCGTGTCGGTGAAATAGAGCGTGCGGTTGTCGGGCGAGAACGCAATTCCGTTGGTCACGATGACGTCGCTGAACACGGGCGTCACCTCACCATCGCCAGTCACGCGATAGAGCGACCCGTTCGGTCGATGGAGCTGGTTGTCCATGGTGCCGATCCACAGGCGGCCGCGCGCGTCCACGCGTCCGTCATTGAGGTGGTTGTCCAGGCCGCTTTCGACTTCACAAACTTGACGTGAGAGATAGCCGTCGGCTGAGCGATGGTGGAGAGATAAATCCCGCGCGAGGAGATGGGCGCCATCCGCCGTCAGAGCCTGGCTGCCGAGGAATTGGCAATCGTAAGGCCGGACTTGATGCTCACCCGTCGCCGGATCGAAGGACTGATGAAGGCGCCCGTCGATATCGACCCACCACAGTTTTCGGGATCGGTCGCACCACAACGGCGTCTCGCCGAGGATGTCGGACGCGGCGACCGCGGTTTCGACCTTGTGCGCGGGGATCGAATTTAGAGTCATCCCGGAATCCGGTTCCAGCCGCGCGCGCCGTCGCCGAATGCCTCGTAGCCATTCGAGGTGACGGCAATGGTATCCTCGAGCTTGATGAAACCGCGCCGCCCGTGGGCCAGTGTGGTTTCGATCGAGATGACCGTGCCGGCCTCCAGCGGCGCGTTGGCGTCGTCGGCGGGGTAGGGAACGGGGCCGGTCGCTGTCAGGCGCGGCGCTTCATGGCTGACGATGCCCATGCCATGGGCGACGAAGTGCATCTGCTTGCCGTTCGGGGTTCGCGCGAGGGCGTCGCTGGCGGCGGCGTAGATATCGCTGCCAATGAGCCCGGCCCGGATCGGCATTCGGGCTGCCTGCTGGACCACGTCGATCTCGGCGAGCAGATCGACGAGTTCGCCGTCCGGCGCCCCGTGCACGGCCATCCGGCAGAGATCGCCGATATAGCCCCGGTAATTGCCGCCCGAATCCAGCGAGATAATGTCGCCGGGTTGAAGACGTTGTTCGGAGGGCGCGCGATTGAGGCTCGTCCCCAATGTCACCAGCGCGTATTCGAAGACCATGTCGCGGGACAATTCTGCCCGCCGCAGATGATCGATGATCTCGCGCTTGCTCTGTCCGGGACGGGTGCGCTTGACCGTATCCATCATGGAGGCGACGACGCGCTCGGACGCCTCGCGGAGAATGTCGAGCTCAGCCGCAGTCTTGACTGCACGCAACTTTTCAAGGGGACGCATCGCCTCGACGAGCCGGCAGTGGCCGAGCTCCCTCCGCAGCACCTCGGCCGCATCCGCCGGCAGGAACGACATCTCCACCCCGACACGAAGCGCAGATATCGCAACACCCTTCACGTGCTTCACTGCAAGCGTCATCGCCTCGACGGTGGTTGACGATCCGAACACGACCGGCGGCATCCAATGGCCTGCGTCGATCCTGTTCTGGACGCTGTCGCGCTCGTTGCGGTTGGCGATATAGGTGGATTTATCCAGCGCGCCCTTCACATAGACGAAGACGGGCAGGTACCGGCTGATGCCGATCGCCTCCATGTAATCGAACTGGAAGTGATAGTAGCCGCCGAGCAGGTACTGGATGTTGTGTTTTGAGGTGACGAGGAGGACGTCGATGCCTGACGCATCGAGCAGGGCGTCAAGCCTCGCGGCGGAGAAGGGAGTCTCGGGCTGCATCTGTAGTTCCGGGCGATCGCAAGCGATCAGCCTTCGTTCCAGGAGGAGAGGGCGTAGGCGACGCAGCCATTAATGTGCTCGGTGAGCACGGCTTTGGCGCGCGTGATGTCCCGCGTCAGCGCGCAGTCCAGGAGCGCCTTGTGCTGGTTCACCGTCTCCGTGCCCCGATAGCGCAGCGCATAGCGAAAATATTTGTCGAACACGACCGCATGGGCGTGCATCAGCTCGCGCGAGCCGCAGCTCGAGATCAGCGCCTGGTGGAATTCGCCGTCATAGCGCTTGCGCAGCTCGGGGTCGTCGCCGTCGGTGCGGATGGTGCGCTCGGTCGCCGCCAGCTTGTGATGCGCCGACACCACGCGGCCTTCCCATTCCACGTCGCCGGCGCGGAACGACTCGGTCATCGCATGATGCTCGAGCAGGATGCGCAAGTCCGCGAGCTCGCGCAGGTTCTGGATCGAGACCGGCGCCACCTCAAAACCGCGCTGGCCTTCCGCGACCACAAAACCTTCCGACGCCAGCCGGTTGAGGATCTCGCGCAGCGTCGAGATGCTGACGCCGTAGTCCTCCTTCATCGCATCGAGCTTGAGCCGCACCGACGGCGTGAGCACGCCAAAAATGATGTCGGACCTGATGCGCTGATAGCCGCTGTCGCCCGCCGACAGGGGCCGTCCCTCCAGTGACGTCATGCTTTTCCGATCCCGCCTTCTTGGTCGGCCCGGCGCCCCCGGCCGAACCATCAATGTTGCCAGCATATAGCAGATACACTCGTCCTATGTATTGAAAAACATCAGATGAAAAAGATATCATCATTTGACTCTGAAATATATGTATGATTTTTGGTTAAGCTGAGGGTGCAGAAAATAATGGCTTAAGCCGCCGTTCGTGCCCGATCGAACAGGGAGGTAAAACGATGAGCTTGTTGGTACGGGCGCTGTCTGCGACGGCGGTCTGTGTGGCGCTGACGGTCGGCGCATCCGCTCAGGAGGTTCAGGAGCGGACGATCAGGTGGGGCCACCTGAACAACACCGATCACCCCGTGAGCATGGGCGTGAAGAAATTCGCCGAGATCCTGCTGGCCAAGAGCGATGGCAAGATGAAGGTCCGCGAGTTCGCGGCCTCGCAACTCGGCAACGAGCTGCAGCAGCAATCGGCGCTGCGCGGCGGCACCCAGGAAATGCTGTCGGCCTCGACCACGTCGCTCGCGACCGTCGTGCCCGAATTCGGGCTGATCGACTTTCCGTTCCTCTTCAACACCGTCGAGCAGGCCGACGCGCTGGGCACGGGCGCCTATGGCAAGGCGATGATCGATACCCTGCCCTCGAAGGGGCTGGTCGCGCTCGGCTATTGGGGCCTGGGCTTCCGCAACGTCACCAACAGCACCCGTCCCATCACAAAACTCGAGGATTTCAGCGGCCTCAAGCTGCGCGTGATCCCGAACCCGGTCTATTTAGAAACTTTTGGTGCCTTTAAGGCCAATCCGGTCCCGATGGCGTTCGGCGAGCTCTATTCGGCGCTGGAGACGCGCACCGTCGATGGGCAGGAAAATCCCTACACGGTCATTCTCTCCAACAAGTTTTACGAGGTGCAGAAATACGTCTCTGCCACCAACCACACCTTCACGCTCAACATCATCCTGGTGAGCAAGGCGTTCTGGGACAAGCTGTCGCCGACCGAGCAGCGGCTGATGCGCGAGGCCTATGAGGAAAGCCGTGGCTACCAGAAGGACCAGACGCGCATCCAGACCGAAAAGGCGCTCGCGGAATTGCAGGCCAAGGGCATGCAGTTCAACACGATCGCCCCTGAGGAGACCGACCGCATGCGCAAGACGGCGCAGCCGGTCGTCGACAAGATCTCGGCCAATCTTCGGCCGGAGACAGTGAAGATCTTCAACGACGAGATCGAGCGCATCCGCAAGGACGTGAAGTAGTCGACTTCTTCGTTACGCAGACGGCGGAGCCGGCCCATCGCGGGTCCTTGGGCCGGCTCTCGCCCCTCATTTGCCTGGACGGCTCACATGGCGCGATTTCTCGATCTCTATTGCACGCTCCTCAAGGGCGTCATTGCCGCCTGTCTCGTGGTCATGGTGGTGCTGGTCTTCGGCAACGTGGTCCTGCGTTACGGCTTCAACTCGGGCATCGCGATCTCCGAGGAGCTGTCGCGCTGGCTGCTGGTCTGGCTGACGTTTCTCGGCGCGATCGTCGCGCTGCGCGAGCACGCCCATCTCGGCGTCGACACCCTGATCCGAAAACTGTCGGCCACCGGCAAGCGCGTCTGCTTTGTCCTCAATTACTGCCTGATGCTGTTTGCCGACTGGCTGCTGCTGTCAGGGAGCTGGCGCCAGACCATCATCAACCTCGATGATCGCGCGCCGGCCACCGGTCTTTCGATGGCCATCTTCTACGCGGTCGGCGTGATTTTTGGCGTGTCTGCCGCGGTCATCCTGGCCTACGACTTGTACCGCGTGGTCAGCGGGCGGGCGAGCGAGGAGGACATGGTCGCCGTCCGGGAATCGGAGGAGCAGTGATGTCTTCCGTCGTGCCCCTTCATTCCCTTCGCGTCAGCCGGATCAAGCCATGACGATCGCCGTCTTCACCGTCTCGTTGCTCGGCGCCATGGCCTTGGGCATGCCGATTGCGTTTGCGCTCCTCATCTGCGGCGTGGCCCTGATGAGCACGATCGACATGTTCGATTCCCAGATCGTGGCACAGAACGTCATCAACGGCGCCGACAGCTTTCCGCTGATGGCCATTCCCTTCTTCATGCTCGCCGGCGAGATCATGAACAAGGGCGGGCTCGCCAAGCGCATCGTCAATGTCGCCCTGGTTGCGGTCGGCCATTTCCGCGGCGGCCTCGGCTACGTGACCATTCTTGCGGCCTGCATCCTCTCGTCGCTCTCGGGATCGGCCGCGGCCGATGCGGCTGCGCTCGCGGCGCTGCTGGTGCCGATGATGGTGGCGGCGGGACACAAGAAGACCTACGCGGCCGGCCTCGTCGCCGCCGGCGGCGTCATCGGTCCCGTCATCCCGCCCAGCATCGGATTCGTGATCTTTGGCGTCGCCGCCAACGTGTCGATCTCAAAACTGTTTCTCGCCGGCATCGTGCCCGGCCTGCTGCTCGGATTGGGCCTCTGCGCGGCCTGGTACTGGGTCGTGCGCAAGGAAAACCTGTCGCCGCCGCCGAGGGCCTCGCTGCGTGAAGTCGTGCACGCCATCATCGACGGTTTCTGGGCGCTGATGCTGCCCGGGATCATCATCGTGGGTCTGCGCTTTGGCATCTTCACGCCGACCGAGGCTGGCGTGGTTGTCGCCGTCTACTCGCTGTTCGTCGCGACCTGTATCTATCGCGAGCTGAAATGGTCGGAGCTCTACGCGGTCCTGGTGTCCTCGGCCGTGACGACGAGTGTGGTGATGTTCCTGGTCGCCGCGGCGCTGGTGTCGTCCTGGCTCATCACGGTGTCCGAAATCTCCGCCCAGGTCGTCGATCTCCTGAAACCCTTCATGGGCAACAACACCATGCTGATGCTGGCGATCATGGTCGTGGTGGTGATCGTGGGAACGGCACTCGACATGACGCCGACGATCCTGATCCTGACGCCGATCCTGATGCCGATCATCAAGGCGGCGCACATCGACCCCGTCTATTTCGGCGTCCTCTTCATCATCAACAATTCCATCGGCCTGATCACGCCACCGGTCGGCATCGTGCTCAACGTCGTGTGCGGCGTGTCCAGGATCAGCATGGAGGACATCATCAAGGGCGTCTGGCCCTTCATGATCGCGCAGCTTATCGTGCTGTTCGCGATGGTGCTGTTCTCGGGGCTGGTGACGATTCCGGCAAAGTGGTTCGGCGGTTAATCCTCTCGCCTGGTATCGCGTCGAAAAAATGAGAAGGAAAGGGCGAAATGGCCGCAAGGATCATGATCCTCAATGGACCCAACCTCAATTTCCTCGGCATCAGGGAACCGCACATCTACGGCTCGACGACGCTCGGGGAGATCGAGGCGAGCTGCCAGGCGCTTGCCGATCATCTCGGTGTGTCGATCTCGTTCCACCAGTCGAACATGGAGGGCGAGCTCGTCAACCTCATTCAATCAGCCCATGGCAAGGCGGATGCGATCATCATGAACCCCGCGGCCTATTCCTTCACCTCGATCGCGCTGATCGATGCGCTGAAGATTTTTGAGGGTGTGAAGATCGAGGTACACATCTCGAACATCCACGCGCGGGACGAGCTGCATCGTCACTCGATCACGTCGAGCGCCTGCACCTCAGTCATTTGCGGTCTCGGTCCCTACGGCTATCTCGCCGCGATCCTGGCGGCGGTGCAGCGGCTCGGACAATTGCCTGCAACGATTCCGGCGGCCCTGCACGGGATCGCCGCCGGCGGCAAGGCGTAGAGCATGATCCGGAAAAGTGCGCAGCGGTTTTCTCTCGCGACAAACGCGGAACGCGTTTGCGCGGAGATCATGCTCAAACAAAGAACGGGGGGCGGGATGCGCGGAGCGGGCTTTCTCGCCATCTGGAGCGACGTCGAGACGAGCGACCTCGTCGATTACCGGCACTGGCTGACGCGCGAGCACACGACCGAGCGCGTGACCACCAAGGGCTTCCTGGCATCGCGTGTCTTCCGCGCTGTGAGGGACGACATCAACCGCTTCTTCATCCTGTACGAGCTGGAAACGCCCGAGGTGCTCGACGGCGAGGCCTATCTGGCGCGTCTCAACGCGCCGACGGCGTGGTCGCAGCGCATCATGCCAAAGCTCGGCAATTTCAGGCGGGGCGGGGGCATCATGCGCGCGCGCGCGGGGCACGGCGAGGGCGCCACGATCATGGCGCTACGGATCGAGCAGTTGCCGGTTGATCCCCAGGGATTGGCCGAAGCGCTCGTCGCCTGCGACGGGGTTGCCGCCGTGCAGATCGGCGCGACCGATGAAGCGCGGACCTCGGTACCCTCAACAGAGAAAGGCATGCGGAAGAACGAGGGGTTTTTCGCAGGGCTCCTGTTGATCGAGGCGCTGGACACGGCGTCGCTGCAGGCGGCCTTGCGGAAGGCGGCCGAGATTGTGCCTGACGTTCTGGACCGGGCGAGCGAGCCTGAGGTCTATCAGAGCATGTTTTCGCTCGACGCCCGCCTCGCGGATTTCAGCTGATGGCAAATTTCTCGCTCGCCGCATTGACCGTGCTGGAGCTCGCGCCGCCCGAGATGATCGAGGTCGCGGCGCGCTGTGGCTACGAAATGGTCGGGCTCAGGCTGTTGCCGGCAACGCCTGATGGGATTGCCTATCGCCTGATGGATGATGAGCCGCTGTTCCGGGAGACGCTGCGACGAATGCAGGCGACGGGTGTGACGGTCGCCGATCTCGAAGTCGTTGCGTTCCGGCCCGACACGGACATCGGGTCGTTCACGCCCTTCTTCGAAGCAGGCGCGCGGCTTGGCGCAAAACACATTCTCGTCGCAGCCTACGATCCGGACCTGGCGCGGTTCTCCGATCGCTACCGGCAATTTTGCGAGGCGGCCGCAAAATATGGACTGACGTCCGACCTCGAATTCATGCCCTGGACCAGCGTCCCGGACCTGAAGACGGCGATGCGCATCGTCGGCGAGGTCGATCATCCCGCTGCCGGCATTCTGGTCGACGCGCTGCATTTCGACCGGTCGCGAAGCTCGCTCGCGGATATCGGCACCATCCAGGCAAAACGCCTTCACTACTGGCAGATCTGCGACGGCCCGGCCGAGCGCCCGGCGACGACGGAGCAGCTCATCCATGCCGCGCGCGAGGAGCGGATGTTTCCGGGCGAGGGCGGCATCGATCTCGTTGGGCTCGCGAGGGCGATGCCCGACGATCTGACGGTCAGCATCGAGGTTCCGACCGTTCAGCTGGCGAAAACCGTTGACAGCGAGACGCGAGCGCGCCGCGCGCTGCAGGCGGCGAAAGCCGTCGTCGCGAGGGCGCGCAACCCGGTGTGAGCGGAAGGGGGCTCGCGATGCCGCAAGTCGATCGTGCCTCGGATGTCGAGACCGATCTCCTGGTTTTCGGCGCCGGTGCGGCCGGCATGACCGCCGCGCTGGTCGGCGCCCTTGAGGGGCTCCAGGTCATCCTTTGCGAATAGTCTGACATGGTGGGTGGCACCACCGCGACCTCCGCCGGGACTGTCTGGATTCCGGGAAGCCGTCAAAGCCAGCGCGCAGGCACGCCTGATACGCTCGAAGCGGCCCGGACCTATCTCGCGGCACTACTCGGCGCGCATGCGACGGACGAGCGCCTGGAGACGTTCCTCAAGGCCGGCCCCATCGTGCTCGACTATCTCGAACAGAAGACGAGCGTGCAGTTCGCTGCGCCACCCGTGCACCCTGACTACAAGAACCTGCCGGGCGCTGCGATCGGCGGTCGTGCCCTCGGCGCCATTCCCTACGACGGCCGTAAGCTCGGCGCCGACTTTGCGCGCATCAGGCCGCCGCGTCGGGAGTTTTTGGTTCTCGGCGGCATGATGGTCGGAAAGACCGATATTCCGGCACTGGTGGCTCCGTTCCGCAGTTGGGCGCACCTCAGACATGTCGTTGGCATTCTCGCCCGGCATGCGCTCGATCGTACCAGCTACAAGCGGGGAACACGCCTGATCATGGGCAACGCGCTGGTCGCCAGGTTGTTTGCCGATATCCGCCGTGCCGGCGTCGACCTGCGCTACGAGACAGGGCTCAGCGAGCTTGTCTACAGGGGTGACGCCGTCGTCGGCGCCGTCCTCTCGACTCCGGCCGGAGAGTTGACGGTCCGCGCCCGCAAGGGCGTGGTGCTGGCGACGGGCGGTATCGGCTGGAGCCGCGAACTGCGCGAACGGTTGTTTCCGGAAGGCGTGCGCCGCTACTCAATGACGCCTTCGTCCAACACCGGCGACGGCATTTTGGCGGCCGAGCGCGTCAATGCCGTCATCGCGCGCGACCTCGAAAGCCCGGGCCTGTGGATGCCTGTTTCGGTCATGACGCAAGACGACGGCCATGTGTCAGTCTTCCCCCACATCATGCTCGATCGCGCCAAGCCGGGACTGCTTGCCGTCAACACATCGGGCCGTCGTTTCGTCAATGAAGCCGACTCCTACCACGACTTCGTGGCCGCGATGCTCCGCTCGAACGCGTCCACCGCGTCAGGTGTGCCGGCTTTCCTGATCTGCGATCGCAGCTTCATCAGGGATTTCGGCATCGGCCTGGTCCATCCCGGCACCAGATATCTCGACCGCTTCCTAAAGGCCAAATATCTGATCGAGGGCGAGACCATCGAGGCCCTGGCCGCAAAGATCGGCGTTGACGGGGATGGGCTTGCCCAGACCATCGCGCGATACAACCGCTATGCCGAAACCGGCGTGGACGAAGACTTCGGCCGCGGGTCGAGTGCGTTGAACCGCTTCAACGGCGACCCCCTGAGCAGGCCCAACCCGTGCCTGCGCCGGATCGGACCAGGACCGTATTACGCGGTCGCAGTCTGGCCGTCCGATCTCGCGAGCAGTGCCGGCCTGCATACGGATTCAGCCGCGCGTGTTCTGACCGGCAGCGGGACAGTCATCCCCGGCCTCTACGCCGCCGGGACCGATGCATCCTCGATCTTTCGCGGCACCTATCCGGGGCCGGGGACGATGATCGGCCCTGCCATCGTGTTCGGATGGTGTGCCGCGATGGATGCTGCGGGAATGTTACGCAGGCATCTCGGGTAGTTCGGCGATGTGATCGGCTTTATGCAGATGGCGTCGCGGAAAGGCCTCGCCGAGGCGAGGCCTTTCCTGCCGACTTTAGCGGGCTGCGTTAGTCATCCCAGTGATGATAACGGCGGATCACGACGCCGCGGTCGTAATCACGATGGTACCAGCCGTTGTGCCAGCCGCGGTCGTGACCGTAGAATCGTGCCCGCGGACCATTGTAGTAGCGGTCCCCGTAATAGCCGGAGTCGCCGCCGACATAGACGCCGAAACCGCCCGCATTCGCGATGGTCGGGGCACCGATTGCAAGCGTCGCTGCCGCTGCAAGAGCGTAAGTGAGCTTCTTCATCTGTTCCTCCTGTGCATCGTTTGCGCAGAGGGACTAACGACTGGGGGTACCGGGTGTTGCAGGAACCTCGAGGAAACTTTGCTGAACAGGAGTTCAGGTTTCATGGCGGGCTTCGACGACTTCGCCGTCTTCCTTGACGAAACGGCCGACGGGATCATCCAGGAGGTCGATCACGTCTTCCGAGGGCCGGCACAATCGCACGCCCTTTGGCGTAACCACGATCGGGCGATTGATGAGGATGGGATGCGCCATCATGAAATCGAGCAGTTCGTCGTCGGTCCACTTGAGATCACCCAATCCGAGCTCTTTATACGGCGTTCCTTTCTCGCGCAGCAGAGCGCGGGCCGGGATTCCCATTGCAGCGATCAGCTCTCTGAGCTTCTCGCGCGATGGCGGCGTCTTGAGGTATTCAACGACGACAGGCTCGACGCCGCTCTGCCGGATCATCGCCAGCGTGTTGCGCGAGGTACCGCAGTCCGGATTGTGATAGATCGTGACGCTCATCATCGGGTCTCCGTAATGGCAACGGGGCCGCGCACATCGGCGCGCCCGAGAAGCCAGTTCATCAGCAGCATGCCGGCGATTGCTCCGAAGAGTTCGGCGAGAATGAATCCCGGAAGGTCGGTCGGGCGAATGCCGGAAAAGGTGTTCGTCAGGGAACGCGCAATTGCGACCGCCGGATTGGCAAATGACGTCGATGCGGTGAACCAATACGCGGCCGTGATGTAGAGGCCTACCAGCCAAGGGACGGCCCCGCGCTGGAAGCGGATGCCGGCAAGGATCGTGGCGACCAATCCGAAGGCAGCCACGGCTTCCGCAAACCATTGCGCTCCGCCGGTCCGAACCTTGATCGACAGGTCAACCAGGGGGAGCGCGAACATCAGGTGGGCCACCATCGTCCCGATGGCGCCGCCGACGATCTGGGCGATGATGTAGAGCAGGGCCTCATTCACCGGCAGCTCGCGCTTGCCGGTGAAGACCAGCGTGACAGCCGGATTGAAATGGGCGCCGGAGATCGGACCAAGTACGGTGATCAGGACGACGAGGATGGCTCCGGTTGGCAAGGTGTTGCAGAGAAGCGCAAGGGCGACGTCCTTGGTCAGTGTTTCCGCCATGATGCCAGAACCGACAACGGTAGCTACGAGAATAGCTGTACCGAGGGCTTCGGCGGCCAGGCGTCGCGAAAGGTCGAACGTTTCCATCAGCCGGCCTTCGGCTCTGAACGTGTTGCACCGTCAGAGCGGCCGATCTCGCGCAGCTTGGTGCCGAGCGAGAGCTTGTCGATGCTCCTGAGCGGGAGGTTGACGAAGGTATCGATCCGATTCTTGAGATAGCGGAACGCCGTGACGAACGCCGCCTGCTTCTCCAGATCGGTGCCTTCTGCTGAGGCAGGATCCTCGATACCCCAGTGCGCAGTCATCGGCTGTCCCGGCCGGATCGGGCAGGCCTCGCCGGCCGCATTGTCGCAAACCGTGAAGACGAAATCCATCACCGGCGCATCGGGGACCGCGAACTCAAGCCAGCTCTTCGATCGCATCCCGTCAGCGGGATAGTCCATGCTTTCCAGCGTGCGCAGTGCCAGCGGGTGGACCGCGCCTTTCGGGGTGCTGCCGGCTGAGAAGGACTGAAAGCGCCCGGCGCCGTCCTTGCGAAGAATCGACTCAGCGAGGATCGAGCGCGCCGAATTGCCGGTGCACAGGAACAGAACATTGTAGACGTGGTCAGGCACCGCTTCGTTCCTTTCGCTTTGGGGAGCAGCAGGATTGCAGGGTTTGAACGACCGGCTCGCAAACTTCCGGCCTCCCGCCACAGCAATCCCGAAGCAGGAAAACTGCGACATCTCGAATCTCAGTGAGATTGGCGCGGTAGACGATCGAGCGGCTGCGCCGTTCGGATGTCACAAGGCGCGCACGAGTCAGGATCGACAGATGCGCCGACAGCGTGTTCTGCGGGACTGCCAACAGGCGAGCGAGGTCGCCCGCTGCAAGGCCGTCAGGCTCATGCTTGACCAGCGTCCGGAAGGCCTCCAGTCGGGTCGACTGAGACAGGGCAGAGAGGGCCAGAACGGCCTCTTCAGTTTCCATATATCCAGACTTATGGAATTAATAGGAGTGCGTCAATCCGGAATTTCCAAGCACCAGCCTTCTGGTCCAAATACATATTTCGAACATTCTAGAAATACAGTTGACAACGAGAGTGGCTCGGCACATCGTGTGAGCATGAAGATTGATGACGCAGCAGCAGGCCTGGAAGCCTTGGGCAATCGGACACGGCTCCAGATCTATAGGGCCTTGGTTCGGGCAGGGCACTCAGGCATGCCCGTCGGCCGTCTGCAGGAGAAGCTGAAGGTCCCAGCGTCGACACTCTCGCACCACATCAAAGCTTTGGTCTCCGTCGGACTTGTCAGTCAGGTCAGGGAATCGACGACCCTAGTCTGCCATGCGAACTACGATGCGATGCGGGGTCTGCTCCAGTTCCTGACAGCGGAATGCTGCGCCGACGAGGCGGGATGCAAGGACGCCCGAACGGCGGCCTGATTTTTTTGCAGTCTTATTCGATTATTCCAGAAAGATGGGAGATTCGAAGTGAACGATGCAAAGACGGTCGCTATCATTGGGGCGGGCCCCGTCGGCCTCGCAGCGGCGGCGCACGTGCTCGAACGCGGAATGTCGCCCATCGTGCTGGAGGCCGGGCCCGAAGCCGGACACGCGGTGCGCCAGTGGCAGCACGTCCAGCTCTTCTCGCCGTGGGAGTACAACGTCGACAAGGCCGCTGCGCGCCTGCTGGCGCCGACGGGATGGAACTCGCCGGAGCCAAAGTCCTATCCGACCAGCTCCGAACTGATCGACCGCTACCTCGAGCCGCTCGCGACGCGAACGCCATTGCGCGAGGCAATTCGGACTTCCAGTCGCGTCACGGCGATCAGCCGTGTGGGCTTCGACAAGGCGAAGACGAAGGGACGAGAGCAAGCGCCCTTCGAAATCCGCTATCAGAACGGCAAAGGCCCTGAGGTGCTGCGCGCTGAGGCCGTCATCGATGTTTCCGGCACCTGGTTCTCCCCCAATCCGGCCGGCCGCAACGGCTTGCCGGCGATCGGCGAGCCTGAGCAAGCCCACCGCATCGCGTACGGCATGCCGGATGTGCGGGGAGCCGATCGTGCCAGATATGCCGGCAAGACCATTGCCGTCCTCGGCGCTGGCCACTCCGCCGTAGGCACGCTGATCGATCTCGTGCATCTCGCCGACGAGGTGCCAGCGACGCAGCCCGTCTGGCTGTTGCGCGGCGCCGATCCCGCGAAGGCCTTCGGTGGCGGTCGCAATGACAAGCTTGCCGCACGCGGCGAACTCGGTGCCGCCTTCGCTGCCCTCGTTTCCGCTGGGAAGATCCGGGTAGAGACCGAATTCGGCGTCACGCACCTGTCGGAATCCGATGGGCGCCTCCGGATCGCAGCCGGCGCCTGCTCCGGTGCGCGAAGCGTGATCGCGGATGAATTGACCGTGTCAACGGGCTTCCGTCCCGACTTTTCATTCCTGTCGGAACTGCGTCTGCGGCTTGATCCGGCCATCGAGGCGCCGGTCGCCCTCGCACCGCTCATCGATCCCAACGAGCATAGCTGCGGGACGGTGCGCCCGCACGGCGCTCGCGAGCTCGCACATGACGAGCCGGGCTTCTATCTGGCCGGAATGAAGTCGTATGGTCGCGCCCCGACCTTCCTCATGATGACGGGCTATGAACAGGTCCGCTCGATCGCCGCCGATATCGCCGGTGACAAGAAGGCCGCGGCGAGAGTGGAACTTGTGCTGCCGGAGACCGGTGTCTGTACGCGTGGTGGCCTCGAGTCCGCCGCCGTTGCATCGGGGTGTTGCGGCGGGCCGGCGAAGGAAGATACATCGGCATGCTGTGCTGCCGATGAAACGGCGAAGAAGGCAGGCGCTTCGGGGTGCGGTTGTTCATGAAGCAAGTCCTCGCGGGCCAAGCTGAAGGCCCGCTCGCCGTTGTAGTCGCGCTCGGCACCACGCAAACCATTGCGTGGGCGTCGAGCTATTATCTTCCGGCAGTCCTCGCTGCTCCGATCGCGCGGGATCTTGATCTTGCGCCGACTTACGTGTTCGGGGCGCTCTCGGGTGCGCTCATCCTTTCCGGTGTCCTCGGCCCGCGTGTCGGTCATGCGATCGACCAGTTCGGCGGGCGTAGCCTGCTCGTAAGCTCGAACGCTGTCTTTGCCGCAGGTTTGCTGCTGCTATCCGGAGCCCATGGCGCAGCGTTGCTGATTGCCTCGTGGATGCTGCTCGGGATCGGCATGGGTCTGGGTCTTTACGAGGCGGCATTTGCAACGCTCGCGCGCATCTACGGCACCGGCGCTCGAAGGTCGATCACCGGCATCACCTTGATCGCTGGCTTTGCGAGCACCGTTGGCTGGCCGCTCACGACCTGGCTCGACGCCGAATACGGCTGGCGGGCGGCCTGCCAGATATGGGCGGTCATCCACGTCTGCCTCGCTTTGCCGCTCAATCTTTTGCTGCCGCGGGCTACGCCACTCGATCAGGTCTCCCAACCGACTTCCGGAGCGAGCCCGCATCCCGCGGGCCAGAGCGAGACGTTTGCGATGGGCGTGCTGGCCTACATGTTTGCGGCAGCAAGCTTCGTCAGCTCCGGCGTTTCGGCCATTCTGCCGTCGATGCTGGTCGCGTTTGGAGCCACGCCGGCGCAAGCCCTGCTCGCGGGAACGTTGGTCGGCCCTGCCCAGGTCGGTGCGCGTCTCCTCGAAGCGGGCTTTCTCGCCCGGTTCCATCCGCTGTTGTCGGCGAGGCTCGCCATGCTCATGAATCCGATCGGTGTTGTCACGTTGATCGCAGGAGGTTCATTCTTTGCGCCGGTTTTCGCCGCTCTCTACGGAGCCGGCAACGGGATCATCACGATCGCGCGTGGCACGCTGCCATTGGTGTTGTTTGGACCGGTGGGATTCGGCAAGCGTGTCGGCATGATTTCGCTTCCGTCTCGGCTGACCGGCGCCGCCGCACCGCTGGTGCTGGGGTTGATGGTCGAGCACATCGGGCGCGGTGCGCTGTGGATCTGCGCGCTCACCTCGGTCTCCGCATTCTTCGCGCTTCTGCTCCTTCGCGCGAACCCGTCGCCATCAAGGCAGCTCCAGGTGGGAGGACGAAATTCATAGCTTGAGCGGACGGTCCCTGATCGCGGTGATGTGCATCGGGCAGGTTGGAAATCTGCTGCCACATGTCACGCTGTCCGCAAACCTGGCGCAGCATCTTATGCCGGCGTGGGGGCTCTCCGCCGCCGAAGGCGGCTTGATGGCGAGCGGCTATGCGTTCGGCTACATGCTCGCAGTTCCGGTATTGACGACGTTGACCGATCGGATCGATGCGCGGCTCGTTCTGCTCTGGGGCTCGATCGTCAGTGGGCTCGCCACGGCTGCCTTCGGCATCTTCGCGCAAGGGTTCTGGTCGGGCACGGTGATCTGGTCCCTTGCTGGCCTCGGATTTGCCGGCGCCTACATGCCGGGCCTGAAGGCGTTGACGGATCGGCTGCCTGCTGGCGACACCTCACGGGCGGTCACTCTCTACACGTCGAGCTTCTCGGTCGGCGTCGGCATCTCGTTTCTGGTGGCGCAAATTGTCGCTGATCGTTGGGGATGGCGGTCTGCCTTCCTCGTGACCGGCCTTGGTCCCGTTGCGATGGTGGTGGCGTGTCTTCTGATCGAGGGTCGCAGGCCCGCTGCGAAAGCGGCTCGTCTGCTGAACTTCGGACCCGTCTTCGCCAATCGCGAGGCCCTTGGTTACATCCTGGGTTATGGCGCTCACTGCTTCGAACTGTACGGCATCCGCACCTGGTTGGTCGGGTTCTGGACGTTCGTTGTCGCACATCAAGGCGCGCCGTCCTGGTTGACCCCGGTCGTGATGAGCTTCTGCTTCGCGGTCATCTCGATGCCGGCCAGCATCCTCGGCAACGAGGCGGCGCTGAAGTTCGGCCGCCATCGGGCGATCACGGTTGTGATGATTGCTTCGGCTTGCGTGGCACTGGTCATCGGCCTCAACGCGACGGCCCCCGCATGGGTGCTGGCGCTGCTGATGGTCCTCTATGGCCTGACCGTGCCGGCTGATTCAGGCGCGCTGACCGCCGGCATGTCGGCCGCGGCCGTGCCCGAACACCGTGGCGCAACTCTCGCCTTGCATTCCACGGTGGGTTTCGGCCTGTCGGCACTCGGGGCCTGGGGGACGGGCGTGGCACTCGACATTGCCGGCGGATCGCAGAGCGCGAGCGGCTGGCTGCTGGTGTTCACGGTTCTCGCCGCCGGGATAATGCTGGGTCCGTTCGCGCTGCTGTGGGCGAGAACGAACCAGTCGAGGGGGGCGTAGCGTTGGAGCTGGCCTCCCGACGATCGCATATTACCCCGATTTGCCCGTCGTGCTGATTTTCCAGTGGTGTCGGCCGGGCTTGCCGGGTTCATGGCGGCCCGGCTCGTCGGGGCTGGCCTTGCCCTCCCACTCGCGCGCTGGTTTTGGAAGCGGGGCAACGGCTGAGGCTTGCTCGGAGGCCTTAGCTCGTCGACCTGAAACGCAAATTGGCTCGCGAGAGCTGTGCCACTGAGGTGCACCCCATCAGCTTCATGTCGCGCTCGAGTTCCGCGCGGAGCAAGCCGAGTGCACGCTCGACGCCGGCCTGGCCTGCGGCTGCGAGCGGGTAGAGGTAGTAGCGGCCCAGGCCGACGGCTTTGGCGCCGAGCGAGAGTGCTTTGAGGATGTGCGTTCCACGCTGCACACCGCCATCCATCATCACATCGATCCGGTCGCCTACGGCGTCGACGATCTCGGCGAGCTGATCGAAAGCCGCGCGCGATCCGTCGAGCTGCCGGCCGCCATGGTTGGACAGAATGATGCCCTTGCAGCCGATGTCGATCGCGCGTCGCGCGTCCTCGACGGACATGACGCCCTTGAGGCAGAACGGCCCGTTCCAGTTCCGCACCATTTCAGCAACATCGCCCCAGTCCATGGAAGGGTCGAGCATGTCCGTAAAATAGCGTCCGATCGACATGGCGCCGCCGCTCATGTCGACATGATCCTCCAGTTGCGGCAACCTGAAGCGCGCGTGTGTTGCGTACTGGAGTCCCCACATCGGCTTGATCGCGAATTGCAGCATGCCAGCGAGGGTCAGGCGGAAGGGAATGCTGAACCCCGTGCGCAGATCGCGCTCGCGGTTTCCGCCGGTGATGCTGTCCACCGTGAGCATCATGACCTCAACGCCCGCGTCCCGGGCCCGTTGCATCATGGCACGGTTGAGACCGCGGTCGCGGTGGAAATAGAACTGATAGACCTGCGGTACGTCGTGCGCCTTGCGCAACTCCTCGATGCTGACGGTGCCGAGCGAGGAGACGCCGAACATCGTCCCGATCTTGGCGGCGGCCGCCGCGACGGCACGCTCACCCTGGTGATGGAACAGCCGCTGCAACGCAGTTGGCGAACAGTAGAACGGCGTCGCAAGCTTCTGACCCATGACCGTCACCGACAGGTCGACGTCGCGCACGCCGCGCAAGACGTTCGGAACGAGGTCGCAATCCTCGAAGCTCCGGCTGTTGCGGCGCTGGCTGGTTTCGTCGTCCGCCCCGCCATCGATGTAGTCGAAGATCGGCCCCGGCAGACGCCGGCGCGCGAGCCGCCGGAAATCGTGGAAATTGTGACACTGGTTGAGGCGCATTATCCATCCTCCTTACTCTTGTCCGATTGCGGAGCGGCCAACGAGAGGCGGGAGACTCAGCGCCTCCCGCCGTAGCGCGTCAGTGAACCAGGAGCGTGAGCGGCCAGAGATAAGCCTGACCGAGCACCAGCAGGCCGACAAGGGCGGCCAGCGCAAGGCTGTGAAAGAACACGAAGCGCAGGATAGTGCCCTCGTGGCCGTACCATTTGGTGGCGGTCGAGGCGACGACGATGCTCTGGGCATCGATCATCTTGCCCATCACGCCGCCGGAGCTGTTGGCGGCGGCCATCAGCACCGGATTCAGGCCGAGCTGCTCGGCGCTGATCTTTTGCAAGCCTCCGAACAGCACGTTGGAGGAGGTGTCGGAGCCGGTGAGTGCGACGCCGAGCCACCCGATCATGGCGCCGAAGAACGGGTAGAACATCCCCGTTTTCGCCAAGGCAAGACCGAGCGTCGCGTCGGTGCCCGAGTATTTGGTGACGAAGCCCAGCGCCAGCATGCAGGCGATCGTCAGCAGCGAATAGCGCACGAGGGCCAGCGTCCTGCCGAAGACTCTGACCAGACCCAGCGGGGTATAGCCGAGCAGGAGTCCCGACAGCAGCGCCGAGAGGAAGATGCCCGTGCCCGCCGCCGACAGGATGTTGAACGCGTAAACCGCGGACTCCGGGGATAGCTTGGCCACGACAGGTGGAGCCTTGAGAACAAGATTGTGAAGCCCTTCGACCGGGAAACGGCCGATCCAGATGCCGTCGAGCCAGGCCTTCACCTGGGGCGTACCCCAGGCGAACACGAACACGGAGAGGATGATCCAGGGCATCCAGGCCCGGGCAATCGCTGCCTTGGAGGTCTGGTCGACCTCATGCTCATGCGCCTCGTCCGCCTGCGCCCTGCCAAATCCCTCCGGCATCTCTTTCAGGACGTGTTTCGGCCGCCAGACCCGCAGGAACGCCCACAGGCACGTCATCGACGTGATCGCTGCGATGACGTCGACCAGCCACGGCCCGTGGAAGTTGGATACGAGATATTGCGGAATGGCGAACGACACGCCGGCAACGGCGATAGCAGGCCAGATCTCCGCCATCTTGCGGAAGCCGACGAAGGCCCAGATCAGCCAGAACGGGACGAGCAGGGAGAAGAACGGTAGTTGCCGTCCGATCATGCCGGAGAGCGCCTGCAGATCGAGGCCCGTGACGGCGGCAAGTGCAATCACCGGCGTTCCCAATGCGCCGTATGCAACGGGTGCAGTGTTGGCGATCAGCGACAGGCCGGAAGCTGCGAGCGGCGAGAAACCGAGGCCGATCAGCATGGCAGCCGTCACCGCGACCGGCGTGCCGAAGCCGGCGGCGCCTTCGAAGAAGGCGCCAAGGGAAAATGCGATGAAGAGCAACTGCAGCCGTCTGTCGTCGCTAAGGCTGCTGATCGAGCGCTGCAAGACCTCGAACTCGCCTTTTTCGTTGGTGAGCTGATAGAGAAAGATGATGTTGAGCACCAGCCAGCCGATCGGAAGCAAGCCGAACGCGGCGCCGTAGGCGGCGGACATGCCGGCCATCGCAACGGGCATTCCGAAACCGAAGATCGCGACGGCCAACGCTGCAGCCAATCCCAGGATCGCAGCCCAATGTGCCTTGATCTCGAAAATCGCGATTGCGCCCAAGAGCACGATGACGGGCAGCGCGGCTGCCGCCGTCGAAAGCCAGGGATTGTTGAAGGGGTCGTAAATCTGGGTCCACGCCACGAAGGCCTCCTCATGTTTCCAATGGAGCTCGTCGCTTGACCGCGATCTTGAATTTCGAGGTCTGGTAAAAATAATTTACCAAGATGTCAATTAGGAAATATAATTGACCGTGGCTGGAAACTGTTCGAAACCTTGACCGAGGTATGTCGTTGCGTCATATTCTTCCGGTCTGCCAAATGGATAGGGCGATGGTCGTGCGAACGCCGAAAATTTCGGAAGCCATGGCAGAGCACATCGAAAAGCTCATCCTGGAAGGCGTATTGCGGCCGGGCGAGCGCCTCGCGCCCGAACGTGAGCTTGCCGAGAAGCTCGAAATTTCGCGTCCGTCGCTGCGCGAAGCGCTCGAGATACTCGAAAGCCGCGGCTTGCTGGTGAGCGACCGCTCAGGCACCTTCGTCGCACAATTCCTTTCGCCGCTGTTCAGGCCTCTCGCCACGCTGTTGCAGGACAAGCCCCGGGTCACCGCGGACTATTTCGAATTCCGGCGTATCCAGGAGGCCCACGCCGCGCGGTTTGCGGCAATGCGTGCGACCGATGTCGATCGTCAGGCGATCCGGCAATGCGTGGAACGGATGAAGAAGGCGCATCGGCTGGAGGACCCGACACAGGAGGGCGATGCAGACGTCGATCTCCATCTACTGATCTACGAAGCAAGCCACAACGTGGTCCTGCTGCACGTCATGCGCGCGCTCGCAGACCTCTTGCGCAACAACATCTTCTACGGCCGGGCACAGCTTTATCTGCGCGAGGGCGTGCGGGACCACCTGCTTGAGCAGCATCTGGCTCTCGCGCAAGCGGTAATCGCCGGCAAGGCAAAGGAAGCCGAAGCCGCCGCGGCGGAGCACATCCGCTTCACGTTCGAAACCGTCGAGGAAATCCGCCGTGATGGCCTGCGGTTGGAGACGTCGCTCAGCCGGGTGAACCGCAGCGATCTCCTCGCCGGGAAATGATGCCGTGATCCACGGCGTGTGCCGTCCGGACAGCACTCGGCCGCAGGCATGAGCCTATGCTGCCGTCAGGCGCTCGTTGCCGGGACGGGCAAAGGCGCGCTTCCAAGCCACGCCACGATTGCACATTACTCCCGATTTGCCCGACGTGTCAACTGTTTTTCCGAAATTCGGTCAGGCGATACGCCGGCAACCTCTGGCTACTGTGCATGGGGTTGTTTCGATGCTTTGGGTGAGGAAGGCGGCCTCAGGCCCCGCAGACGATCACGCCGTACCAGCCCAGGCCCCGATACGTCTCGTAGCCGGGGGTGGCGTGGAAGGCGACGAGGGCGCCGGTGCGGTCGTGGTAGAAGCCCGAGCGCTGGCCGTTCGCCGACAGCGTCAGGCGCTCGCTGAGGATGCCCTGGCCGTCGGAGGCGGCGATCACGCGAAAATGGGAGTCGACCAGCAACACGCGCGCCTTGTCGCTGTCGCCGACGCGCACGCCCTGGACGATGGCGCGGGCCTGCGGCTCCCAGTCGAAGTGGATCGCAAGCACGCCGATCGGCGCGCCGTGAGCCTGGCCGCCGGCGCGCACGCTGGCGCAATAGGTCGCGACCTGCGCATTGCCGAGCAGCGGCTGGTTTTCGACGTCGCCGGCGACATAGTCGTCGCCGGAGCGCAGCGTCTTCGCCTCGCGAAACCATTTTGTGTTGGCGACGTTCTGGCCGACCACGCGAAACCGGTCCGCGCGGCCGTTGGCGATCACATTGCCTTCGAGGTCGCAGAGCCAGAGATCGAGATAGACGGTGTAGGCGCCGAGGATGACGGCAAGTCGCTCCGAAGCGTGCGTGACGGCGGCCGCGCTCGGGGCGGCGGCGCAATCGACCACTGCGGAATCCGTCGCCCACCAGCGCACGTCGCAGGTGCGCTCATAGAGGTTGCGGTCGATCAGCTCGATGGCGTTGAGCGACATGTCGACCATGCGCTCGCCGCGCGAGCGCTGGCTCATCCGCTCGATCGAGGCGACGAGATCGCCGGTGCGCTTGGTCAGTTGTGATTCCAGCTCGCGCGCGATGGTCTCGACCTGCTGGCCGACGCCGCGCACCTCCTGCGCCACCACCGCAAAGCCCGCGCCTTGCGCGCCGGCACGCGAACTTTCGATCAGCGCGTTCAGCGCCAGCATCTTCATCTGATTGGTGATCTGCTGGATCGACTTGGTCTTGTCGACCGCGATCTGGTTGACCTCGGCGGTCAGCCGGTTGATCAGTGCGGAGATATCGGAATCGTCTTCGGCATCGGGATTGGTAGTTCCGTTCGCAATCGGCCTGGCCTTCAGACCCAGCGCAGCAGACATCGGGGATTCCCTTGCAATGAGGTCTGATCTGCAATGACGCGGAACCAAAAATTACAGATCGAATACAGGTCTTTTTCGAGGATTCCGCCTAACGCTCACTTAATTTGCTGTCATGCGCGCTGCTCAAATGGTAGTCAGCGCGCACACGAAATCGGCAATCCACCGTTTTGTTCGACGCTGACATTGCAAACAGCGCAGCATTCCCGCCGAATCCGGCTCGTAGCGACCGCGCGCCGCGTACCCTTGGCACGAGCGAGTTAAACCCAGCGAATCGAACATGACCCCGCCCGTTATAGCCTTGCCCGTCGAAACGCCCCCGGCGTTTCTCGGCGTTGCGCAGTCCCTGACGGGAAAGCTCTGGCGCGACCGGCTGGACGCGCGCGGGGCGGCCAAGGCGCTCGCCATCGTGCAACGGCATCAACTGCCGGAGCTCCTGGCGCGGGTCTTGGCGGGCCGCGGCGTCGAGATCGACGCGGTCGAGGATTTTCTCGATCCGACCATCCGCAAACTGCTGCCGGACCCGTTTACGGTGACGCAGATGGAGGCGGCCGCGAAGCGCATCGCGGACGCAGCCGCGCGCGGCGAAAAAGTCGCGATCTTTGGCGACTATGACGTCGACGGCGCCACCTCGGCCGCGCTGCTCGCCTGGCATTTGCGCCATTGCGGGCTCGATCCGCTGATCCACATTCCCGACCGGATTTTTGAGGGTTATGGCCCCAACACCGAGGCGGTGCGCGCGCTGGCCGGGAAGGGCGCGACGCTGCTCGTCACCGTCGATTGCGGCACCACCAGCATCGAGCCGCTCGCCGAGGCGCGGCGGCTCGGCATGTCGGTGGTCGTGATCGACCATCATCAAGCCGGCACGGAGCTTCCTGAGGTTGACGCACTGGTCAACCCGAACCGGCTCGACGACATCTCCGGCCTCGGCCATCTCGCGGCCGTCGGCCTCGTGCTGGTGACGCTGGTCGCCGTCAACCGCGAACTGCGCCAGCGCGGCTTCTGGAGCCGCGAAATGCCCGAGCCCGATCTGCTCGGCATGCTGCATCACGTGGCCCTGGGCACCGTTGCCGACGTAGCACCGCTGATCGGGCTCAACCGCGCCTTCGTCGCCAAGGGGCTGATCGCGATGCGCCGGCGCGATCATGTCGGCCACACCGCGCTGATGGACGTGGCGCGGCTCAACGGCCCGCCGGAAGCCTGGCATCTCGGCTTCATGCTGGGGCCGCGGATCAATGCGGGCGGACGCATCGGCCGCGCCGATCTCGGCGTTCGGCTGCTGCTCGAAGGCGACCCGGTGGAAGCCGCGCGCATTGCCGCCGAGCTCGACCGCCTCAACGGCGAACGCCGCGTCATCGAGCAGGCCGCCGAAGCCCAGGCCGAAGCCGAGGCGCTGGCCTCGATCGGCTTTGAAGACAAGCTCGGCGTCATCGTCACGGCCTCGGAAGGCTGGCATCCCGGCGTGGTCGGACTCGTTGCATCCAGGCTGAAGGAGAAGTTTTCACGGCCTGCCTTTGCCATTGCGCTCGAGCCCGGCGGCATCGGCACCGGCTCCGGCCGCTCGATTGCCGGCGTCGATCTCGGCAAGGCGGTGCGGCAGGCGGTTGCCGATGGCATTCTGCTCAAGGGCGGCGGCCACGCGATGGCGGCCGGCGTGACGCTGCGGAAGGAAAAACTCGCCGAATTCCGCGCCTATCTCGAAGACGCGCTCGCCCGCGACGTCAGCGAAGCGCGCCACGTCAACGAGCTCTTCATCGACGGCGCGGTCGCCGCGCGCGCGGTGACGCCGGAGCTTGCGACCACGCTCAACCGCGCCGGTCCCTTCGGCAGCGGCAATCCGGAGCCGGTGCTGGCGCTGCCGTCGCATCAGCTCGTCTATGCCGACGAGGTCGGTCAGGCGCATCTGCGCCTGCGCTTCAAGTCCGGCGACGGCGCCATCGTCAATGGCATCGCGTTCCGATCGATCGGCCAAAAACTCGGCAACGCGCTGGTCGCCAACCGCGGCCAGGCCCTGCATGTGGCGGGCTCGTTGTCGGTCGACCGTTATCAGGGCGTGGAGCGCGTGCAATTGCGCGTCATCGATGTCGCATTGCCGGATCAGGGGCCATCGGTCATCAGATAGACAGAACAATAACAAAGGGAGTTGAAATGACAGGGCAGGTTGAAGGCAAGGTCGCGCTCGTGACCGGCGGTGCCTCGGGCATCGGCGAAGCCGTCGTCGAATTGCTGGCGAAGGAGGGCGCGACCGTCATCGCGACGGACGTTGACGAGCTCCGCGGCCCAGACGTCGTGGCGCGCCTGACCAAGGCCGGCGGCAAGGCGATCTTCCTGGAGCAGGACGTCACCAGCGAGGAGCGCTGGGCGGAGGTCGCGGCCGAGATCGCCAAGCGGTACGGCAGGCTCGACGTGCTGGTGTCGAATGCCGGCATCGGCATTGCCGTGCCCTCGATAACAGACATGACGCTCGCCGACTGGCGCAAGCAGAACGCGATTAACCTCGACGGCGTGTTCCTCTCCGTCAAATACAGCCTGCCGCTGATGCGCAAGCACGGCGGCGGTTCCATCATCATGATGTCCTCGCTCGCGGGCCTGCGCGGCGCGGCAGGACTTGCCGGCTACTCCGCGACCAAAGGCGGCGTGCGGCTGTTCGCGAAGTCCATCGCGATGGAATGTGCGGCGGTCGGCGACGGCATCCGCGTCAACTCCGTGCATCCCGGCATCATCGACACCCCGATCTGGGGCAAGATCCCGACAGGCGCGGCCGGCGCCGGCCAGAACGCGCCGATCGATCCCGAGGAGCGCGCGAAAATGGCAACGCCGCTCGGCCGCGCCGGGCGGGCCGCGGAGATCGCGAGCGGCGTGCTGTATCTGGCGTCCGATGCCTCGCGCTACGTCACCGGCACGGAGCTCGTGATCGACGGCGGCATGAACGCGGGTGCGGTGCCGCGGCGGGCGTGATTTAGGGCCGCACGGCGCGAAGGGCAGGGTGGCGGTCGCAGGGGCTGACGCGCATGCGACGCCCCTGTACAACGCGTGCCATCAGCTCAAGAGGTTCTTTGCCATGGCGCACAGCCTGTCTCACGCCACATCATCTGCGTCCGCATCGACATCGGCAGGGTCGAACCGCCCCGATCTCGCCACCGACGCGATCCGCACCGCGCGCGAAGATCTCGCTGCCTGTTTCCGGATGGCAGCGCGCAACGGCTTTGAAGAAGGCATCTGCAATCATTTTTCGGCCGTGGTGCCGGGCCACGACGACCTCTTCCTCGTCAATCCCTATGGCTACGCCTTTCGCGAACTCACCGCGTCAAAGCTTCTGATTTGCGACTTCCACGGCCATGTGCTCGATGGCGAGGGCGTGCCCGAGGCGACCGCGTTCTACATCCACGCCGAAATTCACAAGCGCCTGCCGCGCGCCAAGGTTGCCTTCCACACCCACATGCCCAATGCCACGGCATTGTCGATGACCGAGGGGGATCCCTTGATCTGGGCCGGCCAGACCGCGCTCAAATTCTATGGCCGTACGGCCGTAGACCGCGACTACAACGGCCTGGCGCTCGACAACCGCGAAGGCGCCCGCATCGCATCTGCCGTCGGCGATGCCGACATCGTCTTCATGAAGCATCACGGCGTGATGGTGCTGGCGCCGACCATCGCGGAGGCCTGGGACGATCTCTACTATCTCGAACGCGCCGCCGAGGTGCAGGTCTTGGCGATGTCGACGGGACGCAAGGTGTTGCCCGTCGATCCCGCGATTGCGGAAGCGACCTACCGGCAGATGCGCGAGGGCGATTCCGAATCCGCACGGTTGCATCTCGCCGCAATCCGCCGCCAGCTCGATGCGGAAGAGCCGCAGTACCGGCACTGAGACGGAAAGCGCGCGCTATCCGCCCTGACGCAGCTTTGCCAGCACCTTCAAGCCGCCATAGCCGTCCGCGGGCGCAATGCCGGCCTTCTGCTGAAAATCCTTGATCGCCTTCATCGTGTCGTTGCCGACGCGGCCGTCGGTGCCGCCGGTGTCGAAGCCGGCCTTGGTCAGGCGCGTCTGCATCTCCTGCACCTCGGCGAGCGTCAGCGCGCGTTCGGAGCCGGGGAAGGGCTGGATGAAGGGCGGCGCGCCCAGGCAGCGGTCGCCGAGATGGCAGATCGCGAGCGCATAGTTCATCGAAGGATTGTAGCTCTTCACCGAATAGAAGTTCGGCCCCAGCAGGAACGTCGGCCCGCCTGCAACTGGCGCCCACATCTGCGCTGAGGCATTCGGCTGCGGAAACGGCTGGCCGTCCGCGCGCGTGACGCCGGCCGCTTGCCACGCCGCATAGGTGCGGCTGCCGCTCATATTGCCGCTCGCGCGCACCTCATAACCCCAATGCTCGCCGCGGTGCCATTTGCCGCGATTGACCAGGTACTTTGCCGTCGCCCCAAGCGCATCGTCGGGCCGGCCGAACGGCGAGACCTTGCCGTCGCCGTCATAGTCGATGCCGACATTGAGCCAGACTTCCGGCATCCATTGCGAATGGCCCATCGCGCCGGCCCAGGAGCCGCGCATCTCCTCCGGCGTGCTCCAGCCCTTGTCGACGATCTTCAGGGCGTTGATCAGCTCGGTCTCCCAATAGGCCTTTCGGCGCGGCTCGTTCCAGGCCAGCGCCGCAAGCGAAGGGAAGATCGGCTTCATGTGGTTCTGCTGCACCAGCGGGTCGCCATAGGCTGATTCCACGCCCCACAGCGCCAGCAGCGTGCCGCGCTCGACGCCAAAATCCTTCTCGATGCGCGCAAACAATTGCTCGTTGTTCTTGAGCGCGATCTTGCCATTGATGATGCGCCAGTCGGAGACGCGGCGGTTGATGTACTGCCAGACCTGCTCGTTGAATTCCGGCTGGTTGCGGATCTGCTTGAACACGCTCATGTCGGGTTCGACCCGCGCCATCGCGCGTTGCCAGGTCGCAGCCGAGATGCCCTTGGCCATCGCGCGGGCGCGAAAGGCTTCGCGCCACTCGTCGAAACCGGGTGGCGCGGCAAGCACATGTGTTGGCGAGGCGAGCAGGGCGGCTGCACCGAGGGTGGATTGAAGCAGGGCGCGGCGGGTCGGGCGTAACGAGGAATCAGGCTGTTTCATGCGGATATCCTAGCCTGAAGCCGCCCCGCGCGCAGGCGCCGGCTTGGTCAAACCTAAACACCGATCCGCGACTTTTGGCCCTTCGATTTACGGAACTTTTGCACGTCCAGGCCTAGAATCGCGGCCATGCAGGAGCTTCTGGACCTGATCCGCAGCAATCCCTGGCCTTTCGCGGCCGGGTTGATCGTCGTCGTCGTGGCGATCCTCGCGGAAAACTTCGGCAATGGCGACAGACGCGGCACGGGCGGCGATTTCGACCTCCCCGATATCGACTGGGGCGGCGGCGACTAGCCCTCCTGCATCTCCGTAGCGATCCTTGCGAGCCAGCGGCGGATCGCGGCTTCGGTCTTGCCGTCGAGCCCCGCGCTGAGGCGTGTTTCGACGTCCAAAACCCGTTGCCTGCAGCCCCGAAGCAGCGTCGCGCCGTGCGGCGTCAGCGACCATTGCAGGATGCGGCCGTGGACGGGATGGCGTGCCTTGCGGATCGCACCGTCGCGCTCGAGGTTGCGGATGATCACGCCGACGGTCTGCGGCGTCAGGAAGGTGAGGCGGGCGACGTCGGCGCCCGATAGCCCGGGATAGGCCTTGAGCATCGTCAGTACGGCGAATTGCGGCGGCGTGACGCCGAGCTCAGTGAGCGTGCGGTCCATGCTGAGGCGCACCGCGGCCTGCGCCTGACGCAGGAGATAACCGAGATAGCCTTTTTCGCCGCGCTTGCCTTCGCCCGCCGCGGGCGGACGCGCGGCAAGGCCCGCGGTTCCGCCGTCGCCTCGCGCGGCTCGGGCCGTCGTCTTCTGCATTGCAGCCTTCCGGTGCGGTCGTGGCCTTGCGACGCCTTCAGCCTTGCGCGACATATCAGAGCTCTTATACGATATCAGTGCTCTTACAATAACACGAGGTGAAGGCCATGTCACACGCCCGCAGCGAATACGAAGACTTCAAGGCGATGGCCCCCGACGTCTATGAATTGGTGCTTACGCTCGGCCAGCTTGCAACCAAGGCAGGCCTCGACAAGCAGCTTCTGGAGCTCATCAAGCTGCGGGCGTCGCAGATCAATGGCTGTGCCTTCTGCGTCCAGCACCATGTCCTGCTTTCCGAGCGCATCGGTGTGCCCGTCGACAAGCTCAATCTCGTGGCGGTCTGGCGGGAGGCGCCGATCTTTTCCGCGCGCGAGCGGGCAGCATTGGCCTGGACCGAGGCGCTGACGCATCTGCCCGACGGGGTCAGCGACGAGGTCTATGCGGAGGTGTCCCGCGAATTCTCCGAGAAGGAGCTGACTTATCTGACCTCGGCCGTCGCTTCGATCAACGTCTGGAACCGCTTTGGCGCTGCGTTCCGGTGGACTCCAGCAAAGCGGCCGGCGGCCGCCAACGCGGCGGCATCATAGGCCAGCGCACACACCGTCAGGACATCATCATCTCCGGGAGGACTTCAGGATGACTTCGGTTTCTGCATTCTCCGTTACATCAAGACCCCGACCGCAGGCGTATGCCCTTGCCGTGGTGGGAGGGCTGGCGTGCGCGCTGGCCATTGGCAGGGCACTGCCAGTGACTATGGACGCAATTTCCGCCGCGATGGCGCCGGTCTGCGCGTCGGCTGCGGAAGGTTCGCCATTGGACAAGGTCGAACCGATCGGCTCCTATGCGCTGCCCAACGTGGCGGGCAAGCGCGTCACCATCGTGCGGGTGACTTACGGTCCGGGCGGATTTACGCGACCGCACAAGCATGCGGGGTCGGTGACTGCCTACATCACCAAGGGCGAGATCCGTTCCCAGCTCGGCGGCGGCCCGGTCGAGACATTCAAGGTCGGCCAGTCCTTCTTCGAACCGCCGGGCTCGACGCATGTGGTGTCGGCAAACGCGAGCGCGACGGAGCCCGCGGAGTTGATCGCGGTATTCGTGGCCGACGAGGGTGCGCAGCTCACGACGTTTTTGGAGTAAGGGGGCATCCGTAATCCGCCGCGTCTCGAGTGACCGAATGGCGGGTTACGCTACGCTGACCCGCCATTCGCATCGGTCAGCGCCAAATCATGAAGCGAGTAGTTTCGAGAGGAATGCCTCTGCAGCTCCTGCGCCGTAGAGGCCGTCATGGCCTAATACATTGAAGTCATCGTAGTTCGGAAGCCGCTCAGAAGTGCTGCGCAGCGGATCCGCGTCTGAATATCGGATTAGCCAAGCCTTATTCGAGATGGGATCTCGCCTGACAAAGTCGGGCGTTGGCCATTCCGTGCGATCCCAACGCTCCACTTTGCCTAGTATTGGCCATTCGCCGTTTATCAAACCGAGATCGCCAAAGCGGATTCTTGCGAGTGCGCCTTGAGGGTCAAGGTCGTTGACTGTAGCAAGGCGCTGCTCGTCAACGCGGGGGCCAAAGAAATATCCTACAAGAACTCTACCGCGACTCGTCGATCGTGTAACAACACCTCGAAGGAAGCCGTTGGGGCGGACCGGCACCAGGAACACCGAGCCCTCTTCATAGGGTAGCTTCATTCTCAACGTCTCTCTGCTCCGTTGCGGGGATGACGATACAGCAGGCTTCAATTCTCCTCGCTGCTGCCTTCGCGCTGGTCCGGCTTGACGACGTCCTCGGGCAGCGCGTGGGCCATCGGCTGCGGCGTGCCGGCGATCTCCGGGCCGGTCTCGCGGCCGCGGGCGCGGATCAAGCGCTCATAGGCTGAGATCAGCGTGACGTAGGGGCTGACCCAGATCCAGCCGTCGCGGGTGAACACTTGCACGTCGAAGTGCAGGTGGCGTGATGTGCCGGCGGGGTGATCCAGATAGTTGGAAACAACTCCGATCCGCTCGCCCTCGGCCACGAGGCGGCCGTTAACGAGACCGTCGGCATTCATCGCCGACGGGTTCATGTGCATGTAGCGGAAACGGATGTGCTCGGTGCGGCTGTTGACCTGCAATGTCGCGGCCTGGTCCTTTGAGCCGCGGATCACGGTGGCGTCGCGCACGGCGACCACGCCCTGCTGCTTGGGATCGCAGCGTTCGCTGCCCTCGCTGCCGGGCGGGCATTCGCCGGCGACGATGTCCTCACCCTGGTGGCCGTAGCCGCCGCCGCATTGCCAGACCTCGAAGCTGCGGGACTCGCAGAAATTGTCGCGCCAGACGTAGCCGCGCGTCGGCGCCTCCGACTTGTCGCGCCTGGCGTAGGACTGCGATCGGACGATGGCCGGAAACTTCTCCAGCGGAAAGCGGATCTGTGAATAGGCCATAACGTCGGAGTGGCCGTTCTGCTTGCGATAGCCGGAATTCGGGATGATGTCGCCGCTGGGACGGTAGGTGAATTCGGCCGATCGCGCCGGCGGCCGATCCATTGCATCGGAGGTAACATCCATCAGCGGCCGCATCCGCGATCCGCCGGCAACGCGCAGCGCCTTCAGGAACCGCTCGGCGACCGGATAGGCCTCCTTGCAGGCGAGCCGCCGCGGCTTGGCGACGCTGTCGAGGCACTGGATCGACACCACATAGGCAACGCCGAACCGCGTGAAGGCGTAGCGTACATAGCCTTCGCGGATGAACCTGCGGATGTCAGGATATTGGGCGCTGAACGCCTTGACCGGCTCGCCCTTGCCCCCCGTGGGATCGGCAATGTCGTAGATCAGGGCCGAGCCCGTGATCTGCACCTCGACCGGTCTTGCGAAAACGCGCGAGGGCATGCCATCGCCGGCACCGGGTTCGAGCGAGAAGGCCGCGCTATAGCCGGCCGGTCCCGCATCGAACATATCGACCGGGTTGAAGTCGGCCTGGTAACGGACAATCGACACACTCGACGGCACGCCGCTGCGCTGCGCATCCAGATAGGCCGCCGTGTCGAACGGCAGCAGCACCGGAACGGCGCTGCGCGCGATCCCCCTGAAGAACTGTGAGGTGATGCCGTTGAGCTGGAGCAGCGCCGGCATCGCTCGCGGATCAAAGCGGGAGACCGTTCGACGCGGCACAAAGACGAAATCGCCCGCAATCGACGGACGCGCATTGATCTCCGTGCGCAACTGGTCGATCGCCGCGCGCCATTCGATGCGGGGCGCGGTGAGCGAGGGCGAGCGGAACTCGTCGGCAGCGACGGGATAGCCTGCGAGAAGCGAAAGCAAGGCCAGCGCGCGCCAGACGAAGCGGTTGGCCTTCCTGTTCACTCTCCCGCCCCCCGGCGTGCCCCGATCGCTCAGCCCATCTCAGTCCTTGGCGCGCTCCGAGTAAGAGCCGTCTTCGGTCATCACCACGATGCGGGTGCCGACCGAGATGTGCGGCGGAACGGTGGTGCGCACGCCGTTGGAAAGCACCGCGGGCTTGTAGGACGACGAGGCGGTCTGGCCCTTGGTCACCGGCTCGGTCTCGACCACTTCCAGCGTCACGCGCTGCGGCAGTGCGAGCGACACCACGTTGACGTCGTGCGTCGAAAGCTTGACCGTCATGCTCTCTTGGAGATACGCCGCGGCGTCGCCGACCACGTCCTTGGACACTTGGACCTGGTCATAGGTCTCCGGGTTCATGAAGTGAAAGCCATCACCATCTTCATAAAGGTAGGTGTAGTTACGCTCTTCGATCGTGGCCTTTTCGACCTGGTCGGTGGTCTTGTAGCGCTCGGAGATCTTTACCCCGTCGCTGATTCGGCGCATTTCGATCTGGCTGACCGGGGTGCCCTTGCCGGGATGGATGTTCTCGGCGCTCACGACGACATAAAGCTTGCCGTCTTGCTCGATCACGTTGCCCTTGCGAATAGAACTGGCGATGACTCTCAAAGGTGTATTTCCTGCTTGCCTGACCCGGCTCCGGCCAGGACACGGTCGTGTTGATGGGGGACTTCGGGACCGGTCTCGGGCCCCGGTTGGGGCCCTGGCGGCCGCTTCGGGCCGCAACATACTGATTTTGCCGGTCGATGCCAGCGTTTTGCACGGTGCCGGGGTGGTCGGTTGATGGCTGGGGACAAGCCGATTTCGCCGTTCTGGTCGCCCGGCCGGCATCTCGACCGGCGGCCGTTCCTCCAGGCGCGGGGCGCCATTACGGCTGCGGTCAGGGCCTTTTTCGCCGAGCAGGGGTTCGTCGAGGTCGAAACCTCGGTCCTCCAGGTCTCCCCGGGCAACGAGACCCATCTGCACGCCCCGCGGACCGAGCTTTTGCGGGCCGACGGCAGCCGTGCCACGCGATATTTGCGGACATCCCCGGAATTCGCCTGCAAGAAGCTGCTGGCCGCCGGCGAGCCGAGGATCTTCGAGCTGGCGCGGGTGTTTCGCGACCGGGAGCGCGGCGACCTGCATTTGCCCGAATTCACCATGCTGGAATGGTACCGGGCGGGAGCCCTTTACGATGCCATCATGGCCGACTGCATCGTCGTGATCGCCCATGCCGCGCAGGCGACCGGGATCGGCCAGTTCTCGTTCCGGGGCCGCACCGCCGACCCCTTTGCCGAGCCGGAGCTGCTCACGGTCGCCTATGCCTTCGAGCAATTTGCCGGCATTGACCTTCTTGCGACCATTGATGGCGGCACGGGTGACCGCGCGGCGCTGGCAGCCGCGGCTGCCGGGAAGGTGCGCGTGGTCGACGACGACACCTGGTCGGACATCTTCAGCAAGGTGCTGGTCGAGCACGTCGAACCCAGGCTCGGTCAGGGGCGTTTGACCATTCTGTTCGAATACCCATCTCCAGAGGCGGCGCTGGCGCGGGTCAAGGCCGACGATCCCCGCGTCGCCGAGCGGTTCGAGGTCTATGCCTGCGGCGTCGAGCTCGCCAACGGCTTTGGCGAGCTGACGGACGCGCCGGAACAGCGCCGTCGTTTCGCCGCAGCGATGGAGGAAAAGCAGCGCCGCTACGGCGAGGCCTATCCGCTCGACGAAGACTTCTTGGCCGCGGTCGGCGAAATGCCCGAAGCCAGCGGCGTCGCGCTCGGCTTCGACCGGCTGGTGATGCTGGCGAGCGGTGCATCCAGGATCGATCAGGTAGTATGGACGCCGCCTGCAGATGAAACCTTAAGTGAGACATGACGAAAAGTAATCTTGCACGCACCTTGCGCGAGCCGGCCGAACTGGTGGCGCAGCGACTTGCGCCGGCATCGGAACTGGCCGCGCTCGAGCGGGTCGCATCGCGCTATGCGGTCGCGATCACGCCCGCGCTCGTCGAGCTCATCGACACGTCGGATGCGAATGACCCCATCGCGCGTCAGTTCGTTCCGACGGCAGCGGAACTCGAGGTTCAGCCGGGCGAGAGTGCGGACCCGATCGGCGATCACCCGCATTCGCCGGTGCCGGGCATCGTGCACCGCTATCCGGACCGCGTGCTGTTCAAGCTCGTTCATGTCTGCGCAGTCTATTGCCGCTTCTGCTTCCGTCGCGAGATGGTCGGGCCCGGCAAGGAGAATGCGCTGTCGGACGAGGCCTACCGTGCCGCGATCGACTACATCCGTGCGCGCAGCGAGATCTGGGAGGTCATCCTGACCGGCGGCGATCCGCTGATGCTGTCGCCGCGTCGGCTGAGCGAGATCATGGCCGATCTTGCCGCAATCGATCACGTCAAGATCATCCGCCTGCACACCCGCGTGCCCGTGGCCGAGCCCGCGCGGGTCAGCGATGAAATGGTCGCGGCGCTGAAGGTGAAGGGTGCGACGACCTGGGTCGCACTGCATGCCAACCACGCAAGGGAACTGACGGAAACCGCCCGCGCCGCATGCGGGCGCCTTGTGGACGCCGGCATTCCCATGGTGAGCCAGTCCGTGCTGCTCCGCGGTGTCAATGACGACATCGCGGCGCTGTCGAATTTGATGCGTGCTTTCGTCGAATGCCGCATCAAGCCATATTATTTGCATCACGGCGATCTCGCGCCCGGCACTGCGCATCTGCGTACGACGCTCGCCGTGGGACAGGATTTGATGCGTCAGTTGCGCGGACGCGTCTCGGGACTGTGCCAGCCCGACTATGTCATCGACATTCCCGGCGGCGCCGGAAAGTCGCCGGTGGGCCCGAACTACGTCGCGGCGGTGCAAAATACCGCACCCGGCGACCGTGAACGGGAGATGGAAACGCGCTATCGTATCGTCGACTATTGCGGCGACGTTCATCTCTATCCGCCTGAGACGTGAGGGCGCGATGAAGGACAGCGTCAGCCCGCGGAATGGAGGAGCAGAATGAAAAAAATCGTTATGACGCTGTCGCTCCTGGTGATGTTCGGCGGGGTTGCCGTCGCGCAGACCGGCGGCAGCAAGGGAGCGACATCGGGGCAGTCCGCGGGCTCGGTGCCGCCGGCACCGGTCGGTCATCGCCAGCCGCGCGCCTCCGACGTGCCGAGCGAGAAGAACCTGAGCGATCCCAATGATCCCCTGAGCAAGGAGAACATGGCGCTCGACAAGAAGATCAAGAGCATCTGCCGCGGCTGCTGAAGCCGCTCACTTGATTTAGCGGGCAGGGCGCGACAGCTCGCCCCACCCGCCATCAGTCCGCCTAAAGCGCGATGAGGTCGGGATGAATCATCATCGCGCTTTAGGTTATTGTCTGAGCATGATCTTCGCGCAAACGCGTTCCGCGTTTGTCGCGAGGGAAAACCGCTTCGCACTTTTCCGGATCATGCTCTAGGCCGAACGTTCGTGCAGGCCTGTGCGTTGCGCTTGCCGCCTTGCCCGCACGGCTTCCGCAAGCTCCTTCAGCACTGTTGCTGTGGTCGCCCAGTCGATGCAGCCATCGGTGATGCTCTGGCCGTAGGTCAGCGCCGTGCCCGGCACGACATCCTGGCGGCCCGCCACGAGATTGCTCTCGATCATCACACCCATGATGCGCTGCTCACCGCCGGCGATCTGGCCGGCGATGTCGGCCGTGACCTTGGGCTGGTTTTCCGGCTTCTTGCTGGAATTGGCGTGGCTTGCATCCACCATCAGCCGCTGGCCGACGTTCGCCTTCGCCAGATCAGCACAGGCGGCAGCGACGCTTGCAGCGTCGTAGTTCGGCTTGCTGCCGCCGCGCAGGATGATGTGGCAGTCCTCATTGCCTGCGGTGGAGGCGATCGCCGAACGCCCGCGCTTGGTCACCGCCATGAAGTGATGCGGATGCGAGGCCGACTTCACCGCATCGGCTGCAATGCGAACATTGCCGTCGGTGCCGTTCTTGAAGCCGACCGGGCAGGATAACCCCGACGCCAGTTCGCGATGGATCTGGCTCTCGGTGGTGCGCGCGCCGATCGCGGCCCAAGAGACGAGGTCGGCGATATATTGCGGCGTCGTCATATCCAGGAACTCGGTGCCGGCTGGCAGGCCGAGATTGTTGACGGCTGACAGCACGTTGCGCGCGAGCCGCAGGCCCTTGTTGATGTCGAAGCTACCATCGAGATCGGGGTCGTTGATGAGGCCCTTCCAGCCGACGGTCGTGCGCGGCTTCTCGAAATAGACCCGCATCACGATCTCGAGCTCGTCGGCGAGATCCTCGCGCAGGCTTGCGAGCCGCTCGGCGTAATCGATGGCGGCCTTGGGATCATGCACCGAGCAGGGGCCGACCACGACCAGCAGCCGGTCGTCCTGGCCGTTGAGGATGGCGTGGATGGCGTTGCGTGCCGCCATCACCACGCGCGTGGCGGTGAGGGTACGCGGGATTTCCCGCATCACCTCTTCAGGCGTAACAAGCTCTTTCAGTTCGCGGATGCGAAGATCGTCGGTCGTGCTCAGCACGGCGGGCTCCTGTCTTTTGAGAACCTGCCGGCCAATAAAAAAGCCGCCAGGTCTGGCGGCTGTTTCGGACTGTTTGCTGCAATTTTTCAGATTGAGCGCGATCCTCCTGCCGCCAGCGAGCTGTCGTAGCTAAAGTACCAAAAATAGCTGGTGACGAGGTTGATCATTGGCGGGCTCTATAGCGCAGGGTTTTGGCCTTGTCACCCCCAAATCGGTGAGGGTGACAACGCGAGGGTTCAAGTGTTGCTATTTCGCGCCGCCATCGCAATCCCGATCAGCGTGGAGCCGCCGAACAGGAGGTTGATACCGACGAGGACACCGATCGCCCATTCGGCCGAGCTCGGCAGCCCCGTGATGACGAGGAACGAGATCACGATGTCGACGATGCCTGAGATCACCAGCCAGGACGCGCGGCTGGTCAGTTCGCGGCGATGCGACAGCGCGTACATGATCGTGGCAACGCCTTCTGCGAGGAAATAGGCGCCGAGCACGATCGTCAGCGTCAGCACGGCCTGCGCGGGGCGTGCCAGCAGGATCATGCCGGCGAACACGGCGAGTGCCGCAGAGATCAGCGACCACCAGAAGCCGGGCATGCTGCGCGCCCAATAGGTGACGATCAGGCCGCCAATGCCGCTGATCAAAAACATCCAGCCGAGGAAGATCGTGACGGCGAGGCTCGCGAGCGGCGGCACAATCAGCGCAGCGATACCGAGAATAGCGAGCAGGATACCTTCGACCAGAAAGGCCTTCCAATTCTGCTTCACCGCACGGTTCATGGCGGATTGCAGAGGAGAGAAATTCTCGGGTGACGTCATGGAGGTCTCCTGACAGCGGTACCAACACGCACCGTCAATGTAGTGGGCGCGAGCTGCTGTCGCTAGCCGCCTGGTGCCGATGAAAAACCTTCCGCCGTCGTGCGGATGCGGTTGCGGCCGAGAACATAGATCGCCGTTGTGACAACCAAGAGGGCGATGCCGAGCAGGATCGAGGTGAGGCCGATCGGGATCAGCACCAGCGTGACGTTGCGCTCGGGATTGACGATCCAGTGATGGATCGAAGTCAGCACGAAAGCGAGTCCGACGAAGCCGACGCCGCCGCCGGCGAGCAGCAGCGCCCACATGCGGCGGAGCTGGCTCAGCCGCTCGCGCGCGACGTCGGTGCGCGGCGCGTGATGGCGCGCGACGCGCCGCACCAGGCGGATGGCAAAACCGATCGAGCTGAAGCCGATCAGCAGGCTCGTCGCGCCGAGCCACATCCGCACCGTGGGATCGAGATCCGGCATCCGCTGCAGTGTGAGCAATGGAAAATCGAAGGCCGAATGCAGCGAGACCGGGCCTGCCAGGATCAGCAGCCGGCTGGACAGGCGCGCCCAATCGCGATTGTGACGGTTGGCCCCCAGCGCCGTGCCGGCGCGGGCGATCGTGAGGTAGGCGCCGGCGATGATGCCGAGCGCACCATGGAAGGGCACGGTCAGCACGCTGCGCAAGGCGGCGAGCGAGCGCCACATGTCGGCATGCTGTACGAGGTAGGCGAGGTTCTCATAGGCCGCGAAGCCGAGACCGACGGCGGCGCCATAGACCACGGTATCCATGGGATTGGCGAAGGTCCGCCGCTTGGTCGAGGAGATCAGCACGATGGCGAGCACCTTCACCGCTTCCTCCGGCAGCGCGACGCCGAAGACCGAATGCATGGCAAGCGCGGTCCAGGGATTGTCGGGTGCTGCGACCATCTTGGCGAAGGGTGCGCGGGCGAGACCCAGCACGGAGATGCTGGCTGCGCCGAGCAGAAAGGCAGTCCAGACCTGGGCAGGCGGTCCGGGACGTTCCTCGGCCGCGATCACGAGCCAAAGCAACAGCAGCGCCGGCGCGATGGCTGCGGTTCCGATGACGGTGGGGAGGGCTTCGAGGAGGTGCATCACGGCAGAGAATAGGTTCCCTTGGTCGGCTTATCCACTCGCCTCGATGCGACGATCTGTCGTGTCACGGCCTTGGCATCAGCAGCCGCGGCAGATGCCGTTGATGCGCGCCCGCATCACGGCATCCTCGGTATCGAGCGACTCCAAGGACTTCTCGGAGTATTTCTCGGAATCGACCTTCGGCTTCTGCGGCGCTGGTGCCGGCCTCTGACGCTTCGCAGCCTGTGCCGGCGGCGCCTCATTGTTGTAGCAGGCGAGCTGGGCGGTGGGGTCGGTGATCGCGCGGCAGTCCTGGGTCTGGGCAGAGGCGGCGCTACTCGAGGCTGCAACGAAAAGCATGAGTGCAATCAATCGCATGAACGATCCTGTTCGAAGTTCACGGCAACAATCGCGGCCGCGTGCGGCAGGTCGCGATTAGCAAGCTAAATCAAGGGAATATGAAGGTTTCTTCGTTTCACGATGCACGTATTCCCGCCGCAAGTCCATAACCGAAAACGAGGTCGCGGGTGGGCAGGCCGGTGTTCGCCATCGGGAATCGCTCCTCACGGAGCGTTTTTCATTGTGCCGGCCAGGCCACCGGGGATCGAACTAACCCGCAGTGCCACTGGTGCGCGCCGTCGCTGCGCAGCCGCTCCTTATGCGGCGCGCACGCTATCGAGGACGTGTCCGACCTCCTGCTGAAGCCGGCTCGAATCGGTGGAGAGCGACTGCGCCGCTGCGAGAAGTTGGGACGAGGCCGATCCCGTCGCGGTGGCGCCGCGTTGCACCTCGGGGATGCTCAGTCGGGGGCGACGCTAGGAGGAGGGCTATTTATCGCGGGTTAATGCAGATCGATCGCATCCGCATCGCTGTATGCGGTGAAGGAATGCAATTGAGCGTCGGGCGAAATATCGAAGGCGCCGAGATGGAATTCATCGCCGATCACATCGCCCGTCGCGGTATGCCCGAGCAGCGTGAAGGCGGCGCTTGGATATTGCTTCCAGATCTCGAGGTCGCCGTCGGTGATCGTCAGCCAGCCGAACGTGTACATGTAGCGGCCGGGCTCGGTGACCCGACCAACCCTGTCCCAGGTGATCTTGTTGACAGCCATCCCCAGTCTCCGATCGCACGCGAACAATGACAGCGAGGCCCGCGCAGAAGGCACGGTCGACTAAATCTGGCTCCGCAATTTGGGCCAAGAGATGGCGGTCCAGGCCGTCTCGATGGCGTCGCTAGCCTGCCGTGGGGGTCGTCTGTGGCTCGGGGGCAGCGTCGGCCAAATGGCGGCTCGAGGCATGGAAGACGTCGTGCACGAGCCCGAGCTTCTCCATGCCGAGGATGATCAGGCCGTTGAGATCGAACTCGTACCAGGCATGCGAGATGTAGGCGTCGCGGGGGAAGCGGTGATGATTGTTGTGCAGGCCCTCGCCGAACGTGATGATCGTGGTGACGAGCTCGTTGGTCGAGGCGTCCTCGACCTCATAGCGGCGGTAACCGTAGCTGTGGCAGACCGATCCGGTGAGCGAGGAGACGAGGATCAGCGCGTAGCAGCGGAACAGGCCTGAAAACAGCACACAGCCGATCATGGCGTGCACGCCGCCGAGCGCATAGCCGATCGCGCCGGGAATGAACACGCCGGACATGCCGTACCAGAACCAGCGCGTGCGGACGAAGAACATCGCGATGGGATCGGCGAGGATGTCCTTGGCATAATGTTCGTTGTCGGTGGTGGCCTGGTCGAACGCCCAGCCGCCGTGCGCATGCAGCATGCCCTTGAGCGCGCTGACATAGGGGGCGCCAAAACCGTCATAATGCGGGCTGTGGGGATCGCCGGCGTCATCGGCATAGAGGTGATGGCGCCGGTGATTGCCGACCCATTTCAGGATCGAGCCCTGCACGGCCATCTGTGCGATCGCGCAGAAGAACACGCGCATCACGGGCCCGCAGCGAAAACTCCGGTGCACCAGTAGCCGGTGCATGCCGGCGCCGATCCCGAAGGTGGTCAGCGCGAACATGCCGGCGAACACGGAGAGCTCGATCCAGCCGATGCCCTGCACGACGGCCCAGATCAGGGCGGCGACCGTCCCGGCATAGAGGATGCCGAGCAGCAGATACGTCTCGCGGAGTTTTGCCTGTACGGCTGGTCCGCCGACAATCACCCCGGGTGGAAGTTGCGGCCGGATCGACGGCGACCCGTCGGGAGCGAACTCGGCATCTGCGACGGACATTCCAAACTCCCGATCCCGCAGCGATTGCGGAGGCACGACGATGCACCTTATAGCGCCCGTCGGGGGCGTTCCAAGAGGCCAGTTCGGGCAAAGTTAAGGGGGCGGCTGCGAGATTGTCGCGCAGAGCAGTGTGCGCAGCGGGCTCTACTCGACGGTCACCGTGAAGGTATCCACGACCATCGATCGCTTTCCAAACGTGGTTTCAATGACAAAGGTGTCGGTTCCGCGATAGCCCGGGTTTGACCTGTAGTCGACCTGAAACCCTGTGATCGGACGTCCCATGCATGAATTATCGCGACCGACCCGGTTTTTCCCGATCGTGGCAGCGACACCGGGGCGCGGCGTTAGAGTGCCATGCGCTGGTTTGCTCACGACCTTGACCACGCCGATATCTGCGCTGCAGTCGCTGCGCTTCCAGGCTTTGTAGGTGATCATTCGGGTCGTCTTGCCGGACGGAGCCGTGCGAAACATGGCGTCGGCCTGGGCCGTGTTGGCTGTCGCGAGTAATAGCGCGGCGACGGCTGCAGAAATAGCGCGGTTCACTATTGGGGGCTCTGGAAATCTGGAGACAAGGAAAGCGGTTTTAGCCGTCACGCGGTCTGTAGCAAAGGGCTAGAGCGAACGATCAAGCGTTCGAGGATGTCACGATTCTGCTTCTCGGCAAACTTGACCGCAAAGCCGTGGGCGAATTTCCGGATCACGCGGCCGACGCAGGCGCCGACGGCGAGCGGGGTGCCGATCTCCGGATCGTATTCCGCCGACACGGCCACACCCGCGGTCGACATGTCGATGATGAGGCAGGGATGCGTGTCGCCGTCGGCCAGGGTCAGCAGCGTGTGTGCGACCTTCGGCACGAACCGCGCGTCGTGCCTCAATTCCTCGATGCTGGCGTCCTTCTGTTTCTTCTCGAGCCAGGTGAGCTTCTCCGACATCCAGGCGCGCCGCGCACGTGTCATCTCGAGCTCCATCAGGAAGCCCGATTTCAGCGTCTCGCTGATCGTGCATTCGAACTCGCCAAAGTCCTGGAAGTAGGAGGTCACGCGCTCGCCGACCTTTCCGACCACGGGGACATCGACGATCATGCGGAACGGAGAGACGCGTTTGGTGCGGCAGGCGAATGTGCGCAAACGGCCCTCGCAGTCGTACCAGCGATGCAGCGAGTAGCTGCCGCCAACGGTCAATTCCAGTGCACGCTGCCGGAGGAAGTCGTTGACGGACATGAGGGCCAATCGTGTGTCGGATCGTTTCCGTGCGCGTCTCTAGCCGATAATGTCTAAAGCAATTGATACCGTCGCACATGATCGGTTGTGAATTTCGAGTTAACGCGGCGGCCGTACGATATCGGAATTTGGAACCCTCACGACTTTGTGCGGTGCGCGTCGCGATGCCGGCTTTCGCTACGGCGGAAGCGAACCACGAGTCGCAACGGCCTGTCCCGGAACTATCTGCACGGTTTGAGCATTTCGACACATGGGCAGATCGTGGAGAGATCTCGATGGGTATGCTTGACCCTGGTCGTTTCCTGATTTCATGCCCTGAATGCGGCGCCTGGCCGATGGCGGCCAAGATTCGGAAATCCGCATGGGCGACCCCGAACGAGGTCACCTTCGTTTGCGGCGGATGCGGCTTCCAGGAGATGGCGATCATTTCGGCGTCAGGGCAGTTGGCGAAAATCGAGAAGCTGCCAAGGCTGCCGCGGCGCGCGCGACCGGCCCACCGTCGATATCGCGGCGGATACGTTGCCGACAAAGCGCCTAGTTAGATAAAGGCGCTGCTGATTTCAGTGGCGCATCGCGGGTTCGAGAGCGGGAACAGCGTTTCCGTGTCCCGCGGCATGCGAAACAAAGAATACTATCGCGAGGAAATGTCGGCATCGTTGGGCGTTGGTGGGGATCAACCTCAGAAGGAAATCGATGCGAATGTTGATCCTGACTGTACCCATTGCACTCGCCACATTGATTGTGCCGGCATCGGCGCAGCAAAGCTCGAATGAAACCCTTCAGCATGAAGCGGACAAGGGCGTGAAGACGCACAACTCCGGAGCGTCCGGCTTCGTGAGCGAACAGGAGAAGCAGGGCTCCGCAACTCATATCCCCGGTCAAACCAACTCCACCACGACGACGGGCGCGGCGACGGCCCCGAGTGCACCGAACTCGGGAACGGGAATTGCCGGTGCCCCCGGCAACAAGAATGGACCTCCCGCGCAACGGGGAACGGTCGGCTCGAGCTCGAAGAATCCGTCGGTCGAACAGCAGGATTCTTCAAACGTGAAGGGGCTGCCCGGCAACAAGAGCGGCCCGCCCGCCAAGCGCTAGCGTAAGGGAGAAGCTTGAATGTACGCCCTGTTCGAAGGTCAGCGGCAGATCGGGAGTCCGTTCGCGACCGAAAAGGAAGTTTGGGAGGCCGCTCTGATCGAGGGCTTGGTCACGGACGTTCCGGTCGCGGACGAGGAGGGCGGTCGGCTGCTGCCGGCGGGCTATCACGTCGAGCGGTTGGACGAGGTCTGTGATCCGCGCCCCGACGGGAGGCTTCCCCGGGAGATTTCCTGAGCTACGGCGCGCAACGCCTGTCGGCAAGCATACCAATCGAAACAGCGTCGCCTGCGATGATGCAGGCGGCGTTTTTATCCCGTCGCTGGCTGAAGAGCGCAGGTACGAGGCGTTCCTGTTCGGCCAAAAGCCGAGGCGCCGATCCGTAACAGTCAGGTTTCGTTGCGGCGATATCTCTCGCGCGTTACTTCCTCGCCGATGCGATCGGCGACGCGGTTGCGATAGCGATGGCTGAGAACGCCATAGATGAGCGCGGTGAGCAGAACGAAAGCACCGATGAAAAAGACGATCTCCAAGCCCGTCCTTCCCTCCGTGAAAGTGCACCGCTTCGCCGCGGCGCCTGACCTCTGACGATGGGGGCTGCGATCGATCGTTCCTAAGCGCGAGCTCCACTTCGTGCGCACGCGCTGTCTGCACGAAAAGGGCCGCTGGCTTCGATACCAGCGGCCATCCGGGTTCAAAATTGACTAAGGAATGAAACGCCTCGCTGTCCCGGCATCCGTCTCTTAGACGGTCTTTGTTCTCCCGTATGTTCACAAGTGCACACGCCGTGTCGCGAAATAGCGGGGCTTGCGACGTGCAGCGTTAAGGTAAGCGGTCGGAGATGGTTGACGGGCGCGAACATCGTCCTACGCTGGGGCCATTGCGTTTCGAGTTATTGTCAGAGGTGCTGTTGTGTCCAGTGCAATGGAATTGATCGTGGAAGGATTCACGCGTCTGAAGGATCGTCAGTCGCTCGAGAACCTCAGAATGCACCGCCGGCGTCTTGCCGTGGATCTCAAGGCGATGAAGGGCCTCGATTGCCGGTCGTCGATCGCGCAGGTCGATCAGGACATCGCGATCATCGAGGCCGGACTGGACGCTCTCTCCGCGGGCGGGGAGGAAGCTGGTCAGGCCAGCTCGCAGCAATAGAGGGTCGTCCCTCGCCCGTAGCGCAATTCGTGGCGTGTCGTCTGACAGGAGACGGCCCCGGCTCGGCTGGGGATGTCGCAGGTTGGGGCCGGGGCCGTTCCGGCCGGCATCGGCGGGAGCCGGCAGCAGAGAAACCGACTTGCGTTGCCATTTGTTCCTATTTTCGAACAAGGCCGATCAGGTGGTATTCCGCTCCGCGCCGAGGGCACGCTCCACCTCGGACGCCAGGACTTCCAGATGTGCGGCAAGTTTGGCGAACAGTTCGCGTTTCCTGGTGTCGGTCGCCAGATCACGGATCAATGCGCATTCGGCGGCGTCCGCGCGCAACTTCTCGAGTTGAGCCTTCATGTCTTTCATTGAGCGCCCCGGTTCTTCTTGGGCGAGAGATCCACATCTCTCGGCGCCGGATTGCCAAATTTTCCCGATTTCGACGCCGAGACCTGCCTAGCACGTCACGAGCCGGAGGGCGCCAACAAATGTTGGTCCGCCGCGCTGCATGATTTGCTGGGTCGCGGGAGGCTAGGAGCTGCTGTCAGCGGCTTGCGATCGTTTCCGCCTGAACGCGACGATCATCTGAGCCAGCAGGATGCCGGCAAGGCCGCCGATGGCCTTTTGCAGGGCATGCGGCAGGTATGGATCGCGGTCGGGCTGCAAGGCCTGGAGAAACTCCAGGAGGAAGGCGGCGCCCACCATGAGCACGCAGGCCAGGCGAAGGCGATCCGGAAGGACTATCGCGACGAGGACGCCGAGGAGGCCATAGGCGCAGAGACGCTCGATGGCGGCGACCAGCAATGGTTCGTGGTGGCTGATGAACACCGGTCGTCCCGCCATCGGAGACAGCGTGGCGTAGATGATCAGGCCAAGGCACGCGCCGGCCGCCATGAGCGCGATCTTTCGGTTCATCCCGCGAGCAATAGCCGAGTGAGCAGACCGGCGCCCCCGAAAGCGGCAAGTATCGTTAAAGCCCGCTCGCCGCGACATCCCGCGGCAGGAGGGCTTGCAGGGCGCGTCGGCCTGCCGGTGGGCGATCTAGTGACCTTCGAGCCAGGCCGAGACCATCGACGTGGAATAATCGAGGCCCGCAAGCAATGCCAACACGCCAAGGCCAATCAGGAATTTTGCCGTTATCCGCCCCAGGCCATCATCCGCGGATCCATCTCGTGAGCGCGGAGCCACAAACCCAGCGATCGCAGCTGCAACGGCTGCTGCTGCCGCGATCAGCAGAGCCGCGCGCGCGACGAACGGCCAGGGCGCGCTCGGCGGTAGCCACGGCAATAGCCAGGCAGGCGCGGAGTCGCGCCAGGATCCGAGCAGAAGGCCCCATCCGAAGGTAAACACGAAGAACCTGATGAAATCCGGGCCGGGCGCGTGGGGAACGAGGCGGATGCCCGTCGTCTCAAGCACCCATTCGATAAAGTCATCCGCCGTGAAGAACAGGAGCAGGCCAAGGCAGATCGGAAACAACGACGAGGCCAATGCTCCGATGAAGCCGAAGAACACCATGTAGAGGATGAATTTCGCGAGGAACACGATGGCGCGCGGCGGATCCGATGACTCGGCGGTGCCACGGGCCGGTCGTACGGCGACGAATTTGTGCCGCGCCATGTGCTCCAGCATCCAGCGGCGCCGGTCCGGTGCAATTTGCGTGGCCTGACGCAGCCAGGTGGGCGGGGTCGGTGCGGGTGCGGGCGTGTCGGCCCTGCCTTCCGTATTGAACCCGCCTTGCTCCATATGTCCCTCCAGGCGGCCACCGCGACCGCGCGCATCATTGGTCGCGGCGACGAGGCCGGCAGGTTCATGGCGTGGCTATGGACGTGCATCAGCGCCTCCGCCCCGAATACGGACGAAAGCGGAAGCCGGATCGACCATGTCCTGGAGAGTTGTGGCGCCCCCCTAGCGAAGGGCGATATGCCAATGAACTCAACGGGTTTGCCACTCTTCTAAAGGCAACTTTGCGCATTATGGCTGCAGCAAAGGGGCAGGGGTCGCTCACTCAGTTGCGGAGAGCTATCAACCCAAGGCTGGAACCTATCGCAACATCAGAGGTTCTTGCCGCGTATGAGCAGCGCCGTCGCCCTGGCGCAGCGAGCGTCGAGGCCGAGGCGCTGTGCTTGCGCGGGGAGAAACGCTCATGAAACTCACTCTTTCGGTCATCAAGGCTGACGTTGGCTCCGTTGGAGGGCATACAAAACCGTCTTCACGCATGATGGCGGCTGTCGACATCGAAGTCGGGAAGGCGATCGCCACTGGTCTTTTGATCGACGGCTTCATCTGCCACACCGGCGACGACATCGCGATCATCATGACGCACACAAGGGGCGAAGGCAGCCCCGAGGTCCATCAATTCGCCTGGAAGACGTTTCTCGCGGCGACTTCGGTTGCGAAGACGTCCGGTCTCTACGGTGCCGGCCAGGATCTGCTCGCAGACGCACCCTCCGGAAACATTCGCGGTGCCGGTCCGGGCGTCGCCGAACTAAGCTTCGACCACAACCTCTCGGCTCCGAGACCAGCGGAGTCCTTCATGGTGTTCGCCGCCGACAAATGCGGCCCCGGCGCTTACAACCTGCCGCTCTACCTTGCTTTCGCCGATCCCATGTATTGCGCCGGGCTGATGCTGCCCCCGATGATCAAGGGATTCCGTTTCCATATCATTGACATGGACAACACGGCCGGCGACAGCGTGATCGAACTCGACGCGCCGGCGGACAACTACCACATCGCCGCGCTGCTCCGCGACAACGAGCGCTTTGGCATTGATCGCATCGTTTCGCAAACACATGGCGAGGTTGCCGCCGCCGTGTCGGCGCAGCGTCTTCACGCGATCGCAGGCAAGTACACCGGCAAGGATGATCCGGTCGCGATCATCAGGAACCAGGGAATTTTCCCCGCGCCCGAGGAAATCGTCTCGCCCTTTGCCAAGGCGCACTTCGTCGGTGGCGATGCACGCGGCTCGCACGTGATGCCGCTGATGCCGGTGCCGCTCAATACACCGGTGACGGGCATGTACTGCCTGCCGATCGTTTCCTGCGCCGGCTTTTCGATTGACAAGGACGGCCGCTTTGCCGAGTCCTATACCGATTTTTTCGACAACCTGGCGTGGGACGAGGTGCGCCGGTGCGCACAACGCAAGGCGATCGAGATGCGCAGCCAAGGCTGGTCGGGCGCCGCGATGCTGCCCTATTCCGAACTGGAGTATGGCGGTTTCCGCGACACCGTGTCCGCTCTGCTGAAGCGCTTTCGGTTGCGAGAGGAGCGCAAGCCTGAAGCGGCCGAATAGAGAGCGTGCGTCACGGGCGCTATTGCGACATGCGAGTACCAGGAGGTGGGCGTGGCGAGAAAACGCATCGGCATTCTCACCGGCGGCGGCGACGTCCCCGGCCTCAATGCAATCATCAAGACCGTGACTTATCGCGGCAGCGAGGACGACATCGAAGTCGTCGGGCTCCGCCGCGGTTGGGAGGCCCTCACGCATCTGAACCTCGACGACCCCGCCAGCAAATCCCACTACCTCATCCCACTCAATCGCGAAAATACGCGCATCATCGACCGGCGCGGCGGGACCGTGCTGCACTCGAGCCGCACCAATCCTTCAAAAATGAAAAAGCTGCCCGATCATCTCGTCGGCCAAGACCTGCCAGTCTCGGAGAGTGCCAAGGGCGGTATCTCAACCAAGACCTGGGACCTCACCGGCCAGGTACTGGCGAACCTCTCCGGCCTCGGCATCGATCACCTGATCGCCATCGGCGGCGACGACACGCTCAGCTATGCGGACAAGCTCAGTGGACTCGGCGTCAAGATCATCGCCATCCCGAAGACGATGGACAACGATGTCCGCAACACCGAGTACTGCATCGGCTTCTCGACCGCGATCACCCGCGCCAGCGACGCCATCCAGCGGCAGCGCACCACTGTCGGCTCACACGAGCGAGTTGGAATTTTCCGCATCTTTGGCCGCGATGCCGGATTTACGGCACTCTATACTGCATACGCAACCTCGATCCGATGCGTGATACCGGAGTACAAAGTCAATCTTGATAAGCTGATCGAGTTGCTGCGTGAGGAAAAGCGCGCCAACCCAAGCAACTACGCGCTGATCGTGCTCAGCGAAGGCGCCGAGTGGGAGGGCTACAAGATGCAGGAATACGGCGAGCCTGACGCCTACGGTCACCGCAAAAGGACGAGCGTTGCCGAAGCGCTTGCCGAAGAGATCAAGCAGCGCGCCGGCGAGGAGACTATCGTCTCTGATCTCACCTACGATCTGCGATCGGGCGATCCTGACTTCATCGACAAGCTCGTCGCCCTGACTTTCGGTAACATGGCCTACGATGCGATTCTGGAAGGCAAGACCGGCCTCATGTCGGCGCTGGTCGAGGGACGTTACGACCTGGTGCCCATCCCCGACGCCAGGCTCGGGCCGCGCGTATTGGACGTCGCCAGCACATACAACACGGAGCGCTACCGTCCTCTCTATTCCAACAAGCGGGGGCTGCCGATCTTCCTCAACCGCGCGTCTTGAGCGTCCATTGGCCCAAAACGCGGCATCCCGGGTAAATCTGCCGGGACGATAGTCCCGTCGGACCCAAGGTTGCCAGATCGCCGAAAAGCGAAACCAAATCAAAGATGTCTTGGGAATTTTGGCGCTCCCTAGCGGAATCGAACCGCTCTCTCCACCGTGAAAGGGTGGCGTCCTAACCGATAGACGAAGGGAGCTAAACTGCGCCGTGCCGTGGCCCAATCGAGTCGTGCCCGGGGGCCAGCAGCGGCCGAACGTATAGTGGCCTTTGGGCGAGGGGGCAAGCCGTTCGGGAACGGAGTTTTGCGGCTGTGGGCAGCCCCGTCCCCGGGAAAGTTCGGAGGCAAATTCAACGGTTTGTTAGGGTTCCCTGCGGTAGCGCTGGAGCAGGAGATTTTTCAACCGATGGCTCTGACCAAGAAGCGGGACGCGCGCAAGCTCCTGTCCCAGCATGCCTGGATTACGCTCGAGGGTGGCTTTGCCGCGCGGCACTGCCTGGTGCAGGACATCTCCAAGTCCGGCGCGCGCATCACGCTTGACGAGGATGCGAGCCAGTTGCCCGGCGTGATCAGGATGGCATTTTCGCGCGATGCGCGCACCGGCCAGCGCTGCCAGGTGGTGTGGCGGCGCGGCAAGTCGGCCGGGATCAAATTCATCTGACATCCGCGCAGGCCGCGCCGGATGGAAACCGGCGGGCAGGCACGCTACAAGGCCGGATGCGCGCACCTCTCGTCATCCTCATCGGATTATTCGCCATCGCGTCGGCTCACGCCGAAACATTGCCGCGGACGGCGCCCGTCGCCTCGCCGTCGACGACCAAGATCTTGCCGCTCAAAGGCACGAGCGGCAGCAATCCTTGCAGCGCCTATGGTCCGGGCTTCGTCAGGGTCGAGAGCACCGGGAGCTGCGTGAAGGTCGGCGGCTCCATCGACGTCGGGGTCGGCACCTCCATCCGGCGCTAGCCTCGAATGCCGAGCAACCTGCTCCAGCCCGACATCGTCATTCCCTTCCTCACCTATTGTGCATTGCTATGGTGGGTCGGCCGCGGCATGAGCTGGACGAGGCGACTTATCGCTGCCGCTGTCACGCTCGCGCTGGTCGCCTGGATCGTGCTGGCCGAGCGTGGTTGGCACTGAGCCGCTAAGGCGCGATCGCTTCAGGTTGAATCGTCACCGCGCCTAAGCTCTTTTGTTTGAGCATGATCTCCGCGCAAACACATTCCGCGTTTGTCGCGAGGGAAAACCGCTGCACACTTTTCCGGATCATGCTCTAGGACATCGGCGGCGCGACGTAGGTCGCAAATCCCGGGCGGCCGGCGAACTGCGCGAACCAGCGGTCGAGATGGGACAAGGTGGGGCGGACGATGCCTTCAACGCCGAGCCAACGGCGCGCATAGGCGCCCAGCGCGATGTCGGCGATGGTGAAGTCGTCGCCTTCGACATAACGGTGGGTTGCAAGCTGGCGATCGAGCACTTGCCAGATCTCGGCTGCCGTGTCGGTATCCTTTTGGAGCTGCACCATGTCGCGCTGCTCGGGCGGCGTGCGCACCAATCCCCAGAACACGGGGCGATCGACCGGCTGCAGCGTCGACAGCGTCCAGTCGAGCCAGCGGTCGACGGCGGCGCGTTGCTTCGGCGCGGACGGATAGATCGGCGTGCCGCGGCCATGGGCGAGGCAGAGATAGCGCATGATGGAATTGGATTCCCACAGCACGAAATCGCCCTCGACCAGCGTCGGGATCCGCGCGTTCGGATTCATCGCGAGGTAGTCCGCCTCGCGCGTGCGGCCATACTGCATGCCGGCGTCGATGCGCGTGAAGGGCAGGTCGAGCTCGGTGAGGCACCACAGCACCTTCTGCACGTTGACCGAATTGGCGCGTCCCCAGATCGTCAGTTGCGGCTGCTCGTCGTCCGGCACGTGATCCCTCCCGCCGTCATGTTTCGGCGGTGATAGCGGAAATCGGTGCGAAGTGCGACGCGATTGCGCTGATGCCCCTCATGCAGAAAGCTCCGCCGCCGGCGGAGCTTTTTTATGTCGGTAAAACCTTGCGGTTTGATCAGTGGCCCAGGAACAGCCACAGCAAAATGATCACCGGGATAGGTACGCCGAGCAACCACAGCAGAATTCCGCGTCCCATCGTTTCCTCCTCCAATTGCTTGCGAGGGGTGAACGCTGGTGAAAGTGGCTTGTTCCTGAGCGCTGGGCCGCGTGGATCAGGGTTTCGGTGTGTCGCCGAGCGAGAGCGCGATGCGGAACAGCGAATAGCTGTTCCGCTCGACTGCCTCGCGCACAAGCCCTACCAGTGGCCGGTGTTGGGCATCGAGAGCCACGGTTCCTGCGGCGGCTTCGGATCGCCCTTCTGCAACAGCTCGATCGAGTGCAGGTCGGGCGAGCGGACGAACGCCATGTTGCCGTCGCGCGGCGGACGGTTGATGGTGACGCCGGCCTTCATCAACTTCTCGCAGGTCGCGTAGATGTCGTCGACCTCGTAGGCGAGATGGCCGAAGAAGCGGTCCTCGCCGTACTTCTCCTCGTCCCAATTGTAGGTGAGCTCGACCAGCGGCGCGCCGCGTGTCTTCGGCTGGTTCTTCAGGGCGTCGAGGTCGTCCGCGGAGCACAGGAAGACCAGTGTGAAGCGGCCCTTGTCGTTCTCGATCCGCCGCACCTCCTTCAGCCCCAGCGCATCCTGATAGAATTTCAGCGCGACATCGAGGTTGCGCACGCGCAGCATGGTGTGGAGGTAACGCATGGTCGGGGCTCCCTGTTGTTTTGTGGGATGGTTTTGGTTGAGGTGGTCCAGGGGCAAGAAATAGCAGCAAATTTCATCAGGGGGCAGGGGTTTGCGCGCGAAAAGAGTCAGGCGAGCTGCACGGCAGAATTCATGAGACATCCCCAAAATTGCCTGAGTATCTTCGGAAGTCCGAAGCGGAGATTTGGGCTATAGTTCGGCTATGATGAGATTATTCGCTTTCGTCTTTTTGATTGTCTCTGTTCGCTCAGTCGAAGCGGCCTCACTTCCGAAAGAGATGTTGGGAGCGTGGGCATCTGACCCCTCTGCCTGTCGTGCACAGGCGAGCGAGCTGGGGATGACGATCGAGCCGCAAGCCGTCTTGTTTTACGAACACGGCTTCGACGTCAAGCGCCTGGCCAAACTAAAGGATGGGTCGCTGAGGGCTTCCGGGTTCAGCTTCGCAGATGACGGGCGCACGAAGGACACGCTTACGCTCAAGTCTCTATCGACGGACACCATCGAGGTTGGAGGCCAGATTTATCATCGTTGCAAAAATGAAAACCAAAATGGAGGGGCGCAATGAGTGATCGCCGTTCTATTGAAATCGTGGCTGCTGCGCTGTCAGGCGCGTCCAGCGAAGAGTAGGCCGCGTGCCATTTGCCTGGATTGGCCTTTAGCGGATCGGCAGATATCGTGACAAAGAAAAACCCCACGCAGCAGGGCGCGGGGTTCTTCAAAGCCGACCGGGGCTGGGGGGTCGGCACCACTCATGTCGCTATTTCTACTTCAACGTGGGTCGGCCGATATCGTTCCGCGGGGAGCGGGACTTATTTGGGCTTCTGCTCGACGATCGAAACTTCGAACCAGCCGGCTTCACGCAGCTCAGCGGCCTTCTTCTCGGCCGCCTCCCGCGTTTCCCTTCTGAGGACTACCAGCCCCGCGCCGTCGCGGGCATAAATGAAATAGGCCATTCCCAAATCCTGCTTCGTTTGCACATACAGACGGGTATTCATTCTCACAACACTTGCATTTTCGTTCTTCGTTTGTTCTAATGGGCAATCCCAGGGAGGATGGCTCATGGACGTCGAGAAACAGCGCGAACTGATCCGGCTTTGGAATCGTCTGCGGAAGGTCGAAGGACCGGCCGCTGAAGAGATACGCATTCAGATTCTCGAGATGTTTGGCGAGCGAGGTACGTCGAAACGGGCGGCGTGAGCCCCGCACGCTGCACGTCGAATGAAAGCGCGTTCAGATCGGAGCGGATGCGTGATTTGTTAAGATTCGCTTCGTGCTGATTTCCAAGATTCCGATTCGTTCTTTGAGAACGAAATGGAGTCAGACGCAGAACATTATTCGACCTCGACGGCAGCAGGCGCATTGGTCTCGCGCAACGGCCAAGCGGGCCGCTGGTGCCGGTGCCTGAGGTACAGCGACCTTTGCCCGATTCTCGAGGAGTTCGCGTTCGCGGGGGGCGTGGCAAAGCCTAACCAATACTTTCGCGAACCCGGGTAATCCTACTCGGTTAGGTTAAAAGCCGGATCGCGTTGCAGTTGCGGCGGGTTGCGATAGGTGTGCGTGGCGTACAGGGCCAACACAAATAACAACAATCATGACACCGTTTTCAGCACCATCATTTTATCAGGCCGATCGACGGACCTACCAGCGCGTCGCGCTCGTCGGCATGCTGTTCTGCCTGGCTTTCGTTCTAATCAGTTTCTCGCTGCGGCCGCAGGTGGAGGAGACGCGCGTCCTGGTGAAGGCCGACAAGCTCGTCCGTACCGCAGGACAGGCGCCGCGCGCGCACTAAAACGCGTTGGTTTGAGGTTGAAAATTGTCATCGCGCTTTAGCTCCTTGTTTGAGCATGATCTCCGCGCAAACGCGTTCCGCATTTGTCGCGAGGGAAAACCGCTGCGCACTGTTCCGGATCATGCTTTAGGGTTTGTTGCTGCTCACGCGATCGTCGGTCGACCGGTCGCGCGCGCTGCTGCGCGCGGCGAGCGCCAGGAAGCCGGCGAGGCCGCCGACATTGAGCAACATTTCCAGCCAGACGGGCATGGCACGCCCCTACTTCCGGGAAGAAGGGAACTAACGCAGAAGTTGCATTCTGGTTCCCGCTTAGGTGCGCCTTCTCAAAGACGGGACGAGGGGTCGAGCCGCCGGCCGAAATTGCCGACCGATTCCGCCGAGGGCGCGTCTTTCAGGAAATCGGCGATGGCGCGGGCGAGTTCCCGATCGCTCATCGGTCCCTGGGGCGGATGCAACGTGCCGAGGCTGAAACCGCGGACGATTTCCTCGTAGTGATCGTCATTCCGGGTGGGGATGAGCTTGCGGATGCGCGCCAGCAATGCGGAAATCGGCATCGGACCTCTCCAAATCCCTCCCCATTGGCAGCACGCGCCGGCTGCTGCCGCCGCGTCATGAAATTGAAAACCCCGCCAGCACCATTTGCGGTGCTGACGGGGTCTCATGCTGTCGCCTCGACCGGATGACGGAGGCTCCCGCACTTGTGATGCCAACCGGGCACGGACCCCTTCGTTCCCTGTCATCGGAATGATTTTTCAGAAAATCGTCGCGGTTCCCGCGGCGAACCATCGCGGCTGGCGAACGTTGACCCGGCAATCAGCGATGGAGGATTGCGATGAGAAAGACATTGGCGGTTCTGGGCACCGTTGTCGCGGTGAGTGCCACCGCGCTTGCTCCGCCGGCGCAGGCGGGCGGCCGCGGCATCGGACCGGGCCTTGCGTTCGGCCTCGCGGCCGGCGCGATCACCGCGGGCGCGATCGCGGCATCGCAGCCCTACTACGGACCGGGTTACTATTACGGCCCGAGCTACTACGGGCCTGCCTATTACGGCCCGGGTCCGTACGCTTATTACGGCGGCCCGCGCTACTACCGGCATCATTACTATCGACACTGGTAGCGGATAGTCGCCCACAAAACGAAAGCCCGGAGCGTTGCTCCGGGCTTTTGCTTGTTCGATCGCATGAGGCGATCACGGCCAAAGCGATGGCCGATCCACCTTGCGGGCATTCTCCAGCGTGGACACGAAGTACTCTTCGCGCTCGCGCTTGAACTTTTCCTGCGTGGCACGGAAGGCTGCGACACGTGCGGCGATTTCGTCTCGCTCGCGTGCTTTGCGCTGTTCTTCTTCGGTCATGCCCATCCCTTTCTTTACGACTACCGGCCCTTTACCACCGACTCCCCCCGCGTCGCCGAAGCAGCGCGTCGAGTCGAATCTTGCGACATCCATTGGTGACTTCGATTGGGGCGTCAATGGGGACGATGCAGCGCAGGATTGTGATCTGCGAAGGGCGGAAAAAATTTCCCAGTCACGCTTCGCAATCACGGTGGAAAAGAGTGGCAACATACTTGTCGCTCATACGTCTTGCCGCTAGCCGGACCGCAAATCACCACCACCAAATCAGCCAACCAGGCGCAGCTGGCCGCATCCGATACCGGACGTGTTATAGATGGCATCGTCGACAGGGGTGGCGTGGCCATGATTGCATCGGATCTTCGCAGCGGCGTTGAGCGACTTGGCGACATGATCGCAGCGGCGAAGACTATCGTTCCCTTCACTGGTGCCGGCATCTCGACCGAATGCGGCATTCCCGACTTCCGTTCGCCGGGCGGGGTGTGGACGCGTAACCGCCCGATCCCGTTCGACGAATTTGTCGCGAGTCAGGACGCGCGCGACGAGGCCTGGCGGCGGCGCTTCGCGATGGAGGAGACCTTTGCCGCGGCCAAGCCCGGCCGCGGGCACCGCGCGCTGGCCTCGCTCTACCGCGCCGGCAAGGTGCCCGCCGTCATCACCCAGAACATCGACAATCTGCATCAAAATTCAGGCTTTGCGGCCGACCACGTCATCGAACTCCACGGCAATACCACTTACGCGCGCTGCATCGGCTGCGGCGCGACCTACCGGCTCGACTGGGTGAAACGGCGCTTCGACGAAGACGGCACCGCGCCCGACTGCACGGAATGCGCCGAGCCGGTGAAGACGGCGACCGTGTCGTTCGGCCAGGCGATGCCGGAGGATGCGATGCAGCGCGCCACAGAGCTGTCGCAAGCTTGCGACCTCTTCATCGCTATCGGTTCCTCGCTGGTGGTGTGGCCGGCGGCAGGTTTTCCGATGATGGCCAAGAATTGCGGGGCGCGGCTCGTGATCATCAATCGCGAGCCGACCGACCAGGACGACATCGCCGACCTCGTGATCCGTCACGATATAGGCGAGACGCTTGGTCCTTTCGTAGGCAACTGACGTGAGTTTGATTCGCGGCTGTGCAAGCTGTTCATAGGTTCCGGCGAATCTCTTTTTTGTCTATGCGCCGCAACCGGGAGTGTTATCTTTTGATTAAGAGATTCGTGTGGCGTCGCGGTGAGAAGTTCTCGATCGGACGCGTGATTCGGCACCGTCACAGCGACGGCTTGCGATGGATGTGTGGGGTCCGGGGTTATGGGGTCGTCGGACGGATTTGAGTCCAAGAAGGTCGGAGTTCCCGCGCCTGGGGGTACTGGCCCCGGGCGCCTTGCCCCGGGTGAGCTCGGAAATGCCGGGCGCGATCCGGCGCTCAACCCCTTCACGGGTCTTGGTGAAGCCAGCGCCAACCTCGTCGAGGTAACCGGCGTCATCAAATGGTTCGATGCCTCGAAGGGGTACGGCTTCATCGTTCCCGACAATGGCTGGGCCGACGTGCTCCTGCACGTTACTGTGCTCAGGCGCGACGGCTTCCAGACCGCCTATGAGGGGGCCCGGATCGTCGTCGAGTGCGTGCAGCGCGCCAAGGGCTACCAGGCCTTCCGCGTGGTCTCGATGGACGAGTCCACCGCGATCCACCCGGCGCAGATGCTGCCGCCGCGCACCCATGTCACGGTGACGCCGACCTCGGGGCTCGAGCGGGCCCAGGTCAAGTGGTTCAACCGGCTGCGTGGCTTCGGCTTCCTGACCTGCGGGGAGGGCACGCCGGACATTTTCGTGCACATGGAGACGCTGCGCCGCTTCGGTATGACCGAACTGCGGCCCGGCCAATATGTGCTGGTCCGCTTTGGGCCGGGCTCCAAGGGCATGATGGCGGCCGAGATCCATCCCGAGACGGGATCGCCGGGGCTGTCGTCCCACTGACGGATCGACTGCGCCAGAACCTCCAGCAATCGTGAGCGCTCATACCCCCAGACGGCCGTTCCGGCCGTCTGGCATTTGCCATGATCGCCGGGTTAGGATGAGTTCCAATCCCGTTACGCCGCTGGCGATGAGTACCGTCCCATGAGTCCTGCCCGAAATCCCGCCTGGTCCCTTGCCCGGGGATGGTTTGCTGCTGTCCTCGTCGCTGCGGCCTTTGCCGTCGCGGGCGCGGTGCAGGCAGCCAATTTCCAGCCCCTCGAAATCGTCACCAAGAGCGGCGTGCAAGTGTTCGCCGTGGAGATGGCGACCACCGAGGAGGAGAAGCAGACCGGCCTGATGTACCGGAAGGAGCTCGCGGACGGGAAGGGCATGCTGTTCGACTTCTCACCCGAGCAGGAAGTGACGATGTGGATGAAAAACACCTACATCCCGCTCGACATGATCTTCATCCGCGCCGACGGGCGGATCCTGCGGATTGCCGAAAACACCGAGCCGATGTCGACCAAGATCATTCCGTCCGGAGGACTGGCCAAGGCCGTGCTGGAGGTGCCGGGCGGGACGGCGCAGAAATATGGCATCCGGCCCGGCGACCGCGTGGCGCACCCGCTATTCGGCGGCAAATAGAGGCCAATTCGGCGTCGATTGCTGCCTTGCTGGCGGCCCGTGAAGCGTGTATCGACGGGGCCTCTTGGACATTCGGGGTATAGCGCAGCCTGGTAGCGCGGCAGTTTTGGGTACTGCAGGTCGTTGGTTCGAATCCAGCTGCCCCGACCAACCCAACCCAACCACAAATATACGCTGCTTGCGTCGCTCGCCTTAAGCGTGATTTTTCGCGCGGCTGCGAGCGGTCTTCATCGCGTGCCGCGCGAGATTACCAAAGCTTCATCGAACCTTTGGTCCGGCCGGCAGACTCATGTGTGCTGGGGGATTTCAGGGCCCAGCATATAAACCGACGCCGCCAAGCGAAGATACTCCGCTCGGCGGCGTCGCGCATTTTGATGCGTCTTAGCCCGAGGCGTACCAGCCGTCCGGAAACGGAAACAGCGGCCAAGCGATATGGTTGTCGTTGGCGGCTGTTACAGGTTTCGGAGCATCCGGCTTCGCAGGCGCTGTGCGCGGCGGCGAAACAACGGCCAAGCGCAAATATGTACATTGCAATTTCATGGGTGTTTCAACCCGGACAGTACGTCTTTGCAAAATTCAATTTCAGTTCGAAAACGTGACGCGATGCGCGCTTACTCAAATCGTGCACGCATTTTAGAAGAGACGCGCGCTCGCTTCAACAGGTGCGGCGGAAATCTCGATCACAAGTAAGGTTGATCGGTTAGGTTAAGCGCGGGCCGTTGTTGCGGTCGACCTGGCGATTGTTATCAGATCGACACGACACGCGGCGCTCTGCCCAACGACGAGGCTCACACAAGATCACATTCGCCGCGGTGCTTCGTTTGTTGCGAGTGACGCACCATGGCTTTCGATCGCTCTATCCGAAACCTCAATCCGCGCGCCAGTTGGGCGGAGATTTGGCATTTATGGACCGTGATCGTGCCGCGGCGGTCGATCAACGGGCAATTGGTGTACGGCAGGGTCTGGCGCCGTCATGACGGCCGCAACTGGATCTACAAGAAGTTCGTCGAATACAGCGACGGCGAGGCGGCCTGATCGGCCTCGCGCATTTTTTGCGAGAACAGTCCTAAAAAGCGAACGGGTGCACCGGCAACCGCCGCACCCGCTTGAACAGGAGATATCCGCGATCCCTTACCCGGCTGCCGGGGCCGCCGGAGCCTTCGCGGGCGGCTTCAGCGGTTTGTCCTGCCGCTTCGACCAAGAGATGTAATAGGCGACCGTCGTCATGATCGCGATGCCGGCGATGCTGATGAGGATCTGCGCCATCAGTGAGCCCGAGCTCAGCGACAATTCGAAATGGCCGACGAAGGACAGGAACACGCCGACGCAGAACACGGCAAGCGACTGCTGTCCGCAAACGATCACGGGATCGAACACTTTCCACTCCAGGCCTGGCCAGTCCTTCGGCACGAAGCGGATCACCAGGATCACGATCACGACGAAGTGGAGGAAGCGGTAGGGGGCGAGGTTGGTCTTGTCGTTCGGGTTGAAGGCCGAGAACAGCCATTGCGGGAACATGCCGCCGAAGGTGGGGAAGCGGCCGGCCATGGTCATGATCAGCGCGAACAGGAGATAGCCGAGACAGAACCACAGCGTGATCGGCGAGTTGATCAGCGCCCCCGAACGCCGCGCGCCGCCCATCGCACACCAGGCGCCGAACACGAACAGCACCTGCCAGCAATAGGGGTTGAAGTACCACTGTCCGGCAGGATAGGCCGTCAGGTTCCAGCCGAACTGCCGCGCAGCGAGCCACAGCACGATGGACAGCACCATCGTCACGTCCGGCTTGCGGAGCATGAACCACAGCACCGGCGGAAACAGTCCCATCAGCACGATGTAGAGCGGCAGCACGTCGAGATTGAGCGGCTTGAAGCGCAGGAACAGGCCCTGCCGCAGCGTCTCCGTGGCGTTGTCGACGAGGCCGGCGACGTTGAACTCGTTGATCATCTCGGAATCGCCGAAGCGCAGCGCCAGATAGCTGATCGATGCGATGTAGATCACGAACAGGATGATGTGGGCGACGTAGAGCTGCCAGACCCGCTTGGTCAGCCGTGTGGCGCCGACGACGAAGCCGCGCTCCAGCATCATCCGCGCATAGACGAAGGAGGCGGTGTAGCCGGAGATGAAGACGAACAGGTCGGCGGCGTCGGAAAAGCCGTAGTTGCGCGTCGTGATCCAGTTCACGACATTGTCGGGGATGTGGTCGAGGAAGATCGCCCAGTTCGCGATGCCACGAAACAGGTCGAGCCTGAGGTCGCGGCCTTTTTCGGGGAGCGTTGCGTTGATGTTCAGGAAGGTCATTCGACGGGAGCTTTCGAAGAGGAGACCGGAGAACACGAGCGTCGGTGGATCGGCCGTGGCCTGGGATGCAGGCTCCCAGCCTGGGGAAGGCGGGGCATGAGATTGTCACGGCGCGGCATAATGACTATACCCATCGGCAACGTAACCCAAGGGATCGCGGAATCACCGATCAAATTCCCGAAAGGTGTCTCTATACTATCCCGGCGCTTTCCACCAACTGCCTCGGTGACGCACAGGTTTAGGCAAACAATCTTAAAGGATCCGGCCATCCAATGACCGCGCGCATTTTCAAGCCCGCCAAGAACGCGATGCAATCGGGGAAGTCCAAAACCCGGGAATGGCAGCTCGATTACGAGCCGGAGCAGCCGCGTGCGGTCGAGCCGCTGATGGGCTGGACCTCGTCCGGCGACATGAAGCAGCAGATCACGCTGCGCTTCCACAGCAAGGACGAAGCGGTCGCCTATTGCGAGCGGAAGGGTATTGCCTACCAGGTGATCGAGCCTCAGGAGTCGGTCCGCCGTCCCGTCGCCTATGCCGACAATTTCTCCTTCCGCCGCGGCGAGCCCTGGACGCACTAACTCACGTACGGATGGGCTTGGACGCACCTGCGATAGGCCCTGCCGGGCCTTGGCAGTGATTCCGCCGCATGCTTCGCTGTCCCAGGCATGACGGGACCGTGACGAGGTGGCCATGGCCGAGCGCGACCAGCTCGATAGCGTCGATCTGAGGATATTGTCCGAGCTCCAGGCGGACGGCCGCGTCCGCAACAACGAGCTGGCGCTGCGCGTCGGCGTCTCCGCGCCCAATTGCGTGCGGCGGCTGAAATCCCTGTTCAGGCGCGGCGTGGTCAAGGCGGTTCGCGCCGTCATCGACGAGCGGCTCCTCGGCTACGAGGTCGTGTCCTTCGTCGCCATCCAGCTCGGCAGTCAGGCCCAGCCCGTGCTGGAAGCCTTCGAAACCTCGATTGCGACCGTGCCCCGCATCCAGCAGTGCTGGCGCATCTCGGGTGATACCGACTATCTCCTCAAATGCGTGGCGCCGAGTGTGGAGAGCATGCGCCAGCAGCTCCTGCATTTCGCGGCGCTGCCGAACGTGAAGAACGTGCGCAGCTTCCCGGTGCTGGGAGTCGCAAAGGACGTGCCGTTGCCGGTGCAGGAGATCCCGTCGGCTGGAATGCGGGTCGGGCAGGGCGCTGGCTAGGCGTGGTCCAACGTCGGCTTGACGCCCAAAACGGGACCGGCAACTCTATCCGCATATTTCATCGCGAACTGCGATGCCCGTCATTGGGAGTGATTTGATATGCGATGCACCGTCGGGCATGCCGTCAAAGCTGCACTCCTTTCTGCCGCGCTTGCCCTCATCACCTTGCCGGATAACGCGCGTGCCCAGTCGGGCAGCGCGGGTGGCAGCATCGGCAACAGCGACAAGACCCTGTCCGGCTCGCGGGAGCCGCCGCGGACGGTTGAGCCGGCCAAGCCGGCGCGAACGAGCAAGCCGGAGGCGGACCAACTGCGGGCGTCGCGCAAGGGGGAAGGCAAGGGTGAAGTTAAGGGTGGCAGCGAGGGTGGCGGCGGTAGTTTCGACGGCACGTGGGTCGCGGTTGCAACGGGCACGCCTTGCGGCACCAGCAGGGAAACGTTCGTGATATCAAGTGGCCGCATCAGCGGCGAATTGAGCTCCGGCCAGGTCAGCCCGAGCGGCGCGACAACGAGCGGCGGCTCGGGAGGGGGCATAAGCTGGCACAGCTCCGGCCGCTTCTCCGGCCGCAGCGGCTCCGGTTCGTTCACGCGATCCGACGGCTGCACGGGACGCTGGACTGCTTCGAAGCAGTAGTCTCGCGGCGTTGGTCGCCGTCAGTTATTCCATTCGCCCCCGAGCCGCAGGGACTCGCTCATTCCCACGCTCTTCAGTGTAAAGTCCTTGGTGTCGGTCCAAACGATCGGAGCGGTGAAATTGTCACGGAGATCGCCGAGGCCCGGTGCATCACCGCTTTTGGATATCTGGATGTTCTTGATCTCGTATTGGCCGACCGCGATGCCGACGAGGACGACGCTGATGACCAGCGAAATCGCGGGGTCGACAGCCAGCATCAGGATGGCGAGCACGATCGCGATGATCGTCAGGATGGTCTGAAGGATCACGATTCCCGGACTCGCGCGCGACCCCTGCGTCTTCACCGGCGGTCGCGATTGCGTATAGACCAGCGCCGGCTCGTTATTGCCGTTCGTGCCCAGGCTGATCTTGTAGTAGTAGGTCGAGGTGCAGGTCGCGTAGATTCCAAGCGACACCTCGACTTCGATGTGGGTGTCGATCTTCATCTCGTCCCCCATGATTTCCAGAGAGAAGCTCGTCATCTCTGGCGTGTAGGTGTCGCCCTGCTTGGTGGCGATGTCCGGAAGCGTCACGGACACGCCGGATTTGAGCGAGAGCACCTGGCCCGATGAATCGACCTCCAGATCGTTCGGATCGAGTTTCGGCCACACGCTCGTCATCGACGGCTTGGCGATGTCCTCGAGCATGCGGCGGGAGCTGATAAGGAACGAGGCGGAGCATTTGTCCGGTATCACGAACGCGCTGATCTGCTGCTGGGCGGGGACCGGATCGCTGGACGTCATGCAGAGAATGCCGAGATAGGCCGAGCTCTTGTCGATCTTGTCGACGACGGCGTAGTTCGTCACGTGCGGCTTGCAGAAGGCCCACTTGCCCGTTGCCATCTTGTCGTTGAGGTCGACGACCGCGAAGACGTGCGCGAAATCCTGGAGATTGTCCCCGCACCATTCCAGAAAGGCCGCTTCGATGCTGGTCTTCGTTGCGATCAACGAGAGCGGCTTGGTGAAGGTCATCGTGACGAAAGTAACGACCGGATCGCTCGGATCGTTGCTCACGATGCGTGTGAGCAGGAGTTGCCGCGTGGTACCGGTCGGCGGCGGTGGGAGCGGCTTGCCGTCGGCGTCATAGAGCGGCGTGATGCCGTCGTGCGGCAGGAAATTCAGCTTCACCTCGATCACGCCGACGAGCTCGGCACAGGTGAAGCTGTGGCTCTGTCCCTTGGTGTCGACATAACTGCCGGTCAGATTCTTCATCGGCAGCGCCATGCGCACGATGGGGCCGTCCCCCTCCGGGATGACCTGCCAGTCGCCAAAATCGGCCTGCATGTGGAAGGCGCTGGCGGCCGTGCTCTTGTAGTCGAGCTTGGTCGGCGAGGCCTTGTTCGACGCAATCGCCTTGTTGACCCGTTCGACCGGGATCGCGAACACGGTGTCCCAGCCGAAGGTCGGCGTCGTCGTGGCCTGCGCGGCAGCGTTCATGTCGTCCTCCCGACCGGGATGCTATTTCACGTCGAGCCTGCCGTAGAGCAGGAGGCTTTGGGCCAGTTCGACGCCGTTCAGCGTCCAGTTGTCCGCCCCCGGCCATTTCGAGGCGCCGAGCACGTTGGCCATGAATTGATCAATCGCCGGCACGTCGTCCAGCTTCCAGTCCCCATTCTGGTCGAGCTTGTTGATGCCCATCGCGATCCCGGAGATTACCGAGATGATCCCGCTTCCGAACGTCAACCTGTTGACGAGGGTGGCAAGCCTCGCATCCGCGGGCAGGTTGGCAGACATCGCGGCGGCCGCCGCCAGATTGTCCGATCCGGAGATGGCCAGGCTCGACATTTGCGCGGCTTCGTCCGTTGAGAGAGCAAGCTCGGCGCCCGTTCCCGCGGTTTGCGCGACTTTCGCGGCGATCGCCGAACCGAGCTTCCATATGCCTTGGCCCGCTTTGTAGAGCCCCCTGGCAGCTGGAAGGATCGAAAACGCGATGGTGACGATGAGCATGGCGCGATCGAAATCCTGGGCCGACTGGTCCGGCGTCACGCTGATAGTCGGCTTGTCGACGATCTGCGCCGTGACGACGCCGGTCGAGGTCGTTATGGTCGGGAAATTCGGCGTCAGGACCTGGTTGCCTTTGGAGTCTCTCCCGAGGTTGAGCGTGTAATATTGAGTAAAGCCGATGGTAACGAGGTCGTTGCCGACCATCAGCGGATGCTTGAAGGTCATGCCGGTGAATTCCAACTCGATCTGGTCTTCGACGACGCGCATCCGGAAGTTACCCTTCGGGATCAGCGGCTGGACGATCGTGCCGTCATCCAGCTTCACATCCTGCCAGATGAGATCCTTGTTGTTGGTGACGACGAGGCCGTTGCCGATGATGTCGAAGTCGGCAAGCTTGGAGCCTTGCAGCACCGCCTTCGCGCCGGGCTTGAGCACATGCTCGATCAGCTTTTCGCCGCTGATGGCGAGCACCGCGTTGCTGCTGGCCGGAAGGTTCGCGACGACGTTGACGTCGATCTGCTGCGAGAGCAGGCTGATGGGATCACCATCGGTCGCACACAGGGCCGCGAACGCGCCGAGTTTCTTGTTTGTGCTCACGGCCATCGCATAGGAATAATCTGTCGGCTTGAGCCACTGGAAGTCGCCCTTCGCTGCCGTCTCGCTCAGCATCATGGCGTGGAAGATGTGCTTGAATGCAGCGATGTTGGCGTTGAACCAGTCTCCGAAGATGAAGAAGAAATCGTTGCGCAGCGACTGCGGCACGATGGAGATGACGGTCACGGCCGGAGACGTCGGTGTGCTGGTTGGGTCGACCAGCAGCACCTTGGCCTGCTTCGGCATCGTGGCCTTGTCGGCCGTCTTGTCGGCGAAGGCGCTCGCGGTATCATTGATGGCCTGGAGCGCGATCTCGATATTGACCGTGGCGCCGGCAAGGTCGTGCGACTTGCCGTTGTTGTCGATCCCGGTGCCCTTGACGATCGGACAGGCGAACTCGAGCAGCGAGCCCGAGCGGCCCAGCGTCAGCTGCCAAGGGCCCCAGGTGCCATTGATGGCGTTGGTCCCCTCGGTCAGGTCGAATGTCGGGGGGGACGTCTTCTGCGCGGCAATGGCTGCATTGAGGACATCCGGCGTCACGACGTTCGCCGTGTCCCACCCCTGGAGGTCGATTTCCTGTCCCATGGCAAACTCCAATTCTCCGTTTGGACGAATGTCAGGTGAGTTCACCGTAGATCAGCAGGCTCTTCGCCAGCCGGGCGTCGACGACCTTCCAATTGTTCGCGGTCCCGGTCCAGTCGTAGGCCTGGAAGGCTTCGGTCAGGAGCGCCTCGACGGTGAAGTCGGCCGGAAGGTTGGCGGTGATGCCATCGGCCAGATCCTTGGCTGTTGAAACGCCCCAGATGGTCCAGAAGGCAGCGGTTACGAGACCTGCAAACACGGTAGCGACCGTCGTTCCGATCGCGACCTTGGTCACGAAAAGGACACCGCCAGCGACCACGGCGCCGCCACCTTGTACAGCGGCCGGGGCTGCGACAGCGGCGGCCTGAGCCAAGCTGGTTTGTCCGTAAATCGGGAAAGCCTGCAGTTGAATTGCACCGTTTCCGACTTGAACGGCGTTCGCGGCGGCCTGCTGCAATTGCTGACTACGGATGACCCAGCGCGCTACGGAAAATCCGGCCAAGCCGATGGTCAGGACTGACAACACGATGGCTACAGCCTCCATCGCAGTCTGAAAATTGATTGCTGTCTGGTCGAAACCGACGTTCACGACGGGATCGATGATGGTTGGCAGGTCGTCGGCGATCGCCTGGGCGTTGGTGCTGTCCGGATCGACGTTCCGGGCGAGCAAATAATGGATGGTTCTGCCTTGCGCGTCGGTTCCCTCTGCGAGCTTGAGAAAGACCTGCTGCTTGAACTCGAGCGTCGCGATCTTGTGGCCGGGCCACGGCCAACCGGGGACGTCGAAATGCGCTCCCTTGAACTCGAGTTCGATGTAGCGATCGAAAGTTCGAATCTTGAATCCGCCCGCCGGAACCATGGGCGTCACTTTGGAGCCGTCGTCGAGATTGATCTCGCGCCATGGGAGATCGTTCACATTGCTGATGACCAGCCCCGTGCTGTCGTAGGCGAAATCACTTGCAGTCGAGCCGACCAGCGTGGCGGTCGCGACGCCGAGCAGAATCTTCGCCGTGAACCGCTCCGCGCTCAGTGCGAATACCGAGTTTGCCGTGATTGGCATGTTTGGGTTTGGTAGGGTCGGTTTGTAGTCGAGGATCGCGGGGGCGATCTGGGGTGTGAGCGTCGAGTCGTCGCGATTCTCCGTCATGGAGAGCAGGGCGAAGACGCTCGTCGCCGTGCTCGGCGTGCTCGCCGCATCCGCGACGGCGTACTGCGTGTCCGTGGGATTGAGCCAGGCAAGCTTGCCTTTCGCGAGCGCCGAATTGGCATCGAAGGTGTGGAAGACGTTCTTAAAGCTTGCGATGTCGTTGTTCAGCACGTTGTCGAAGGTGAGTTGTGCCTGCTTGATCTGCTGCGGGGTTGCCGTGCTGGTCGTCGGCGGCACGAGGCCGATCATCATGACGGCCGGACTTGCAGGCGTACTCGTCGAATCCGCCATCAGCGCCGTCTTGCTGCCGGTGACCCGGACGTCCGTGAGCGAGATCTGAGCCTTGACGATAAAACCGTCCAGCGGCAGGACTGTGAACACCGAACCGATGATTGTGAAACCTCCGGGGGGCGGGTTCTTCAGAACCATCTGGCCGAAATTGGCCGTCAGCGAGCCTCCGGCCCCCAGCGCGACGGCCGGATACATCAGCGTCGTTGCGCTCGGCGTGTAAGTGAACGCGGGACTCGTACCCGTCACGGGATCGGCGCCGGCAGCGCCCTGCCATTTGCCATCCGGAGCGCGAAACCAGATCTTGCCGGCGCCGAGGTCGATGGCGACGCCGACCGTATCTCCCGCTGTCCAGGTCTTCGCAGCACCGCCAGGAAAGGCCATCGGCGCGCCGCCCGAGATCGCCTGTCCGTCGCTGCGATAGCCGTAAGCCCCGGGCGTTGCGGCAGCAAAGGCCTGCCCCGCTGCACCCGACGGTGCAAATCCGATGATCTCGCCGCCGGCCGACGCTTTCCCGACCGTAACCTCGAAATAGTATTTGCCGCTGGCACGACCGACGTCGCCGAGAATGCTCTGGACTGCGCCCGCGGTGGCTGAGTTGGTCACTATGAGGCGCGTGGGATCGAGCGTCAGCGACGCTCCCGCGGAGCTGCCGTTGAGGCCCGGCATGGTGTTCATCGGGCTCGCGAAGATCGCCGACCCGTTCTTGACCGGGCATTTCACCTGGATGGTCTGTCCGGAGCCGCCGACATCGAGGCTCCACGCATCCCAGTTGCCGCTGACCGACGGCTGCGAATTGGGATCGCCTGAGACGAAGGAGAACGTTATGGGCGTCTTGCCCTGGCTCTTGATCGCGGCGTTGATCACATCGAAGCTGGCCACGTTGGCCGTATCCCAGCCTTCCAAGGAAATGGTTGCAGGTGTGTTCGCCACGTGACGCTCCTGTTTTCGTAAAACCGTTGAAAGTCGTTCGCCGCCCGCCGCGGTTGCGGACTAGGTCGTGATCATACTTCGCAGATAAAAAGACGAGGAAAGCCCGGCGTCCTTGACGGCCCAGGTCTTGGCGCCGGGAAACTCGATGACGTTGGCCGACCAGTTGCTCAGATCGAGCTTGCCGGTGTTGTTGGAGACGGCATTGGCGACGGCGGCGCAAACCGAGGCGATGACGACGTCGACGATGATCAGCACCAGCGGCCCCACGAAGAGCAGGGTCGGTGCGGCGACGACGTAGATCCACCACGGGACATGCGTGGTGTAGTCCGAGGTTGGCGTGCCGTCCTCCGACATTGTCAGCTTGCCGGATGCGCTGTCGAAACTGGACTTCAACTTGACGGTCTCGGTGAACGACACCGAGGAGTCCTTGAGCCCGGTGATGGCGAAGGCGCCGAGACCGGAGCACATCATGTTCGCGCCGGCGATCCCGATACCGAGGGACGACAGCACCGGCGTGTAGTCGATCAGGCCGCTGCGCAGCGGAGGGCAGGTCAGCGGTCCGGAATTGACGATGATGGGGCCGACATTCGGGATGTCCACCATGACGAAGTTCGAAGCGGTTGCTCCGACGTAGCAAGCGGGCAGTTTTGGCTTGACGACATGCTCGAGAAATACACCTCCGGCGAAGGCGATGCAGACGTCGTTCTTGCCGTCGCAGAGCGAGGGATCGATGGCGCGAGGCAGCTTGCTGGTGTCGGCATTGGAGATCATGCCCAGCAGCGCGAGATAGCTTGACGATCCCGTACCGCCCTGAACGTAAATGTACGTCGTGTTCTGCGGCTTGAACCAGGCCCCGCCCCCGGTCGGCGTCAGGTTGAGCGAGGTGAAGACGTAGGACAGCTTGGCGTTGTTCGCGATCAGGCAGAGCGGGACATTGTCATGCAGTGTCATCGCCAAGGCGCCGCCGCTCGGAAGCTTGGCGAGGAGCTTGTCCCTATCAGCCGTGACGATCAGGATGCTGCCGGCCTTCGGATCGTTCAGCTGCGAGGTGACCGACGTGAAGCTGAACTTCAGGTCGCTGGTCTTCGTCGAACTGTTGAGGACGAACGCCAGCTCGATTTCGGCAACGATGACCACGCCATCAATTGCAGCGGACGCGAGCGGTGTGGCAACCGTACCGGTCTTCACGGGGAGCTCGATATGAAGCTTCTTGTCGGATCCGCCGGAGACGATACGCCAGGCGTCGAACTGCGCGTTGATGGTGGTGCCGGCTCCGTCGTCGAAATTGAGTGACGCGGGCGTGGCCTTGAACTGGAGGGCAAACAGCTTGTTCAGCGCGTCAGACGAGCACGCGCAGGCAAAATCCCAGCCGTACAAATCCATGACTGAAAAGCTTTCAAATAAAGCGCGCAGCTTATCGGCAAAAGGGAACCCGTCAAGGTTGCGCGGCAGACGCGCGTGAGGGCCAGGGGGCACGCGCGATCCGTTGCGACAAACTGAGCAACGCTGTTGTTTCGAAAAGGAAAAGAGCCACGGCACTGAGGCAGATGGCATCGACGACGCGACGATCTTCCTGAAAAATAAAATCTTGGATGCGATGGGCTGATCGCATTACCGATTTTTCCCGCGAAAGTCTCGCGGCGATGTCCCGGTCCAGTTGCGGAAGGCGCGCGAAAAACTCTTTTCGTTGCGGAAGCCCGCGAGTTCGGCGATGCGCTTGATCGGCGCGCGGCCGCGCATCAGCTCCGACTTGGCGAGCTCGAGCTTTGTCTCTTCCTTCAGCGCGCGCAGGGAGGTGGACTCTTCGCGCAGGCGGCGGTGCATGGTGCGGGTCGACAGCGCGAGTTCGGCCGCGACATCCTCCGCACCGAGAATGCGTCCGCGCGCATTGCGCAACACGCGCCTGACGCGCTCGACCAGCAGACGGTCGCGCCGGTAGGGCAGTACGGTGAGGCGCAGGGCGCCCTTCAACATCTCGTCGAGGTCGTCGGCGCTGCGTTTGAGCGGGAGCGCGAGATAGCGTTTGTCGAAGGTGATGGTTGCGCGCGCCGCGTCGAACCGCACGTCCCTGCAGAAGATGGTCGGATAGACCGAAACATGCCCCGGTTGGCGAAACGGGAATTCCGCCGACCGAAGCGCAATCGCGGAATCGACGGCCCAGCAGGAGAAGCCGAGGACATAGCGGAGCAGGGTGACCAGGCAGAACTCGCGCAGAGGGCCGAGGTCGCACTGCTCACGGATCGAGATGATTGCGGCCTCGTCGCCGATCGTGAGTTGGAACAGCACGTCCTCGGTGAGATAGCGGTGATGCCGGCACCAGCGCTTGAGCGCGACCTCGAGATTGGGCGCGGTGATCGAGGCGCGGCACAGCATGCCGTAGCTGCCCCAGGGCAATCGCCGCGAGAACCAGCCGAGCGCCTCGTCGTCGAGCTCGCGCATGGCGTGGCCCGCCAGGGCCTCGAACTGCGCCGCCGTGACCCGGGCGTCCGCCGATGTCAGGAGGGCATCCGGCACCTGGCCCCTGGCCAGAGCCTCGGTGGGGTCACCGCCATATTTGGCGTAGGCCGCAACCACGCCCCGGACGAAGGCGGCGGGCGTGACGGCGCGGCGGGGCGTTGCTGCGGAGGCCTGGAAGGGCATGCGGAACCTTCGCCAAGTATGGCGGAAAATGCAACCTTTTCGACAGACAGGATACCGGGCTAAGACTAGGGTCGGCGGGAGATAAAAAACGGAGGAGCAGCCCTTGAACATCCCGAGCATCGACTTCGATCTGGGCGAAGACATCGCGATGCTGCGCGACACCGTGCGCGCCTTCGTGGAGGCCGAGGTTGCGCCGCGCGCCGCCGAGGTCGAGAAGGCCAATCTGTTCCCGGCCGACCTCTGGAAACGGTTCGGCGACCTCGGGCTGCTCGGCATGACCGCGCCGGAGGAGTATGGCGGCTCCAACATGGGCTATCTTGCCCATATCGTGGCGCTGGAGGAGATTTCGCGCGGCTCGGCCGCGATCGGCCTGTCCTACGGTGCCCATTCCAATCTCTGCGTCAACCAGATCCGCCGCAACGGCAATGATGCGCAGCGCAAGCGCTATCTGCCAAAACTGATCTCCGGCGAATATGTCGGCGCGCTTGCGATGTCCGAGCCCGGTGCGGGCTCCGACGTCGTCTCGATGAAGCTGCGCGCAGACAAGCGCGGCGACCGCTACGTGCTCAACGGCTCCAAGATGTGGATCACCAATGGCGGCGATGCGGACGTGCTCGTGGTCTATGCCAAGACTGATCCGGAGGCCGGTCCGCGCGGTATGACCGCCTTCCTGATCGAGAAAGGTTTCAGGGGGTTCACCCACGGCCAGCATCTCGACAAGCTCGGCATGCGCGGCTCCAACACCTATCCCTTGTTCTTCGACGAGTGCGAGGTGCCGGCAGAGAACGTGCTGGGCAATGTCGGCGAAGGCGTCAAGGTTTTGATGTCCGGCCTCGACTATGAGCGCGCCGTGCTGTCCGGCGGTCCGCTCGGCATCATGGCCGCCTGCATGGACGTGGTGGTGCCCTACATGCACGAGCGCAAGCAGTTCGGTCAGCCGATCGGCGACTTCCAGCTCATGCAGGGCAAACTCGCCGACATGTATTCGACCTGGCAGGCCACGCGCGCCTATGTCTACGCCGTCGGACGCGCTTGCGACCGTGGCGGCCATGCAAGGACGCTGCGCAAGGACGCAGCGGCCGCGATCCTCTATTCGGCCGAGAAGGCGACGTGGATGGCGGGCGAGGCGATCCAGGCGCTCGGCGGCGTCGGCTACACCAGCGAGTTTCCGACCGGGCGTCTGTGGTGCGACGCCAAACTCTACGAGATCGGCGCGGGCACCTCGGAGGTGCGGCGCATGCTGATCGGCCGCGAGCTGATGGCGGAGACGGCGTAAGCCCCAGCGCAATTGGAATTGCCGCGGAAATGCTTAAGCCTTTCGCGGCACTTCAATCCCTCAACCGCATCCCCACCAAGTCGAGAGAAGCGCGGGAAACATGCTGCTCCATTCCAGTATCGATCCGTCGTCCCAGGATTTTGCGCGCAATGCGGAAGCCATGCGCGCGCTCGTCGCCGATCTGCGCGAAAAACTCAGCCAGGTCGCCGGCGGCGGCGGCGAGGCCTCGCGCAACCGCCACACCTCGCGCGGCAAGATGCTGGCGCGCGAGCGGGTCGATCTCCTGGTCGATCCCGGCACCTCGTTTCTGGAGCTATCGCCGCTTGCTGCTTATGGCCTTTATGGCGGCGACGTGCATTCGGCGAGCGTGGTCACCGGCGTCGGGCGCATCTCGGGCCGCGAATGCGTCATCGTCGCCAACGACGCCACCATCAAGGGCGGCACCTACTACCCGATGACCGTGAAGAAGCATCTGCGCGCACAGGACGTGGCGCGGCAGAACAATCTGCCTTGCGTCTACATGGTCGATTCCGGCGGCGCTTTCCTGCCGATGCAGGATGAGATCTTTCCGGACGAGCGGCATTTTGGCCGCATCTTCTACAATCAGGCGCAGATGTCTTCGCAGGGGATTCCGCAGATCGCCATCGTCATGGGCTCCTGCACAGCCGGTGGCGCCTATGTGCCGGCGATGTCGGACGAGAGCATCATCGTGCGCAATCAGGGGACCATCTTCCTCGGCGGTCCGCCGCTGGTGAAGGCCGCGACCGGCGAGGTCGTCAGCGCGGAGGAGCTGGGCGGCGCCGACGTGCATTCGCGGCAGTCCGGCGTCACCGACCATTACGCACAGAACGACGCGCATGCGATCGGCATCGCCCGGCGCATCGTCGGCACCTTGAAGCCGCCGACGCGGCCGAACCTCAACATGCACCCGCCGCGCGACCCGCTGTTTGCGGCGGAGGAGATCTACGGCGTCGTGCCCGTGGACGGACGAAAACCCTTTGACGTGCGCGACATCGTTGCGCGCATCGTCGATGGCTCCGAGTTCGACGAGTTCAAGAAGCTCTATGGCACGACGCTGGTCTGCGGCTTTGCCCATATCTGGGGCTATCCGGTCGGCATCATCGCCAACAACGGCATTCTGTTCAGCGAGAGTTCGCTGAAGGGCGCGCATTTCATCGAGCTATGCTGCCAGCGCGGCATCCCGCTGGTGTTCCTGCAGAACATCACGGGCTTCATGGTCGGCAAGAAATACGAGGCCGGCGGCATCGCGCGTGACGGCGCCAAGCTGGTGACGGCGGTTGCGACCGCCTCGGTACCAAAGTTCACGGTCGTGATCGGTGGCTCCTATGGCGCCGGCAATTACGGCATGTGCGGGCGCGCCTACTCACCGCGCTTCCTCTGGATGTGGCCCAACGCGCGCATCTCCGTGATGGGCGGCGAGCAGGCCTCGATGGTGCTGAGCCAGGTCCGGCGCGACAATATCGAGGCCAAGGGCGATAGCTGGTCGAAGGAAGAGGAAGAAAAATTCCGCAGCCCGATCCGCAACCAGTATGAAAGCCAGGGGCATCCGTATTACGCGACCGCGCGGCTCTGGGATGACGGCGTGATCGACCCCGCCGACACCCGCCTCGTGCTCGGGCTCGGCCTGTCGGCGGCCGCCAACGCCCCGATTGAACCCACCAAGTTTGGCCTGTTCAGGATGTGACGCGATGGACCGCTCAAGACTCTACCGGCGCTTTCGCACGCTGCTGATCGCCAACCGCGGCGAGATCGCCTGCCGCGTCATCCGCACCGCCCGCGACATGGGCCTGCGTACCGTGGCCGTCTATTCCGAAGCCGATCGCGATGCGATGCACGTTGCGATGGCCGATGAAGCCGTGCTGCTCGGTCCGGCACGGGCGCGCGACAGCTATCTCAACGTCGAGCGGCTGATCGAGGCCGCGCGGAAAACCGGCGCCGAGGCGGTGCATCCCGGCTACGGCTTTCTGTCCGAAAATGCCGAGTTCGCGCAGGCCTGCCTCAATGCTGGCCTCGTCTTCGTCGGTCCGACCGCCGAGATGATGACGGCGATGGGCTCGAAGTCCGGCTCCAAAGCTCTGATGGAGAAGGCGGGCGTCCCGCTGGTGCCGGGCTATCACGGCGAAGCCCAGGACGAGGCGACGCTGTCGAAGTCGGCCGAGAAGATCGGCTTCCCCGTGCTCGTGAAGGCCTCTGCCGGTGGCGGCGGCCGCGGCATGCGCATCGTCCGCTCGGCGGCCGAGCTTGGGCCCGCCATCGTCAGCGCCAAGCGTGAGGCCAAGGCCGCGTTCGGCGACGACACCATGCTGATCGAGAAGTATGTCGACAATCCCCGCCATATCGAGGTGCAGGTGATCGGCGACAGCCACGGCAATTTGCTGTCGCTGTTCGAGCGCGAATGCACGTTGCAGCGCCGGCATCAGAAGGTGATCGAGGAAGCGCCGTCGCCGACGCTCAATGGCGCTCAGCGCGAGACAGTTTGCGCGGCTGCGCGCAAGGCGGCAGGTGCGGTCGGCTATGTCGGTGCCGGCACCATCGAGTTCGTATCCGACGGCAAGGACGTGTTCTTCATCGAGATGAACACGCGCCTTCAAGTCGAACATCCCGTGACCGAGCTGATCACGGGTGTCGACCTCGTCGAATGGCAATTGCGCGTCGCCTTTGGCGAAGAGCTGCCGCTCAGGCAGGACGAAATCCGCCTCAACGGCCACGCTATTGAGGCCCGCGTCTACGCCGAAAACCCGACCAAGAACTTCATGCCGTCGGTCGGCAAGATCTCGACCTGGCGCCTGCCGCAGGAAACCGGCGGATTGCGCATCGACGCCGGCTATCGCGAGGGCGATGCGGTCTCGCCATATTACGACGCGATGCTCGCAAAAATGATCGCCTGGGCGCCGACGCGCGATGCGGCGATCGAGCGGCTGAACCGCGGGCTCGAGGTGTCAGACGTCCGCGGAATCGTGACCAACATTCCCTTCCTGTCGGCGTTGATCTCGCATCAAAAGGTGCGGGCAAACGCGATCGACACGGGCTTCATCGAGCGGGAGCTGGCGGGCCTCACGGCGGCGGGCGCTGCGCCCGGTGAGCTGGAACTGTGCACAGCGGTGGCGGCGATCGTCAATGACGAGCGCAGGGTGGTATCGGCCGAGGCACATTCGCCGTGGCAGACTTATGGCTGGATGCCCGTCGGCCGGCGGCAGCGCAGCTTCTCCTTCCGTGTCGGGCACGGGCCCGAGCAGAAGATCGCGCTCAACTATGGCAGCGGTCCCTTGACGCTGGTGATTGGCGAGCGCGAGCTTGCCTTTGGGATCGCGCCGCGTGAAGGCGGGTTTGATCTGACTCTTGACGGGGTCAAATCGCAGGTTGCTGCCGTGATCGACGGCCATGAGCTGTACCTGCGCACCCGCAACGGCCGGTTCGACCTGCATTGGGTCGATCCGTTCGGCGGCGAGACCGAGGAGCATGCCGGCGAGGACAAGATCGCAGCGCCCCTGCCGGGGACGGTGGTTGCCGTGCTGGCGGAGGAGGGCGCGACCCTCGAAAAGGGCGCCGCCATCCTGACGCTGGAAGTCATGAAGATGGAACAGACGCTGCGCGCGCCGTTTGCCGGCATCTTGAAGGCCATCAAGTGCAAGGTCGGCGACATCGTGCAGGAGGGCGTCGAGCTTGCCGAGGTCGAACCATCAGGCGAGTGAGATGACCATGAGTGACCAGGTCCGCATCATCGAAATGGGGCCGCGCGACGGCCTGCAGAACGAGAAGACGCCGGTCAGCGTCGAGGCGCGTATCGCTTTTGTCGAGGCGCTTGTTGCGGCCGGTCTCCGCACGGTCGAGGTCGGCGCCTTCGTCTCGCCGAAGGCGATTCCGCAGATGGCGAGCTCGGATCAGGTGTTGCGCGGAATAGGCCACGTCAAGGGCGCGGAATTCCACGTACTGGTACCGAACGAAAAGGGTTATGACGCCGCGCGCGCGGCGGGCGCACAGGTGGTCTCGGTGTTCGCGGCTGCCTCCGAGGGGTTTTCGCGCGCCAACATCAATTGCTCGGTCGCGGAGTCGATCGAGCGGTTCAAGCCGGTGCTGGCGCGCGCCAGGGCCGACGGCGTCAAGGTGCGCGGCTATATCTCCTGCGTCCTGGGCTGCCCGTTCGATGGCGAGATCAAGTCGAAGGCGGTGGCCGACCTTGCAAAGGCCTTGTGGGACCTCGGCTGCTACGAAATCTCGCTCGGCGACACCATCGGTGTCGGCACGCCCGTCAAGGCCAAGGAGATGCTTCGCGCAGTGGCCACGCACATTCCGGTGGCCAAGCTCGCGATGCACTTCCACGACACCTACGGCCAGGCGCTCGCAAACCTCTATGCAGGCATGGAGGAGGGCGTCCGCGTGATCGACGCCGCCGCCGGCGGGCTGGGTGGCTGTCCCTACGCGCCTGGCGCAACGGGTAACGTCGCGACCGAGGACGTCGTCTACATGCTTGAGGGCATGGGGATCAAAACCGGGATCGACATGGAGAAGCTGCTCGCGGCGACCAACGAGATGAGCGGTGTGCTAGGCAAGCCGCCGGTGAGCCGCGTCGCATCCGCGCTGAACGCAAAGAAAAAGCGGACAGCTTCGTAGGGTGGGTTAGCCGAAGGCGTAACCCACCTCTTTTCTTTCAGCGGAAACAGAAGAGGCGGGTTACGCTTCGCTAACCCACCCTACGGCAGTTGCGATTGCAGCTAGTGGCTCCCGTCCGGCCCCATCACGAGGTCCGGCAACCAGGTCGAGATCCCCGGCACGAAGCACAGCAGCAGCACGGCTGCCATCATCAGCAGGACGAAGGGCAGGGTGCCCCAGATCACTTCGCTCAGGGGGATGTCCGGCGCGACATTGCGGATGACGAAGATGTTGAGCCCGACAGGCGGATGGATCAGCCCCATCTCCATCACGATGGTCATGACCACGCCGAACCAGATGATGTCGAAATTGGCGGCGCGGAGCGGCGGCAGGATGATCGGCGCGGTCATCAGGATGATCGAGACCGGAGGCAGGAAGAAGCCGAGCACGACCACCATGGCGAGGATCGCGAACAACAGGCCCCAGCGCGGCAGGTGCATCGCGACGATGGATTCAGCCGCCGACTGCGAGATGTGCAGGTAGCTCATCACGTAGGAATAGAGCAGCGACATGCCGATGATCATCATCAGCATGGTGGACTCGCGGATCGTCGACTTCATGATCGGCCCGAGGTCGCTCGGCCGCCAGACACCATAGATCAGCGCGATCAAGCCGAGCGCGAGTAGTCCCCCGAGGCCCGCCGTTTCCGACGGGGTCGCGTAGCCGCCATAGAGCGCGATCATGACGCCGGTGAGCAGCAGCACGAAGGGAATCACGCGGGGCAGCATGCTGAAGCGCTCGGCGAGGGTGTACTCGTCGCGCGCCAGGATCGCAGCCTCCGTGCCGCTTTTCTGGTAGGCCGCTTCGGCCGCCGCGTATTCCTGGCGGAAGCGGATCACGGCATAGACGCCGAACAGCGTGACCAGCAGCAGTCCGGGGCCGATGCCGGCGAGAAACAGGCGTCCCAGCGATTTTTCGGCGGCGACCGCGAACAGGATCATGGTGATCGAGGGGGGCAGCAAAATGCCGAGCGTGCCGCCTGCGGCGATGATGCCGGCCGCAAAGCCGCCGGAATAGCCGCGCTTGCGCATCTCGGGGATGCCGGCCGAGCCGATCGCCGAGCAGGTCGCGGGCGAGGAGCCGGCCATCGCCGCGAACAGCGCGCAGGCGAAAACATTGGCGACGCCGAGGCCGCCGGGCACGCGGTGCAGCCACGCATGCAAGGCCAAATAAAGGTCCTGGCCGGCGCGCGACTTGCCGATCGCCGCGCCCTTCAGGATGAAGAGCGGGATCGACAGCAATGTGATCGAGGCCATCTCCTCGTAAACGTTTTGCGTGACCGTATCGAGCGAAGCCGCGGGCATGTAGATGCCCATGAACACCAGCGCCACCGCGCCGAGCGCGAATGCGATCGGCATCCCCGAAAACATCACGACCAGAGTCGCGATGCCATAGGCCAGTCCAATGCCGAACACGCTCATCGCCGCTGGGCTCCGGTGAAGGGCAGGGCGAGCTGCACCAGGATCTGAATACAAAGTAGGCTCATGCCGATCGCCATCAGCACGTAGGGAATGGCGAGCGGCGGTGACCACATCGAATTGGAGACCTGGCCGTCGACGTAGGCCTCGTGAGCGAGCGTCCAGGATTTCCAGGTAAAGAAGCCGCAGAACAGCAGCGTCGCGAGATCGACCAGCCAGAGCCGGACGCGGTTCGCGAGCGGCGACAACAGTCCGACGAAGGCCTCAATGCCGATATGGCCGCGATGCTGCTGCACATAGCTCGCCGTCATGAAGGTCGCGCCGACCAGCAGGAACACCGCGGCTTCGTCCTGCCAGTAGTTTGCGGCCTTGAACAGCGCGCGGCTCAGCACACTGTAGCTCAGGATGGCGCAGGCCGCGACCAGCGCGATTGCGGCGAACACGATGATGATGCTGTTGCAGATGGCGAGACCGCGATCGACCGTCGCCGCAAGGCCTTTGCCCGCGGCGACGTCAGTCGCGTCGTCACGATCCGGAAGCGGACCGTGGCTCATGCCGAGACGTCGGAGGCGAGCTTCAGGAGGTTGGCCGAGGTCGCCGTCTTCGCGCCGTAGTCCTTCCACGCGGTGTCGCGAGCGATGTCGCGCCACTTGCCGACGGTCGCTGCGTTGAGATTGCTGACCTTGGCGCCGGCCTTCTCATAGACCTTGGCGACCTCGACGTCGTCGTCCTGCGCGCCCTTGCGGCCGAAGGCCTCGAGCTCCGCGCCCACCTTGACGAGGATGTCCTGGTGGTTCTTCGGCAGCTTGTCGAAGATCGCCTTCGACATCATCAAAGGCTCGAGCATGAACCAGTAGGACGCGCCCGCGCCCGACGTCAGCGACTTCGAGACCTCCTCGAGCCGGAACGAGATCAGGCTGGTGGAAGAGGTGATGCCGGCATCGCACGCGCCGGTCTGCATCGCCGCGTAGATTTCGTTCGAGGGCACCGAGAGCACCGAGGCGCCGGCGGTCTGCAGCACCATGTCCATCTCGCGCGAGCCGCCGCGCACCTTCATGCCCTTGGCATCCTCGGGCGCGACGATCGGCTTGGAGCGGCTGGCGACACCGCCGGCCTGCCAGACCCAGGTGAGCAGGATGATGCCCTTGTCGGCGAGGAAGTCGGTCAGCGCCTTGCCGACCGGCTCCTTCTTCCAGCGCAGACCCTGGTCGTAGGTCGTGACCAATCCGGGCATCAGCCCGATATTGGTCTCCGGCAATTCGCCGCCGGCATACGGCATCGGATAGAGGCTGATGTCGAGCGCGCCCTTGCGCATCGCGGAGAACTGCGCGTTGGTCTTGATCAGCGAGGAATTCGGATAGATCTCGGCAGCTAGGTCGCCGCCGGAGCGCTTGGCGATCTCGGCGGCGAACATGCGGCAGAGGCGGTCGCGGAAATCGCCCTTGTCGATGGTGCCGCCCGGGAATTGGTGCGAGATCTTCAGTGTGGTGGCGGCATGCGCTGTACCGGTGCCGAAGCGAAGCACGGCGGGCGCGGCGACGGCTGTCGCGAGAAGGTGACGTCGCGTGAGCATGGATATTCCCCTTGAACGGTTCTTGTTGACGGAACGGGTTCTCTGGCCGGCGTTCGGGCCCATCCTAGCCGGTCTTGCACCCGATATTCTCTAATCTGATAGTTCGAGACCGAATGCGGCGGCAAGTCGCGGCCCTTGCTGCGCCGCACACTCGCCCTTCGATCTGGCGGCGGCACTTAACGCGGCTCACGCGGGCGAAATTGTGTCTGAAACGAAAACGGGCGCACTTCCGGCTGGACGCGAAAAATTTCAGCCGCCCCGTGTAACAAGCGCGCCCTGCAATCCGTCGAGCATGATGTAGCGGCAACCGTCGCTGGCACCAACAACCCAAGAGGGAAGATTGATCATGACCATCCGTACCCGTATCGCGCTCGGCGTCTCCGCTGCCGCTTTGTCGCTCAGCCTTGCGCTTGCGCCCGCTGCGTTCGCCCAGGATAAGATGATGAAGGACGACGGCATGAAGAAGGACACGATGTCCAAGGACGGCATGAAGAAGGATGCCATGACCAAGGACGATGGCATGATGAAGAAGGACACCATGTCGAAGGACGGCATGAAGAAAGACGACGGCATGATGAAGAAGAACTGATCTTCGCCGTCGCGTTTTTCTTGGCCGGGGCAACAGCGCGTCACGCTGGACGTCCCGGCCATACACGATGATGTGAAGCGCTGACGTCGCGCGCCTGCAGGCTACTTTTCGGACTACTTTCTCTTGGCCTTGCGGGCGGCATAGCGCGCATCGCGCTTGGCCTTCTGCTCGGCCTCGAGGGCGGCGGCCTTTGCGGTGGCTTCCTCCTGCTCGCGCGCGATCCTTGCAGCTTCGGCTGCTGCAACTTCTTCCTCGCGGCGCTTTTGCTCGGCCTTTTCAGCCTCGCGCGTAGCCTTGGTTTCGGCGCGCTTGGCGGCAAGTGCCTCGCGCTCGGCGCGTCGTGCGGCGACCGCCGGATCGTCGTGCCCCGGTTGGGACTTGAACTTGTTCAAAAGATTTTTGCGGGCGTCTTGCGCTGCTTTTTGCCGGTCTGCGAAGCCGGGTTCCCTGAATCCACTCATCGAACGGCCTTGTCTTCCTCGCTTTCAATCTTACATCACCGCTTGTGGTAACGCGCGGCGCGCAAACCGCGCGTTCCTCGCGTGACGGTCATGCGTGTACATCCCCGCGCGTCCCGATGCCACCCATAATCGCAGCCGATCAGGCAGACGAAAAATCGCAGGCTTCTTCTGCGATGTTTTGTAGCCCCGAAAAACTGCCGAATTGTGATTTCCCTCACAAGGGAGCATGGGAGCGGCGCCTATTGTCCGCACCCGAACGACACGGAGCTGCGGCTATGACCTTCTTTCGGCTAAGCCTGAAAGCCCTCGCAATCGCGTTTGCGGCCGTCGCGCTTGCCGGCGTTGCGCTCACTTTGGCGCGTCCCAAGCCAATCGAGAATGCCGTACTGGGCAGCGAATGGCAGTGCAGCCAGACCGCCTTCCTGATCACGACCTGTGCACTCCGGGGCCAGCGGCAGGCCGTCCCGGCTGCGGAGACCACGGGCAAGGTGGCCCTGCGCGGGCCCAAGGTGTGAGACTTGATTTGTAGCGTGTGACGCCAGGCCGCAGAGGTGGTAAAGCCGCCGCCTGCGACGCGATCTGGCGGCCTGAGCATGCCCAAGCCCGAACCCGACCCCAAATCCCACTCCAAGCCTCACCCAAAGCCCGATTCCGAGATCAGGCCGGCGCCCTCCGGTGGGAACCGTAATGGCGCGATCGCCGGATTGATCATTGCGGCGGTCATTCTGGGGATTGGCCTCTGGCTTGCCCGCGATCTCACGGCCGCCAGCAAGATGCAGGACTGCCTGATGTCGGGGCGGACCAACTGCAATGTGATCGAGCCGGCCCGCTAGCGGTCCTTGCCGCGCCCGGTGCGGACGAAAAATTGCCGTGATCTCTGGCATTTGTAACGGGACATGGCTGACGAAGCAGGTCAGCTTTGCCACGCCGGCATCGACCGGGCGCTCAGCCATCCGCCACTGCGCCCGGACCACGGCATCCGTCACGTTGAAGGGGTAAGTCCACCATGCGCGCGTCCAGCCGCGTCAAGATCATCATTCCCTTGGTTTCGGCCATCTCGCTGGCCGCATTCGCGGCGCAGGCCCAGGAATCGGGCAGGGGACCCGCCGCGGCCGGTCCGGCCCAAGGTCCCGCCCAAGGTCCGGCCCACAGCGCAGGCCCGCAAGGCGGCCCGCCGCAAAACACCCGCAAGGGGCCTCCGCCGCAGCAGGCGGCCCGGCCCGCGCCAAATCCGGGAGCAAGTCCAGGGGCAGGTCCGGGAGCAGGTCCGGGCGGCGGCCACGTCCATGCCGGTCCACAGGGTGGGCCGGCGCAGGGTCGCTACGTCGCCCGCGGGCCGGCACCGGAACGCGTTTATGGCGGCCATGCCTATCGCGGTCACGGCGCCTGGGAAGGCGGGCGCTGGCGCCATGAAACGCGCAACGGCCGCAATGGCTGGTGGTGGGACGTCGGCGGCGTCTGGTACTATTATCCGCAGCGGATGGCCGGTCCGCCTGCCTACATCTCCGACGATTACTATGACGACGTACCGGTGGCCGCCTATGCGCCGCCGCCCCCGGCCTATGCTCCGCCGCCGCCCCCGCCACCGGCCGATCCCGGCGCGAGCGCGCTTGGCGGCGCCATCGTCGGCGGCGTGCTCGGCGGCCTGATCTCGGGCAATGCCACGGGCGCTGCCGCAGGTGCCGTCCTCGGTGGCGCCACCGGCGCCATTGCGGGTGCGACCGCCGCCTCGCAACCCGGCTACTACTGGGCGCAGGGCGTCTGCTACTACCGTTATCCGAACGGGCAGTACGTGCAGGCCGATCCCAGAGCCTGTTACTGAGCCCAACTGCTGAGCGTCATCGCGTTCGGTTGAGAATGAGGCGGGCAGGGCCTGCCTCATTTGTTTTTGGGCTCCCATCCCCGAGCGCGACAAGCGTTGTTAACTCGCCGCGTCTATCAAGCGAGCATGCGTATGCGTTCGTCATGGACCGGACCGGTTGCGCCGCTGACGATCGCGGCCGTCCTGGCGCTGAGCCTCGCTCCGCTTCGCGCCGGCAGCGTGGCGGACAGCGCGAGTGATCTGGCCGTGCCCGAGGCCGGCGAGAGCGAGCCCTTTCCAGCGCGTGCCGCCGTCCGCGTGTTGCTCGAGAAGGAAGCCGCAAAGACCAAATTGCCCGTCGACATCGCCGAGGCCGTGGTCTTCGTCGAGAGTCGCTACGACTCCACCGTCATCGGCCGCGTCGGCGAGATCGGCCTGATGCAGGTCAAGCCCGAGACGGCGGAGATGCTCGGCTTCAAGGGAACGACGGAAGAGCTCGCCAAGCCCGAGATCAACATCCATTACGGCGTGACCTATCTCGCAAAAGCCTGGCGGCTGGCGCAGGGCGACCTCTGCCGCGCGCTGATGAAATACCGCGCCGGCCATGGCGAGGAAACCATGACGCCGCGCGCCACCATCTACTGCAACCGGGCGCGCAACCGCCTGGTTGCGATGAATTCGCCGTTCGCAGCGCCCGGGGCATCGGCCGTCACCGCGCTCGCAACCGATCCAGTCGAACCTGAACCGAAGCCCGCAAGCCCAGCCCGGCCGGCCAAATCGCAGGCACTGAGGCCGCCGGCCAGGCCGACCGACGTCTATGCGATCTACAAGCGCGGGACGCCCGCCGCGAGTCGCGCGTTCTGGACCGCGCACGAAGCGCGCATTCGCGCGGTCAGGGCGCGGCTCGAAGCGAAATGGCGGCGCGTGGCCTCACGGTAGGCGTTCTCCGCCGAGCCGCCTCGACCACTCCGGTTGAATTCCGGGAACCGTGCACCAATCGCGCCGCACAACAAGTGCCCTAAATTTTGTCTGGCGTTCGAAGCGACTTCGCGGTCTTGATTAAAGAAAAAATCGACGAAATGATTCGCGGGGAAACGGGACATGCTGCACGCCATCCAGATCAGCCTGGCGCTATGGGTCATGATCGTGTGCGGGGCGATCAAGACGATCCAGACGATTCCGCTCTTGTTCTAGGACCCCAGCGTCTAGGACAGCAGCCAGGTGAAGGCCGAGTAGGCGAGCCAGACCAGGATCCACATCCAGCCTGCCATCGCCACGGCCATGACGACGAGATAGCCAACCCCTAACAGGTCGGGCAGCCGCCCGCGCGCTTTTGCCTCTGCCTGGGGTACTGCAGCTTCGGCTTCCGGTGTCATGGCTGAGAAGGCCATCTGGTTGTCGTCCTGCACTCCCGTAAATATCCGGGACAGCCCTGTGTAGCCGGTCGTAGCGTTACCGTGTGTGACGCAGTTCACATTTGGGAATTGAAAGACTTGCGCGTCGCAGAGGCATCGGCGCAGCGCGATCGGGCCGGCCAGTGGACCTTGATGCAAAAAACTCGGCCCGTCCGGGCTACTTCGATGCCTTTTGGATCTTGTGCCCGAGATGGCCGGTGTCATGGTCGCGGCGGAGCTGGCTCAGCGACGTCTCGTTCAACTGGAGCAGAACCTCGCTCAGCTTCTGGGTCGCGGGATAGCCGGCGGCAAAACCCGGTCCGTAAATCTTGCGCAGCGTGCCGAGCAGGGTGTCTCCGTGCTTGTGGCTGATTTCGCCGTCGTGATTGCGGTGGCGATTGTCGAGACCTGCCTTGCTCATGCCGCTCTCCCTCGTGTCCGCCCGGCCGACAGCATCCTCCTTCCGGAAATGAATGGCAATGAACGCTGGCGTGGCGGATGCCCGAATTCTCTGAGCCAATGCGGAATGAGATTGGGTCCGACCGGCGGGCTCTCGTGACCGGACAACCAAAACATCGAAACAACCCCATGCACAGTAGCCGGGGGGCGGCATGATGGAATTCGTATTTTACGAAATCCATTTGACACGTCGGGCAAATCGGTGGCATGATGCCATCATCAAATCATCCGTTGGAATGCCATGCCCCACGGCGCATGCGACGACGGGAATTCATCGGCGCGTCGGTCGCGGTGGCGTGCGGCTTTCGATCACCCAGTGGCTGGTATCGGGTTTCCGAGCAGTCTTCTGCTGACCGCCAATGTCCGGACCGTGAATGCCATCGGCGTCACGCTGCCGCCGGCTTTGCTCGCGCGCGCCGACGGGGTGATCGAATGAGGTGGGCCGCAGCCGTGCAGGGCTATCGCATATGAACTTGGAGAGTTCGCTCGCAGCCGCAGCGGCATGGCTGGTACTCGGCTTGAACTGTGCCGCCGGTACAGCAAGCGCCGACGACCGGCCTTGGCTCGATCGCAGCCGGGCCGCGGGCGAGCGGGCGCAATTGGCCGTGAAGCAGATGACGCTGGAGGAGAAATCCGCGCTGCTCTACGGCTACGGCACGCGCGACATCGGCGGCCAGAAATGGCAGGTCTATGTCAGGGGCAACGCGCGCCTCGGCATCCCCGACATGGTGCAGGGCGATTCGCCGGCCGGAATTTGGCAAGGCAGCAATGACGTTACGCAGTTGCCTGCCTCCGTCGCACTTGGCGCCACGTTCTCGCGCGAGGCCGCGCGATCGTATGGACGGCTGCTGGGGCGTGAAACCAGGGCGCTCGGATATGGCGTCATCCATGGCCCCAATATCGACGTCCAGCGCGACCCACGGCACGGTCGCGCCCATGAGACGTTCGGTGAGGATCCGTGGCTGACGAGCGCCATTGGCACGCAATACGTGCTCGGCGTGCAGAAGAACGCTGTCATGGCGGACGCCAAGCACTTTGCCGTCAACACCGTCGAGAAGGACCGCCGCAGCACGGATGCACAACTGTCGCGCAAGGTGCTCGAGGAACTTCATCTCTTTCCATTTCAGGACGCAGTCCAGGATGCCGACGTCGCCATGGTGATGTGCGCTTACACCAGGATCAACGGCGTGCATGCCTGCAATGACGAAAACCTGCTCCAGGACGTGCTTCGCAAACGGCTGGGGTTTGGCGGGATCGTGCGCACCGATGCCGGCGCCGAACATTCGCTGCGCTCGCTCTCGCTCGGGGTCGACCAGGAGTTTCGATCCGAAAAATATTACGGCAAGGATCTGATCGCGGCCGTGACCAAGGGGGACTTTCCGGAAAAAGACGTCGATGCGGCCGTGGTTCGGATCCTCGCATCGATGATCAAATATGGAATCTTCGACGATCCGCCGCAGCGCGTCGGCGCCGATCTCGCCGACAGCGGGCAACAGGCCGAGGCCATCGCGACGCAATCGATCGTGCTGCTGAAAAATGACGGCGGTATCCTGCCGCTAAAACCGTCGTCGCGCGCGATCGCGGTGATCGGCGCGGCTGCGGCGGACCTGCGCATCCATGGGGGGCCGACCAATCCGTCGCCCGCGGGAAAAATGACTTTTCTCGATGCCATCAAGGCGCGGGTCCCCGATGCTGACATCGTCTTCAAGGCCGGCGTCGATCCGATCTATGGCATTTCGGCCGCGCGAGGTCTGCCACAACTGCCCTCCGGCGCGCTACGCACGCCGGACAACGCGGCCAGCGGCGCGCGAGCCACCTACTACGACCGCGAGGGCAAGGCGATCGAATTTCGCGTGGATAGCTGCCTTTGCGTGAGCCAGGGCAGCCAGTTCTCCTCGACCGTCACCACCTCACAGCCCGCGCCGAAAGGCACGGCCTCGGCGGTCTGGCGCGCAAAACTGCTGGCCGATGTGGCCGGGCGCTATCAATTCGACGCGCTGGCGGACGCGGCTGTGACGCTCTCGATCGATGGGCTGCGCCTCCTGTCCAAGACCAAGGAACAGGCCGTCGCCGAGGCCGGCCTCGATCTGGGTGCCGGACTGCATGACATCGAGGTTCATTTTGAAGGCGAGGGCAATCTCAAGCTCGGCTGGCGTCCGCCAGCGCCATCGATCGATGCTGAGATCGCCGATGCCGTCCGTGCCGCGTCGGCGGCAGACATCGCTATCGTCGTGGCCCGGGATCTGGAGTCGGAAGAGCTCGATCGCCCCACGCTCAGCCTTCCGAACGACCAGGACCGCCTGATCGAGGCCGTGCTTCGCGCCAATCCGCGCACGATCGTGGTGCTCGCAACGGGAAGTGCGGTCACCATGCCGTGGCTGGATCGCGCGCCTGCGGTGGTGGAGGCTTGGTATGGCGGCACAAGAGGTGCGGCGGCCTTGGCTGCGGTGCTGTTCGGCGACGTCAATCCGAGCGGCCGGCTGCCGATCACATTTCCGCGCAGGGACGACGATTTGCCGACCGCGGACCAGGCCCAGTTTCCCGGCGTCGATCGGGTAACGCTGTATCGCGAGGGCCTTCGAAGCGGATATCGCTACTTCAACGGCGGCAACGCGCCGCAACCGCTGTTTCCGTTCGGCTACGGGCTGTCCTATTCGACGTTCGCCTTCACCGACATCGGAGTGGATCGTACCGCCTTTACGATCGGCGATCCCGGACAAGATGCGACCTTCAAGGGACGCACCGCAGTCACGGTCAGCGTCAAGGTGACGAATACCGGCACCATCAAGGGCGCCGCCGTTCCGCAACTCTACATCAGCTATCCCGAGGAGTCGGGCGAGCCGGCGGCCCTGCTGCGGGCCTTCGACAAGGTCGAGCTTGCGCCCGGAGAAACCAAAGCCGTCAGCTTCATCCTCGACCAGCGTGCGTTCTCGAACTTCAGCGAGCGGCGCAATGCCTGGGTCGTCGACAAGGGACTCTACAAAATATCGATCGGCGCTTCCTCCGCCGATCGTCCCCTGAGCCTCGAGGTGGAAGCAAAAGCGCCTTAAAGCGCGATGGCATTAGGTCGAATCGTCATCGCGCTTTAGGTCTTTGTTTGAGCATGATCTCCGCGCAAACGCGTTCCGCGTTTGTCGCGAGGGAAAACCGCTGCGCATTTTTCCGGATCATGCTTTAGGATCGCCCGTCACATGTAGCGTCTCACACTTCGGAGAAATTCTTCTTTCTCGCCCGGCGCGTAACCCTGGCAAGCTCCATAGTACGCTTCTCTTCCTTGATTGCACGGTGAGGTCCGGTTGCGGGCCGACGGCCTTGGTGCCGCGTACGATCTGGTCTCAGCGGGCGCGGGCCATCCTAATCCGGCCTGGCCACGATAACGTTGATTGTTTCCTTTGCCCTTCGCACCCGCGTAATACGGGTTGAGGACGCACGACTGACCGTTGGCCGACGCCCTGCATTGGGCCATCGTCGTGAAGCTGCATCGATAATAAGGGGTGGTTCCGAAAGAGACGACGGCCAGGCAAACGGGATAAGCCGGGTCATATGTTTGAGCCCGGGCATGCCCCGCGGTCAGGGCAATGCTCACCGTCAAAATCGTCAAAGCCAATGCGCGCATTGGAACCTCCTCCAACTTGGCCAACACCGGCGCACTCAGACCGCAGGCAGTGTTGATCCAGGTCAATGTGCGCGGAATAGGTTCATGCGCCGCGCGAGCGGCCGTAATCCCCCTAATCCTGACGAGTCACCTCATCGTGAAACTTGTGGCTCGGCATGCGCTGTTGAGACTTCAGTAACCCAACGCCTCCAATCTCCCCTTGGTATCGTTGCGTTGGAGTATCCCACAGTGCTGGATTTTGACGAGCTGCGCGAACTCGCAGCGGATGTTCGCGTTTTTGTCGACGTCGCCGAAGACAAGGCTGGAGCGCTGAGAGCCGTCGTTGCGGCTTATGACGTGGTGTTGGCGATCTTCCCCTCCCAGGAGGGTATGGGCCTCCACGTCGTCAAAGGCAGCGAAATCCTGGACAAGATCGCAAAATCACGGACCCATGCGATGTACAGTCATACGGCCATCGCGGTTCCCGACCTGGAGCATGCAGAAGTGCTCAAATACCTGACGGCCCCGGTCGAACAGCGGGTTGCAGCTTAGTTGCAGCACGCAGGATGGGTAGAGCTCTTGCGAAACCCATCGCCCGTATTGCGTCGGTCAAGTGACCGCCGTCATGACTACACTTGCGCGCGCATGTCGGCCGGGACCATGTTCGAGGTGGGTGGCTTGATGGGTTTCGCAAGAGCTCTACCCATCCTTGTATTAGCCCGATCGCTTATATTGAGCCGTTCCGTGAGGAATGGCCCAGCCCGGGTGGCCGCCCGAGCTGGGCCGCCGTTCGATCGGATCGGTACCCATCGAAGCCTTGAGGGCTGTCTGACGTAGCGAGATCGCGACCGGCACTTCATCGGGACCCGAATGGTTGAACGAACTTTAGGTTCGCATAACAAGGGAGGGATCGACGAAGATGGTCAAGCATATCACGATCTGTGCCGGTATCGATACCGGCAAACGGAAGCTTGATGTGGCGATCGAAGGCCGCCGCGAGCCGCTGCAGGTGGAGAACACGTCGGAAGGTCACGAGGCTTTGTCGGCGTGGCTGCGACAGCATCGCGTCAAACGCATTGGCATCGAGGCGAGCGGCGGTTACGAACAGCCGGTCGTCGCCGAACTGCGGCGCAAGCGGTTTGTGGTTGTGGTGTTCCAGCCGGCCCAGGTCCGGGCTTATGCCAAATTCCACTTGCAGCGGGCCAAGAACGATAAGATCGATGCCGCTCTTATCGCAGCCTGCACCGCAGCGGTGCGGAAGATCCATGCCGCTCCCGATCCTCGGTTGCTGCCGTTCGCCGAGCAACTGACCATGATCGATCAGATCGGCGAGGATATCGCGCGCCTCAAGAACAGGATCGAGAGCTGCCGCAATGTGAGGATTAACCAGCTCTGGCACGAGGATATCGCTCGCCTGGAGCAACGTGAGAAGGCCGCACTCAAGGCTCTGGTCGCCTCGATCTGCAAGCATCCCGACCTTGCCAGGAGGCTCGCGCTGATCAACAGCGTCGCCGGCATCGGGCTGCCGACCGCCGTTGCCATCCTGGTGCGTCTGCCTGAGATCGGCCGGATCACGCGGGAGCAAGCTGTCGCTCTCGCCGGCCTTGCGCCCTATGACGACGACAGCGGCGACCAGGTCGGTGTTCGGCATATCGAGGGCGGACGAAAGCGGCTGCGTCGCGCTCTTTATACCGCTTCACTGGCTGCATCGTTTCGATGGAATCCGCAGCTCATCCAGCTCTACCGGAGGCTGACCGCAGCCGGAAAGGAACACAAGCGCGCGCTCGTTGCCTGCGCCAGGAAGATGCTCATCTTCGCCAACACGGTGGTAGCTCGCGGCACGCCATGGTGCGGCGAACCGCCGGCGGGATCATTCTCTGTTTCTTAGTTCGACCGGGACGCGTTTCTTCGTCCCGACCTACGGCCCCTCACGACGTCGCGCGCAGCGTCCGTCAAGGATGGCCGTCGTTTGCCCCAACTTCACGCGATCTGCCGCCAGGCCACGCCTTGACGGACGCGAGCACGGCGTCATCATGAAGACGCCGACGACTAAACGGCGTAAAGCACAGCCGCCATTTAATGGTTGCTACGCACTGTCACCGTAGTCCTGGAGGCGAACGCGCGCCGAAGCGCCTCGAGAGGGCTGGATTTTTAAGCAAATCAGCCGTGAGCTTCAGTGCAACACTCGGGCGGCCGCTTCGGCCAGTCGGACCTTCTCTCTCAGGTCCTCAAGTTCCTCGATCGCGTCCAGCAATCTCGTCAGCTCACGAGTGACATGTGCCAAAGTGGGCTTCGGGCGCCTGAAAATAGGACTTCGTCGTTCCATCGGTGCACGCCTCCTTGCTCGGACATTCCAATAGGCAAGGAGCGTGCCGGTCTGGGTGCGCGCAGAACCACGCAGGAGCAAGCAGCTTTCACTGTAGTCCCCAATCCCAGGGCCGCTGCGTGGGCGGTGGCAGTGCCAGTTCGTGCATTCGGTCCTTCCATGCCGCCCAGTCGCGCTGGCGGCGCCAGGGCTCGTAGTCAAGCCTCGTAGTCAAGCCTCGTAGTCAAGCCTCGTAGTCAAGTGATGGACCGGAATCCCATTGAAGGATGAGCCAGCCGGGGCGGATCTACGGCCGGCGCGGGAAGGCAAATATTCGATTGCGGTAGCTGAAAAACAGGAAGAGACTTTGACGGTCGGACCCAACGAGCTCCCACGGCGATCACCGAAGGAGGAGGGAATGACCGTTTATAGGGATTACGGATGGAAGCCGCCCACTGCCGCCCAACGTGAGGCGCAAAGGGTCTTCAAGGAAACCGATGCCAAAGTAGCGATGTCCGAGTATGAGCGCATCCAAGCGGCGTTTCATGCAAATCGCGAAAGGTTAAAGGCTGAACGACTTGCTCGCGAGGCCGAAGCGGCGGCCCGAAAGCACAAAAACCTGATCACGGCCCATTCTCCGAACGTGCACGGCGGTCTGCGGCACCGCTGATACACGCATTCAGAATTATCAATCGGACAGGGCAGGCGCTTGCGACGAGCAAGCCGGGCTGATGGTGGAAGCCTGGAACGATCTCGCACGCGAAGTGGGCATCACCGCCAAGCGACGTCTGCAAGCAACGTCTGCACGAGCTGCGAATGGCGCTGATGGACAAGAAGCTAGTTCGCGAATGCGCCAGTGAAGGGGAGGTTGGAATGAGCTCGCAGCGAGTGTCGGGAACCGCCGTGCAACGAACCATTGCCGTCCTGGGCTCGGCGGTTTTCTTCGTGGTCGCCCCATTTACGCTGGCGGGGCTCGTTCCATGGTCGATCACGGGTTGGCAACTCCGGCCGCCGTTCCTTGGTCTGGAGCTGACGCGCGGCATCGGCGCGATAATGATTCTCGCAGGCGTGCCTGGGCTCGTTGACGCATTTGCACGTTTCGCGCTGCAGGGTCTCGGCACCCCCGCGCCCATCGCGCCGCCCCGAAATCTCGTGGTGACCGGTCTCTACCGCTATTTGCGTAATCCAATATACGTCGCGGTCGTTGCCATCATCCTGGGGCAAGCGATGCTGATGGGCGATTGGCGCCTCATCGTCTACGGCGCGCTGCTCTGGCTCTTCTTCCACGGCTGGGTCGTGGCGATCGAAGAACCCTCGCTCGAGCAGACGTTTGGGGGTGAGTACGAGGCGTTCCGCGCCGCCGTCCCGCGCTGGATACCGCGGATGACCCCATGGCGGTCGAAATGATCGGTGGCCCGCGGTTGCGCGAGCCGCTGCTCGCGACCGGTCTCGGACGCTTCAACGGCGCCGCGAGCAGGCACGACGTGCAGGCCGCGGAATTACGGCGACAGCGCACTCAACTGATCAGCCTTCGCCGCGCGTCGTGCGGTCCTCGAAAGCGGCCCGCGTGATTGAGTGCACTGTCACCGTTTTTCCGGTTCACGCTGGCGGGCCTCCGGCCTCAGGTGCCATGCCACCCACAGGCCTTTTCGTTAGAGGGCCTGACGGGCACATCGCGCAAGCTCCACTTGATCTAGGTCAATTCGTTCGGGACAAAGTAGCAAAACCTCGCACGCGCGACCTTTGTAATTTCAATTGGAGGGTAGCATGGCAGTAGTTGTTCAATATGTAGTCAAACCAAATCCAGGTGCCGACTTCGCGGGAATACTCGAACTGGCTAAGGAGAGCGCCGGGCTTTGGCGCAAGCACGGTGGCAAACCAAGGTTCTGGTCCGTCGCGGTCGGCGAATTCGGAAATTTCGTTTTCTCAGTAAATTTCGAAACGTTCTCAGCTTACGGCGCGACAGTTGAAAAACTTAATGCCGATCCAGCGTTCCAAACCTGGCAAGCGAAGAGATTGAAGGCGGGCTTGACCACCCTCGTGCGTTCGAATTTGGCGACCGAGATTGAACTTTGAGGAGCGCTCCCGCGCCCGCCGGTTCACGCTGGCGGGCCTCCTCAGAGCAGCCCGAACGCTCGACCGATTAGCACGACGACCACGATAGACCACGTTCAATGCGATTGAATGCACTGTCACTGTAATCCCCCACGTCAATCGGATCTTCGAAAGGCCGCCCCCAGCCCTTGCTCATTTGGTGCGCATAATTTTGGTTTTGTCATCCACTGTGTCAATCACGATACACGGCATCGGCGGGAATCGCCGTAGGCTTCAGATGCGTCTCTCATGGCGCTTCCTCCCTGCACTTGAGCCCGCCGGGAATGGCGGGCTTCCCTTCGATGCATTGGAGAATGGCCTCGCTTGCGAGGCGTGGATTCAAACGTGCGCGCTATCAAATCGGCGGGGCCGCCACGGCCGTCTCATACGTCGTACGCGTGCGGGGAAATAGGGATTTTGGCTCGTTTGCCAAATTAACAAAATTAACCAATTTAAATGAATTAAATGGAGGCGCTGTCAAATAATGCATATGCTGAGGGGACTTGGCGCCAGAGCCCTAGCGTCAAGCGAACCTTGCGGTCTCGGCACCGGTCCACCCGCCGCTAAGTGCCGAGACCGTTTTAGGCGTCCGGGTAGTCGCGAGAGGTCATGGACCGGGATCGTTTTGAGGCGATGTCCATCGAGGAGTTGTGGGCTCTCCATACGGAGATCGACAAAGCTCTCGCCGCGAGGATTGTTGCCGAAAAGAAAGAACTTGAAAGGCGGCTTGAACAAGCTCGGCCGAGTTACGGTGACAGTGCATTCAATCGCTGATTTGCCAGCCGCTTCCATTCAGCTCGTTAGACCACGTTCAGTGTGATTGAACGCACTGTCACCGTAATCCTCACAAAAACAGACCACCCGCCTCTCACGATCACGCGGCACCTGCGAGCACCTCTCGCCCACTTGCTGCGGCCTGTGCGGACTGCTCGCCACAGGAGAGCAACGCCACGAGCACGCGTGAACGGGGTGGAAGATGTGCCGTTCTGGTGACAGTCCGCGCAAAAGATGGCGAGCGCGTCTGTTCGCCTTATTCGAACACGTTTTGTGCGGAACATTCGGTCGAGCGCTCGACTTTCAACCACCGTCGAGCCCCGTAGTGTTGCCTGGGGTTAGCCGCGGAATTGAAGGCGAAGAGGAGATCATCGTGACGAAGGTAGCCAAGCTTCTCGCAGTAACCGCCATACCGGCATTGTTGATCGCAACGTCTGGACCGCTGCTCGCTGGTGGAGGCGGTGGGGGTGGCGGAGGAGGCGGTGGCGGGGGTGCCGGAGGGGGAGTTGGAGGAGGTGGCGGGGTAGGAGCCGGCGTTGGTGCATCTGGTGGACACGGCGGCGGAGTGGGTGCGGGACATGGCGGCGCAGGTGGTATCGGCCACGGCAGTTCGGCATCGGCTCCGGGGCACGCGATGCAATCAGCGTTTTCGAGCCCGCACTCTCATGGAGCCCATCACGGCGCATCAAGCCTCAGCCTGGGACACGGCCTAGGACACGCGATACAGGCGGCGTTTTCAGCGGTGTTTTCAAGCCCGCACTCGCATACCGGGCATCGTGGTTCATCAAGCCATACCGGGCATCCCGGCGCATCCGGCTTCAGCCCAGGGCACCAGATGCAAGCGGCATCTTCAAGCCCGCCCTCCGGGCATCGCGGGGCATCCGGCTTCAGCCCGGGGCATCAGATGCAAGCTGCATCTTCAAGCCCGCCCTCCGGGCATCCGGGGGCGTCGGGCTTCAGCCCAGGGCATCAGATGCAGGCTGCACCTTCAAGCCCGCCCTCCGGGCAGCCGGGCGCATCGGGATTCAGCCCAGGACACGAGATGCAAGCGGCGGCTCCGAAACCTTGAACGGCGACGACCAGCAATGAGCATCGAGCTTCACTCCAAGGCGGGACGTAGAACGGCCTAGCCGTTCCGACCCGGTGGTCTGCAGTTGCGGTGACAGATTGCGACGTGCATGGCGCTATTGCGCATTGTCGCTCGGCTCGCCGGACGAGCTGTTGGTGTCGTGTATGAACGCATCCAAGCGGCGTTTCATGCAAACCGCGAGAGGTTAAAGGCTGAACGACTTGCTCGCGAGGCCGAAGCGGCGGCACGGAAGCACAAAAACCTGATCACGGCCCACTCTCCGAATGTGCACGGCGGTCTGCGGCACCGCTGATACGAGCATTCAAAATTATCAATCGGAAAGGGCAGGCACTTGCGACGTGCAGGCCGGGCTACGGTGGAAGCCTGGAACGATCTCGCACGCCGAAGTGGGCATCACCGCCAAGCAACGTCTGTACGAGCTGCGGATGGCGCTGAGGGGCAAGAATCTTGTTCGCGAATTCGCCGGTATATGGAAGGTCAACCATCACGGGTGAGCCCGCATCTGGCGACACCGACGGAATCTTTGTGGAGAGCCAACGAGCGCGGGACCTCAATTGCGGAGGCGAACCGAATCAACTTTGATGCTCGCGAATTCCAGGGAGGGACAATGCCAAAAATCCGACTTTGCGTTTATGCTGCCGCTATCCTGGCTTTGAGCACAGCGAATGCATCGGCATTCTCGATGAGCTTTCGGTGGTGTGGCCTCAGCTCTCCCGTATTCGCGTTGAGTGGTGTGCCAAAAGGGACGGCAACACTCCAATTCCACATGGTTGATCTTCAGGTCCCCAGTTACAATCACGGTGGGGGAACGGTGCCCTACAAGGGCCAGTCAACGATCGCTTGCGGTGCCCTAAATAGCTACTCGCCGCCAAGTCCGCCGAGCGGCAGCCACTCCTATCAAGTCACCGTCACCGCATTCGGGCCTGGCAATGCGAATCTCGGCTCGGCGAGCTTCACGAGGGAATTCCCCGAGAAGAAATGATCTTCTGGCTTTCTCCCACGAGGGACGAGCGCGACCAGTCCGCGTTACGGTGACAGTGCTGTCACCGTAATCCCAAGCCGCGCGAAGTGGGCATCACCGCCAAGCAACGTCTGCACGAGCTGCGGATGGCGCTGACGGACGAGAATCTTGTTCGCTCGCCAATCCGCCAGCGCTCTGCGGTAACAAAATTCACCTCGACGGAAATCGGAGCCTTCCGGAGGCATAGTTCGACGGCGAAACCACGATTTGCCGCGACCCATTCCGGAACTGTTCAATTCCGTGACCGGATATTCCCTGGAATTGAACTTGTAAGACGCGTGGCTCTGCCCATTCGCCGTTTGCACCAAAACTAATCGCGCCCATGACGGTGTCAAAGGTCGCGCTCCGTGCGTATGCCGCGAGTCCGGCGTCGTGGAAACCGCCAGTCGCTTCGACAGCCTGAGCAACAACCTGCAACTGGGCATAGGCAAGTGGGGCCATGTAATGGCCCAAGAGGTCGACATGCTCAGCGCTGGCTCGTTCCTGATAGGTATTCAGGAATTGCTGCACCCCGGGGAACATCATCTTCGGGGCCGGCTGCCAATATTCGTAATTTACAAAGCCGTTGAGCAGCGGACCGAGCGTGGTTTTGACGGCGGTGTTCTGAGGGCCGATCATCCCGGCGCCGACCATCTTCGGGCGGAATGGATGTGCGTGGATCGCTCGCACGAGGCCGATCGAGTCGTCTAGATAGGAGCACAGAAACAGCAAGTCGCAGTTGCTCTCGGCCACAGCGTCGATAACAGGTTTGAAATTCTTCGTCGTCAGCGGATAGGTGGCTTCGTGGACAATGCGAAGACCGTACTTCGCGGCATTGGCTTTTGCGCCGAGAATGGGGTTGCGAGAGAATTCCGCATCCGCCGAGACCAACGCCACGGTCAGGGGCCGAGGCGTCTGCGCGGCAGCAAGCTCGAAAAATCCCTCGGTCAGCGCTGCGTTCGGATCTGGCCCGGTTGGTATCATGGCGAAGTAGTTCGGATAGGCGAGCGCGTTGTTGACGCCAAGGCCCATCAGCCCGACGAAGAAGCGCTGCCGTTCCATGATCAGCGGCATCGCTGGCAGTATGGTGTTGGTGCCGTAACCGCCGATGACGAGATCGACCTTGTCTTCGTCCATCAAGCGCTTGTAGAGGCCGGGGACGCGCGAAGCATCCGCATGGTCGTCGTAGCAGACGAGTTCGACAGGGCGGCCGAGCAGGCCACCCCGGTTGTTGACGTGTTCTCGCCAGATATCGTGGGCGAGCCGGGCCGAACGACTGTTGTCCGCGACCGGACCGGTCAGTGAAAGGCAGTACCCTATGCGGATCGGCGTCGGTGCAATAGGCATGTCGCGCGCCTTCAGGCTCCTGCCTTGGCGCGTCCGGCCAGAAGCTGCAGTTCCCAGGCCAGGGCGGCCCCGCTGGCACCGCCATGCTCGAGGACGACGGCCGAGACGCCGACCGCGGTTTTCTCGCGCGCCCAGTCACGCTGCCATTCGCCCAGCACGGCAAGCCAGGTGATCGGCACCGCGCCGGCAGCGACCATGCGGCGCACCGCCATGTCATGGGCTTCCAACGAGACGCCGCCTGACGCATCGGTGACGATGAAGACGTCGTATCCTTCGCCGAGCGCCTGGATTGCCGGCATGGCAAGGCAGATCTCGGTGTAGAGCGCAGCCAGAACGAGCTGCTTGCGCCCGCTCGTCTTCACGATGTCGACGACATTCGGATCCTCCCAGGTGTTGATGAAGGTGCGGTCGATCGGCCTCTGCTCCGGGAAGACATCCTGAAGCCCCTTGATCAGATAGCCGCCGCGCTCCTCGATCACCGTGGTCAGGATCGTCGGCACGTTGAAGACTTTTGCAGTCTTGGCGAGGCCGATGACGTTGTTGATGATCGTCGCGGGCTCATGGCTGTTCAGATTGGTGAACTGGTAGGGCTGATGGTCGATCAGGACGAGAATGCTGTCTTCAGGGCGGAGCAGGGCGTCGAGGCCGGTCTTGGCGGGCATGATTGGTCCTTGGATATGGCTGCTCAGGCAGCGATGGGGTCGAGAAAGACGTGGAGGGTCTTGATTTTGCCGGCTTCAACCCGGGCGACATCGGTGCCGGTCACGGCCGCGGGACCGTCCGGTGGGCCGGATCGCCAGCGTAGCCGTCCGAGACCGTGATGGCCGACGGCGGGACCGATCGCGGTGAAGACGAAGTTGGGCGGCAGGTTCGCCAGGAGCGCTTCCACCGCCTGATTGATGGCGGCATGGCCGGTCGCCGAGGCATCCGGTGGTTCGTACAGTGCCGCATCGTCGGCATAGAGTTCTGCAATGGCTTTGATCCGGCGGGAGGCGTCGCGCTCGCCGAACACGCGCGCGAGGTTCGCCTGCATGAGGCCGTCATAGTCGATGGATGTTTTGCTCATCTTCCGCCTTCCGGGTTGAGGAGTTCCGGGAGGGCGCGTCTCGTCAACGGGCTGCTACGATCTCGCTCGCCGATCCGGTCGCGGCGATACTGGCTTCCCGTCCTGCGGAAGACACTGTTCGATTCTGCGAATTGCAGTCTGAAACTGCTGCTGGATGATCAGTTCTTGCGGTCGCGTCGCCAGGCCGCCGGCGTCGCTCCGGTGAGCTTGCGGAACGTCCGCCCGAAATGGACCGCATCGGCAAAGCCGGTCGCCTCGGCCACCTCGTTGAGCGAGGCGTGGCTGTCGATCAGGAGAGCCTGCGCGCGGCGGATGCGTGCGTCGAGCTGCCAGCGATAGGGCGCCATTCCCGTAGAGGCCTTGAACGCGCGGCTAAAGTGAGCCTGCGAAAGACCCACCTGCGCCGCCAGGTGCGCGAGCTCAACGCGCTCGGGCAAACGTGCATCGAGATATTCCACGATACGCCGCAGTTGCCAGGGTGCCAGCCCCTTGCCGTCGGTGGCAGGCTCCGGTGGCTCGGCGAAGAGCCGTGCCGCGATCGCGGCAGTCAGCCCGTCGCCATAGAGCTGCGTCGAGGGATCGGGATCGTTCATCGTGTCGGAGAGCAGCCTGACCAGAGTCCAGATCCGGTCGTCGGCAAAACGCAGCCGTGGCTTAGTGATCGCATCGGCGTTGAAGCCGGTAGCCAGCCGCTCGCTCAGCACCGCGAGATCAAAGATCAGGGTGGCGTCCCGCGCGAATCGCGTATCGGCGCTGAAGCCCCAAATTTCCATGCCGGCAGGCGCGAAGTGCATGTGCCGCGGCATATAACCAATCGGGCAAGGCTGGTCCTCGCGCAGACGGGGCTCGCAGGGGCTTCCAATCTCTTCCAGAAGAACGTTGAGGCGGGTTTCGCTCTGGTGGCGAAGTTGGTGAGACACCCGGCCCGCGCAATGGAATTCGCTGACATCAACGCGCACGCCATTCCATTCGCGCCGCGCCGTCGACAGGCTCAGCACATTCTCGGGGAGTGGCAGCAACGGATCGACGCGCGTCAGCAAGGGGACTCCGGTTTTCGGAGCAGGCACCCTAGCACGGTGTCCGTTCGGTCATTGAGTGACATGTCCGTGCGCAAAGCTCGTCCGCACCCTAGAGCCGCTGCAGGGGCTAAGGGAATAGAAAGAAATCAACGTGTTATCGGGTATCGATGGCGCAGTGATGGTGGGAGAAATGGCGATCCCGGCAGGACTCGAACCTGCAACCCGCGGAGTAGAAATCCGCTACTCTATCCAGTTGAGCTACGGGACCGTGAAGGGGCCTCGGACGAGGGCCTCGAGGGCTTCTAGCACGCCACATATGAAAAATCCGCACGTTCGCCAAGTCCGGACCGAACCGTTTTCCTCAAGCCAGCGACAAACCTGGACGGTGGAGTGTCAGGGTGCCGGCTCCGCGGCAGCGACCTGGACGATGGTTCACATCGCCGGGAGCGTTGACCAGCGATCGGGACATTGCCGCCGGACGGCTGGTTTTGGTGTGGCTGCGCCTTTAGGGACGGTGCGCGCGGGTCACATCCTGATCGGTCACCTCTGGGCCTGCTTGCCATGGCGCATGCGACGTTCTGCTACTGTGGTTCCATCGCCTTGAGTCTGTCACCTTTTCGCGCATTTCATCATTGCCGACGCGGCGTTCGTCCGCGATCGTCCGGGAGTCCCATCATGATCAGTTTGGTTCGCGCCGCTGCTGTCTGCGCAACGCTTCTGCTTGGCCTCGCGACGGCTTCAGCCGCAGACAAGGCCTTCAAACGCGACGATCTCGCCGATTCCGCGATCAAGCTCGAGGCGCAGATCAAGAGCGAGGCGGGGGCGGTCGTCAAGACCAACGCGACGCTGCGCTCCGACGCCGACGCCGCCTTCAAGCGCAACGATTTCCGCGGCGGCCTGTCGATCCTCGGCCAGATCGCCGCCACCAATCCCGATGATGCCGGCAACTGGCTGCGCCTTGCCCGTACCATTTTCCAGATCGGGCCAAAGAGCTCGAGCGAGCAGACCTTCCTTTTGGAGCGGGCCTCGACCGCGGCCTACATCGCCTATCAGCGCGCCGGAAATCCGGGCGGGGAGGCCGATGCGCTGGCGGTGCTGGGCAAGGCGCTCGCCGAGCGAAAGCTGTGGCGGCCGGCGCTCGACACCATGCGGATGTCGCTCGACATGCGCGAGGTCGCCGAGGTCCGCGGCCAATATGAGAAGCTGCGCGACGAGCACGGTTTCCGCCTGCTCGACTATACCGTCGATTCCGACTCGGCGAGCCCGCGCGCCTGTTTCCAGTTCTCGGAGGAACTAGCCAAGCGTACCGATTTCGCGCCGTTCCTGGCGCTGGCGGGTCAGGACAAGCCGGCGCTGACGGCGGAGGGCAAGCAGCTCTGCGTCGACGGGCTCAGGCATGGCGAGCGCTACAACATCAATTTGCGCGCCGGCCTGCCGTCGACGGTGAAGGAGGGGCTGCCGAAATCGGCCGAGTTCAACATCTATGTGCGCGACCGCAAGCCGTTCGTGCGCTTCACGAGTCGCGCCTATGTGCTGCCGAAGACCGGCCAGCGCGGTATTCCCGTGGTCAGCGTCAACACGCCCTCGGTCAATATCAGCGTTTTCAGGATCGGCGATCGCAACCTGATCAACACGGTCGTGGACAGCGATTTCCAGAAGACGCTGACGAAGTACCAGCTCAGCGATCTCGGCGACGAGCGCGGCGTGAAGGTGTGGTCGGGCGAGCTCGCCACCGCGATGACGCTGAACCAGGACGTCACCACGGCATTCCCGGTCGACCAGGCGCTGGGCGATCTCCTGCCCGGCGTCTATGTGATGACCGCGGCGGCCAAGGGGCCGGGCTCGGACGACGAATATCAGCTCGCGACCCAATGGTTCATCGTTTCCGATCTCGGGGTGTCAGCCTATTCGGGTAATGACGGCATCCACGTCTTCATCAATTCGCTGGCTTCGACCGATCCGGTCGGGAAGGCCGAGGTGCGGCTGGTTGCCCGCAACAACGAGATCCTCGCCACCCGCAAGACCGACGAGAGTGGCCATGTGCTGTTCGAGGCGGGGCTCGCGCGCGGCGAGGGTGGTCTGTCGCCGGCGATGCTGACCGTTACGGGCGATAAGGCGGACTACGCCTTCCTCAGCCTGAAAACCGCGGCCTTCGACCTCAGCGATCGCGGCGTCGCGGGCCGCGTGGTGCCGGCCGGCGCCGACGCCTTCGTCTACGCCGAGCGCGGCGTCTACCGCTCCAGCGAAACCGTCTATCTCACCGCGCTGCTCCGCGACGGGCAGGGCAATGCCGTCACCGGCGGCCCGCTGACGCTGGTGATCGAGCGTCCCGACGGCGTCGAATTCCGCCGCGCCGTGCTTAACGACCAGGGCGCCGGCGGCCGCTCGCTGGCCGTGCCGCTCAACTCGGCCGTCCCGACCGGGACGTGGCGGGTGCGCGCCTTCACCGATCCGAAGGGCTCGTCGGTCGGCGAGACCACCTTCATGGTCGAAGACTACGTGCCGGATCGCATCGAATTCGATTTGAGTTCCAAGGAGAAGCTGATCAAGGCTCAAGCTCCGGTGGAACTGAAGGTCGATGGCCATTTCCTCTATGGCGCGCCCGCCTCGGGGCTCCAGCTCGAAGGCGACATGCTGGTTGCGCCTGCATCCGAACGTCCCGGCTTTGCCGGCTACCAGTTCGGCGTCGCGGACGAGGAGACCACCTCCAACGAGCGCACGCCGCTCGAGAGCCTGCCGGAATCCGATGCCAATGGCGTTGCGACCTTCCCGGTGACACTGGACAAGCAGCCGACCTCGACGCGGCCGCAGGAGGCGCAGATTTTTGTCCGCATGGCGGAGACGGGCGGACGTGCCGTCGAGCGCAAGCTCGTGCTGCCGGTGGCGCCTGCCGCCGCGATGCTCGGCGTCAAGCCGTTGTTCGGCGACAAGAGCGTGGCCGAAGGCGACAAGGCCGAGTTCGAGGTCGTGTTCGTCTCGCCCGAGGGCAAGACGTTGCCGCGCGACGGGTTGCGCTACGAGCTGTTGAAGGTCGAGTCGCGCTACCAGTGGTATCGCCAGAACAATTACTGGGAGTACGAGCCGGTCAAATCGACCGCACGCGTCGCCGATGGCGATCTCATCGTGGCCGCGGACAAGCCGACGCGGATTTCGCTCAACCCGCGTCCCGGCCGCTACCGGCTCGACGTGAAGTCGAATGACACCGATGGGCCCGTCACCTCCGTGCAGTTCGACGTCGGCTGGTATTCTGACGGCTCCGCCGACACGCCTGATTTGCTGGAGACCTCGATCGACAAGCCGCAATACGCCTCCGGCGACACCATGACGGTGTCGGTCAATGCGCGCAGTGCCGGCAAGCTCACCATCAACGTGCTCGGCGATCGGCTGCTGACCACGCAGACCGTCGACGTCAAGGAGGGCACCGCGCAGGTCAAGTTCACCGTCGGTAAGGACTGGGGCACCGGCGCCTATGTGGTGGCGACCTTGCGCCGTCCGCTCGATGCCGCAGCCCAGCGCATGCCCGGCCGCGCGATCGGGCTAAAATGGTTCGGCATCGACAAGCAGACGCGGACGCTTGCGATGAAGCTGACGCCGCCGGCGCTGATCCGCCCGAACGCGATGCTGAAGATCCCGGTCAAACTCGACGGGCTCAATCCGGGCGAGGACGCGAAGATCGTCGTCGCGGCCGTCGATGTCGGCATCCTCAACCTCACCAACTACAAGCCGCCGGCGCCTGATGATTACTACCTCGGCCAGCGTCGCATGACCTCGGAGATCCGCGATCTCTATGGGCAGTTGATCGACGGCATGCAGGGCACGCGCGGGCAGATCAAGTCCGGCGGTGACGCCGGGGCTGCCGAGCTCCAGGGCTCGCCGCCCGCGCAAAAGCCGCTCGCGCTCTATTCGGGCATCGTGACGGTCGGAGCCGACGGCACTGCGGAAGTCTCATTCGACATTCCGGAATTCGCGGGCACCGCGCGCGTGATGGCGGTGGCATGGACGGCGACGAAACTCGGCCGCGCCAACACCGACGTCGTGATCCGCGATCCCGTGGTGCTGACCGCGACCCTGCCGCGTTTCCTGCTCAATGGCGACCACGGCACGGTCAATCTCGAGATCGACAATGTCGAGGGACAGGCCGGCGACTACAAGATCAACGTCAAGACGGGTGGTCCGGTGAAGATGACCGGTAATCCCGCGACAACCGTCAAGCTCGCCGCCAAGCAGCGCAACTCGTTCTCGCTCGCGCTCGATGCGACGGCCGCAGGGCAGGCGACCCTCGACGTCGATATCACCGGGCCGAACGGCCTTGCGCTGGCGCGCCACTACGCGCTCGACGTCAAGGCAGCGACCCAAGTGCTGGCACGGCGCTCGATCCGGACGCTGGCGAAGGGCGAGAGCCTGACGCTGACCTCGGACATGTTCTCCGATCTCGTGCCGGGCACCGGCAGCGTCTCGGTCTCGGCGTCACTCTCGACAGCGCTCGATGCCGCGACGATTTTGAAGGCACTCGATCGCTATCCCTATGGCTGCTCGGAGCAGATCACGAGCCGTGCCATGCCGCTGCTCTATGTCAACGAATTAGCTGCCGGTGCGCATCTCGCGATGGACACCGAGGTGGACCAGCGCATCCGTGACGCGATCGAGCGGCTGCTGGCGCGCCAGGGTTCGAACGGCTCGTTCGGCCTGTGGTCGGCGGGCGGCGAGGACGCCTGGTTAGATGCCTATGTGACGGACTTCCTCACCCGCGCCCGTGAAAAGGGCTTTGTGGTGCCGGATGTTCTGTTCAAGAACGCGCTCGACCGCATCAGGAACTCGGTGGTGAACGCCAACGAGCCGGAGAAGGACGGCGGGCGCGATCTCGCCTACGGCCTCTATGTGCTCGCCCGCAATGGCGCAGCGCCGATCGGCGATCTCCGCTATCTCGCCGACACCAAGCTCGGCAATCTCGCAACGCCGATTGCAAAATCGCAATTGGCGGCGGCGCTGGCGCTGGTCGGTGACCGCAATCGCGCCGAGCGGGTCTATGGTGCCGCGCTCGACTCGCTCGCGCCAAAACCGGCGCTGGAGTTCGGCCGCACCGATTACGGCTCGCAGCTTCGCGACGCCGCAGCGCTGGTCTCGCTCGCGAGCGAAGGCAATGCGCCGAAGGCGACGCTGACGCAGGCCGTGACCCGTGTCGAGACCGCGCGCGGACTGACTCCCTACACCTCGACGCAGGAGAATGCGTGGCTGGTGCTGGCGGCGCGTGCGCTTGCCAAGGAGAACCTGTCGATCGAGGTCGACGGCCAACCGGTCAAGACCGCGCTCTATCGCAGCTACAAGTCCGCGACGCTGGAGGGCAAGCCGCTAAAAATCACCAACACCGGCGACGCGCCGGTGCAGGCGGTGGTCTCGGTGTCGGGCTCGCCGGTGACCCCGGAGCCTGCGGCCTCCGCCGGCTTCAAGATCGAGCGCAGCTATTTTACGCTCGACGGCAAGCCTGCCGATATCAAACAGGTGAAGCAGAACCAGCGCTTTGCCGTGGTGCTGAAGATCACCGAAGCCAAGCCGGAATACGGGCACATCATGGTGTCAGACTATCTGCCGGCTGGTCTGGAGATCGACAATCCAAAACTGGTGTCGTCAGGCGACAGCGGCACGCTCGACTGGATCGAGAACGGCGAGGAGCCCGAGGATACCGAGTTCCGCGACGACCGCTTCACCGCGGCGATCGACCGGGCCTCGGATTCGGACGCCGTGTTCACCGTCGCCTATGTCGTGCGCGCGGTCTCGCCCGGCAAATACGTGCTGCCGCAGGCCTATGTCGAGGACATGTACAACCCCTCGCGCTACGGCCGCACCGGCACGGGCACTGTCGAGGTGCGGGCGGCGAAGTGAGTGATGGTGAGATGAGCGACGATCGGACATCGGAGGTAACTCGTCATTCCGGGGCGGCTCGAAGAGCCGAACCCGGAATCTCGAGATTCCGGGTCTGCTCCTTCGGACCATCCCGGAATGACAGCCGTGGAGGAAGCCGGCACGCCCACCGCATCCTCTCCGCGCTTGCCTTCGCCTTCATCCTCGCCATCTGCACCTTCGTCGGCTGGGTCGTCTCGCTCGGCCCGCTGCCGCTTGACGAGGCTCGCCAGGTCTCGACCACGATCGTGGATCGCAACGGAAAGCTGCTCCGCGCCTATGCGATGACTGACGGACGCTGGCGGCTGCCGGTCGATGCCAGGACCGCCGTCGATCCGACCTATCTAAAACTGCTGTTCGCCTATGAGGACCAGCGCTTCACTTCGCATCGTGGCGTCGATCCGCTGGCGATGGGGCGTGCCGCACTCCAGTTCGGCACGCGCGGCCACATCGTTTCGGGCGGCTCGACCATCACCATGCAGCTCGCGCGGCTGATGGAGCCGCGGCGGCAGCGCTCGCTCCATGCAAAGCTGCGGCAGATGGTGCGCGCGATCGAGCTCGAGCGTATCCTGACCAAGGACCAGATCCTCGATCTCTACCTCGCGCTCGCCCCCTATGGCGGCAATCTCGAAGGCATCCGCGCCGCATCCATCGCCTATCTCGGCAAGGAGCCGAAGCGGCTGTCGCTCGCCGAGGCTGCGCTCCTGGTGGCGCTGCCGCAATCGCCGGAGACGCGGCGGCTCGACCGTTTTCCGGATGCCGCTCGAAAAGCCCGCGACCGCGTGCTCGATCGCATGGTGGAAGAGCACCAGATCAGCGCTGACGACGCGAAGCAGGCCAAGGCGGTGCCGGTGCCGACGCTGCGCAGGCCGATGCCGATCCTGGCGCCGCATGCATCGGACGCGGCGCTCAATACGATCAAGGACACGCCGATCATCAAGCTGACGCTCGACGCGAACTTGCAGAAGGTGCTGGAGCCGCTCGCGCATGATCGCGCTCTTGCGCTGGGGCCAAATATCTCCATCGGCATCATCGTCGTCGACAATGAGAGCGGCGACGTGCTGGCGCGCGTCGGATCGGCCGACTATTTCGACGAGACGCGGGCAGGGCAGGTCGACATGACCCGCGCGCTGCGCTCGCCGGGCTCGACACTCAAACCGTTCATCTATGGGCTCGCCTTCGAGGATGGTTTTGTCCATCCCGAGAGCCTGATCGACGATCGCCCGGTGCGCTTCGGCTCCTATGCGCCGGAAAATTTCGACATGACGTTCCAGGGCACGGTGCCCGTGCGCAAGGCGCTGCAATTGTCGCTCAACGTGCCGGCGATCGTGCTGCTCGACCGCGTCGGCTCGAGCCGGCTGGCCTCAAGGCTGCGGCAGGCGGGCGGCAATCTGGTGCTGCCGAAGGACGAGGCGCCTGGCCTCGCCATGGGCCTCGGCGGCGTCGGCGTCACGCTGCAGGATCTCGCCCAGCTCTATGCGGGTTTTGCGCGGCTCGGAACCACCAAGCCGCTGCGCGAGGTCATCACCGGCAAGGACGACCGCGAGCCGATGCGGCTGCTCGACCAGGTCGCGGCCTGGCAGGTCGGTAACGTGCTGCTCGGCACGCCGCCACCGGAGAACGCCGCCCACAACCGCATCGCCTTCAAGACCGGCACCTCCTACGGCTATCGCGACGCCTGGTCGGTCGGCTTCGACGGCCGCGTGACCATCGGGGTCTGGGTCGGGCGGCCCGACGGGGCGCCGGTTCCCGGCCTGATCGGCCGGACCGCGGCCGCGCCCATCCTGTTCGACGCCTTCGCCCGCTCCGGCAAGCTGCCGGCGGCGCTGCCAAAACCTCCCAAGGGCACGCTGGTGGCAAGCAACACCAAGCTGCCATTGCCGTTGAAGCGGTTCCGCCCGGTTGGGGAACTCGTCCGGGCCGGCGGCGAGCAGGCGCCGCACATCCAGTTCCCGCTCAACGGTTCCCGGATCGACGTCGATCGCTCGGGCGGGCTTGATGCCGCCGCCATGCCCGTCAAGGTCGCCGGCGGGGTCTTGCCGATGACGATTCTGGTCAACGGCACGGCATCAGGCGAAATCGACAGCCGGCGCCAGCGGTTGATCGATCCACCCGGTCCGGGCTTTGCGCGCCTCACCGTAATCGACGCCACGGGCGCCGCGGACACAGTTGTCATTCGAATTCAATGACCCGTCCCTAAGCGGTTGTCGGGTCGGCGGTTTCAGCGTATGCGGAACCAATGGTCGAGACCCATGCCCGCCCCCGTTTTGGAGACCCGCGCGAGCCGAAAACCCCCGTCAATCCGGGCAGTCGGCTCGTCGGCCTGATCGATATCGTCACCGCCAGCAACGGCCGCGCGGTGGGCTTCCTGCTGGTCTGCGCGCTGCTGATCTTCCTGCCCGGCTTCTTCACGATTCCGCCCATCGACCGCGACGAGGCGCGCTTCGCCCAGGCCACCAAGCAGATGGTCGAGAGCCGCGACTATGTCGACATCCGCTTCCAGGAGGACGTCCGCTACAAGAAGCCGGTCGGGATCTACTGGCTGCAATCGGCCGCCGTCGACACAGCGACCGCGCTGGGTTTGCCGCGGGCGCAGCTCCGCATCTGGGTCTATCGCCTGCCGTCGTTGTTCGGCGCGATCGGCGCCGTACTGATGACCTATTGGGCCGCGCTCGGCTTCGTCACGCGCCGCGCCGCGATCCTGGCCGCGCTGATGATGTCCGCCTCGGTCCTGCTCGGCGTCGAGGCGCGGCTCGCCAAGACCGACGCGATGCTGCTCCTCACCGTGGTCTCGGCCATGGGCGCGATGGCGCGGATCTATCTCTCCTGGCAGCGCGGCGAGGACGAAGCGCATCCGCCATGGACGTATCCTGCGATCTTCTGGACCGCGATCGCCGCCGGCATCTTGCTCAAGGGCCCTCTGATCCTGATGTTCGCAGGCCTCACCATCATCGCGCTGGCGATCCAGGACCGCGATGCCTCCTGGCTCTGGCGGCTGCGTCCGCTCTGGGGCCTGATGTGGACGCTGGTGCTGGTGCTGCCCTGGTTCATCGCAATCTTCTGGCGCGCGGGCGAGGCGTTCTTCCAGGATTCCGTCGGCGGCGACATGCTGAGCAAGCTCGGCGCCCAGGAATCCCATGGCGCACCGCCCGGCGTTTATCTGCTGCTGTTCTGGATCACGTTCTGGCCCGGCGCGCCGCTTGCGGCGATGGCGGCGCCGGCGGTCTGGCGCGCACGGCGCGAGCCCGGCGCGCAATATCTTCTGGCCTGGCTGGTCCCATCCTGGATCGTGTTCGAGGCTGTCCTGACCAAGCTGCCGCACTACGTGCTGCCGCTGTACCCTGCGATCGCCATCCTCACCGCCGGCGCGGTGGAGCGGCGCGTGCTGTCGCGCTCCTGGCTGATGCGCGGCGCCGCATGGTGGTTCCTGATCCCCGTGTTCGGCTCGATCATCGCGGTGGTCGGCGCCGTCATGCTGACGCGGCAGCCGGCATTCGCGGCATGGCCGTTCATCGCTGCGGCGCTCATCTTCGGTCTGTTCGCCTGGTGGCTCTACGACAACAACCGCGCCGAGCGCTCGCTGCTCAACGCGGTGGTCGCCGCACTGATGCTCGCCTTCGCCATCTACGGCGTGGTGCTGCCGTCGCTGACGCCGTTGTTCCCGAGTGCTGAGATTGCACGGGCGCTGCGTAACGTGACCTGTGTCGGGCCAAGGGCCGCATCCGCCGGCTATCACGAGCCGAGTCTCGTCTTCATGACGGGGACGTCGACGCTGCTGACCGACGGCTCGGGCGCGGCCGACTTCCTCAAGCAGGGAAGCTGCCGCTACGCGCTGATCGAGCAGCGTTCCGAACGCAGCTTCGTGCAGCGCGCAGAGGCGATCGGGCTGCACTACAAGGTCGGCGCGCGGATCGACGGCTACAATTTCTCGCAAGGGCGCGCGATCTCGATCGCGATCTACCGCTCCGAGGGCACCGAATAAATGTCAGCGCCGGCCGAGATCCCGCATCGCCAAAATTACCCGATGCAGCTGCTCACGGTCTCCGGGCGTTCGCTGGCGCAGCTCGTGCGCGCGCCGTCGCATTCGCGCCGGGCCGAGGCCGCACGCAAAATGGCGCGGCACTGGCTCTATCTCAGCGCGGCGGGTGCAACCATGATCATCGTGCTGATGCTTTTGCTCGACAAGACCGAGATCGAGCTGATGCCGGCGCGGGGCACGCCCGGCCTGTGGCCGATCCGCATCCTCACCGACTTCGGCAAGGACGCCTATGTGCTGTGGGCGCTGGCCGCGGCGCTGGTGATCGTGGCGCTGGTCGCGGCCAGCAAGCACGGCACGTCGCGTGCGCTGTGGCTCGGCTTCGGCACGCGCCTCCAGTTCCTGTTCCTGTCGGTGCTGACCTCGGTGCTGATCGGCGAGGTGCTGAAGTTTACCATCGGCCGCGGCCGGCCTTTCGTCGGCGGCACGGCCAATCCGTACAACTTCATTCCGTTCCAGGGCACGGAAGCGCATTTCAGCCTGCCGTCGGGACATGCGCTCACGGCGTTCGCGCTGGCCTTCGCGGTTGGCGCGCTGTGGCCGCGTCTGCGCGTGTTCATGTTCACTTACGCCATCGTGATCGCGCTGACGCGGCTGGTGCTGCTTGCCCATCATCCGAGCGACGTCATGGGCGGCGCGCTGGTCGGCATCGTCGGCGCCATGGCGGTTCGCTACTGGTTTGCCGCACGCCGCCTCGGCTTCGCCATCCGCAGCGACGGCACGATTTTCGCCCTTCCGGGGCCGGCTTTCGGCCGCTTCAAAAGGGTTGCCCACGGGTCATCCGCCCCATAAAAGCGGCTGCCTGCCGTCCGGACCGGTTCCTCCCGCGGGCCCATTCCAACCACGAGCACACCATTGTCGTCGTCCCCAGCGGTTTCCATCGTCGTCCCCGTGCGCAACGAGGCCGACAACATCGCGCCCCTGATCGAGGAGATTACGGCCGCGCTCGACGGCCGCTGGGACTATGAGATCATCTACGTCAATGACGGCTCGACGGATGCGACCGGCGAACGCCTCGGCGCCCTGATGCAACAGCGCAGCAATCTGCGTCAGCTCCGCCACGCCAGATCGGGTGGCCAGTCGGCGGCGGTGCGCAGCGGTGTGCGGGCCGCACGCGGGGCGATCGTGGCGACGCTCGACGGTGACGGCCAGAACAATCCGGCCTTTCTGCCCGACCTGATCGCAGCGGTCGAAAAGGCTGACAGCGTCGGGCTCGCCGCGGGCCAGCGCGTCGGCCGCAAGGACACCGGCTTCAAGAAGCTGCAGTCGCGCATCGCCAACGGCGTACGCAACGCGATCCTAAAGGACGGCACCCGCGACACCGGTTGCGGGCTGAAGGCATTCCGCCGCGACGTATTCCTGATGCTGCCCTATTTCGACGGGCTGCATCGCTTTCTGCCGGCGCTGATGCGCCGCGAGGGCTTCGAGATCGCCTATGTCGACGTGATCGACCGGCCGCGCCGCTCCGGCGTGTCCAATTACGGCTTCTTCGACCGGCTCTGGATCGGGATCATGGATCTCGCCGGCGTGTGGTGGCTGATCCGCCGCAAGAAGCCGACCCCTGAAGTGTCCGAGGTGAAAGCATGATCATTCAATACGGTCAGGCGCTGAGCAATTATCTCTACGACGTCTTCGTCGCCAAATTCGATTTCTGGCTGGCGTTCGGCCTGGTCGCCCAACTGTTCTTCACGGCGCGCTTCCTGGTGCAGTGGATCGCGAGCGAACGGGCCGGCAACAGCGTGGTGCCGATGGCGTTCTGGTTCTGCTCGATGGGCGGCGGGTTGATGACGCTGGTCTACGGCGTCGTCAAGCGCGAGCCGGTCATCATCCTCGGCCAGGCGCTGGCGACGATCATCTACATCCGCAACATCATGCTGATCGTGAAGAATCGCGGTCGCGCCTCGCAGACGCTGGATCGGTGATCCGGGGGCCCGCCCTCAGCGCGGCAGCGCCGAGGCTGCGCCGGCGGCGGGCAGGGCGGCTGCCTCCGCCTCGTTCCGACGATAGGGCTGGCCGGCGGCGTCCAGCACCGGATAGGCCACCGAGCAGATGTGCGAGTGGATGCGGCGCAGGTCGCGCAGCACGTCGAGATGCAGCGAGGTGGTCTCGATGGTTTCCGGGCGTCCCTCGCGCAGGCGGTCGAGATGGCGCTCGATCGCGGCAAGCTCGGTATTGCGCAGCGAGGCCTTCTCAACCAGCAGCTTGCGCGCCTCGTTGGCGTCTCCAGACATGAACACTCCGAAGGCGATGCGCAGCGATTCCATCGTCTTCTTGTGGAAGGAAGCGAGCTCCTCGGCACCCTCGGGCGAGAACTGGAAGCGGCGCTTGATCTTCTTGGTGGCGAGCTCGCTCAAATTCTTGTCGATGATGTCGCCGATATGCTCGAGATTGATGGCGAAGGAGACGATTTCCATCGCTCGCCGTCCCTCAGTCTCGTCGAGGCTGCCGCGCGTCAGCTTGGTAACGTAGAGCTTGATCGCCTCGTCCAGGCTGTCGACGATGTTGTCGGTCTTGGAGACCTGATCGACCAGCGCGCGGTCGTCGGTCATCATTGCCGCCATCACCTTGCGCAGCATGACCTCGACCAGGTCGCCCATCCGCAGCACCTCGCGCGCGGCGTCGGCAAGCGCCAACGACGGCGTCTCCAGCGCACTTTCGTCGAGGTAGCGTGGCCGCGACGCGTCGGCCTCCTGGACGCGCTCGGGCAGCAACCAGGTCAGGAACCGGGCCATGACGTCGAGCAGTCCGATGAACAGCGCGGCCGTCGCGACGTTGAACGCAATATGAAACGCCGCGGTCATCCTGGCCGCGTCGGGCTGCCAGGCCTGGAGCAGATCGGCGATCGGGTTCAGGAACGGCAGCACCAGCGCGATGCCGATGACGCGATTGATGAGGTTGCCGACCGGCAGGCGGTAGCTCGTGGGATCCTCGCGCCGCGCGCCCTCGAAGACGGGGTTGATGGCGCTGCCGAGATTGGCGCCGAGGACAAGCGCAAGCGCGGCCTGCGGTGAGATGAACTGGGAGAAGGCCAGCGACATGATCAGCAGCACGCTGGCGACGCTGGAATGCACGGCCCAGGTGACCACGGCCGCGATGACGATGCAGAGGATGGGATCGCCTGTGATCGCCGACATGAAGACGCGCACGCCCGGCGCATTCTCGGCCGGCGCCAGCGTATCGAGCAAAATGTGCAGCGACAGCAGCATCAGGCCGAGCCCGATCGCGACGCGGCCGATATCCTTGATGCGCGAGCGCGGGCCGGAGCGGAATGCCACGAGCCCGATCACGAACAGGACCGGCGCGACGGCTGCAATGTTGAACGACAGCACCTGCACGATCAGCGTGGTGCCGACATTGGCCCCGAGCATGATGGCGAGCGCTGCGACCAGGCTGACGAGTCCTTCGGCCGCAAAAGAACTGGTGATCAGAGCGGTCGCCGTACTGCTCTGGAGCAGGGCGGTAAGGCCGAGCCCGGCGGCAAAGGCGCTGAAGCGGTTGCTCAGCGCTTTCCCGAGGAGGCGGCGCAGGTCCGGACCGAAGGCGCGCAAAATCCCGCTGTGGACCATGTGCAGGCCCCACAGCAGCAGCGCAACGCCGCCCATCAGGTCGAGCAGTACCAAACTTCCCATGCTCCGCGTCCGGAATAGAGTCGAAGGATCAGGCTACCCCCAAATGCCCGGGGATCAATCCTTTTATGGGAACGTAGTTGCATTAACCTTTGCTGCGGCCCAGTCGCTGGGCGCAATGCCCAGTGCGAAGGCTCAAATTGCCGCGTTCAAGGCAACAAAGCCGCGGTCGAGATCGGCCTTGAGGTCCTCGACATTTTCGAGCCCGATATGGAATCGCAGCGTCGGGCCGCCGGGTGACCACTTCGTCGCGGTGCGGTAGAGGTCGCAGTCGAAGGGAATCACCAGGCTCTCGAAGCCGCCCCAGGAAAAGCCCATGCCGAACAGCTTGAGGGTATCGAGCATCGCGTCGACGGCCTTCTGCGGTGCGGGCTTCAGCACTATGCTGAAGAGACCCGAGGCACCGGTGAAGTCGCGCTTCCAGATCGCGTGCCCCGGATCGGTCTCGAGCGCCGGATGCAGCACGCGCGCGACCTCGGGCCTGGCAGCGAGCCAGCGCGCCATCTCCAGTCCCGAACGATGGTGCTGGGCGAGCCGCACCGCGAGCGTGCGCATGCCACGCAGTGCGAGGAAGACGTCGTCGGGTCCGGCGCAAACGCCGAGCAGGCGGATGGTCTCGGCGAGCAATGGCCAGGCCTTGGCGTTGGCCGAGATCGTGCCGAACATGATGTCGGAGTGGCCGCCGATATATTTGGTAGCGGCCTGCATCGAGATGTCGACGCCCTGCTCGAGCGAGCGGTGATAGAGCGGGGTTGCCCAGGTGTTGTCGTCGATGACGAGCGCGCCGCGCGCATGCGCGACCTCGGCGATGGCGCGGATGTCGGGCATCTCGAAGGACTGCGAGCCCGGCGCCTCCACCAGCACGGCGCGGGTGTTAGGCTTGAACAGCTTTTCGATGCCGGCGCCGATCAGCGGATCGAAATAGGTGGTCTCGACGCCGAAGCGGGAGAGCAGGCCGTTACAGAAATTGCGCGAGGGCCGGTAGACATTATCGCAGACCAGGAGATGGTCGCCCGCCCCAAGCACCGCGAGGAGGGTGGTCGAGATCGCAGCGAGACCCGAGGGCACAAGGCCGACGCCGGCGCATTGCGGGCCTTCCAGCGCCATCAGCGTGTCCTGGAGCGCGCGGGTGGTCGGCGTGCCGTGGCGGCCGTACTGGAACTCGCCGCGATGGGCGTGCAGGTCCTCGGCGGTCGGATAGAGCACGGTCGACCCGTGAAACACGGGCGGATTGACAAAGCCCTTCTGCGCCTTGGTGTCGCGGCCGGACGTCACCAGCCGGGTTTCAGGGTGTTGCGGAATGGGCTGAGCGCCGTGCGAGGAATCCATGCGGGTGCTTTCTAAGGGTGCTTTTCCGGGAGGCCCGAGGCGTCCCGCGGGCGGCGGAGGGGCCGCGACCGTTAATAACAGAACACAGAAGAGTCCCGTCAACCCCTTGACCCGGCTCGCCAGTCGTTCTGTGATGCGGGGGTGCTATTCTGTCGCCGCATGTTGAGGGGCCTGCCGCGATCTTCGATCCATCGCCTGACTGAACCAAGCGTAAGAGCCTGAAGGGCAAGACGCTTGGCGGCGGGGATTTCAGGGTTTGGCCCACCAGCATGGTCGCCGCGTTCGGCAAGGATGTCCTGCAGGGCCATGTCCTGCACGGATCTTGCAGGGGACGCTGCCGGCAGAGACGCCTGCGAGACGAAGACCCTGAAGCGACCTTTGAAAGGCCCAGCCATGAAACGCGTAACCCTGGTTCTCACCCTTGCCTTCGCCGCCGGCCTGTCCGCGCAGGCCGCCAATGCCCAGACGCTCAAGACGATCAAGGACCGGGGCTCGCTGTCCTGCGGCGTCAGCCAGGGCCTGCCGGGCTTCTCGTCACCGGACGACAAGGGCAACTGGACCGGTCTCGACGTCGACGTCTGCCGCGCGATCGCGGCTGCGATCTTCAACGATCCGACCAAGGTCAAGTACGTGCCGACGTCGGCCAAGGACCGCTTCACCGCGCTTCAGTCCGGCGAGATCGACCTGCTCTCGCGCAACACCACCTGGACCATTTCGCGCGACACCTCGCTCGGCGCCAACTTCACCGGCGTGACCTATTACGACGGGCAGGGCTTCATGGTGAAGAAGTCGCTGAAGGTGAACTCGGCGCTGGAGCTCAATAGCGCCTCGGTCTGTGTCCAGACCGGAACCACCACGGAGCAGAATCTCGCCGACTACTTCCGGGCCAACAACATGAAGTACGAGGTGATCGCGTTCGGCACCAACGACGAAACGGTCAAGGCCTATGAATCCGGACGTTGCGACGTGTTCACCACGGACCAGTCCGGCCTCTACGCCAATCGTCTGAAGCTCGCCAATCCCGCCGATCACGTCGTGCTGCCGGAGATCATCTCGAAGGAGCCGCTCGGACCGATGGTGCGCCATGGCGACGACCAGTGGTTCGACATCGTGAAATGGACGCTGTTCGCGATGGTCACCGCCGAGGAGCTCGGCCTCAACGCCAAGAACATCGACGAGAAGGCGAAGTCGGACAATCCGGAGCTGAAACGCGTTCTCGGCACCGACGGCAATTTCGGCGAGCAGCTCGGCCTGACCAAGGATTGGGTGGTGCGGATCGTGAAGCACGTCGGCAATTACGGCGAGGTCTTCGACAAGAACGTCGGCACCGGCTCGCCGCTAGGCATCGCCCGCGGTCTCAACAGCCTCTGGAACAAGGGCGGTCTTCAGTACGCGCCGCCGATCCGCTGATCGCCCGCGACCACGGCTCGCGGCGATGAGCACCGAAGCCCGCAAACCGCCGCCCCAGATCGCGCTGAGGATCAGGCGCCTCTTGGGCGGGAAGGCTGGCTGGAACGGCGTCGCCGTCCAGTTCGCCTTCGCGGCGATCCTGGGCTGGATTGCCTATGAGATCGTCTCCAATGCCCGCGCCAACCTCGAGAACCAGCACATCGCCGCGGGCTTTGGCTTCCTGAGAAACAACGCGGGCTTCGACGTCAATCAGACCCTGATCCCCTATACCGGCTCGGACACGTTCCTGCGCGTGTTCGTGGTCGGGCTCCTCAACACGATCGTGGTCTCGGTGATCGGCATCGTGTTCGCCACGGTGCTCGGCTTCGTCATCGCGTTATGTCGGCTCTCGCCCAACTGGCTGCTGTCCCGCGTCGGCGAGATCTATGTCGAGATCATCCGCAACCTGCCGCTGCTGTTCCAGATCCTGTTCTGGTACCTGGCCGTGCTTGGGGTGTTGCCCAATCCGCGCCAGAGCTTCTCGCTGTTCGGCCTCGCCTTCGTCAGCAATCGCGGACTGGTCGTTCCCTCGCCAATTGGCGAGCCCGGCCTGACGCCGTTCCTGGTCATGCTGGCGCTCGGCATCGTCGGATCGCTTGCGCTACGCAGCTATTCGCGGCGGGCGCTGTTCCAGCGCGGGCAGGTGATCCGGATCTGGCCCTACGTGCTGGGCCTGCTGTTCGGGCTGCCGATTGCAGCGATGCTGGCGTTCGGTGTGCCCTTCGTCTTCGAGGTGCCGCAGCTCAAGGGCTTCAACTTTGCCGGCGGCTCGCGCATCATCCCGGAATTCGTCGCGCTGACGCTGGCGCTGTCGACCTATACGGCTGCCTTCATCGCCGAGATCGTGCGCGCCGGCATCCTCTCCGTGCACAAGGGACAGATGGAGGCCGGCGCCTCGCTCGGCCTCAGCCGCGGCACCACGCTCCGCCTGATCGTCGTGCCGCAGGCGATGCGCGTCATCGTGCCGCCGCTGACCAACCAGTATCTCAACCTCACCAAGAACTCCTCGCTCGCGGTCGCGATCGGCTATCCCGACCTGGTGTCGGTGTTTGCCGGCACGTCGCTGAGCCAGACGGGACAGGCGATCGAGATCATCGCCATGACGATGGGCGTCTATCTCCTGATCTCGCTCGTCACCAGCGCGATCATGAGCGTCTACGGTTGGCGCATCAGCCGGAGCTTGGGCGCATGACCGACATCACCGCGTCATCCTTCGTCCGTCAGGACCTCGTCGGCGAGCGTCCAGCGCCGGTCAAGACGACAGGCTTTGTCGGCTTGCTGCGCACCCGCCTGTTCAATTCGCCGACCAACATTCTCCTGACCATCGTCGGCGCCCTGCTGCTCTGGTTCACCATCGTTCCGTCGGTCAGGTTCCTGCTGGTCGACGCGGTCTGGACCGGCACGGATCGCACGGCGTGCATCGGGGAGAACGCGGCCGGCGCCTGCTGGCCCTACATCCAGGCGAAATTCCCGCAGCTGATGTACGGCTTCTATCCCGAAGCCGAGCGCTGGCGGGTCAATCTGACCTTCTTCCTCGCGGCCATATTGCTGCTGCCCCTTCTCATTCCGCGCCTGCCGGCAAAGGGATTGAACGCCGGCCTGTTCTTCTTCGCCTTTCCGGTGGTCGCGTTCTTCCTGTTGTGCGGCGGCGGCATCACCGGCTTCGGCCTGAGCTGGACCGCGGGCCTGTTGCAATTGTTCGACGAAAGCATCACCGGCGCCGGGCAGGCATTGCTTAACCTCAGTAAGAGCTCGGCGATCGGACCGCTGCTCTGGATCGTCGGCCAGCTCATCGTGTTGATCGGCACGGCGATCTACTGGCTGATCTTTCCGCTGACCTGGCTGCGCGACCTCTTGCAGGCAACGGGACAGTCGGTCTGGGCCGATTTCGCCATCACCGCCATCGTGGTCTCGCTGCTCGCCTTCATCCTCGGCGGCGGCGTGCGCAGCGGATGGCGCGCGCTCGCAACGAGCGTTGCGACTTTCATCGCCATCGCCGGCGTCATCAAGCTGATGGGGCTCGATCGCGGTGGCCTTCCGATCGTCCAGACCAGCCTGTGGGGCGGCCTGCTGGTGACGCTGGTGGTCGCCGTGACGGGTATCGTCACGTCCATGCCGATCGGTGTCGCGCTGGCGCTCGGGCGCCGGTCAACCATTCCGCTGATCCGGATATTCTCGATCGCCTACATCGAGTTCTGGCGCGGCGTGCCGTTGATCACTGTGCTGTTCTTCGGCACCTACATGCTGCCCTTATTCCTGCCGGGCAATTTTTCAGTCGACGGCCTCGTGCGCGCCCTGATCGGCATCGCGCTGTTTACCGGCGCCTATCAGGCCGAAAACATTCGCGGCGGTCTGGCCGCGATTCCGCGCGGGCAGGGCGAAGCCGCCGCGGCGCTCGGGCTGTCCTGGTGGAAGACGACCTCGCTGATCGTGCTGCCTCAGGCGCTACGCCACGTCATTCCAAACCTCGTCAATAGTTTCATCTCGCTGTTCAAGGACACCTCGCTGGTCTCGATCGTGGCGCTGTTCGACCTGCTGGGCTCGCTGCGGGCGTCGTTTGCGGATCCCAAATGGTCGGCGCCCTCGACCCTGTTCACCGGTTTTGCTTTCGTCGGGATCATCTATTTCGTCTTCTGCTTTGGAATGTCGCGCTACTCGCTTTTCGTCGAGAAGCGTCTCAACGCCCATCGCCGCAACTGAGGTTAACCATGTCCGCCAACCCGATCGTCAATATTTCCGGCCTCAACAAATGGTACGGCGATTTTCACGTGCTGCGCGACATCGACCTGGAAGTCGAGAAGGGCGAGCGCATCGTGATCTGCGGTCCGTCCGGCTCGGGCAAGTCGACGCTGATCCGCTGCATCAATGCGCTGGAGGAATTCCAGGAGGGCGAGATCGTCGTCGACGGCATCGAACTCGGGCCGAACCTGAAGCACATCGACGCCGTCCGGCGCGAGGTCGGCATGGTGTTCCAGAGTTTCAATCTGTTCCCGCATCTGACGGTGCTGGACAATTGCACGCTGGCGCCGATCTGGGTGCGCAACATCCCGAAGAAGGACGCAGAGGCCACCGCGATGAAGTTTCTGGAGCGGGTCAAGATCCCGCACCAGGCCAACAAGTTTCCGGGCCAGATGTCCGGCGGTCAGCAGCAGCGCGTCGCGATCGCGCGCGCGCTCACCATGAATCCCAAGGTCATGCTGTTCGACGAGCCGACCTCGGCGCTCGACCCTGAAATGGTCAAGGAAGTGCTGGACACCATGGTGGACCTCGCCCGGGAAGGCATGACCATGCTGGTCGTAACCCATGAAATGGGCTTTGCGCGCGAAGTCGCCAACCGCGTCGTGTTCATGGACGCCGGCCAGATCATCGAAGCCAACACGCCGCACGAATTCTTCGCGAGCCCCCAGCATAGCCGCACGAAATTGTTCTTGAGCCAGATCCTGCGCTGATCGCGGGCCTCTTGTCTTGACGCGTTTTCTTGCCGCGAACCGGTATCCACTTCGCGGGAAAACGCTCTGAAAGCGTCAAATTGTCGAGATCTTCGTAACCGGCCGGACATCGTGCCGGCGGGCGCCTGCCTGCCGGTTCATCGGTCCGAAAGCAATTGCTGCGCATGTGCCCCCGAGAGGGGTGCGCCAATGCTCGGTTTCCTGTTCGGCCTCAACGCCCGCATGGGGCGATTGCAGTTCTTTCTCGCCACGATCGTCCTGGCGATCGTGATGACCGGGATCTGCTTCTTCATCGCGATGTTCGCTCTGAGGCACGCCATGCCGACGAAGATGCGGCCGGAAGAGCTGCTGCAGACCCCGGTCACCATCGTCGCCATCGTGCTGTTCGCCGCGGCAAGCTTCACCATTCAATCGATGCGCATCCGGGACATCGGATGGGATCCGGTCTGCGTGGTCCCGCTCTGGATCGCCTTCATGTTCGTGGACCGGCTGCTGGCCACAAAGTTTCCCGCACTGGCGGTCGGCGAGGAGCATCAGAGCACGGTGATCGGCGGGCTGGTCAATCTCGTGCTGATGCTGATCCTGTATTTCTGGCCGAGTGGCTACGCCGACGATGCCGGCAGCGCACCCGACACATCGTCCGGCCGCTGGGGTGGTGACACCGTCAGGCCGTCGGCCGCGACCGACCGCTTCTCACGGATCTCGTCGGGCGGACGCAGCTAATCCCGAAGCGCTACACCAACGGCAACGCGATCTTCGAGCGCGCCTCCAGCCAGTCCGGCACCGGCAGGTTTTTCGAGCGCATGAACTCCGGATTGAACAGCTTTGACTGATAGCGGCCGCCGCCGTCGCAGAGGATCGTGACGATGGTCTTGCCGGGGCCGAGCTGCTTGGCGAGCTGGATGGCGCCGGCGATGTTGATGCCGGTCGAGCCGCCCAGGCACAGGCCCTCGTGCTGCAGCAATTCGTAGATGATCGTGACGGCTTCCTCATCGGAGATCAGGAACGCGTCATCCACGTTCGCGGTCTCGACGACCGGTGTCTTGCGTCCGAGCCCGATGCCTTCGGTGATCGAATCGCCCGGCGTCGATTTTGCCTCGCCAGTCTTGAACAGGTTGTACATCCCAAAGCCGTGCGGATCGGCGCAGGCGGTGACGATGTCCTTGTTCTTTTCCTTCAGGTACCGGCTGATGCCGGCCAGCGTGCCGCCGGTGCCGACCGAGCAGATAAATCCGTCCACCTTGCCATTGGTCTGCTGCCAGATTTCCGGTCCAGTGGAATCGTAGTGCGCCTTGGGATTGTCGAGATTGTTCCACTGGTCGGCGAACAGAACGCCGTTCGGCTCGGTCTTGCGGAGCTGGTCGGCGAGGCGGCGGCCGACATGCTGGTAGTTGTTCGGATTGGCATAGGGCAGCGCCGGCGACTCCAGGAGTTCTGCGCCGCACAGCCGCAGCATATCCTTCTTTTCCTGGCTCTGCGTTTCCGGGATCACGATCAGCGTGCGGTAGCCGCGGGCGCTGGCGACGACCGCGAGCCCGATGCCGGTATTGCCGGCGGTCGCTTCCACGACGAGTCCGCCCGGCTTCAGCTCGCCGCGCTTCTCGGCCTCCAAAATCATCCATTTGCCGGCGCGATCCTTCACGGACTGGCCGGGGTTCATGAATTCGGCCTTGCCGAGAATGGTGCAGCCGGTCAGCTCGGAGGCGCGCTTCAGCTTGATCAGCGGGGTATTGCCGATCGATTCGACGACGTCGTTTTTGATGGTCATGTCAGGGGCTTGCCCGCCGTTTCCTCATGTTGCCGGCGACCCTAAAGGAGCACGCCGTACGGCACAAGCGGCCCCGGTCAACGCTGCTTTGCGAAGACGACCTGTCTGACGTCGATATTCCCGGAGAGGAAGCCGGCTTCGCAATAGGCGAGGTAGTATTCCCAGAGCCGCCGGAACCGATCGTCGAAGCCGAGCGGCACGAGGTTGGGCCAGGCGGAGCGGAAGTTGTTTCGCCAGGTCGCGAGGGTCTTGGCATAATCTTGCCCGAAGATGCGCTCCCGGATGACAGGGACACCAAAGGTGTCGCCGAGCGACTTGAGCACTGCGGGCGAGGGCAGCATGCCGCCGGGGAATACGTAGCGCTGGATGAAGTCGACCTCGCGCCGGTAGCTCTGGAAAAGCGTGTCCTGGATGGTGATGGCCTGAATGCCGGCGAGCCCGCCCGGCAGCAACCGGTCACGCAATTGTGCAAAGTACCTTGGCCAAAACTGCTCGCCCACGGCTTCGATCATCTCGATCGAGGCAATGCGGTCGTACTCGTCGCGCTCGTCGCGATAATCCCTGAGTCGGATCTCGACCTTCTCCGAAAGCCCGGCGTCGTGGATGCGCTTCTGCGCGAAGTCGCGCTGCTCGGAGGAGATGGTGAGACCGACGACGCGGGCACCGTAAGCTTTCGCGGCGTATTCGGCAAAGCCACCCCAGCCGCATCCGATCTCGAGCAGTTTTTGTCCGGGCTGGAGATCGATCGCCTCCGCGAGGCGGCGATATTTGTTGGTTTGCGCCGCGGTGAGATCGGTCGTGTGCTCCTCGAACAGGGCCGAGGAGTAGGTCATGCTCGGGTCGAGCCAGGCCGAATAGAAGGCGTTGCCGATATCGTAGTGCGCTTCGATGTTGCGGCGCGCCTGGCGCCTCGTGTTGCGGTTGAACCAGTGGCGCACGAGCTGCACGAAGCGCATCAGCGGCTTGTCGTTCAGCATGGTCTGGAAGACGTCGTGATTGATGCAGAAGAGGTAGAGGAATTGCGTGAGATCGGGCGTGTCCCAGTCGCCGTTCAGATAGGCTTCGGCGACGCCGATATCGCCGCCGCTGAGGAGCCGGGATGCGAAGGCGTAATCGTGCACCCGCATCACGCCCTTCGGTCCCGGCTCAACGCCGCCCATGCGGATCACACGGCCGTCGGGCAGAAGCACGTCGAGCGTGCCGCGCTTCAATCGGGAGCCGAACGCCAGCGCCAGGCGAACCAGGCGCGGCAGGTCGGCAAGCACTGTCTCCACATTTTCCGGCGTGACTGAGATCGCGTTCGGCATCGGCGGACCCATCACCTGATCAGGTTCCGTCCGACCGCAAGCCAGTTGCGCTCTTCCCACTGTCGCTGGACCCGAGCGCGCCCACGCAGGCGGTCAGCGGCGGACAGTATAAGCGCGCCGTCTGTCGGCCGCCAAGTCGGTTTGATCGGCATGCGACGCTGCGACATCGGGGCGTGGTATCAACCGCGCGCCCTTCAGCCAGAGCCGCAGCGCCTCCCAGTGGATCGCGGCGATGATCTTGAATGGCAGAAGTGGCAATGCGAGGAGCGATCGCAGTAACGCAGGGGAAGTGAGTGCGTTGCGGTGACCACTGAAGGTTGCGGCGAGTAGTGGCCCCTCGCGGTCGGTCTCGAGGATACGCAGGCGGACGATCTCCGACGGCGGCAGGACGCGGAAGTGATAGCGCATCGCCGCCATCGCGACGAAGGGCGAGACGTAGAACAGCTTGTCCTGGCTTTGCCGCAGGCCCGCCGCGTTCAATTCGCCCGGCCTCACCGGCAGGACGTAAGGGTGCACGTCGCCAAAGGTGTTGCGCACCTCGTAGATGACGAGCGCAAGCTCGCCCGAACGGCGATAGCAGAAATAGACCGACAACGGATTGAAGGTGTAGCCGAACAGGCGGGGATAGCAGAGCAGTTCGACGCGCCCGCCGCTGAGGTCGATATCGTGCCTGGCGGCACAGCGCGCGGCATAGGCCCGCAAGGAGGAGCCGTCGCGCTCGCCATGATCGGCCTCATGGAAGCTGTACAGCGCGGTGCGGTTGACGCCGAACAGGCGCGATTGCCTGTTAGCCTCGTCGAGCCGGTCGAGATCGATCAGCAGGCTCATGACGCGATAGCTGAAGCGATGGCCCATCGGCTTCAGCCGCGCGTGCATAACGTCGCCGAAGTAGAGGGCGGCGGCATCGCGGTGTGGGGGCAGGGCGGTCGTCATTGCCATCTGCGTTACTCCGCGGCCTCGGCCAGCTCAGCCGGCACCTCGCGCCACGGCGCGACCGCGCCAAGCGCCTCGGCGACCGCAAGGCCCGAACGCAGGCCGTCCTCGTGAAAACCGTAACCGGTCCATGCGCCGCAGAACCAGGTGTGCCGCCGGCCCTGGATTTCCGACAGCCGCTTCTGGGCGGAAAAGGCGGCGGCATTATACTGCGGATGCTCGCAGATGAACTTGCCGAAGGTGAGCTCGGGCGCCGGCGCAAAGGGTGGGTTGAGGCTGACGAACAGCGGCTTGTCATGGTCGATGCCTTGGAGCCGGTTCATCCAATAGGTCACGGCGACATCGTTCTCGACCGTGCCCTCGCGCTGCCAGCGCAGGAAATTCCAGGACGCCCAGGCGCGCCGGCGTTTTGGCATCAGCCTGGTGTCGCGATGCAGATAGACCCTGTTCGGCGCATAGCCGATCGCGCCAAGAATGTCGCGCTCGTGATGATCAGCGTCCGACAGCATCGCCAGCGCCTGATCGCTGTGCGCGGCGATGACTACGTGGTCGAAGCAGTCGTGATGGCCGATGCTGTCGTGCACGACGATGCCATGCGCCGTGCGCTCGATCGACGTCACCGCGCAGCCGAGCCGGATGCGGTCTTTAAACGAGGCCGTGAGCTTCTCGACATAGCGCTGGCTGCCGCCCTTGACCGTGCGCCAGACCGGCCGGTCGTAATGCAGCAGGCGATGATTGCTAAAGAAGGCGACAAAGTTCTCGGCGGGGAACTTCAGCATGTCGGCTGCGGGCGCCGACCAGATCGCGGCCCCCATCGGCGCCAGATAGTCGGTCAACAGCCGCCTGGAGAACCGCCGCTGTGCAAAATAGTCGCCGAGCGTCAGGCCGGCGAGGCGGCCCGCCTCGTGGTCAGACACGCTTTGCCGGTTGAATGTCAGGATGTCCTGCAGCATCCCGAGATAGGATGGCGAGTACAAATTGCTGCGCTGGGCGAACAGGCCGGCTGCCGTCTCCCGCCAATTGCGGCCGCCACCGCGCCATTCGAAGCGTCCGCCGTCGACCGAGACGGCGAAGCTCATGCAGCTCTCCACCGTCTCGACACCGAGATGGGCGTACATGGCCGTGAGCTCGGGATAGTTGAGCTCGTTGTAGACGATGAAGCCGGTGTCGACCGCGATCGGCGTGCCGTCATAGTCGATGGTGACGGTGTGGCTGTGGCCGCCGGCGCGCAGCTCGCGGTCATAGACCGTCACCGGGTAACGTCGTGAGAGCGTCCAGGCCGCCGCGTTGCCGGCGATACCCGTCCCGATGACCGCGATGCGCATTCCGTAAAGCCCCTGCCTTGGTGTCAGGCAAGCTACGGCGCGCCGCGCGCGAGGGTTTCAGCCGCTGGGGCCGGACGGAGACCTCTGTCGTCCCGGTGTGGCGCTGGGATCACATGAAATGTTCGTAAGCTTGCCGATGCTTGCCGACGGCCGCAGAATGCAAGAAAGCCCCGTTACATGGGCCTAACTTGCATTTTTGCGATTCGCTCGGTGACCGCTTCGCGGTGGATGGCGAGGGCAGCGGGACTGTCCGCCCCTGATGCGCCCGGCTAGTATGGCGACAGGTTTCAGGAAGGCATCACCGCTGTGAACGACGCGCAGAAGGCCCATATATTGCCCCGCCGCGAATCGGTTCGCCCGGACGCGCGGCTGCGGATTGGGCTGCCCGGCAGGGGGCGGATGTGACACACAGCTTCCCGGCGGTCGCCCTGCGGCGGCTCTTCGGTTCGGCTCTCCCCTCGCTGCGCGCGGCTGGGTGGCTCGGCGCGATCTGTCTGGCGTTGAGCTCGGCCGGCTGCGTGCTGACCCAGGACCTGCCGGATCCGGCATTGGACGTCCCCACCCAGTACAAATATGCCGGCAAGCCCGACGCGCCGCCGGCGCTCGACTGGTGGCGCGGCTTCCGCTCGCCCGAGCTGACCCAGCTCATGGAGGAGGCGCAGACCGTCAACCTGGACATCGCGGCGGCCGTGGCCCGCATGCGCGAGGCCGATGCCCAGGCGCGGCAGGCGGGTGCTGCACTGTTGCCGAGCCTGTCGGGCGGAGGAAATGAGACCTATTCGCGCACGTCGGGCTCCAGCGCCTCCGGCCTCACCAATGGCGGCCGCGAGGTCGTCAACTATTCGGCCTCCCTGAGCGCGAGCTACCAGCTCGATTTCTGGGGCCAGAACCGCGACGCGCTGCAGGCCGCGGAAGAGACGGCCACCGCCAACCGCTTCGATCGCGACGTCGTCGCGCTGACGGCGCTGTCGAGCGTCGCCAACGCCTATTTCCAGGTGCTCGCCTCGCAGGACCGCTTACGCACCGCCCAGCGCAACATCGCCAGCGCCCAGCGCATCCTCGATGCCATCAAGCAACGGCGTCAGGCCGGCACCGGCACGGATCTCGACGTCGCCCAGCAGGAGAGCGTGCTCGCCAACCAGAAGGCGCTGGTGCCGCCGCTGCGGCAGACGCTCGACCAGAACGTCAACGCGCTCGCCGTGCTGGTGTCGCGCCCGCCCGAGAGCGTGCGGGTTCGCGGCGGGACGCTGAACGCGATCGCGATCCCACGGGTCACGCCGGGCCTGCCGTCGGAATTGCTGACGCAGCGGCCTGACATCCGCCGGCAGGAAGCGCAGCTTGCGTCGGCCACCGCCAATATCGGCAACGCCCGCGCCCAGTTCTTTCCCAGCATCCAGCTGACCGGCAATGGCGGCTACCAGAGCTCGGCGCTGGTCTCGCTGTTCCAGCCGCACGCGGCCTTCTTCCAGCTTGTCGGCAGCGCCACGCAGCCGATCTTCGACGGCGGCAAGATCCTCGGCAATTTCGAGTTTACCAAGGCCCGCCAGGACGAGCTGCTCCAGACCTATCGCAAGACGATCGTGCAGTCCTTTGCCGACGTGGACAATGCGCTCTATTCGATCAAGCAGACCACGATCAAGCTCCAGCTCCAGCGCCAGGTGGTGGCGGCGTCGCAGCGCGCCTTCGACCTTGCCGAGCAGCAGTTGCGCGCCGGCACTGCCGACATCGTGACCGTGCTCAACACACAACAGACACTGTTTCAGGCGGAGGATGCCCTTTGGCAGGCGCAGCTCGCGCGGCTGCTCGCGATCGTCAGCCTGTACCAGGCCTTGGGCGGAGGCTGGGAGCCGAGGATGGAGAAACCGGTCAATGCTCTTTAAGCCCGACACCAAGGAAGGCGCGAAGGACGCGGGCGCGACGCGCAAGCCCTCCCGCGGCCGCCGACGGTTCTGGTCGACGCTGGTCACGCTCCTGATCCTCGGCGGGCTCGGTTACGCCGGCTGGTACGCGTACCAGCGCAAGCCGACCAACGATCGCAACGGGCCGCGCGATCTCCCCGTGCCGGTGCTGGCGGCGATGCCCCGCATCCAGGACGTGCCGGTCTATCTCGACGGCGTGGGTTCTATTCGTGCGCTGAATACCGTGACCGTGCGCTCGCAGGTCGACGGCAAGCTGATCGCCGTGAATTTCACCGAAGGCCAGGACGTCAAGAAGGGCGACGTGCTCGGCGAAATCGATCCCGCGATCTACCAGGCGCAGTACGACCAGGCAGTTGCCAAGAAGGCGCAGGACCAGGCGCAGCTTGCCAACCAGAAGCTCGATCTCGCCCGCTATGAGCAACTCGCGGCCTCCAATGCCGGCTCCAAGCAGCAGGCCGACACCCAGCGCGCGCTGGTTGCGCAGACCGAGGCGCTGATCAAGGCGGATCAGGCCGCTATCGACAACGCGGCGGCGACGCTGGGCTACACCAAGATCGTGGCGCCGCTGTCGGGCCGCGCCGGTCTGCGCCAGGTCGACCAGGGCAACATCATCCACGCCTCCGACACCACGGGTCTGGTGGTCATCACGCAATTGCAGCCGATCGCAGTCTGGTTCAGCCTGCCGCAGCAGCAGATCATGCGCGTCAATGCCGCGGCATCCAAAGGCACACTTCCGGTGGACGTGTTCGGCAATGACGGTGTCACCGTGATCGACACCGGCAAGCTGACCGGCATCGACAACCAGGTCGATCCGACCACGGGCACGCTGAAGCTGAAGGCGGAATTCCCCAACGCCAACTACCAGCTCTGGCCCGGCCAGTTCGTCAACGTCCGTCTCAAGGTCGAGACCTTGTCCAAGGCGCTGGTGGTGCCGACATCGGCGGTCCAGCGCGGTCCGATCGGCACCTTCAGCTACGTGATCGGCGAGGGCGACGTCGTCTCGGCCAAGCCCGTGACCGTCACGCAGCAGAACGAGCACGACGCCGTCATCGCCAGCGGCCTGTCGCCGACCGACCGCGTCGTGACGACCGGCTTCGCCAATCTCTCCGACGGCTCGAAGGTCATCGTGGGCCGGGCCGAGCAGACCCCGTCAGCCGATCTCGCCCCGCGCAAGCGCACCCGCGCGCCGGACGCCAAGGGCGGTCAGGCCAAAGATGGTCAGAAGGATGGGCAGAAGGACGGTGAGGCCAAGGACAGCCAAGGCAAAGACAATCAAGGCAAGGACGGCGAACGCCGCGCCAAGAAAATGAACGTCGAGGGCGACCAGAAAGGCCAGACCGGACCTGCACAAGGGGCTCAACCATCGGGCAGTGGAGCAAAGCAGCCATGACCCCGATAGCGCCCAGCTGACGGCCGCCTCATGAGCGTCTCCGAACCATTCATCCGTCGGCCGATCGCGACTTCGCTGCTGGGCATTGCGCTGTTGATCGGCGGCGCGCTCGGCTACTTCGCACTGCCGGTCTCGGCGCTGCCGCAGGTCGACTTCCCGACCGTGCAGGTGACGACGCAATTGCCGGGCGCGAGCCCCGACGTGATTGCCTCGCTGATCACAGCGCCCCTGGAGCGGCAGCTCGGGCAGATCCCGTCGCTGACCTCGATGAATTCGACGAGCTCGTTCGGCGTCAGCCAGATATCGCTGCAGTTCGACCTCAACCGCGACATCGACGGCGCGACGCAGGACGTGCAGGCCGCAATCAACGCGGCCGCGGGCGTCCTGCCCCGGACGCTGCCTTACCCGCCGACCTACGCGAAGGTGAACCCCGCGGACGCGCCGGTGCTGACGCTGGCGCTGCGATCGGAGACCATCTCGCTGCGGGTCATGAGCGACATCGCCGACACGATTTTGGCGCAGCGGCTGGCGCAGCTCTCCGGCGTCGGCCGCGTCTCGGTGCTGGGTGGGCTGAAGCCAGCCGTGCGTGTCCAGGCCGATCTGGCGCGGCTTGCGGCCTATGGCATCGCCATGGAGGATCTGCGCAATGCGATCGCCGGCGCCAACGTGTCCGGCCCGAAGGGCGCGCTGCACGGCGCGCAGCAATCCTACACCATCGCCGCCAACGATCAGATCGCCGCGGCGGACGCCTACCGGCCCATCATCATTGCCTACCGCAACGGCAATCCCGTCACGATCGGCGACGTCGCCCAGATCGTCGACGGACTGGAGAACGACCGCACCGGCGGCTGGTACCAGGGCACGCCGGCGGTGATCATCGACATCCAGCGCCAACCCGGCGCCAACGTGATCGACGTCGTCAAGCAGATCCGCGAGGAGATCCCAAAGGTCCAGCGCGCCATTCCGGCCGGCGTCAACCTGACCGTGGTCTCCGACCGCACCGTCACGATCCGCGCCTCCGTGCATGACGTGCAGTTCACGCTGGTGCTCAGCGTCGTGCTGGTGACGCTGGTGGTGCTCCTGTTCCTGCGCTCGCTGCGCGCCACGCTGATCGCGGGCGTCGCGCTGCCGCTGTCGCTGATCACGAGCTTCGGCATCATGTATTTCGCCGGCTTCAGCCTCGACAATCTGTCGCTGATGGCGCTGACGATCGGCACGGGCTTCGTGGTCGACGACGCCATCGTGATGATCGAGAACATCGTTCGCCACATGGAGAACGGCGAGAATGCGATGCAGGCTTCGCTGCGCGGCGCCAGCGAGATCGGCTTCACCGTGATCTCGCTGACGGTGTCGCTGATCGCCGTCTTCATCCCGCTTCTGTTCATGTCCGGCCTGGTGGGCCGTATGTTCCGCGAGTTCGCGCTGACGCTGACGATCGCGGTCGTGACCTCGGCCGTGGTCTCGCTGACGCTGACGCCGATGATGTGCTCGCGGCTGCTCAAGCACGCGCATGAGGAATGGACCGTGCCTGGGCTGGCAGCGGTCAATCGCTTCATCGACTGGATGGTCGGTTTCTATCACCGTACGCTGCTGTGGGTGCTGGAGCACCAGCGCGCGACGCTGATTGTGACCTTTGCCACGCTCGCCGCCACGCTCGTCCTCTACGTCATCGCGCCGAAGGGCTTTTTGCCGCTTCAGGATACGGCCTCGATCACGGCCGTGACCGAAGCCGGCCCCGACGTGTCCTTTGCCGAGATGCAGAAGCGGCAGACGGAGGCCGCTGACGCCATCAAGGCCGATCCTGACGTTGTCGGTGTCGTCTCGGTGATCGGCGCGGGCTCCGTCAATCCGACCACGAATGTCGGCAAGCTCGTGATGACGCTGAAGCCGCGCGGCGAGCGCAAGGACGACGTCAGCGTGGTGGTTGATCGATTGAAGCAGCACGTCGCCGGCATTCCCGGCATGACCGTGTACTTCCAGCCGGTACAGGACGTGCAGATATCGACCCAGTCGAGCCGCTCGCTCTACCAGTACACGCTGACCGGCACGGACACGACGCTGGTCGCAGAGTGGTCGCGTAAACTGGTTGCCGAAATGCGGCGCGATCCCTTGTTCCGCGACGTCTCGTCGGAGGCGCAGGAGGGCGGACTGCGGGCGCAGATCGACGTCGACCGCACCCGCGCCGGCCAGCTCGGCGTCAGCCTGCAAGGCATCACCGACACGCTCAACGACGCCTTCGCGCAGCGGCAGATATCGACCATCTACGGGCAAGCCAACCAGTATCGCGTGGTGCTGGAAGCCTTGCCGATGTATCAGCGCGACCCGTCGATCCTGTCAAAACTCTATCTGCCGGGCGCGGCCGGCGCGCAGGTGCCGCTGTCGGCGGTCGGAACCCTGACGCGCACCACGGCGCCACTGGCGATCTCGCACCAGGCGCAATTCCCCTCGGTCTCGCTCAGCTTCAACCTCGCGCCAGGTGCTGCGCTCGGCGACGCGGTCGCGGCGCTGAAGACGATCGAGACCAATATCGGTATGCCCGGCAGCATCGTCGGCGTCTACGCCGGCGATGCCGCGGAATTCGCGAAGTCGCTGGCGGGACAGCCCTGGCTGCTGCTCGCCGCCGTGATCACCATCTATATCGTGCTCGGCGTGCTCTATGAGAGCTACATCCACCCGATCACCATCCTCTCGACGCTGCCCTCGGCCGGCGTCGGCGCCATTTTGGCGCTGGTGCTGTTCGGGCAGGATCTTTCCGTAATCGGCCTGATCGGCATCATCCTGTTGATGGGCATCGTCAAGAAGAACGCGATCATGATGATCGACTTCGCGCTCGAGGCCGAGCGCGGGCAGGGGCTGCCGGCGACCGAAGCGATCGTGCAGGCTTGTCTCTTGCGCTTCCGCCCGATCATGATGACGACGCTGGCCGCGTTGTTCGGCGCGCTGCCGCTCGCGATCGAGAGCGGCACCGGCTCGGAGATGCGCTTTCCGCTCGGCATCTCCATCATCGGTGGCCTGCTGCTCAGCCAGTTGCTGACGCTGTACACCACGCCGGTGATCTATCTCGCGCTCGACCGCATCAACCGGCGCCTGGAAACCGCGCTGCCGCCGCCGGAGCCCGACACCCCGCCGGCGGCCGGGGCGACCGAGGGGATGTGAGCGATGGTCTCGATCTCCGAGCCCTTCATCCGCAGGCCCGTTGCGACCACGCTGCTGTCGATCGGACTGTTTTTGCTGGGCATCGTGGCCTACCGCTTCCTGCCGGTCGCTTCCGTTCCGAACGTCGACTTTCCCTCGATCTTCGTCTCGGCGACGCGTCCCGGCGCGGACCCGTCCGTGATGGCGGCGACCGTCGCGGCGCCGCTTGAAAGGAGGCTCGGCGAGATCGCCGGCCTCAACCAGATCACCTCGACGAGCACGCTCGGCACGGCCGTCATCCAGCTCCAGTTCGACATCGGCCGCAACATCGACCGGGCCGCGCGCGACGTGCAGGCGGCGATCAACGCCTCGCTCTCGGACCTGCCGAGCGATCTGCCGGCGCTGCCGCGCTTCCGCAAGGCCAATACTGCCGGCGCGCCGGTCTATGTGCTGGCGTTGACCTCGAAGACCATCTCGTCCAGCGCGATCTACGATGTCGCCGATACCGTGCTGGCGCAGCGCATTTCGCAGGTGCCGGGCGTGGGCGACGTGACGGTCTCCGGCGCCGACCAGCCGGCGGTGCGCGTCGCGCTCAACCCGGTGGCGCTGGCCAATGCGGGGATTGCCACCGACGACGTGCGCACGGCCATCATCAACGCCAATCCGCTCGGCCCGGTCGGCATCTTCAATGGCGAGCGACAGAGCGAAACGCTCGGGCTGAACCGGCAGATGCGCACGGCGCAGGAGTTCAAGGACATCCTGATCAAGAGCTCGAACGGCAATTTCGTTCGGCTGTCCGATGTTGCCGACATCGAGGACTCCGTCCGCAACGCGCGCTCCTTTGCCTGGTTCAACAAGCAGCCGGCGGTGATCCTCCAGATCACCAAGCAGGGCGATGCCAACGTCATCGAGACCGTGGACCGGGTCAAGGCGCTGATCCCCGAACTGAAGCAGTGGATTCCGGCCGGCGTCGAGATTTCCACGCTGGTCGACCGCACCGGCACGATCCGCGCCAGCGTGCTGGATATGCAATGGACGCTGCTCGCGACCGCCGTGCTCGTCATGGTCGTGGTGTTCGTGTTCCTGCGCAGGATCACGCCGACGATTGCCGCCGGAATCTCGGTGCCGCTGGTGCTCGCCGGCACCTGCGCCGGCATGTGGGTCGCCGGATTCTCCATCGATAATCTGTCGCTGATGGCGCTCGCGATCTCCGTCGGCTTCGTGGTCGACGACGCCATCGTCATGATCGAGAACATGTACCGCAATCTCGAGCACGGCATGCGGCCGCTTCGGGCGGCACAGGAGGGCGCCAAGCAGATCGGTTTCACCGTCGTGTCGATCTCGCTGTCGCTGATCGCGGCTTTCACGCCGCTGATCTTCATGGACGGCATCGTCGGCCGCCTGTTGCGCGAGTTCTCGCTGACCCTGACCTTTGCGATCCTGGTCTCGACGCTGGTCTCGCTGACGGTCACGCCGATGATCTGCGCGCATTACATCAAGCAGACGACGTCCGAAACTGCCACGCTGTTCGACCGTGTGATCGAGGGATCGCTGAGGCGGATCGTCAATTTCTATACGCGTACGCTGCGCACAGCGCTGGAATTTCCGCTGCTGACCCTGATCGTATTCTTCGCCACCATCGCCCTGACGGTCACGCTCTACGTCAAGACCCCAAAAGGCTATTTCCCAACCGACGATTCCGGCTTCATCATCGGCGCGACCCGCGCCTCGGCCGACATCTCGTTCCAGTCCATGCTCGGCCTGCAGCAGCAGCTCGCCGACATCGTGATGGCTGATCCGGCGGTTGCCGGCATCGGCTCAGTGCTCGGCGGCGGCGGGCCGGGCGGAGCGACCTCCAACCGCGGCACCATGTTCATCAGCCTGAAGCCGCCGGAGGAGCGGGAATATATTTCGACCCAGCTCGTGATCGACCGCCTGCGCCGCAATCTCTATCGCGTCGCCGGAATTCGCCTTTTCATGTTCGCAGCGCAAGACGTCCGCGCCGGCGGGCGGCAGAGCGATTCCGACTACCAGTACACGCTGTCGAGCACCGATCTCGACCTCCTGCAGAAATGGGCGCCGATCGTCTCAAAGCGGATGGAGACGGTGGAGGGCATCACCGACATCTCCGCCGACCGCGATCCTGGCGGGCTGCAGCTCAATCTCACCATCGACCGCCAGGCGGCCTCACGGCTCGGCGTGCGTGTCCAGGACATCGACAACGCGCTCAACAACGCGTTCTCGCAGCGGCAGATATCGATCATCTACACCCAGCGCAATCAGTACATGATCGTGCTGGAGACCGATCCCAAATTCCAGGTCGATCCGACCAATCTCGACCGTGTCTACGTCGCAGGCGCCAACGACGTGCAGGTGCCGCTGTCGGCCGTGGTGCGCGCCCAGCGCGGGCTTGCAGCGCTCGCGGTATTCCACTCGCAATCGTTCCCCTCGACCACCGTGTCGTTCAACCTGCTGCCGGACGTGCCGCTCCAGGTCGCGACCGCCAACATCCAGCGCGCGGTCGAGGAGCTGCACATGCCCGAGGGCATCCGCGGCAGCTTTGACGGCAATGCCGGCGATTTCGCCAAGACCAGCGGCCGGCAGCCGCTTTTGATCCTCGGTGCGCTGGTCGCGATGTATATCGTGCTCGGCGTGCTCTACGAGAGTCTGGCGCATCCCCTGACGATCATCTCGACGCTGCCGTCGGCGGGGCTCGGCGCGCTGCTCGCGCTCCAGATCACCAACACGCCGCTCACGGTGATCGCCTTTGTCGGCATCATCCTCTTGATCGGCATCGTCAAGAAGAACGGCATCATGATGGTCGACTTCGCGCTCGACGCCGAGCGCCAGCGCGGCCTGTCCTCGGCAGACGCGATCTTCGAGGCGTGCCGGGCACGCTTCCGGCCGATCCTGATGACGACCATGGCGGCGCTGTTCGCCGGCATTCCGCTGGTGGTCGCGACGGGACCGGGCACGGAGCTGCGCCGTCCGCTGGGGATCACCATCATCGGCGGCCTGTTCGTCTCACAGATCCTGACGCTGTACACGACGCCGGTGATCTATCTCCTGATCGACCGGTTGCGCCGGCGCTCCGGGTCGCGGGCGGTCGAGGCCCCGGCGGAGTAATCGCGGGTTGTTGTCGCCGCGCCGCCAGCGTATAGCGGCCGGATGTCAGATACGTCAGACGCCGTGGCCGCCGCGCCGCCGGAGCCGATCCCCGAGTGCCCGCATTGCCTCAAGCCGATGCCGCTGTGCATCTGCGACAGCGTCGAGCCGCTCGAGAACCGCATTGCGCTCCTGATCCTGCAACATCCGCAGGAACAGGACAGGGCGCTCGGCACTGCGCGGCTGACGGCGCAGCATTTTGCCAACGCCACGGTTCGCGTCGGGCTGTCCTGGCCGAGCCTTGCGAAGGCGCTGGGCAAACCCGTCGCAGACCCTTCGCGCTGGGCAGTGCTCTATCTCGGCTCGGCGCGCGCGGCTGATCTGGATACCGACAGCGACATCGTCGCGCTGACCCGCAAGGGCGAGGTGGCCGACAATCAGCGCGCGATCTTGAACCGCATCGAGGGTGTGGTGCTGCTCGACGGCACCTGGAGCCAGGCCAAGGCGCTGTGGTGGCGCAATGCCTGGATGCTGAAGTGCCAGCGCGTCATCCTCAATCCCGCGCAGCCATCGCGTTACGGACGGCTGCGCCGCGAGCCGCGTCGCGACGGGCTCTCGACCATCGAGGCTGCCGCGATGATGGTTGCGAGCCTGGAAAAGCGTCCTGACATCGCCGCCACGCTTCATGCGAGTTTTGAACGGCTGTTAACACGGTACCGCGAGGTGCAGGCGAGCATGCCGGAGCTTGCGCCAATACCTGCGTCCAAGAGGGCATCCAAGGGCCGCCGCCGGCCGCAGCGGCGTCGCAAGTCCGTGTAAAGGTTCCAGAGTTTGCGCAAGCCCGGTGCGGCACTTGCCCGCCGGGGAGGGGGCAGTTACAGACCGTGCGGCACGGCCGCCTCCAAGGTCATTGCCCGGATGGACAGCCAGTTGACGAAATCTACGGACAGCCCGACCAAGGCCGCGGCCCAGGAGCTCCTCGCGCAGGGCGCGCAGTTCGATCGTTGGGGCACGCTGGCCCTGATGGACATTTCGCTGCGCTACCGTCGCACCGTGATCGGTCCGCTCTGGATCACGCTGACGCTTGCGGCCACGATCGGCAGCGTCGGCACGGTCTATGCGGCACTGTTCAAGCAGGACGTCTCGAGCTTCCTGCCGTCCTTTGCGGTCGGCCTGATCGTCTGGACGCTGATGGCGAGCACGCTGCAGGAGGGCTCCAACGTCTTCGTGCTCTCGGGCCATCTCATCAAGGCGGTGCCTGCACCGCTGATCGTCCATGTGCTGCAGATGCTGGCGCGTAACGTCATCATCTTCCTGCACCATCTGCTGCTCGTTATCGTGCTCTATCTGGTGATGCCGTGGCCACTGCACCCGACCATGGTGCTCGCGATCCCGGGATTCCTGATCCTGCTGGTCGCGCTGTTCGGCGGCGCGACGGCGCTTGGCATGCTCTGCGCACGCTACCGCGACATCGGCTCGGCGATAACAAGCGGATTGCAGTTCATCTTCTTCCTCACACCGATCATCTGGACCGCCGACGCCGTGCGCGGCACCGCGTTCCAATGGCTGATCGCGGCGAACCCGTTCACGACGCTGCTCGAGCTCGTGCGCAAACCCCTGCTGTCGCAGCCGGTCGATGTCGATCAATGGCTGCTTGGGCTCGCCTACGCCGTGGGCTCCGCACTCCTCGCGCTCGGCTGCTACGCAAAATATCGCAGCCGCGTGGCGTATTGGCTTTGAGCACGACGCGATGAGTGCATCTGCCCATATCCTGCTTCAGAAGGTCTCGGTCGAGTTTCCGATCCTGTCGTTCCGCGAGCGTTCGCTGCGCCGCCGTTTCATGCGCGCCGTGACGCCGTTCAAGGCGCGTCCGCAGGCGCCGACGCATATCGTCAGCGCGCTGAACGACGTCTCGCTCGACATTCGCGCCGGCGATCGTGTCGCGCTGGTCGGCGCCAATGGCGCCGGCAAGACCACGCTGCTGCGCGTGCTCGCCGGCATCTACCATCCGACGTCGGGCAGCGCGGACGTATCAGGCCGCTGCCTGTCGCTGTTCGATCTCGCCGCGGGGTTCGACGAGGAAGCCACCGGATACGAGAACATCATGCGGCGCGGGCTCGTGGTCGGCGCGCGCCGCGCCGAGATCGAGGCGCGCCGTGCGGAGATCGCCGATTTCACCGAGCTCGGCGACAAGCTCGACCTGCCGCTGCGCACCTATTCCAGCGGCATGCTGCTGCGTCTGATCTTTGCGGTTGCGACCGCCGTTGAAGGCGAGATCGTGCTGCTCGACGAGTGGATCGGCGTCGGCGACCAGCAGTTCCGCCGCAAGGCGCGGCAGCGTCTCGATGACATCGTCGCGCGCGCCGGCATTCTCGTGCTCGCCTCGCACGACATCGATCTGCTCAAGAACACCTGCAATCGCGCGGTTCTGTTGCAGCAGGGACGAATCGTCACGACGGGAACCGTCGATGAAATCATCGACAGATATCTCGCTGGCACCGGCGGGGCAGGGACCTGAGCGGTTCCAGTCCGGATTCGCGAGTGTCAACAAGAGGTTGCGTTGACTTATGACGCAACCGGCACAATCCTGCCGAAAAATTGCTGGATTTTCCGGGAAACATTTGCGGAACTGCTGAATTGCAGAACGTGAGCACTACAGTCAGAAGTGGTGCCACTGGGGAAGAACGCCCATGCTCGCCGCGATCGAGATCAATTTAGCGCTGTGGGGAATGATCATCTGCGCAAGCATCAAGCTTGTTGAGGTGATCGGATAACCGCTCTGCACGAGCGGCCCGCGCGAAGACAGCACCAAGCGTGCAAGGTGAGCCGCGTGCGCGCTCGCTTGAGGGCGACATCGTTGCGGAAATCGCAGACGAAGGCGGTTGCTTAAGCCCTTGATCCCCTATATTGATCCGCCCTCGTTGGGGCCACGTGGCGGAGTGGTTACGCAACGGTCTGCAAAACCGTGTACACCAGTTCAATTCTGGTCGTGGCCTCCATCGCAAGCTTCTGAATTTCCACTCCAATTTGATTTTGACGCGGCCCGCCGGGGGCCCCGCGACCGGCAGCCGATCGGCGCCGGCTGCACCCGTGAACGCCCGGATGCGGGACCTCACGGAGGCTTCACGGATTCAGCATCACGATTTGCCTGTTTGCGCCGGTTTCGTCCGGGCTTGCCGGACCCGTGGGAGTCGGATGCCTTGGCATGGAGTTCGCATCGCGAACCGATGCAATTCCCAACAGGCTGGAGAGCACGTGGGCGACATCGTCCGATTTGTTCCAAAATCCGAGCTGGAGCGGGCGCGTCTCATTCGCGAGGCACGCGCGATCTACGACAGCATATTCCCGCCCGCAGATCCCGTCAGGGAGCCGCAGAAGCCGGACGAATCGCAAGGTGTCGAAGCTTGATGTCGGGTTCGGCCGCCTGATCAAACCGGCGGCAGCATCGCTGGGTGAAAAGCGGTTGTCTCAGCAGACGGCGTACCAGCCCTCGGGGAACGGCAGAAGCGGCCAGGCTCCGTCATTGTCGTTGGCGGCCTTGAGCGTCGCATTGAACTTCCAAGAGCGGGGCACGAATTCCTCCTCCGGTACGGGCTCAACGGCGGCCCGCACGGCATCCAGCAGCAAATCGAATTCGGCTTCGCTCATCGCATCCTCCCCACTCGGGACGACGCAACTTCGCAAAACCGGCTTGTTGTCCAGTTGAGCCGATCGATCGAATTTTACGCATCCGACGATGCGGGCCCGACTGGTTAGCGATTTCATAAAATCCCCGGGGCGCAGGGTAGGCGGGCCCGGGCCGACTCCAGTGTGAAAGAGATCACATTCTCCGCGATTTATTTCTCGCAAGCTCCCCCGCGACACCGGCCCATCCAGGCACGGGCGCAACACAGGAGGCGGAGTCATGAAGGCGCGGTTCCTACGGTTTGCAGGCGTCAAGAGCCGGGCCCGTCGGGCCTCGACGGTTGGCCTCTTCCTCACGCTATTCGCCTCGGTTTCGGCCGGCGCCCAGCAAGGGACGCCCGAACAGCGCCGCGCCTGCAGCCCCGACGTCTACCGTCTCTGCGCCGGCGAAATCCCCAACGTCCGCGCCATCACCGCCTGCCTCAGGCGCAACCGGACCAGCCTCAGCGACGCCTGCCGCGCCGTGTTCGACCAGGCCGGCGGCTGAACCGGACGGCCTGTGGGCGAGTGCGCAGCAAGCTGCAGGTGACATCTCGCAAATCCGTCAGGGCAGGCCTGTGGATATGCTGCGGATAAGCTGTGGAGCGGCCCGGGGAATCCGCCGCTGAGCCGCGACGACAGCTCGCGATTTGATGAATATTGCAACCCGCGCGTGCAAGAAGTCTTGAAAGCCGGTGATCTAGAGGTGACCGGCCCATCTTGAACGCGGTCTGAGCTGCCGCGACTAATCGATAGAGTGCACAGGGATCAGCGGAACGTGATTGATCATTCCCTTCCTAAAGCACCAAAATGGTGCTTTAGTGCTTTCCATGAGCCCGTCGCCCCGAAATGCCCCGTCTGCGCTTCGCTACAGGCTCGCTCCTGACCCGGCCGTCACAGCCGCGATCGAGGCGACCTTCAGGGCCTATGACCGCATGATGGAGATCCTCGACGAGGTGGGCCGCACCCACAATGTGGGCTCCAACGTCGTGCTGCTGCACGCCCATGCCTATGACGCGATCCGAAAAGAGACCGCGCTGCCGTCCCGCCTGGTGACGCTGGGCCTGCGCGACCGCGCCGAGTACCGCGCTTCCAGCGGCAAGCGTCTGCCGCTCGACGACAAGCTCGCCAAGATCAAGGGCCCGGCCACCATATCGATCGCGACCGTAGAGGGACGCTTCAGCGTGCCCTTCGACTACGCCGGCTATGCCGAAGGCTGGGGGCAGAGCGTGCCCGCCCGCCTGATCCGCACCGACGACGGCTTTGAGATTCACTACGGCGTCACGCCGAACATTTTGCCAGAGGAGGAGAACGCCATGGATACCATCGCTGCCGCCCCCGAGAACTTCCTGTCCCGGGTCGGGCGCCTGATCGCCGGCATCGCGTATGACGCGATCGAGCAGGCGGAAGGCAAGAACAAGCTGAAGGTCGTGAGCCAGGCCATTCGCGAGATCGAGCGCGCGGAAGCGGAAGCGCGCGAAGCGCTGGGCGCCGCACGTGCCGAGGAATATCGGCTTAACGCGCGGCGCAGCGAGATCGAGCGCGAGACGGCGGACCTCAACGCCAAGATCCAGGGCGCGGTCGACGACAGCCGTGACGATCTCGCTCGCGCCGGCATCGCGCGGCAGATGGACCTCGAGGCGCAATTCGAGGTGCTGACGCGCGCGATCGACGAGAACAACGAGAAGATCGAGAATTGCGTCACCTCGCTGCGCGCGGTGATGTCCGCGTTGCAGGACGCCGAGCAGCGGCGCGCCGATCTGGAGCAAAGCGAGGCGGCGGCCAACGTCCAGTCCACAAGTTCGACCCGGAAGCAGGGCGGCAGTGCTGCGGCCGCAAAGGCCTTGCGTGCCGGGCGGGCCGTGGCACGGGCGACCGGCGTGCCTTCAGCGATTCCGTTTTCGAGCGATATCGATGAGCTCAGCGCGTTGCATCGCGACAAGGAGATTGCGGCGAGGCTCGCGCGGTTGAAGTCGCGCTCCTGAGTCAATAGTCATGAGCGCTTTGCTCGAACATGTAATGGCGCCGGAGGTCAGGCCGTTCGCGATTGCGGCGGCCATGATCGTCATCGTCGGCTCCGTCGAGGTGGTCGCGATGCTGGTGGGCGCGTCGATAAGCGAAATGCTAGGGATCGCCGTCGATTTCAGCCACCCCAGCGATAGCGGCGTGGTCAACGCCATCTCCTGGATCAATCTCGGCGGCGTGCCGCTGCTGATCTTCATCCTGCTGCTGCTCGGCGCCTTCTCGATCACGGGCTTCCTGATCCAGGATCTCGCGCGGATGGTTGCCGGGCCCTTGCCGGTGACCATCGCCTCGCTCGGGGCGCTGGCCGCCTCCATCCCGCTGGTGCGGATCTCCAGTGGCTTCATCGCCAGGATCATTCCCAAGGACGAAAGCTACGCGGTCGGGCTCGGCGATCTCGTCGGCCGCGTCGGCGAGGTCGTGATCGGCCCGCTCGATCAGGGCCCGCCGGGCCGGGTCAGCGTCGCCGACGTCCACGGCAACCGGCATTTCGTCTGGGCGGTCGCAGCCCCGTCGTCGGCTCCGCTGGCGCAGGGAACCATTGTCCTGCTGGTCGACCGCATCGGCACGCGTTTCGTCGCGGTCGCTGCCAGCGATGAACTCAAGCCGCCCAAACCTGCACTCAAGGATTGAATCAATCGGAGATCTTCATGTTCGACATCGCAGTTCCGGCCATGATCGGCGTCGCGCTGATCGTCGTTCTCGGCATCGTCTTCACTATCCTCTACAAACGCGCCACGCGGGATGAGGCCTTCGTCCGCACCGGGCTCGGCGGCAAGAAGGTCGTGCTCGACGGCGGCGCGATGATCCTGCCGATCTTCCACTCCTATGCCAGCGTCAATCTGAAGACGCTGCGGCTCACGGTCGAGCGCAAGGAGCGGGAGTCGCTCATCACCAAGGACCGGCTGCGCGTCGATATCGTCGCCGAGTTCTATGTCCGCGTTCGTCCTGACGATGAGAGCATCGCGCTGGCGAGCCAGACGCTGGGCGCGCTGACCAATGATGCCGAAGCCCTGCGCAACCAGGTCGAAGCAAAGTTCGTCGACGGCCTGCGTTCGGTGGCAGCGACCATGTCCATTTTGGAGCTGCAGGAAAAGCGCAGCGATTTCGTCAAGCACGTGCAAGCGACCGTCGAGTCCGACGTGAAATCCAACGGTCTCGAGCTTGAATCCGTGTCGCTCACAAAACTCGACCAGACCGACGTCAAATTCTTCAATCCCGAGAACTTCTTCGACGCCGAAGGTCTGACCCAGTTGAAGACGGTCACCGAGACCCGCCGCCGCGACCGCAACTCGATCGTCCGCGATAATGAGGTAGCGATCGCGCAAAAGGACCTCGAGGCGCGGCAGCAGACCCTGGCCATCGAACGCACCAAGAAGGAGGCCGAGCTCTCGCAGGAGCGCGACATCGCCAACAAGACCGCGAGCACGCGCGCGGAAGTCGCGACCGCCACGCAAACGGCGCGCCTGACCGAGGAGAACGCGCGCATCGATACCGACCGCGCGGTCGCAGAGAAGGAGGCGGGCGCCAAGCAGGTCAAGGAGACGGCGGTGATCGAATCCGATCTCGCCATCAACAAGCGCAAGACCGACGCGCAGCGCGAGATCCAGATCGCCACCCAGGAGAACGAGATCCAGATCGCCTCCAAGAGCAAGCAGACGTCGGAAGCCGTCGCCGAAGCCAAGACGGCCGAAGCGATCGCCGTCTCGGCCGAGGAAAAGGTCGTCACCGCGCGCGCCGTCGAGGTCGCAGACCGCTCCCGTCTCACCCAGGTTCTGGCCGCGCGAACCGAGGCGGAGCGGAAATCGACCGAGCTGATCGTCGCTGCCGAGGCCGAGAAGAAGGCGTCGCTCGATCGCGCCGAGGCCGTCAAGACGCTGGCGACGGCCGAAGCCGAGGCCAACAAGATCAAGGCCGTCGGCGTCAAGAACATCGGCGAGGCCGAGGCCGCCGTTATCACCATGAAGAACGAGGCGCAGAACAAGCTCGGCAGCAACGTGATCGATTTCGAGATCGCCAAGAAGCGGATCGAGACGATGCCGTCGGCGCTGGCCGAGATGGTCAAGCCGATCGCGAACCTCAAGGACGTGCGCATTCTCCACACCGGCGGTGCCTTCGGCGGCAACGGTGCGGGCGGCGGCAATGTCGGGTTCGGCGAGGGGCTTGCCGGCGAGCTCCTCAAGGTGCACGCGCTGCGTCCGATGATCGACGAGATCCTGCGTCAGAGCGGTTTTGCGCCGGGCGAGGATCCGGTGAAGGCGCTGGTCGGTGCGGTCACCGGCAAGCCGAACGGCTCGGCCGTTGCTGCGAGCGCGCCGGCGACAGCAAAAACAGACGCCGCAGAGTAGGCGTGTGAATGCCCGTTCATTGCGAGATCAATTGAGGACTCGATAAGACGAACGGTACGCCGCGCAAGCGGCGTACATGTTCGGAAACAAGTGCGGTTCGGCTGAACCTTTCAATCGCCGTCCGGACGTATCCTCAAGGCACCGCCTTCGGTTGTGCGGGAAATCCGCTCCCCCCGATGGTGATCTTGGTGCCGGATATTCATTTTTGAATGGGGCTCCCTCATGAAATATCTCTACTCTGCCTTGGTCGCAGTGGGTCTTGCGATGTTTGCTGCGCCGTCCATCGCCGCCGATGCCCGCAACGTCACGGTCGTCAACGAGACCGGCTACGCCATCAAGTTCCTGGGCTTCAATGCGCCGGACGACGGTCTGGACGAATGGGATAACGAGCTCGAAAAGGTCCTGCAGAACACGGCCTCGACCTACGTCGAGTTCGACGACGATGACGATGGCTGCGTCTGGAACATCCGTGTCGACTGGCAGGACTACAACGAATCCGTGCTCTGGAAGAACGTCAACCTCTGCAAGTTCACGGCGCTGAGGCTGCGCTACGACCACGGCACCAAGACCACCTCGTTCGTGGCGGAATAACGCGCCAAAGCGCGATGGCGTTAGGTCGAATCGTCATCGCGCTTTGGGTCCTGGTTTGAGCATGATCTCCGCGCAAACGCGTTCCGCGTTTGTCGCGAGGGAAAACCGCTGCGCACTTTTCCGGATCATGCTCTGGCGGCCGGCGGAGAGGAGGGGCTCCAGTCCCATCCTTCCGATGGCGAGGATATGACGAATTCGTCCTTTGCAAGCGCAAGAGGCTTTGTTATACGCAGCCGCGCGCGAACGTCGGTTCGCCCTTTTCCTCGGTAGCTCAGCGGTAGAGCATCCGACTGTTAATCGGATGGTCGCTGGTTCGAATCCAGCCCGGGGAGCCAGTTTTCTCAATTCTATCAATGAATTGCGATCGACTTCTGAGTCGACGGTCGAGCTGCCTCACGTGGACGTGTGGCAACTCCCCGCAGCCGCCACGCAGCAGACGCCAAATCGACTCAATTCAAATCGAGGTTCCGTCCGCCGGTCAACGCGGAGCTGATTCTGATGCTAGACGTCGCTGACGATCGTTCGAAGCTCGCCCCCTCGATCCAGCCTGCCGACATTCCTGATCTCACCGACGACGAGTGCGTCGCACGGCTCGCACGCGCCATCGAGAGACACGATTGGACCCGCCTCGACGAGGTGGCCGCGCTGATCGGACGGCTGGCGGTCGCAATCGAGTAGGCGATTAGCGGAACCCTGCGCTGACAGCCCAATCGCCATGTTGCGTTTTTGCGGGCCATGTTCCAAAGATGCCGTAACGTTTTCCGCGGCAGCGTCCGCATTCCAGGGTCCGTAAATGTCCGGTTTTTCGACCGCGCGCCAGAAAATGGTCGATGGCCAGGTGCGCACCAGCGACGTCACCGATCGCAGAATCCTCGACGCGATGCTCGCCGTGCCGCGCGAGGCCTTCGTGCCGGCGAGCCGGCAGGCGCTGGCCTATCTCGACCTCGACCTCGACGTCGCCGATAGCGGCGCCGCCAAGCGATACCTGATCAAGCCGGCCCTGACCGCCAAGCTGTTGCACGCGGCCGAGATCGGCGCGGGCGACCGCGTCCTGGTGGTTGGATGTGCGACCGGCTACGTGGCCGCGCTCGCAGCCAAGCTTGCCGCAGCGGTAACCGCGACCGAGACCGATTCGGCGCTGGCGGCAAAAGCCGGGGAGACGCTCGCAGCGCTCGGCTTGGGGAATGTGACCTGTAAAGCCGCCGCCTGCGCCGAGGGCGACCCGGCCGGTGCGCCCTATGACATCATCGTCCTCAACGGGGCCACCGAAATCACGCCGAAGGCGCTGCTGGAACAACTCGCCGAAGGCGGCCGGCTGGTTGGCGTGAGCGCCGAATCCCGGCCGCAACGGGCCATGATCGTGACCCGGTTCCATGGCGAATTCGGCCATCGGACGCTTTTCGACGCTGCGGCGCCCGTCCTGCCTGGCCTGGAACGGGCCGCCGAGTTCGTCTTTTGACGGCTTCAAGCCGTTAAAATCCCGTTCTGAATCAGAAGTGTGGCAGGGATGCTGCACGTGAAGAGTTTCCACCTCCAACAACCGGCGGGTAGTTCCGTCGCGCTTGATGGCGGCCTATGCTGCGCAGGGGCAACGACTCCAGTCGAACATGGTACCCGGCTCGCGGGCACGAGCCGGCAGAAGAATGAACGGAAATAACGGATGCATGGGGTGAAGCTCTTCACCGGAGCTGCGGTTTCGGTCCTGCTCATGACGCTGGCGGGGCCGACGCCAGCGCTGGCCGACACCATCGAGGCTGCGCTGGTACGTGCCTATCAAAACAATCCGCAGCTCAACGCGCAGCGCGCGCAGGTGCGTTCCACCGACGAGAACGTTCCGCAGGCTTTGTCGGGCTATCGCCCGAAGGTCAATCTGTCCCTCAGCACCGGGTATCAGTATCAGGATATCCAGGCGCTGCAGAGGGGCGCGATTGTCAACGGTACCCTTCAGCCCAACAGCGCCAGCCTGACCGTCAACCAGACGCTCTACAACGGCAACCAGACCGCCAACAGGACGCGTGCCGCCGAGAGCCAGGTCTCCGGCGCCCGCGAGGCGCTGCGCAGCTTGGATCAGAGCGTGCTGCTTCAGGCCGCCACGACCTACATGGACTATCTGCGCGACTCGGCGACGCTCGAAGTCCAGAAGAGCAACGTGCGCGTGCTCGAGCAGACGCTGAAGCAGACCCGCGATCGCTTCAATGTCGGCGAGGTGACTCGCACCGACGTCGCCCAGTCCGAGGCGCAGTTGGCGGCCGGCAAGACGCAAGCGTTGACCGCCGAATCGAATCTCACCACCACGCGCGCGAACTTCCGCCGCATCATCGGCAACGACCCGGTCAATCTCGCGCCGGGTTCGCCGGTCGATCGTTTCCTGCCGTCGACGCTTACCTCCGCTGTCGAGCTCGCGCTCATCGAGAACCCCAACGTCACGGCCAGCATGTACGGCATTGACGTCAACTATCTCCAGGTCAAGGTCAACGAGGGCGCATTGCTGCCGACGGTCACGGTGCAGGCTGGTGTCAGTACGTCCTATCAGCAGACCCTGAATATCTATCGAACGAATACCGCGTCTGCCATCGCGACGGCCTCCGTGCCGATCTTTCAGGGCGGTGCCGAATACGCGCTGATCCGGCAGTCCAAGGAAAACCTGGCGCAGCAGCGCCTCAACCTCGAGACGACGCGCGACCAGGCCCGTGCCACGGTCGTGCAGGCGTGGGGGCAATTGCAGGCCGGCAAGGCGCAGGTGCAGTCCGCGCAGGCGCAGGTCACAGCGTCCGAGATCGCGCTGAACGGTGTCCGTGAAGAGGCCAAGGCCGGACAGCGCACGACGCTCGACGTCCTCAACGCGCAGCAGGCGCTGGTCAATGCGCGCGTCGCCCTGGTGACCGCGCAACACGATCGCGTCGTTGCGTCCTACTCCGTATTGAGCGCCGTCGGCCGCCTGTCGCCGCAGGTGCTCGGTCTGTCGACCGTCACCTACGATGCGAGCGTGCACTACCATCAGGTCCGCGATAGCTGGGTCGGCGTGCGTACGCCCGACGGACGCTGATCGTCCACGCCAACGCTTGAACAGCCAGCCGGCTTCGCAAACACGCGAAGCCGGCTGTTTGCTTGCATTCGTCAAAGGCCCTGACATAGCCTTTCCGCGAGGAACGGGGCGATTCGCGCTGCACGTCATGTTGTTTGCGTAGGACCGCGGGGCAGGGCGCGCCGCACGCGATGAGTCGCAAATGCCTCGGCTTGGTCAGGACTCGGACTAGGACTCGGACTAGGACTTGGGGACAAGTCAGGCTGTTGCGATGAAAATGCCGGGCCGCCGGTCCGGAACCGGCCATTCCTGTCGTGCTTGGTGTTAAAACAACGCGTGCGAGGGCGTTGATGATGTGGAGTCGGAGATGACGCAGCCTGCAAAGGTCACAGAACCCTCCATGGAGGAGATTCTGGCCTCGATCCGGCGCATCATTGCCGACGATGAGGCCAAGCCGCCGGCAGCCGAAGCCGCAAAGCCGGAGAAGCCAGCCGCCGCCGCGCCGGCGCCAAGGCCTGTGGCGATGAACGACATTCCGCCGTCCAAGATCGCGCCAAAACCCGCCGCCGAAAAACCCGCGCCACCGCCGGCTGCAAAACCTGCGCCTGCACCCGCGCCGGAAGCTGCCGCGAGCAACAGCCAGGACGACATCGACGCGCTGCTCGCCGGCCTCGACGACGCGACGACGGCGCCGGAGGTGCGCGCCCCCGAGCCGGAGCCCGAACCCGAACCGGCCGAGCCCGATGTGCTCGAACTGACCGACGAGATGGCGGTCGAGACGCCGGCACCGCCACCGCCGAGCTTCCGCAAGGTCGAGCCGAAGGATGATCTCGAATTCGCGGAGGCGGCTGCGGCACCACCGCCCCGGCCTGCACCGCCGCCGCCCTCGTTTTCGCAGGTCGATTGGGATGCGCCGCCGCTGCCGCCCCAGCAGCCGATCCTGGCGCAAACGACGGTTTCGGCGGTCGAATCCGCCTTCAACACGCTCGCCCACACCGTCCTCAGCAACAACGCGCGGACGCTGGAGGATCTGGTCAAGGAAATGCTGCGGCCGATGCTGAAATCCTGGCTGGACGACAATTTGCCGGGCCTGGTCGAACGCATCGTGAAGGCGGAGATCGAGCGGGTTTCCCGCGGCCGGTAATCCCGCCGGCTCGACAGCCCTCACAAGGCCGTGCTCTTGCGTCCCGTCCGGCGGGCAGGACCTCACCGATCCCGTTTGACCCATTGACGTTTTGCCGCCGCCCCTGACCAGGTCGCCTGACCTGTGGCTGGTTGACTTGAGCCCCGCGCAAGGCTTTTTAGCTGCCCATGATCGAGAAAAACTACCAGCCCGCCGATATCGAAACCCGCATGTCCGTCGTCTGGGAGGACAGCCTTGCGTTCAAGGCCGGCCGTCCCGACCGGCGGGACGCCAGCCCCTTCACCATCGTGATCCCGCCGCCGAACGTGACGGGCTCGCTGCACATGGGCCACGCGCTCAACAACACGCTGCAGGACATCCTGTGCCGGTTCGAGCGGATGCGCGGCCGCGACGTGCTGTGGCAGCCCGGGACCGACCACGCCGGCATCGCCACCCAGATGGTGGTCGAGCGCCAGTTGATGGAGCGCCAGCAGCCTGGGCGCCGCGAGATGGGCCGCGAGAAGTTTCTGGAGCGGGTCTGGGAGTGGAAGGCCGAGAGCGGCGACACCATCATCAACCAGCTCAAGCGGCTCGGCGCCTCCTGCGACTGGTCGCGCGAGCGCTTCACCATGGACGAGGGCCTGTCGAAGGCCGTCATCAAGGTGTTCGTCGAGCTGCACCGCGACGGCCTGATCTACAAGGACAAGCGGCTGGTGAACTGGGACACCAAGCTGCTCACCGCGATCTCCGATCTCGAAGTGCAGCAGGTCGAGGTCAAGGGCAGCCTCTGGTATCTGCGCTATCCGATCGAAGGCAAGAATTTCAGCCCCGACGATCCCTCGACCTTCATCGTCGTCGCCACGACGCGGCCCGAGACCATGCTGGGCGACACCGGCGTTGCCGTGCATCCGGACGACGAGCGCTATCACAAGCTCGTCGGCAAGCATGTGATCCTGCCGCTGGTCGGCCGCAAGGTTGCGATCGTCGCCGACGAATATTCCGATCCCGAGAAGGGCTCCGGTGCGGTGAAGGTGACGCCGGCGCACGACTTCAACGATTTCGAGGTCGGCAAGCGCCACGGCCTGCGCCAGATCAGCGTGCTGGACAAGGAAGGCTGCCTCGACCTCGTCGGCAACGAGGATTACCTGCGCGACCTGCCCGAGGGCGCCTCGCAGTTCGCCGAGGAATTCCACGCCGTCGATCGCTTTGCCGCGCGAAAACGCATCGTCGAGCGCCTGGAGAGCTTTGGCTTCATCGAGCGGATCGAGCCGCACACCCATATGGTGCCGCACGGCGATCGCTCGAACAGCGTGATCGAGCCGTACCTGACCGACCAGTGGTACGTCGACGCCAAGACGCTGGCCAAGCCCGCGATCGCGGCAGTGCGCTCTGGCGAGACCGTCTTCGTCCCGAAGAATTGGGAAAAGACCTATTTCGAGTGGATGGAGAACATCCAGCCCTGGTGCATCTCGCGCCAGCTCTGGTGGGGACACCAGATCCCGGCCTGGTACGGCCCCGACGGCAAGGTGTTCGTCGCCGAGACCGAGGAGGAGGCCGTCAGCCACGCGCTCGGCTATTACGTCGAGCAGGAAGTCATCAGCGAGGAGCAGGGGCGCGAGATGGCGCTCGACCGCGACAAGCGTGAGGGCTTCATCACCCGCGACGAGGACGTGCTCGACACCTGGTTCTCCTCCGCGCTGTGGCCGTTCTCGACGCTCGGCTGGCCCGACGATACGCCGGAGGTGAAGCGCTATTATCCGACCAATGCGCTGGTCACCGGTTTCGACATCATCTTCTTCTGGGTCGCCCGGATGATGATGATGGGTCTGCACTTCATGAAGGAGATCCCGTTCTCGACCATCTACATCCACGCCCTCGTCCGCGACGAGAAGGGCGCCAAGATGTCGAAGTCGAAGGGCAACGTCATCGATCCCTTGCACCTGATCGACGAATACGGCGCCGACGCGTTGCGCTTCACGCTGGCGGCGATGGCAGCCCAGGGACGCGACATCAAGCTCGCCACCAGCCGCGTCGAAGGCTACCGCAACTTCGCGACAAAACTCTGGAACGCATGCCGTTTCGCGGAGATGAACAACTGCGCGGTGCCCGACGGTTTCGAGCCGGCGAAGGCCAAGGCGACGCTGAACCGCTGGATCGCGCACGAGACCGCGCACACCACGCGCGAGGTGACGGAGGCGATCGAAGCCTACCGCTTCAACGATGCGGCCGGCGCGATCTACCGCTTCGTCTGGAACGTTTATTGCGATTGGTATGTCGAGCTCGCAAAGCCCGTGCTGCTCGGCGAGGACGGACCGGCCAAGGCCGAGACCCGCGCCATGGTCGCCTGGGCGCGCGACGAGATCTTGAAGCTGTTGCACCCGTTCATGCCCTTCATCACCGAGGAGCTGTGGGAAGTGACTGCGAAGCGCGAGGGCCTTTTGGCTCTGGCGCCATGGCCGCTCAAGCCGGAGCTTTCTTCCGAGCAGCTCGCGATCCTGGCCGCGTCGATGCCGGCCGATACGTTCATGACACCGGTGATCCTGCCGGTCTTCGACCATGCCGACTTCACAGACCCGGCGGCCGAAGCCGAGATCGGCTGGGTGATCGACCTCGTCACCGCGATCCGGTCGGTGCGCGCCGAGATGAACATCCCGCCGGCGACGCTGACGGCGCTTGTGCTGGCCGGCGCCTCGGCCGAGACCAGGGAACGCGCGCCGCGCTGGATCGACGTCATCAAGCGCATGTCGCGGCTATCGGACATTTCCTTCGCCGACCGCGCGCCCGACGGCGCCGTGCAGCTCCTGGTGCGCGGCGAAGTGGCCGCGTTGCCGCTCAAGGGCGTGATCGACGTGGGCGCCGAACGCACGCGTCTTGACAAGGAGATCGCGAAGGCCGACGCCGACATCAAGCGCGCCGAATCCAAGCTGGCGAACGAGAAGTTCGTGGCCAATGCGGCCGAAGAGGTCGTCGAGGAGGAGCGTGAGAAGCGCGAGGCAGCGCTGGCGCGCAAGGCCAAGCTGCTGGAGGCGATGGAACGGCTGAAGCAGGCGTCCTAGCGCTATTTGGGGAAGGGCTTGCTGAGGAATTTCGAACCCTTCACACCGTAGCGCCAGGGCAGCTCGACCGCCTTGGTGATGCCGATGCGGATGCCGGCTGCGACCTCCACCTCGGCGGTGCGCGCATGGAGCGCGATCGGCGGCCGGTCGAGCGGCAGCGCGTTATGCGCGATCGTGATGCCGAGCGCCTCCGTCAGCTTGCCCGGGCCGGAGCAGAGCGCGTGCACATCGTCGAGATGACGGCGGCGGCGCATGGCTGATATCCCGTGCGTCGGCTCCAGCGCGCGGATCAGGACTGCGCTCGCCGAGCCTTCTTCCTCGCAGACGAAATTCACGCACCAATGGATGCCATAGGAGCGGTAGACATAGGCAAAGCCGGGCGGGCCGAACATCACCTGGTTCCGGGGCGTCGGGCCATTGTAGGAGTGCGCCGCCGGCTCGGTATGATGATAGGCCTCGACCTCGACGATGATCCCGCCAACGCCGTCCACCAGCATGGTCGCGCCGATCAGGTCGGGGGCGACCTCATGCACGTTGCGCGCAAAGAAGGCGCGCTTCAGGGTCTTGCCCAGACGCGGTGTGGAGGGGTTCGATTTTGGAGCCATTCGAGGTGAGAATCGCCTGAGAACTGAGCAGGATATTGCCCATATCTGCCATGTTCCCCGAGCCGGGGCGAGCCGGGTTGCGGCTTGTGGCGAGACCGACTAGGTAGGACCTGAACAGACCGGATACCCCATGGTCGTTATCGTCGACACCATTTCGAACCCGCCGCGCCCGCGCCACCCGGAAAAGGCGAACCGGCCCGATGCCGTCTCGCCCGCAAAGCCGGACTGGATCCGCGTGCGCGCGCCGAACACCCGCGGCTATGCCGACACCCGCAACATCGTGCGCGCCAATGGGCTGCACACGGTGTGCGAGGAAGCGGGCTGCCCGAATATCGGCGAGTGCTGGGACAAGAAGCACGCGACCTTCATGATCATGGGTGACACCTGCACCCGTGCCTGCGCCTTCTGCAACGTCAAGACCGGCCTGCCGAACGCGCTCGACATGAGCGAACCGGAGCACGTCGCCGAGGCCACGGCCAAGCTGGGCCTTGCCCATGTTGTCATCACCTCCGTCGATCGCGACGACCTTGCCGATGGCGGCGCCGAGCATTTTGCCAAAACCATTCGCGCCATCCGCGAACGGACGCCCTCGACCACCATCGAGATCCTGACGCCGGACTTTTTGCGCAAGGACGGAGCGCTCGAGGTCGTGGCCAAGGCCAAGCCCGACGTCTTCAACCACAATCTGGAGACCGTGCCCTCGCGTTACCTGACGGTTCGCCCCGGCGCCCGCTACTTCCATTCCATCCGGCTGTTGCAGCGGGTGAAGGAGATCGATCCCACGATCTTCACCAAGTCGGGCATCATGGTCGGCCTCGGCGAAGAGCGCCACGAGGTGCTCCAGGTCATGGACGATCTGCGCTCGGCCGACGTCGACTTCCTCACCATTGGTCAGTACCTGCAACCGACCCGCAAGCACCATGCGGTGATGCGCTATGTGCCGCCGGATGAGTTCGGCTCCTACGAGAAGGTGGCCTACACCAAGGGTTTTCTGATGGTGTCGGCGAGCCCCTTGACCCGTTCGTCGCATCATGCCGGCGATGATTTCGCGCGACTGAAGGCGGCGCGGGCAGCTCACGCCCGCTGAACGCACATGCACCGAGTTTCCAGCAAGCACCGCGTCAATCACAGCGCGCCCGAGATGTTCGATCTGGTCGCCGACGTCGAGCGTTATCCCGAGTTCGTGCCGCTGTGCAGCGCCTTGAAGGTTCGCCAGCGCATGGCAAAACCCGACGGCACCGAGGTGCTGGTCGCCGACATGACGGTGTCGTTCAAGCTGGTCAAGGAATCCTTCACCAGCCGCGTCACCCTCGACCGCGCCAACCTGAAGATCCTCGTGGAATATCTGCGGGGCCCCTTCAGCAATCTGGAAAACCGCTGGACGTTCGAGCCCAAGGGCGAAGCCGCCTGCGACGTCGGCTTCTTCCTGTCCTACGAGTTCAAGAGCCGCATGCTCGCGATGCTGATGGGCTCGATGTTCGACGCCGCCTTCGCGCGCTTCTCGGCTGCCTTCGAGAAACGGGCCGACGTCATTTACGGCCGGCCGAAGCTCGCGCCGTCCTGATCAGTCCACCGCCTTCACAATGTCAGGCGGCTGCGAGGCATAATATGCAGCAGCCGCATCGATCTCCTGCGGCGTCATCGCGCGCGCGATGTTGCGCATCTGCTGGCTGATGTCGTTGCGCCGCTCACCCGTGGCGAAGGCGATGAGCTGGGCCTTCAGATAGACCTCCGACTGCCCCTCGAGCCACGGGCTGCCGGTCTTGTTGTCGAGGCTGCCATGGCAGGAGCCGCAGGGAGCGATGCCGCGGATCGGCGCGCCGTAGATCACGATGTTCGGCTTGGGCAATTGCGGCGTCGGATGATAGGCCGGCAGCCGCGGCAGATAGGCGTAGTAGGCGGAGATGTCGGCGATCTCCTGATCGGTCAGGTTGACAGCGAACGGCGACATCACCGCGTTGGTGCGTGCACCCGAGCGGAAGTCCAGGAGCTGCTTGTAGATCACGGCGGCATACTGGCCGGCGAGATTGGGCGAGTCGGCGCGGCTGATGCCGGTCGGGCCGTGGCAGATGGCGCAGCGCTGCGCCAGCGTCGCGCCACGACCGATCGATTCCTGGCTCGGCCGCGTCAGCGTGGAGGAGGTGAGGACCACGTTGGACAGACGATGGGTGGAGGCGGGCGCCGTCGTCGCCGCGCGCTGGGGCACGCCTGCAGCGCTGCAAATCGCCTCCCAGACGCTCGAAAACTCGATCCACGGCTGGGCGAAAGGCAGCACGATGAAGCCAACGAGTGCGGTCAGGATGAACAGCGCCACCGTGATGCCGACACCGGCCTTGAAATGCGGATTGCGGAACGAGAACAGCTCGTGTGCACTCATCACTGTGCTCCCACATAAACTGCGGGCACCGAGGTCCCCTCCGTGAGGGCCAGCGTCATGATCGGATAGCCGTAATTGGTGATGGTCAGTCCGATCATCAGCGCGACCCACAGCGCGTGGCTATTGAGCGCGATCGGCATAGTGGCGGGCTGATGGACGGCAAGGCTGAACTGGTAGTCGCCCGCATCGGTGACAGGCGACCGCATGCCGCGTGCCAGGATGACCAGGAACAGAATGCCCGAGGTGAGGAGAATGAAGCCTCCGATGGCCGAGAACGTGACCGAGAGCGCCTGCGGCGCAATGGCGGGATCGCCGAAATCGAAATAGGCCATGCGGCGCGGCATGCCCAAAATGCCGACCCAGTGCCACGGGAAGGTCGTGACCATCATGCCGATGAACCACAGCCAGAGCTGCGTGCGGACCATGCCGAGGTCGGCAAGCGCGCGGCCCGTCAGATGCGGCCACAAATCATAGGCGATCGCAAAGTACATGATCACGATCGCGCCGCCGAAGATCAGGTGGAAATGACCGGTGATCCACTGCGTGTTGTGGATGGAAGCATCGAGTTGATAGCTCATGTTGATGAGCCCGCCGGCGCCGCCAAAACCGAGCATGACGAAGGAAAAGGCGAGCGCCAGCAGCATCGGATTGTCCCACGGCAGCGCCGTGATCCAGCCGAACAGGCCACGGCCGCCGCGCAGGCGCGCCGCGATCTCGACGGAAGCGCAGATCGTGAACACCGTGAGCAGCGTCGGCAGTGCGACCAGCGCCGTGAAGGCCGAATGGATGAACTTGAATCCGGCGCCGACCTGCGGATCGGCAAAGGTGTGGTGCATGCCGATCGGCATCGCGACCACCAGGAAAAGGATGAACGAGATCCGCGCCATGGTGTCGCTGTAGATCCGGCCGCCGATCGCCCGCGGCACGATGGTGTAATAGGCGATGTAGGTCGGCATCAGCCAGAAATAGACGATGGCGTGCAGCGTCCAGGAGAAGAACACGCGCGCCAGGCCGGCATCGATCGTGGCCTTCAGGCCGACGGAAACGGGAATGATCTGCAAGAGCAGTTCGAGCGCCGCACCCACCGCCGTCCAGGCCCAGAGATAGGAGCCGGCGACATTGGCGAACATCGCGAGCGGCACCGGCGCGCCCGGGTTCGCCTTCTTCCAGACGCGCAGATTGATCGACATCAGCGCGACCCAGATCCACGAGCCGACCACGACCAGCACGACGCCGATATAGTAGAAGACATTGCCGATCAGCGGCGGGTAGAAGGTGTAGAGCACGGAGGCGCGGCCGAGCGCGACCGGGATCATCGCCATGACGGCGCCGACCACGATCATCCAGAAGCCCGTCCAGGCCCAGCGGGCGCCGACGAGGCGTTGTTGAAGGGCGGACTCGCTGATGGCATAGCCGAAGCCCATCGCCACCAGGGTCGGGAAGACATAACCCATCACCGTGCCGTGGGCGGTCAGCGAACGGTAGTACAGCTCGGGATTGGCGAGCCAGACGCCGAGCGGGCTGCGAATGAACATCTGCCAGGCGCCGAGCGCGAGCGCGACGCCGAACGCTGCAAAGGCCAGCCAGAAATGCGCGAGGATGAGCTTCCTATTGACCAACACAGCTCAACCTCCCGCCCGCCTTCGCGCGGTTTGCGAATTCGGCCTTGTCGATCACCCTGACCTTGCCCCACATGCCCTCGTGGCCAAAACTGCAAAACTCCTGGCAGGGCATCAGATAGTCGCCGGTCCTCGTAAAACGCATGAGCTGTTCTGAGATATAGCCCGGCACCAACATGGTGTTGACGTTGGTGCCCTGGATCAGGATGCCATGCACGACGTCGGCGCTGGTGGCGCGCAACGTGATCGGCGTGTCTGAAGGCACCACGATGCAGGCCGGCGTGAAGGAATATTGCTGGCCGATCGCGCGTACGGTGACAGCGCCGTTGGCCTCCAGCACGCTGCCGAGATTGCTCTCGACGAACTCGCCCGACAGGTGCAGCCGCGAGGGATCGGTGGTCTCGACGCGCGGCTGCGGCATGGTCGCGCGATGGATTCCGGCGAACGCCGCCAGCACGGCCATCATCACGATGATGATGACGGCGACAGTTGCCCAGCGCCGCTCGACCCGCGCCGCGATGTCGGCGCCGTGATGGCTGTCTTCTGCTGTCATTGCAGCGACCCGCGCGGGAGGAAGACGAACAGATAGAAGGCGAACCACATCGCAACGACGCATGCCGTCGCAATGCCCGCCAGTGCCAGCGCGCCGCTCGGGCCTTGGGCGACGATCTCGTCAACCGCCCGGTCGGCCGATGCGGCACTCGTCGGAGGATCGGAGTTGATCATTGGCAGCCCTCAATTCAGCGGTGCGGAACGCAGCTCGTTGGCCTCGCGGCCCGAGACCGGCGTGCCGCGATTGCCCCACGCCGTGCGAATGTAGGAGACGACGGCCGCGACCTCGTTGTCCGACAGCAACCCGGCAAAGGGCGGCATGCCGTAGGGCATCGGATTGCCTTTTGTCCCCGGCGGGTAGCCGCCGTTGAGCACCATCCGGATCGGATTGACCGCTGACTGCATCTCGATCGACTGGTTGTTGGCGAGCGGCGGCCAGTGCGGCGGCTTGCCTTCACCCTGCGCGCCGTGACAGCTCGCGCAGCGCGCGTCATAGACGGTCTTGCCGAGGCTGATCAGCAGGCTGCCCTCGGTCGTCGGCAGGGTTGAGCTCGGCGGCGGCGGAGGCGTGGGCTCCGAAATGCTCTTCAGGTAGACCGCCATCGCCTTGGTGTCTTCGTCGGACAGATATTGCAGGCTGTTGTGCACGACCTCGGCCATCGGGCCGTAGACCACGCCGCGCATGGAGACGCCGGTCTGGAGCAGATCGGTGATGTCCTTGATGCTCCAGTCGCCAAGGCCGGCCTCGCGATTGGAGGTGAGGGAGGGCGCGTACCAGTTCTGCATCGGGATCAGGCCGCCCTTGAAAGCGTCCGATTGCGACGTGCCGCCGAGCGCGTTGATCGGCGAATGGCACATGCCGCAATGGCCGAGGCCCTCGACGAGGTAGGCGCCGCGATTCCATTCGACCGATTTGTCCGGATTGGGCTTGTACTCGCCCTCGGTGAAAAACAGCGTGCGCCAGCCCAGGATGAGCTGCCGGTTGTCATAGGGAAAGCGCAGATCGTGCGGCCGGTTTTTCTGGCTGACCGGCGGGATCGAGCGCAGATAGGCGAAGATCGCGTCGCTGTCGGCGCGCGTGACCTTGGTGTAGGAGGCGAACGGCATCGCCGGATAGATCAGTCCGCCATCCGGGAAGCGGCCGTTGTGCATCGTCTTGTAAAAGTCCTCCGCGGTCCATTTGCCGATTCCGGTCTCCCGATCTGGCGTGATGTTTGAGGTGTAGAGCGTGCCGAACGGGGTCGGCATGGCGCGGCCGCCGGCGAACAGGCGGCCTTCCGGCGCGGTGTGGCAGGCGATGCAGTCACCGGCACGGGCCAGATACTCTCCACGGACAACGATTTCGCTGCGGCTGGCACCGGCCTTCTCACTCGCCTTCTCACTCGCCTTTTCCTGGGCTTGCGCGTGCTGCGTCGTGACCGAGACGAACAGGAGAAGCGCAGCGAGGCTTAATCGCAAGTCCATGAGCCTGCTCCTCAATCGGGTTCGCTGCCGCACGCGAAGGGCAGCACGTAAGTGCCCTTCGGAGCCGGAGCCGAATTGACTGGCGCCGGTCGCGTCGCCAGATAGGCTGCGACGGCGGTGACGTCCTCCTCTGTCAGCCGGGCAGCCACCATCTGCATGCAATCCGGTGACTTCGCAGTCCGGGTGCCATAGCGCCAACCACCTAATTGTGCGCTGATGTAGTTCGGGCGCAATCCGAGCAGGCCCGGGATGCCGGGTTCCATGCCTGTGAGCGCCGGCCCATGGCAGCTCCCGCAGGCCGGGATCTGGCGCACGGGATCGCCCCGCGTCACCAGACTCTGCCCATGCTGAAGCGTCTGCTGGCTGGCGTCGGTCGCCCCGGGTGGCGGAAGCGGCGGACGCTGCTCCGCGAAATAATCGGCCATCGCCTGGAGATACGGATCGGGCAGGAATTCCAGCAGATAGTTCATCGGCGGATATTTTCGCCGGCCGTTCCGGAATGCGAGGAGCTGGTTGTAGAGGTAGCCGGACGGCTTGCCGGCAAGGCGCGGGAAATAGACGTCGTTGGTGCCTTCGCCCTTGTTGCCGTGGCAGGGCGTGCACGCCTCGACACGCGCCGCCATCGTATCCGGCGCCTGGTTGAGATCCTGCGCAGCCGCAACATTGGAGGCGGTCAAGTGAAGTGCGGCAACAGCCGCCGGTACCCAGTAACGAGCGAGCACTCTGACGCCCTCCCGAATGCCGCGTCGGGTTGATTCCCGCCCACAACCTAGATCAGCATTATTGCGGCAATACATGTCCGCGCAAGCGTCGCAGGTTGTTCAATCGCGCTCACGTCGTTTGGTTTCGATAGGATTTGACTGAATGTGCGCAGCAAGTGCGCCAAAGGGGTGTGCGTCGAAAATTCGAAGAGGTGAACCGCAGGTGAGGTAGGCTAATGCCGCCGCCTTGGCTTGTATGGCGGCGCCCCCTAGATATTTCCTGCTCGGCTGAATTGGCATGCGACCTTGGCCGCGAGGCGCGACCCATAGGAGAGCTATCCAGATCCTGGGTAGTTGGAGCTCAGCCCCGCGGCGGCCGGCGCCGCTTCACGACGTGGCGTCGCGGCGAGCGGGTGACGCGCGGGCGCAGGCGGCTGGCGGCTTCGCGGCGCGGTTTTGTCGCCGCCTGCGGCCCACGGGCGAGATCCATCAACATGCGGAGCGCCTCGACCACGGAGCGGGCGCGCACCGCGCTGCGGCCGATCGCGCCAAAGCGATGCTCGCGATGGACGATGCGGCCGTCGCGCGCCGCGACGGCAAAGTGCACGAGCCCGACCGGCTTGCCCGGCGTGGCGCCGCCTGGACCGGCAATGCCGGTGATGGCCACGGCCAGGTCGACGCCGGCACGTTCCAGCGCGCCGACCGCCATTGCGGTCGCGGTTTCCTTGCTGACGGCGCCGAAATTGAGAAGCGTGCTCGCCTCGACCCCAAGCATCGCGCGCTTGGCGTCATTGGAATAGGTGACAAAGCCGCGGTCGATCACGTCGGACGAGCCGGGGATGTCGGTGAGCGCGCCGGCGACCAAGCCTCCGGTGCAGGATTCCGCCGTCGCAATCGTCAGCTTGCGCATCCGGCACAGGTCGAGCAGCGAGCGGGAGAGGGCGCGTGCGTCGCTGCCGCCCATTGCCTACAGGCTCCAGGGCAGGCGGATGGTGGCGCTCGCGGTCGCCGCGATGCCTTCCTCGCGGCCGGTGAAGCCGAGCCGTTCGCTGGTCGTCGCCTTGACGGCAACACGCGAAATGTCGACGCCGGAGATTTCGGCGATGCGCGCGCGCATGGTGTCGCGCAAGGGGCCGATCTTCGGCCGCTCGCAGATCATCGTCACCTCGAGATTGGCGACGCGGCCGCCGCGCTGCGCGACGCGCTCGATGGCGTATTTCAAGAACTGGTCGGAGGAGGCACCCTTCCACTTCGGATCGCTCGGCGGGAAGTGCGAACCGATATCGCCGTCGGCCAGCGCGCCGAGAATGGCGTCGACCAGCGCGTGCAGGCCGACGTCGCCGTCGGAGTGAGCGAGGAACCCCTTCGTATGCGGCACGCGTACGCCGCAGATCATGACGTGGTCGCCCTCGCCGAAGGCGTGCACGTCGTAGCCGGTCCCGGTCCTGATGTCGCCGAGCTGAGCCGCAAGGCGCGCTTCCTCGCGCACGAAGTCTTCGGGTGTGGTGAGCTTCATGTTCGCAACATCGCCTTCAAAGGTCGCCACCGTCAATCCCGCCCATTCGGCAATCGCCGCATCGTCAGTGAAATCGCTGCGTCCTTCCTTGGCCGCGCGACGATGCGCCTCGAGGATGACGTCGAAACGAAAGGATTGCGGCGTCTGTGCGATTCGCAACCGCGCGCGGTCCGGCGTTCCCTCGACATTGCCGCCGTCACCGGTCAACTTGATGGTGTCGGTGACTGGAACGGCCGGGATCGCGGCGCCGGTGCGGCTGGCGGCCTCGATCGCGCGCGAGATCAGGGCCTGCGAGACGAACGGACGCGCCGCGTCATGGATCAGCACGATGTCCGGATTGTGCTTGGCGAGCGCCTCGAGGCCCGCGAGCACCGAGGCCTGCCGGGTCGCGCCGCCGCTGGTTGGCGGCTCGTGGCGCAGGCCCGAGACGGCGGCGGTGAACATCGCGCCGTCGTCGGGATTGACCACAGGCTGCACCGCGAACACGTCGGCGTGGCGGCTGAACGATTCCATGGCGCGATAGATCACGGGCAGGCCGCCGATCGAGCGATATTGCTTCGGGCCGCCAGCACCGGCGCGCAAGCCGCGCCCGGCTGCGACGAGGACCGCTGCGGTCCGCTCTGATTTCGCCATTACAAACTCAATTGATGGTGATTGTCTGGGACAGGAATGATTTGTGGCATGCCTCTAGCACGGTAGGCGCGCAAGACCAGAGGGTTTCCCCGATTGCAGGCCAACGCATTTTGTTGCACTGCACTTGCAAGATTTATAGAACTGTCTAAACTGTAGGCATGACGCTTGACTGCACAAGAATTGTGCGCAAGATAGGTCATGGCAGGCGCGATGAGGCGCCGTCTTGTGAACGGAACGTCCGTGACCGGTTCGGCAACCTCAGGCGCTAAGCCGTTGAAAATAGGCGATATTGATGTCGCCAATCCGGTTTTCCTGGCGCCAATGTCGGGGGTGACCGATTCACCCTTCCGTCGCCTGGCTGCGGAGCTCGGGGCGGGCCTGGTTGTGTCAGAAATGACCGCCAGCGACGAGCTCGCCAACGGCCATTGGATGTCGCGTTTGCGCTGCGAGGCGACCGGGCTCGGTCCGCATGTGGTGCAGCTTGCCGGCTGCGAGGCGCACTGGATGGCGGAGGGCGCCCGGATCGCGGAAGGCGCCGGCGCCGACGTCATCGACATCAACATGGGCTGCCCGGCCCGCCACGTCACTGGTGGCCAGTCCGGCTCCGCGCTGATGCGCGACCTCGACCATGCCGTCAGCCTGATCGATGCGACCATTGCCGCCGTGCAGGTGCCGGTCACCTTGAAGATGCGGCTCGGCTGGGACGATCGCACTCGCAATGCGCCGGAGCTGGCGCGGCGGGCGGAAGCGGCCGGCGTGCAGCTCGTCACCGTCCATGGCCGCACCCGCTGCCAGTTCTACAAGGGCGAGGCGGATTGGGACGCCATCCGCGCGGTGCGTGAGGCAACCACCCTGCCGCTCGTCGTCAATGGCGACATCACGTCCTACGACAAGGCCCTGGAGGCGCTCGAAGCGTCCGGCGCCGACGCCGTGATGATCGGGCGCGGCGCTTACGGCCAGCCCTGGCTGCCCGGCCAGATCGGCCGGCGCCTGCAGGGCGGGGCGGCAGAGGCCGCGCCAACGCTCGGCGAGCAGCTCCATTATGTCCGCACGCTCTACGAAGGCGTCTGCGATCTCTACGGCCTGCGCATCGGTCTGCGCCATGCGCGAAAACATCTCGGCTGGGCGCTCGACGTCGCTGCCGATTTCAGCCGCGCGCCGGCCGAGAAGCTGAAAGCCTGGCGCCAGAGCATCCTCACGTCGGAGGATCCGCGCGCCGTGCACCGCTCCCTCCAAGATGCCTTCGACGACTTCGCATGGAGCGCTGCTGCATGAGCTCAGCCGCTGAACATCGTCGGCCGCTTTCGTCCGACAGCGATGCGATCCTGGACGCGCTGCCCAATCCCGTCCTCATGATCGGGCCCGATGGCAAGATCGTCGCCGCCAACATCGCAACCGAAGCCTTCTTCGAGATCTCGACGCAATTCCTGAAGCGACAGTCGCTGAAGGAACTGGTGCCGTTCGGCAGCCCCCTGCTGGCGCTGATCGACCAGGTCCGTTCGTCGAATTCGCCGGTCAACGAATACAAGGTTGATTTGGGTACGCCGCGCATGGGCGGCGACCGCCAGGTCGATCTCCACGTCGCGCCGCTGACCGAGCGGCCCGGCCACATCGTGGTGATGCTCCAGGAGCGGACCATCGCCGACAAGATGGACCGGCAGCTCACCCATCGCAGCGCCGCACGCTCGGTGATCGCGCTTGCCGCGATGCTGGCGCACGAGATCAAGAACCCGCTTTCCGGCATCCGCGGCGCGGCACAACTGCTGGAGCAGCAGGCGTCCTCCGAGGACCGCATGCTGACGCGGCTGATCTGCGACGAGGCCGACCGCATCGTCACGCTGGTCGACCGCATGGAGGTGTTCGGCGACGACCGCCCGGTGGCGCGCGGCCCCGTCAACATCCATTCCGTGCTCGACCATGTGAAGCGGCTCGCGCAGTCCGGCTTTGCCCGCAACATCCGCTTCATCGAGGATTACGATCCCTCGCTGCCGCCGGTGCTGGCGAACCAGGACCAGCTCATCCAGGTGTTCCTCAATCTCGTGAAGAACGCCGCCGAAGCCGTGGTCGATCTCGGCACCGACGCCGAGATCCAGCTCACCACCGCATTCCGCCCCGGCGTGCGCCTGTCAGTCCCCGGTCAAAAATCCCGGGTATCCCTGCCGCTCGAGTTCTGCGTCAAGGACAACGGACCGGGCGTGCCGGAGGACCTTTTGCCAAACCTGTTCGATCCCTTCGTGACCACCAAGCAGACCGGCAGCGGTCTCGGCCTGGCGTTGGTCGCAAAAATCGTCGGCGATCACGGGGGCATCATCGAATGCGAGTCTCAGCCGCGCAAAACCACCTTTCGCGTGCTGATGCCGATGTACTCGACGTCGATCAAACACGCCGATCACAGCAGCCGTGACGATTCTGCCGGGAAATCGTCGCCTGCTCCACAGGGGGCAAAATGAGGAATGACGATGCCCGCAGGTAGCATTCTAGTCGCGGATGACGATACCGCCATTCGCACGGTTCTCAATCAGGCACTTTCCCGGGCCGGATACGAGGTGAGGTTGACTGGCAACGCCGCCACGCTGTGGCGCTGGGTCAGCCAGGGGGAGGGCGATCTCGTCATCACCGACGTGGTGATGCCGGATGAAAACGCCTTCGACCTGTTGCCCCGCATCAAGAAGATGCGGCCGAATTTGCCCGTCATCGTCATGAGCGCGCAAAACACCTTCATGACGGCGATCCGCGCCTCCGAGCGCGGTGCTTACGAGTATTTGCCAAAGCCCTTCGACCTGAAGGAGCTGATCGCAATCGTCGGCCGTGCGCTTGCCGAGCCGAAGGAGCGGACCACCTCGGCGGACGATGAAGCCGAGATGGAGGCGATCCCGCTGGTCGGCCGCTCGCCGGCGATGCAGGAAATCTACCGCGTGCTGGCGCGCCTCATGCAGACCGACCTCACCGTGATGATCACGGGCGAGTCCGGAACCGGCAAGGAGCTGGTGGCGCGCGCGCTGCACGACTATGGCAAGCGCCGCAACGGCCCGTTCGTCGCCGTCAACATGGCGGCGATCCCGCGCGACCTCATCGAGTCGGAGCTGTTCGGCCATGAGCGCGGCGCGTTCACCGGCGCCAACACCCGCGCGTCCGGCCGCTTCGAGCAGGCCGAGGGCGGCACGCTGTTCCTCGACGAAATCGGCGACATGCCGATGGAGGCGCAGACCCGCCTGTTGCGCGTGCTCCAGCAGGGCGAATACACCACCGTCGGCGGCCGCACCCCGATCAAGACCGACGTGCGGATCGTAGCGGCCTCCAACAAGGACCTGCGTGTCCTGATCCAGCAGGGCCTGTTCCGCGAAGATTTGTTCTTCCGCCTCAACGTCGTGCCGCTACGGCTGCCCCCCTTGCGCGAACGCATCGAGGATCTGCCGGATCTCGTCCGTCACTTCTTCTCGCTGGCCGAGAAGGACGGCCTGCCGCCGAAGAAGCTCGATGCGCTGGCGCTGGAGCGGCTGAAGCAGCACCGCTGGCCGGGCAATGTGCGTGAGCTGGAAAACCTCGCGCGACGTCTCGCGGCGCTCTATCCGCAGGACGTGATCACCTCGTCCGTTATCGACGGCGAGCTCGCACCGCCCTCGGTGAGCCCGGGTGCTGCCGTTCAGCAGGGCGTCGACAATCTCGGCGGCGCGGTGGAGGCCTATCTGTCCTCGCACTTCCAGGGCTTTCCGAACGGCATGCCGCCGCCCGGCCTCTATCACCGCATCCTCAAGGAGATCGAGATTCCCTTGCTGACGGCGGCGCTTGCCGCGACCCGCGGCAACCAGATCCGCGCCGCCGATCTGCTCGGCCTCAATCGCAACACGCTGCGGAAGAAGATCCGGGATCTCGACATTCAGGTCTATCGCAGCGGGGGGTAGTCCACTTGCTAGTTCCTTGGGCGGTGGCTCAGCTCCCCCTACCAAAGCGGAGCTGAGCCTGTCCGGATCGCGCCCACCTGAATAGTCGGCGCGGATTGCACAAGTCGGAACCAGCGCGAAATGTTCCGCGGTCGCGCGCGGAGACCGCTTATCGGACCAGCCGGCTTGATGCCGGCACCACGAATGCGACGTTCGACGGCGGCTGCTGGAGCCCGGGTCCGTTGACCAAAAGGTCCGATGCCACGATCAGCAGCAGAAGGGCCCAGACCATCATCGCGAGAAAGACTCTGTCCATCCCGGTCAATCCAGGACACCCGACATCCGTTCCCCGTAACCTGCGGGGACTAGCGACTGAGGCGCGCGCGCCAGATCGGTTTCAGCGCTTCGAGGCCGAGCAGAACGGCGGCGGCCGCGGCAACCGTGACGAGCAGATCGTCGCCATGCAGCGGCCCGAACCGGAACAGGCTGGCCGCCGCTGGCCACAGCATGATGCTCGCGAGCACCAAGGCGATCACGAGCAGGATCCAGACCAGCGTCACGTTCCGCCGACGGAACGCCGAAACCAGCGAGGCGCTGAAGGAGCGGTTGACGAGTACGAGGCTGACGATCGTCAGGACGAGCGAGAAGAAACCCAGCGCACGAGCCTCGTCCTCAGGCAGGCCGCGCCACAGCGCGGCGATGTAGATCAGCGCGATGACGCCGAAGGCAGTCGCGCCCTGGAGCACGCTCCAGCCGATCAGCGGCCATGAGAACAGCGGCGCATCGGGCGCGCGCGGCGGCCGGCTCATGACGTCACGCTCGTCGGTCTCCGCCTCGAACACCAGCGAGCAGACCGGGTCGATCACCATCTCGAGGAATGCGATGTGGACCGGGCTGAAGAAGATCGGCAGGCCGAGAACCAGCGGCATGAGCGCCATGCCGGCGATCGGCACGTGCACGGCGAAGATGAATCCCATGGCTTTGCGCAGATTGTCGTAGATGCGCCGGCCGAGCCTGACCGCGGTGACAACAGAGCCGAAATCATCGTCGAGCAGCACGATCGAAGAGGCCTCGCGCGCCACGTCGGTGCCGCGACCGCCCATGGCAACGCCGATATGCGCCGCTTTCAGGGATGGCGCGTCATTGACCCCATCGCCGGTCATGGCGACGATCTCGCCGTTGGCCTTCAGCGCTTGCACGATGCGTAGCTTCTGCTCCGGCACAATGCGCGCGAACACGTTCACGGTTTTGACCGCTTCCGCCAGCGCGGCATCGTCGATTTTCCGCAAGTCGTCGCCCGTCAGCACGCCGGACATGTCGAGCCCGGCAGCCCGCGCGATCGCCTGCGCCGTTGCCGGATAATCGCCCGTGATCATGATCACGCGGATACCGGCCGAACGGCAGTCGGCGATCGCCGCGGGCACGCTGTGGCGCAGCGGATCGGCAAGACCGACGAGTCCGAGGAAGCGGAAGGCAAATCCCGTCTGGGCGTGCGGAAGCGGGCCATCGCTGTGGACCGCTCCGGCCACGCCCAGCACGCGCAGGCCGCTCGCAGCCATCGTATCGACCGTCCGGCGCAAGGCGATCAGCTCTGGCTCGGAAAGCCGGCAGAGCAGGGCGATGGCTTCAGGCGCGCCCTTGCTCGCCACCACGAGCCCGGCGGCATCAGGCCTTTGCCAGACCTGCGTCATCGCCAGAAGGTCGGGTCGCAAGCCGTAGCCCCGTACGAGGCGCCAGCTCGAATCGGGCAGGCGGTCGCGCGCATCAGGCATCTCGCGCGCTAAGGCATGAAATGCCTTCTCCATCGGATCGAACGGTTCTGCCGCGCTCGCCAGCACGCCGTGCACGGCGATGTCGCGGAAGGCGGCCGCAGTTCCGCCGTATGTGGTGTCGGCGCTGCGCAGTGCGGCTCCGTCCGATGTCCGCAGTTCCGCGACCGTCATCCGGTTTTCGGTGAGCGTACCTGTCTTGTCGGTGCACAGCACGGTCGCCGAGCCCAGCGTTTCGATTGATGCGGCGCGGCGCGTCAGCACGCGCGCCTTGGAGATGCGCCAGGCGCCCATCGCCATGAAGACGGTGAGCACGACCGGAAATTCTTCCGGCAGCATCGACATGCCGATGGCGATGCCGGCGAGCAGCGCGTCGAGCCAGCCGCCGCGCAGCGTCCCGTAGAGCAGGACCGCCAGCACGCTGACGGCAGCACCGCCGAGCGCGCAGAGGCGGACGAGGGCGGCGGTCTGACGCTGCAGCCGCGGCGGCTCGGCATCGAGGCCTTGCAGCGACTGACCTATCTTGCCGATTTCGCTGTGTGGCCCGGTCGCGATCACCTCCGCGATGCCGGCGCCGCGGACCACCAGCGAACCCGAATAGACGAAAGGCCGGTCGTCGCCGCCGGCATGCGGATCGTCCGCCGTCGTCTCGTCGACGGCCCGTTTGCGCACGGGCACGGATTCGCCCGTCAGCAACGACTCGTCGATCTCGAGGTCCTGGGCATCGAGAAGCAATGCGTCCGCGGGGACGCGGTCGCCTTCGGCCAGGACGATCAGGTCGCCGCGGACGACGTCGCGCCCCGCGATGCGCCGGCGCTCGCCGGCGCGGATCACCAGCGCCCGCGGACTGGTCAGGTCGCGCAGCGCCTCCAGCACACGCTCGGTGCGGGTCTCCTGAATCACGGTGATGACGACCGACATGGCGCCGAAGGCCAGCAGGATCAGCGCTTCCTTGAGATCGCCGAGCAGGAGGTAGATGAACCCGGCGCCCAGCAGCAGCGCCAGCATCGGCTCGCGCAGGACTTCCAGCACGATACGCAGCGGTGTCCGCCGGTCGTGCCGGGGCAGCTCGTTGGTACCCTCGGCCTTGAGCCGGGCCTGGGCTTCCTGGTCGGTCAGGCCCGTCAGGGCCGGAGTGCTTGAGGGAACTTTCATAAGGCGGGACTGAGAGGTTTTTTTCTTAATAGTCCCCGTAGCTTCCGACCTGTTGACCTGCGTCAACCGGGCCAGTCCTGTGGATGCGTCAGCCGGGCCGCCGCGGAATAGTCACATTCCGGCAACAATGTGATATGAATGCATCAGTGCCCGCCGGGGGCGGGCCCAGTTTTTCATCATCACCATTGCCAGAATGACCAGCGCAGAGACATCGGCCGCATCTTTCGATACGTCCCCTGCCGACGAGCCGCAGCGCGGGTCGCTGCGCCGCTGGCTGGCGCCGTTTGCGGTGGGCCTGGCGCTGCTGTCGGCCTTCCTGACCTTCGTCGTCCTGACCGGCCTGACCCGGATCGAGCCGACCCGGGAGGTGGTCTCCTCGTTCCTGCTGATCAACGCCGGCACCATCCTGCTGCTGGTCGGGATCATCGTTCGCGAGGTCTGGCATGTGATCCAGGCCCGGCGGAGGGGCCGGGCGGCGGCGCGCCTGCACGTCCAGATCGTCGGCCTGTTCTCGATCATCGCGGTGCTGCCGGCGGTGCTGGTGGCCGTGGTCGCCAACGTCACCATCGAGCGCGGTCTCGACCGGTTGTTCTCCGGGCCGACCAAAGAGGTCATCCAAAACTCCCTGATCATCGCGCGCGCCTACATGCAGGATCACGCGCAGCTGATCAACGGCGACATCCTGGCGATGGCCAAAGAGCTCGCCTATGCGAGGCCACTCTACGATCAGGATCGCATGTCGTTCATGCAGGTCCTGACGGCAAGCGCCGCGGCGCACAACCTGCCCATTGCGGTGCTGATGGACAAGGACGGCACCGTCATCGCAAACGCCGAGACCGGTGTTCGTCTGAACTACGAACCGCCGCCGCCCGCCCTTCTCGCTGACGTCAATGACACCGAGCCACGAATCTCGGTCTTCCCTGAGAGCTACGTCGCCTCCGTGGTCCGCCTGCGGGCCTTCAACGACACCTTCCTTTACGTCGCGCGGCTCCTTGACCCCCGGGTCGTCGCCCAGCTCAAGCAGACTGAGCTGAGCGTCGCCGAATACGCCCAGATTGAATCGCGCCGGCTCGGCATCCAGGTCGCCTTTGCGCTGATGTTTGCGGTGATCGCGCTCACCATCCTGATGGCATCGGTGCTGATCGGATTGAACTTCGCCAACTGGCTGGTGGCGCCGATACGGCTCCTGATGAATGCGGCGCACACGGTTTCGACCGGGGACCTCCACGTCCAGGTGCCCGTGCACAAGTCCGAAGGCGACCTCGCGCAACTGGGCGAGACCTTCAACAAGATGACGCAGGAGTTGCGCAGCCAGCGCGACGAGCTCGTCAATGCCAGCGAGTTGATCGACAGCCGCCGCCGATTCATCGAGGCAGTGCTGTCCTCGGCCTCCGCCGGCATCATCGGCGTCGATTCCTCCGGCAGCGTCGGCATTCTCAACCGCTCCGCCGAGAAGCTGATCGGGCACGCCGAGTCCGAGACGCTCGGCCATCCCCTGTCGGACGTGCTGCCCGAACTCGACGACATGATGAAGACGGCGCGGGAAGGGACCCAGCGCCTGGTGCAGGGCGAGATCACGATCACGCGCGACGGCCAAGAGCGCAATTTGTCGGTCCGCGTCAGCGCGGAAAAGACCAGCCAGCCGCGCGACAGCTACATCATCACGCTCGACGACATCACCCAGCTCGTCTCGGCGCAGCGCACCTCGGCCTGGGGCGACGTGGCGCGGCGCATCGCGCACGAGATCAAGAATCCGCTGACGCCGATCCAGCTCTCGGCCGAGCGCATCCGCCGCAAGTTCGGCAAGACCATCACGGAAGAGAAGGACAAGTCGATCTTCGACCAGTGCACCGACACCATCGTGCGCCAGGTCGACGACATCAGGCGCATGGTCGACGAGTTCTCGCGCTTTGCGCGGATGCCGAAGCCGGTCATGGAAGGCGAGGACGTCGCCGACACCGTGCGGCAGGCGGTGTTCCTGATGAAGGTCGCCCATCCCGAGCTCGATATCGAGACCGTGTTCAAGGAGGATCCGCTCCGGGCGCAGTTCGACCGCCGGCTGATCTCCCAGGCCGTCACCAACATCGTCAAGAATGCCACCGAGGCGATCGAGCAGGTTCCGCCGGAAGAACTCGGCAAGGATCATGGAAAGGGCCGCATTGACGTCGTGGTTTCGCGCGAGGGTGAGGATGTCCTGATCGACGTCATCGACAACGGCATCGGCCTGCCCAAGACGGCGCGGTCGCGGCTGCTCGAGCCCTACGTCACGACGCGCGCCAAGGGCACCGGCCTCGGGCTTGCGATCGTCGGTCGCGTGCTCGAAGACCATGGCGGGCGAATCGAGTTGAAGGACGCCTCCGATTTCCGGGAGGGGCAGCGCGGTGCCTGGATGCGGATGCGGTTCGCGATCTCCGGCCACCCCTCGAAGGTCGAAGTCAAGGACCAGAATTCCGACACCAAGGAACAGGAAACAAAACAGCCGGCCGCCGAAACCAAGGAGCCGGCAGAAAAGACTAATGATGCGGCAAGAATCGAAGCCTCAACAGGCAACTGACAAGGCGGGCACGACCCATGGCAAGTGAAATTCTGATTGTCGATGATGAGGCCGATATTCGGGACCTCGTTGCGGGCATTCTCGAAGACGAGGGATTTGTCACCAGGACCGCGCGCGACAGCGACTCGGCGCTCGCCGAGATCGCCAACCGCCGGCCGCATCTGGTGTTCCTCGACATCTGGCTGCAGGGATCGAAACTCGACGGCCTGCAACTGCTGGAGCAGGTAAAGAAGGATAATGTCGACCTGCCGGTCGTCATGATCTCCGGCCACGGCAACATCGAGACCGCGGTCGCCGCGATCAAGCGCGGCGCCTATGACTTCATCGAAAAGCCGTTCAAGGCCGACCGCTTGATCTTGGTGGCGACGCGGGCGCTCGAGAACTCGCGCCTGAAGCGCGAGGTGAAGGAGCTTAAGCAGCTCGCGCCGACCGCGAGCAGCCTGATGGGCCGCTCGCCCAGCATGAACCAGCTCCGCCAGACCATCGAGCGCGCCGCCAAAGCCAACAGCCGCATCCTGATCGTCGGGCCCGCGGGCGCCGGCAAGGAATTGACCGCGCGCACGCTGCATGCGGCTTCGGGCCGCGCCGATGGGCCGTTCGTGGTGATCAACGCCGCGGCGATCACGCCGGAGCGCATGGAGCACGAGCTGTTCGGCGTCGAGCAGTCCAATGGCGAGCAGCCGCGCAAGCCCGGCGCGCTGGAAGAGGCCCATGGCGGCACGCTGTTCATCGACGAGATCGCGGACATGCCGCGCGAGACCCAGAACAAGATTTTGCGCGTGCTGGTCGAGCAATCGTTCCAGCGCGTCGGCGGCACCGCCAAAGTGCAGGTCGACGTGCGCATCATCTCGTCCACCGCGCGCAACCTCGAAGAGGAGATCGCGGCCGGTCATTTCCGCGAGGATCTCTACCATCGCCTGTCGGTAGTTCCGATCCGCGTGCCCGCCCTGTCGGAGCGTCGCGAGGACATTCCGGAATTGATCGACTATTTCATGGAGCAGATTTCAGCCGGCAGCGGCCTGCCCAAGCGCCAGATCGGCCAGGACGCGATGGCGGTGCTGCAATCGCATGTCTGGCCGGGTAACGTACGCCAGCTCCGCAACAACGTTGAGAGGGTCATGATTCTTGCGGCCGGCGGCCCTGAGGTGATCATCACCGCCGACATGCTGCCGCAGGACGTCGGCTCGATGGTGCCGGCGATGCCGACCAGCAACAATGGCGAGCACATCATGGGCCTGCCGCTTCGGGAGGCGCGCGAGGTGTTCGAGCGCGATTACCTGATCGCCCAGATCAGTCGCTTTTCCGGCAATATTTCGCGCACGGCGGAGTTCGTCGGCATGGAGCGGAGCGCGCTGCACCGGAAGTTGAAGGCGCTGGGCGTCGGTTGAGGGCCGCGTCATCGCGGCCACAGATTTACATTATCAGAGGAAAATCATCGAATTCCGTAGTTTTCCGGAGGATCAGGGGGAGGGCTGCCGCCTCAAGCGGCTTGCCTAATATCTCCTCCTGTCCTCTAATCGAGCCGCCGACCCTCCGGAGGGGGATCTCATGAGGGAAGGCAGCCGGGAAGGCCCACACAAGAGGGGCACAACCGGTCCGGACGAAAGTCCAAATAAAAAAAGAAACTCAAAGCGAGATAACAACAATGGCGGCAGACCGCGCACAAAACCTACAAGACACCTTCCTAAATCACGTTCGCAAAACCAAGACGCCACTGACGATCTTTCTGGTCAACGGAGTGAAGCTGCAGGGAATTGTGACCTGGTTCGACAATTTCTGCTTGCTGCTTCGGCGCGACGGTCATTCGCAGCTTGTCTACAAGCATGCGATCTCGACCATCATGCCCGGCGCTCCGATCCAGCTATTCGAAGGCGGCGAGGACCAGCCGGCTTGAGAGTGATCTGATTGGAACCCCGGAACTTTGACGGGGGTGCCGACCGTCCGCGGTCGGCAGGGGCAGGGCAGACGGGGCGGGTGATCGTCATCGGCCCCTATTTGCGAATGCGCGCTGGCGGGGCCGACGCGCAATCGGAAGCTCATGTCGTGCGCGACGCCGACGCGCGGCTGGAAGAGGCCGCGGGCCTTGCGCGCGCCATCGACCTCGTCATCGCCGACAGCCTGATCGCGCCGATCAGCCAGATCCGCCCCGCGACCTATCTCGGCAAGGGCAAGGTCGAGGAGATCGCCACCCTCATCAAGACCCTCGACGTCGAGCTCGTCGTGATGGATTGCGCGTTGTCGCCGATCCAGCAGCGCAATCTCGAGAAGGAATGGCACGCCAAGGTGCTCGATCGCACCGGGCTGATCCTGGAAATCTTCGGCCGCCGCGCCAAGACCAAGGAAGGCGCGCTCCAGGTCGAGCTCGCGCATCTCAACTACCAGCGCTCGCGCCTGGTGCGGTCCTGGACCCACCTCGAACGCCAGCGTGGTGGTTTCGGTTTCATGGGCGGTCCCGGCGAGACGCAAATCGAGGCCGACCGGCGGCTGATCCAGGAGCGTATCACCAAGCTCGAGGGCGAACTCAGGAAGGTGCAGGCCACGCGCCGTCTGCATCGCGCTGGCCGCCAGCGCGTGCCGTATCGCGTCGTCGCGCTGGTCGGCTACACCAATGCCGGCAAGTCGACGCTGTTCAACCGCCTGACCCGCGCCGACGTGCAGGCCGCCGACATGCTGTTTGCGACGCTCGATCCGACCTTGCGCGCGCTCAACCTGCCGCATGGCGGCAAGGCGATGCTGTCGGACACCGTCGGCTTCATCTCCAACCTGCCGACGCAGCTCGTCGCCGCCTTCCGCGCCACGCTGGAGGAGGTGCTCGAGGCCGACGTCATCCTCCATGTCCGCGACATCGCGCATGAAGACGCCGAGGCGCAGCAGAGCGACGTCGATGCGGTCTTGCGCCAGCTCGGCATCAACCCTGATGACAGCGGCCGCATCATCGAGGTCTGGAACAAGATCGATCGTTTTGACGCCGAACAGCGCGACGAGTTGCAGAACATCGCTGCGCGCAGGCCCGCCGATCATCCCGCAATGCTGGTCTCAGCCGTGTCGGGCGAGGGGATCGACGCGCTGCTCAGCGCGATCGAGGAACGCCTCGCCGCCAAGCGCACCACACTCGACCTGTCGATCGACGCCGCCGACGGCGCCGGCATCTCCTGGCTGCACCGCAATTCGGAGGTGCTGGCAAAGCAGCTGCACGACGGCCGCTTCGATATGACCGTGCGGGTCGACGAGACCAAACGGGACATCGTGGTGAACCGGTTTGACGCCGTGCCGCGTCTGTCCGCATAGACCACTGTCGTCCCGGACAAGCGCGCCTCAAGCGCGCGCAGATCCGGGACCCATAACCACAGGGAGTGGTTTGGCGAAGATTAGTCGTTCGGTACTGTTACCACCCGCAATTGATAGATTCCGCGGTATGGGTCCCGGCCTGCGCCGGGACGACACTGAACTAGCGGCGCGCTTCCTTGCGCATCTCTGACGTCGGCTTCTCCTCGCCCTTCGCCGCGTTCCAAAGCCCGTCCATTTCCTCCAGCGACGCTTGCTCCAGCGTCCGCCCCTTGGCCTCAAGCGCGCGCTCGATATACGCAAAGCGCCGCTCGAACTTTGCGTTGGTCGCCCGCAAGGCGGACTCCGGGTCGGCATCGACGTGGCGGGCGAGGTTGACGAGCGCAAACAGAAGGTCGCCGGTTTCCTCGGCCAGCTCCTGCTTGTCGTTACGGTCGAGCGCGGCTTCGATCTCGTCGGCTTCCTCGCGGATTTTTTTGAGCACTGCGCGCGGGTCGTTCCAGTCGAAGCCGACGGTGGAAGCCTTGCGCTGCAGCTCCATCGCGCGGGTGAGCGCCGGAAGGCCAGCCTTGACGCTCGCCAGAAGCGATTTGTGGTTCGCCTCGTCCGGCGGACGCCGTGCGGCGCGTTCGGCCTTCTCCTCGGCCTTGATGCGCTCCCACGCGCTCTTGACGCCCGCGGGCTTGATGTTGCCGTCCTTGTCGGCAAAGACGTGCGGATGGCGGCGGATCATCTTCTTCGTGATCGCCTCGACGACGTCGCCGAAGGCGAAGGCATTTTGCTCTTCGGCCATCTGCGCGTGATAGACGACCTGGAGCAGGAGATCGCCCAGCTCCTCGCGGAGGTCGTCGAAATCGCCGCGCGTGATCGCATCGGCGACTTCATAAGCCTCCTCGATGGTATAAGGCGCGATCGTCGCAAAACTTTGCTCGAGGTCCCAGGGGCAGCCGGTCACCGGCGTGCGCAGTGCCGCCATGATCTCGATCAGGCGGGAAACGTCGCGGGAAGGGGTCATTGCGGGCCAATTCTCCTGTCTGCCGCACCTTATGCCGCAAGCGGCCTGCCGTTCCCAGCCTCCCACGCCGGAACCCTTCGATTTCCACCGATTGGCGGCCATCGCGGGCGATGCTAAAGCGCGGCACCATGAGCAAATCATTGTCATCAGACACCGCCTTGGTGCTGTTTTCCGGCGGGCAGGACTCCACCACCTGCCTTGCCTGGGCCTTGAGCCGCTTTGCGCACGTTGAAACGCTCGGCTTCGACTACGGCCAGCGCCACGCTATCGAGCTCGACTGCCGCGCGCGGCTGTTCGCGGGGATCAGGGCGCTGAATGCGGATTGGGCTACGCGGCTCGGCGAGAGCCACACGTTGTCCATCCCGACATTGGCTGCCGTCTCCGATACCGCGCTGACCCGCGATGTCGAGATCGCCATGGGCGCCGACGGTCTGCCCAACACCTTTGTGCCCGGCCGCAATCTCGTGTTCCTGACCTTCGCCGCGGCGCTGGCCTACCGGCGCGGCATCTCCGACATCGTCGGCGGCATGTGCGAGACGGATTATTCCGGCTATCCTGACTGTCGCGACGACACCATCCGCGCCATGCAGGCCGCGTTGTCACTCGGCATGGCGCGAAAATTCGAGCTGCATACGCCGTTGATGTGGATCGACAAGGCCGCGACCTGGAAGCTTGCGCGCGACCTTGGCGGAGCAGGGCTCGTCGATCTCATCCGCGAGCAGTCGCACACCTGCTATCTCGGCGAACGCGGTGCGCAGCATGATTGGGGCTTTGGTTGCGGCGAGTGCCCCGCGTGCAGCCTGCGGGCGAAGGGATGGCGGGAGTACGTGGCGGGGAAATAGCGCCGCTTCCTCTACTGTCATTGCGAGCGAAGCGAAGCAATCCAGATTGCCGCCGCGGACAGACTCTGGATTGCTTCGCTTCGCTCGCAATGACAGGGTTGCTAGCGGAAGTCTTCAGCCTGCAGCTCGATCGGCTTGCCGTGCGGCGTGCGGTCGGCGGCGTGGTCCCAGGCGTCGCGGTAGCGATGCAGGGTTTCCGTCGATGCAACGCCCTTGCTGGCGACGAGGCCTTCCAGCGTGGCGAGCCAGTGCAGATAGTAGGTCTCGCCCGTATCAGGGTCGCCTGCGGCCTGCGCGCGCTTGATCTCGTCGGCGAGCGCTGCGGCCCATTCGGGCCAGGTGAACACGCCGCGGTCGTGCAGTGTCAGCGCCATCGCAAAGGCATGGGCCTCCCAGGGCGCACGGAAGACCGGGCCCTCATCATCGCGCGGAATGCTCGGGATGGCCTCCGTCGCAGCGGCAGCAGCATTGCTGCTCATCACGCCGGGTCCAGATAGGGCTCGAACGCGTCGATCGAGACCTTCAATGTCGGATCACCATCCGCGCCCCAGAGATCGCTGCCCTCGAACACGACCGTGTAGAGCCATTGCGGATTCTCGCCGAGCTCCATCGCCGCCGAATCCGGAAACACGTGACAGCCGTGGTTGAGCTCGACGACGCCGACATGTCCGCGCACATAGCGCGGGAGGCGCGTGTGCGTCGTGGGATGGATGTTCTTCGCGCGCACCTTGTCGCCGATGTTGAATTTGGCGGGTGCCGGGGCAGGGCGGGCGAACTTGCCGCGCACCATCACGCGCTCGATATTGGCGAGGTCGAACTTGCCGTGCTTGAGCGCCTTTGCGGGCTGCATAGCGTGCCCTGCGGCGACCTCCTCGCGGGTGAGGTAGCCCTTCTCGATCAGCATCTCCTCGAGACCGAGGAACCACTTCTTGTAGTAGGAGCTCGAGAGATACACGTGCGGCGGCAGCGTCTCGCGATAGAACCGAGAGGTGTCGATGTTGAAGGCGCCGGCCGCACCCATCGCGCGCACCATCGCCAGCACGCGCGACTCCCAGTCCGCGTGGAACATCGGCTCGTTTGGTTCGGGCTCGACCTTGCCGAACCCGTCCATGCCGCCCATGTCGTGCACGCCGTTCATGAAGGCGCTCCGGGCGTCTTGGGAAAGCCGGTACCGATCATGGAATCGCGCGTGACGAGCTCGGCGAGTTGCTCCTCGCTCCAGCCTTCCGTGCCGTCGGGCCGCATCGGCAGCACCAGGAAGCGCGTCTCGGCAGTCGAATCCCAGACGCGGATTTCCATGTCCTTCGGCAGCGTGACGTCGAAATCGGCGAGCACGCCACGTGGATCCTTCACCGCGCGCGAGCGGTAGGGCGAGGCCTTGTACCAGACCGGCGGCAGCCCAAGCATCTCCCAGGGGTAGCAGGAGCAAAGCGTGCACACGACCATGTTGTGCCGCTGTGCCGTGTTCTCAACCACGACGAGATGGTCGCCGACGCGGCTGACATGGCCGAGCGTGCCGATGGCCTTCGAGCCATCCTCCAGCAGCGCTTTTTTGAACGCCGGATCGACCCAGGCCTTGGCGACGACGCGCGCGCCGTTGTGGGGGCCGATCTTGGTCTCATAGGCCTGGATGATGGCATCGAGCGCGGCCGGCTCGACATAGCCTTTTTCAGTCAAAATCGTCTCGAGCGCGCGCACGCGCAGCTCGGTCTCCGAGAGTTCGGAATGATCGTGATCGTGGTGGTGATGATGCTCACTCATGGCCCGAAGATTAGTCCCAGAATCCGGGCGTTGTCGAGGCGAAGACTCTGCTAACATCCCGCCATGGGATGGGCCGAAAAACGAACCGGAATTGCTTTCGCAATCGCGCTATTTGCCGCGCTCGCCGCACCGGATGCGTACGCCGCGAATGGCGCCTATGCGGTCGACGCGGCCGACATTTCCGAGGTCGGCTCCTGCAAAGTCGAAAGCTGGATGTCGGTGGCCACCAACACGGACTTTTCGGCGGTCGCCAATCCGTCCTGCGTCGTCAATCCCTTCACGCCGATCGAGTTGAGCCTCAACACCAATCGCGCGCGCAGCGACGGCGAGTGGAGCACGACGCTCAGCCCCAAGGCCAAGACGAACTTCGTGCCGACCGGCATCGGCCGTTGGGGTTTCTCGGCCTATGCCGGCGGCTCCTTCGATGCGGCGACCGGCGAAAACCTGTCCGCATTCGCCGTCATCCCGGCGACCTACCGGCTGTCCGAGACGATGCGCATCAATCTCAACGGCGGCTGGCTATGGGACCGGACGGTCGACCGTCACTATTTGACCTACGGCATCGGCTTTGACTGGAAGTTCACCGACACCCTGCAATGGACGATCGAGGCGTTCGGGCAGGCCGGGGCATCGGATACGCCAAGCGTCGTGCAGCCGCGATTCCAGACCGGCGTGCGCTACCGGCCGAACGAGATCTTTTCCGTCGACGTGATCTACGGCCGCAACATCACCGGCGAGAACGCCAACTGGATCACGCTCGGCACTACGATCCGCTTTCCGGTGGAAGGCGCGCAGCCCGAGCATCGCCGTACCGGCCATCTGTAACGGCAAGAACAAGAACAGGGAGGTTGCGGTGGTGGAGTACGTGACAATCGAGAAGGGCCTCGGACCCGAGGGGCGGATCGCCGTGGTGCGGTTCGACCGCGGCGACGGCATCAACGCGCTGTCGCCGGAGGCATTGCGCCAGCTTACCGCGGCCGCCCGCAGTTTTGAGGATGATGCCGCAACCTCCGTTGTGGTGCTGACCGGCAGCAATGATGCGTTCAGCGCCGGCTTCGACCTGAAGGATGCCGAGGGGCGCTCGCGCAAGACGATGGACCTCGGGAGCTTGCGCCGGCACCTCAAGCTCGGGCCGCGCCTCACCCACGCCTGGCAGGAGATGGAGCAGGTCACGATTGCCGCCATCGAGGGCTTTTGCGTCGGCGGCGGCGTGGCATTGGCAGTCGCATTGGACTTCCGTGTCATGGGGAGCGATGCGCATCTGCGCGTGCCCGAGATCGGGCTCGGCATGAACATGAGCTGGCAGAGCATCCCGCGCCTGCTGCATCTGATTGGACCTGCCCGCACCAAGCAGGCCGTGATCCTCGCCGACCAGCGCATCACGGCGGACGAGGCCTATGAATGGGGGCTGGTCGAGCACGTCGTCGATCCCGGCAAGGCCTTTGACGCCGCCATGGACCTTGCGTGGAAAGTGGCAAGCCAACCGCCACTCTCAGTCGCCATGACAAAGCTCACTGTCAACCGCCTCGCACATGCCCTCGACGATCTCGCCAGCCACATGGACCTCGACCAGTTCGCGCTGGCGAGCCTCAGCGAGGACCACAAGGAGGGCGTGGAGGCGTTTTTGGGCCGCCGCAAGCCGCGGTTCAGGGGACGATAGGTCTTTTGCATCGCACAAGGAAATCCGGCGGCCGCGGTCCCTGGCCATTGTGTCGCACCCCAGACTGTGTCGTATACGCTTGAGGCGGCAGCGGCCGGTCAACGAACCGGCAAGCTGTCTGTTGAGGGGGGAGTGCCCATGACGTTTCGTTGGAAGTTGTTCGCGCCGCTCGTGGTCTGGCTCGCGATCTATCTGTGGCCAGTGCCTCCGGGGCTCAACGCCAACCAGTGGCACTATTTTGCGATCTTCGCCGCCGTCATCACTGGGCTCATCCTTGAATCCATGCCGGTCGGCGCGGTCGGCCTGATCGGGCTGACGGTCGCCGGCGTCGGCGGCTACATCGAGTCCGACCCCGGCAAATCGCTGCGCTGGATGCTGGCAGGCTTTTCCGAAAGCACGGTGTGGCTCATCGTCGGCGCCTTCGTGTTCTCGATCGGTTATCGCAAGAGCCAGCTCGGCCGGCGCATCGCGCTGCTGCTGGTGCGCAGCCTCGGAACCAACACGCTCGGCCTCGGCTATGCGGTCGCGATGTCCGACTTCCTGCTCGCACCCGCAACGCCCTCGAACACGGCGCGCAGCGGCGGCATTGTCTATCCCATCATCTCCAACATTCCCCGCATCTACGGCTCCGAGCCCGGTCCGACCGCCGGCAAGATCGGCACCTATGTGATGTGGACCGCCTTTGCCGCGACCGCGGTCACGAGCTCGCTGTTCTTCACCGCACTTGCGCCCAATGCCGCCGCGCTTGCGATCGCCAAGAAGACGGTCGGCATTGACGTGAGCTGGGCGCAGTGGTTCATCGGTTTTGCGCCGCTCGGCATTTTGCTCATGATCCTCGTTCCCCTCATCAGCTACGTCGTGTGCCGGCCCGAGGTGAAGCGAAGCCCGGAGATCTCCGAATGGGCGAGCAAGGAGCTCGCGGCAATGGGGCCGATGTCGCGCAACGAGTGGATCATGTTCGCCTTGATCCTGCTCGCGATGTTCCTGTGGATCACCGGCTCGTCGCCGGACATTCGCGTGCCGTTCCTCGGCTCCAACTTCATCAACGCCACGATGGTCGTGTTCATCGTGATCTCGCTGATGCTGGTCACCGGGGTCATCACCTTCCACGACATCGTCAGTGAAAAGAGCGCCTGGGAGGTGTTCTTCTACTTCACCTCGCTGCTCACGCTCGCCTCGGGCCTGAACGAGATCGGCTTCATCAAATGGGTGGCGAACGAATACGCAAAACCCCTGATCGGGCTGTCGCCGCCGACTGTGATGGTGCTGCTGGTCGCGCTGTTCTTCTGGATCCACTACTTCTTCTCCAGCATCACCTCGCATGCGGCGGCCGTGCTGCCGGTCGTGCTCGCGGTGGGATCGGGCATTCCCGACATGCCGGTCGCAACGCTGGCGCTCCTGTGCATGTATTCGCTGGGCCTGATGGGCGTGATCTCGCCCTACGCCACTGGACCCGCGCCGATGTATTTCGGCAGCGGCTACATCGGTAAAGGACAGTTTTGGGGCTTCGGGCTGCTGTTCGGGCTGATTTACTTCGCCGGACTGCTGTTCATCGTGCTGCCCTGGCTGATGTGGCGCTGAGCGCCGGCGGAGCCGGGTGCGGCTTCTAGTCCTAGTTGCCGTCCTGCCTGAGTTCATCCAAGCTCGGGCAGGGCGAGGGTAGCGGTCATTTGTCCGCTCGGAAGCGGATGCGCCTTCCCCATGACCTCTCAGGGGGAAGCATGCGCAACACGCGTGGTTCGCGACACAGCCTGGTCAATACGCAAAAGCTGACGATCATCGCGCAGGACCCGTCGGTCAGGATCGGCGGCAAGATCCTCATGTCCGAGGTCGACGTGCCCGCCGAGGAGCTCCTGGCCGGACCGCGGGGCTACCGCGTCAACGTCATCGATTTCGACACGGCGACCAGCACGCTTTACAGACCGGCCGTGCTCAAGCGCGCCAAGAACGGGCAGTACGAGGATGCGTTCGCCTTGAAGAAGGCAGACGGTACGCCGCGCAAGCGCCCGAAGCGGTACGACCACAAGCTCGTGTCCGACCCCACGTTTCACGCCCAGAACGTCTATGCCATCGTGATGCGAACGCTCGCGCAGTTCGAATTCGCCCTGGGACGCCGGGTGCCCTGGGGCAGCCAGGGCCATCAGATCCACGTCGCCCCGCACGCCTTCGCCGATGCCAACGCGTTCTATTCCCGCGAGCATCGCGGCATCTTCTTCGGCTATTTCACGGGGCCGTCGAACCGGCCGATCTTTACCTGCCTTTCGCACGATATCGTTGCCCATGAGACCACGCATGCGATCCTCGACGGAATCCGCTCCCGATATCTGGAGCCGTCCTCGCCCGATCAGGCGGCCTTCCACGAAGGGTTTGCCGACATCATCGCGCTGCTGTCGATCTTTTCGCTTCCCGATCTCGTCGGGCAATTGCTGGATCGCAGCACGCCGCGCGGACGGATGATCTCCAAGGCGCATCTCACTGCCGATGCACTGAAGCAGTCCGTCCTGCTCGGTCTCGCCGAGGAGATGGGGGTGGGCCTGTCGAAAGGACGTGAAAGCGCGCTGCGGCGATCGGTGAAGCTCAGGGCCGGCCGTCCCTACATGTCGATGCCGGAGTTCAGCGAGGAGCACGATCGCGGCGAGCTGCTGGTTGCCGCGATGATGAACGCTTTCCTCGAAATCTGGATGTCGCGCCTCGCCAAGATCGGTTTCGTCTCGCCGGGCAAGCGGGACCGCAGCCTGGTGGTGGAGGAGGGGGCGCGCGCCGCCGGCCATCTTCTGACCATGTCCATTCGCGCCCTCGACTATTGTCCGCCGACCGACATCACATTTGCGGACTATTTGTCGGCGCTGCTCACCGTCGACCGGGAGGTGGTGCCCGACGACAAATACCGCTATCGCGCCGCGTTGCTGAGGCACTTCAACAATTTCGACATCAGGCACGCGACCGGTGCCGACGTCGACGGCCTCTGGAAGCAGTTCGACGGCCGCGAGCTCGTCTACGCGCGGACCCACTTCGATTCCATGCTCCGTGACAAGGAGGAGGTCTTCCGCTTCATCTGGGAGAACCGCAAGGCGCTCGACATCGACGACAGGGGTTATGTCGAAGTCCAGTCGGTGCGTCCGAGCATCCGGATCGGGCCGGACGGTTTTACGCTGCGCGAGACCGTTGCCGAGTACGTGCAGATCATGACCTTGCAGGCGAAGGAGCTCAAGGCGGCCCTGAAGATCACGCCGCCGCCCGATCTTCCGCCGACGATGCGCATCCGCATCTTTGGCGGCGGGGCGCTGATCTTCAACGAGTACGGCCAGCTCAAATACAAGATCGCAAACCGCATCGAGGACGCCAAGCGCCAGACGGCGCGATTGAAATATCTTTGGGAAAGCGGCGCTCTCGATGGCGACCAGCAGGACGGGTTGCGTCTTGCGCGCCTCCACCGCGCGCGCATGGCGAGAGCGGAGCGGAGTGAGTGACATGGCAGCATCGGCTCCGAACAGCCTGAACATCCGGACCTACCAGGTCGGCTTCGGCGACTGCTTCCTGCTGAGCTTTACCTACGACGGCAGCAAGAAGCGGCATGTGCTGATCGACTTCGGCACCAAGGCCTTGCCCCCGGGTGCTCCGAAGGGCCACATGCTTCGGATCGCCAATGACATCAAAGCCACCGTCGGCGACGATCCGTTCGCGGTGGTCGCGACCCACCGGCACCAGGACCATATCTCGGGGTTTCAACGCAGCAGCAACGGCAAGGGCACCGGTGACGTCATCCGCGCCATGAAGCCGAAGGTCGTGGTCCAGCCCTGGACCGAGGAGCCGGGATTGGCGGAGACGGCGAACAAGCCGGCCTTGAAGCGCTTTGGCGACGGGGCGGATAAGCGCGTTGCGGCCTTGTCGGATATTCACGAGATCGCCGCGCATGTCGTGGAGGCAGCACAGCGCGGCGGGCTGCCGCGGGAGGCGAGGGACCGGCTCACCTTAATCGGCGAAGACAACGTCAAGAATCTCGACGCCGTGAAGAACCTGATGACGATGGGACAGGAGGATCCGGTCTACGTGTTCTCGGGTACGAAATCGGGCCTCGACTCCCTATTGCCCGGCGTCAAGGTCCACGTCCTCGGACCTCCCACCGTCGCGCAGAGCGACAAGATCAAATCCTACGCCAAGACCTCGGACCAGTATTGGAATTTTCAGGCCCGCGCCATGCGCGCGGGCAGTTCGTTGGCGACATCCAAAGGCAAGAGCAAGGTGCTGTTTCCGCGTCATGTTGCAAGTGCGGGGCCGAACTATCCGGTCGAGGCGCGGTGGCTGATCTATCACGCCCGCCAGGCGCAGGCCGAGCAACTGCTCTCGATCGTCACCATGCTCGACAAGGTCATGAACAACACCAGCGTCATCCTGGTGTTCGAAGCCGGAGCTAAGAAGTTCCTGTTCCCCGGCGACGCTCAGCTCGAGAACTGGCTCTATGCCCTCGACGGCACCAACGACAAATACAAGGCGCTGCTGCAGAGCGTCGATCTCTACAAGGTCGGGCATCACGGAAGCTGGAACGCGACGCCGAAGAAACTTTGGAGTCTCTTCAAGAAGAAATCGGCGGCTTCAGGGCAGGGGCGGCTGAAAACCCTGATGTCGACGCTGGAGGGCGTCTTCCACGAGGAGCACGAAGTGCCGCGCGGCAAGCTGGTCACCGAGCTCAAGAGCCAATCGGACCTTTTGTCGACCAACAAGCTGCCCAATAGCGACTTGTTCAGGGACACGCTCGTGCAGCTCTGAGCCGGGCCGGGCGGGAGGCAGGCCGCCAAATCGTGCTGTCTCCCCTATGCCGCGCTGCAGGCCCTGCAGGGCATCGGTGCAGGATCTGAACCAAATGCGAAAACTCAGTCGGCGTCCAAGACTTCGACGACCTCATAGAGGTGTGGATCGATTTGATCGGTCAAGTCGTCAAACCTGGCCCACTCCTTGCGAAAGTCCGGCGATTGGTGAGCAGACTTCAACAGTTCGCGGTTTTGCCATTGGATGTAGTTGACGATGCGCCGCCCATCGAGACTTCGATGCAGGCTGATTGAGACGAAACCCGGCTGGCGAGCCATGAATCGTGCTCGATCGGCCATCAGCGAGAGCGCCTCGTTCTGCTTTTCCGGCTCCGCCTCGATCACAGTGATCTGCGTGACTATCGTATTACCCGCTCGTATGTGGGTCATGGAGCCACTCCCATCGTAGATGGCCTCGAGTTCCCTCAGGAAGCCCGCCTCCAACGAGCTTCATTCCATGAAATTGAACTCCTGAGGATGGTAACGGTTCAATTCGCTCATCACGTCATCCGTGATCAGGCATCCGACACGAGTATTTGGAGGAGCAACAACATGAAGCAACGCATCTTCGAAGGACATGCCGCCGGCTCGATCGACTGTGGTGCCTTGGTCATCATGGGCAACACGATGCCGCCTCGAGATCCTGATGAGGAGGAAGAAGACGACGAGGACGAAGAGGACGAAGAAGAGGAGGAGGAAGAATCGCCGGTCGTGCGCGAGCCAGATGAGGACTAGACTAGCCAGCAATCGGGAGCCGGCGTTATAATGTCGCCATGAGCTGGGATGACAGAGACGTCGCGCTGCTGAAAGAACTCTGGGTCTTAGGACACAGCGCCTCGCAGATCGCGCGCCGTCTGGGGTGTAGTCGTAACGCAGTTTGCGGGAGGCTGACGCGTTTGGGCCTGAAGCGTGGTCACACGCCATCAACTGCAAAACCCAGGATAAGGCCGGTACCAAAGCGAAGGCCGGCGTTGTCCGCCGCTTGCGCCCGCCCGGTAGGAAAGAAGGTGTCGAAACCGCTTGAGAAGCGGCAGCCCAAAGAACTCAGCAAGCGCCAGCTTTACGCAATGTTGGCTGAGGCGGTCAGGAATACGGGCTAAGGGCTCCCCGACACCGTTGCTGCGTTCAGCGCGTCGTAGACGATCAACTCGGCGCCAAGCGCGGGATCGGGGGCGGTCGGGGAGGGGACTGCCACGCGAACAGCCCGCCGACATGAACCTTCCGGCAAAACCCGCGCACAAAGTCCTGTGAGCTCGCCCCTTCGCGCGGAAGATTGCCATGAAATGGTTCGCCGTCCTCTTTCTGCTCGCCTTCACTGCCAAGGCCAACGCGGCCTCGCCCGAGCAGCACTATCTCGACATGCGCGACCGCTACATCGCCAAATTCTCGAAGTCCGAGACCGATGAGGAGAGCTCCAAGCAGCACACGGCAGCGCTCGAACAGCTCGCAACCGCCTTGCGTGCCGTGACCGGGCCAGTGACGATCAAGGGGATGCCGAAAGATGGCACGTCCAACGTCGATACGCTCGACAAGCGCGACTCGGGCTTTGGCCATCTCGACGGGCTCGCCTTCACGTCGGAAGGCGACAAGACCCACGTCGTGGTGACGACGACCACGCTGCTCAAGCAGTGGTTGCGCACGCGTCGCGAGGATGGCCTGCAACAGGCGATCGACGCGGCGCTCAGGTCCAGCGAATTCTACTATTGGGCGATCCAGGACGCCGCCTTTGCCAAATATGCCGACCTGCCGATCACGAAGCCCGCCGGGGCTACCGCCGCCGTTGCGGTACTGGGCGTGCGCGGCAATGGCGATCTGAAGGGTACGCCGGGCGAAATTGGCGTGGTTGTGATCCAGGGCGAGAAGGTCTTTTATGTCGACGTCCGCGAAGCCCTGAAGACGGGGCTAATCCCGGCTTGCGAAAAGGTCTGGAAGCAGATGATGGCAAAGCCCATCAACAAGAAGGACCCGCGCGGCGATCTCAAGCACGAAGACGAGGCGATGGCCGCGCACACAAAGTGCTTTGCCAAGGAGGCGCCGCAGCAGCGCTGGTTTGCGGCAGCCGTCAAGAAGGCACAAAGCCAGCTCGACCTGTTGCCGCTGCGTTAAACCGCCAGCGCGGGCGCGGCGCCATCAGAACGGATAATGCCGCGGCCCAGTCTGCACCGTGATCCAGCGCAGCTCGGTGAACTCGTCGAGCGCGGCCCTGCCGCCGAAGCGGCCATAGCCTGACGCCTTGGTGCCGCCGAACGGCACCTGAGGCTCGTCATGCACGGTCGGCGCATTGACGTGGCAGATGCCGGACTCGATCCGTTTGGCAACGCCGAGCGCGCGGGCGATGTCGCGCCCGAACACGGCGGCTGAGAGACCGTATTCGGTGTCGTTGGCCACCCGGACGGCCTCATCGACGCCGCTGACCCGGACCACGGTAACGACGGGGCCAAAACTCTCCTCGCCATAGATGCGCATGGCCGGCGTCACGTGGTCGACGATCGTGGCGGGCATGATCGTGCCGGTGCCCTTGCCGCCGGCGGCGAGCACCGCGCCCTTGGCGACGGCATCGTCGATCAGGCCGCCGACCCGGTCGCAGGCCGCGCCTGAGACCAGCGAGCCCAGCACGACATTGCCCTTGCGGGGATCACCGAAGGGCAGGCTCTTCGCTTTCGCCGCGAACTTTTCGATGAAGGCGTCGGCAACCGCATCGTCGACGACGATCCGCTCGGTGGACATGCAGATCTGGCCCTGGTTCATGAAGGCGCCGAACGCGGCGGCATTCACGGCCGCATCGAGATCGGCATCGTCGAGGATGACCAGCGGCGCCTTGCCGCCGAGCTCGAGCAGCGCTCGCTTCAGATGCTTTGCGCAAGCGAGCGCGATCAGGCGGCCGACCCGGGTCGAGCCGGTAAAGTTCACGCGCCGCACCGCCGGGTGGGCGATCAACGCCTCGACCACGGCCTGCGCATCCTCGGGCGCATTGGTGACGACATTGACGACGCCGTCGCCGAGGCCCGCCTCGGCCAAGCAGCTCCCGATCAGCCGATGCACGCCCGGGCTCATTTCCGAGGCCTTCAGCACCACGGTGTTGCCGCAGGCGAGCGGCATGGCGACGGACCGTACACCCAAGATCACCGGCGCATTCCACGGTGCGATTCCCAGCACGACGCCGACCGGCTGCCGGAACGCCATTGCAAGATTGTCGGGCTTGTCGGTCGGGATGACCTCGCCAGAGATCTGCGTCGTCATGGCGGCGGCATCACGCAGCAAGCCCTCAGCCAGATGCACGTTGAAGCCGGCCCAGCCCGCGGTCGCGCCGGTCTCGGCGACCATCATTGCCGTGAACTCCGGGGCGCGCCTGGCAAGGACATCGGCCGCCGCGCTGAGACGCTTGCGGCGCTCGGAGGGGCCGAGCTGCGACCAGGCCGGGAAGGCAGCGGCAGCTGCGTCAGCCGCGCGCATCGCGTCGTCGATCGAGGCCGCCGCCACGATGCTGGCGATCTCACCGCTGATCGGATTGTGACGCTGGAACGTGCGCTGGTTGCTGGCCGACTGATCCTTGCCGCCGATGAGAAGATCGATTGCGTTCATGGGGCTCTCCCTGGGCTTTACGGTTATGGCTGCGATGGACTGGACGGCGCGCGTGCCTTGCCGAGATAGGCGCGCTGGATATCGGGGTTGTTCTTCATCTCACTGGCCGAGCCGAGGCCTGCGTTCCGGCCGGATTCGATGAGGTAGACGCGGTCGGCAATGTCGAGGCTGGCGCGGGCGTTCTGCTCGACCAGCAGCACGCTGACGCCGCTCTCGCGGATCTGCGCCAGCGCCCGGAACACTTCGCGGCTGAGCAGGGGCGAGAGGCCGAGCGAGGGCTCGTCGAGCAGCAGGAGCGTGGGGTTGGACATCAGCGCGCGGCCGATCGCGACCATCTGCTGCTCGCCGCCACTCATGGTTCTGACCGCCTGCGTCATCCGTTCGGTCAGGCGGGGAAACAAGGCCAGCACCTTTGCAAGACGCTCCGCCTCGCCGGCGCGCGCACGGGCAGGGTAGGCCCCGAGCTGGAGATTTTCAGCGACGGTCAGCTCGCCAAAGATGCCGCGCCCCTCCGGCACCAGCGCGATGCCGCGCTCGACGATCATGTGGGCCGGCACCGCGGCGATATCTGCGCCCTCGAACCGCAGCGTCGCGCCCGGCGCGGGCCTGATGAGGCCGGCGATGGCCTTGAGCAATGTGGACTTGCCCGCGCCATTGGCGCCGAGGATTGCAACGATCTCGCCTCTGTTGATGTCGAGCGCGACATCGGCCAACGCCTGGTGCTTGCCGTAGAAATGGGAGAGGGCGGCGATCTCAAGCATCGGCCTCTCCCAGATAGGCCGTGATGACGGTGGGATCGGACAGCACCGCATCCGGCGCGCCGCGCGCGATCACGCTGCCGGCATTCATCACGATGCAATGCCCGCATAGCGCGCGGATCGCGTCCATGACGTGCTCGACCATGATGATGGTCACGCCGCGGTCGCGCAGCTTTGCGATCAGGGCAATGCCGGTTTCGAGTTCGCTGGGGTTGAGGCCGGCGAGCCATTCGTCGAGCAGCACGAGTTGGGGGCTGAGCGCCAGCGCGCGCGCAAGCTCCAGGCGCTTCTGGTCGATATAGGTGAGGTCTCCGGCCGGCGTGTCCTGCATCTTGCCGAGCCCGACGAGGTCGAGCAGCTCGCCGGTCGTCTCTCCGCCGCTGGTGGCGGCGCCCCTGAACAGCGCCGCAGCCGCGACGTTCTCCGCAACCGTCAGGTCCGCCATCACGCGCACCAATTGGAAGGTGCGGGCGATGCCGAGACGCGCGATCAAATGCGGCTTGAGCCCGCCGATCATGGTGCCGCCGAGCCGAACCTTGCCCGACGACGGCACCAGCGCGCCGGAGAGCACGTTGAGCAGCGTCGTCTTGCCGGAGCCGTTCGGGCCGATGATCCCGACGATCTGGCCGCGCGTAACCTCGAAGCTGACCTGATCGACCGCGCGCAGGCCGCCAAACGACTTGCCGACGTCGTCGACCCGCAGCAGCGGTCCGCTCTGGTCCCTCGCTGGCGCGTTCGTGGCGATTTCGCTGACCGGAGCCTTGCGCCTCGTCGGTCCGATCAGCCCGATCACGCCGCGCGGCAGCAGCATGACGATGATCACGAAGATGGCGCCGAGCACGATGCTGAAATGGTTCGGCAGCGTCGCGGTCAAGACCTCGAACAGAAGCACCAGCGGGACGACGCCGAGCACGGGGCCGAACAGCGAGCCGGCGCCGCCCAAAAGCGCCATGATGACGACCTGGAACGAGATCATCGGATTGAACGCAATCGACGGGTCGATATAGGTCCAGCGCGGCGCCATCACCGCGCCCGTCACCGACATGAAGACGGCGCTGATGACGAACACCGCGAGCTTGACGCGCGTCGCGTCGATGCCGGAATGGCTGGCGGCGGTCTCGTCGGCGCCGATCGCGCGGAGCGCCAGGCCGTAGCGCGAGCGGCCGAGCAGGAAACCGGTCAGGAACAGCAGGGCGGTCAGGCCGAGGAGCTGCCAGTAGAGAACGTCCTGCGTCACCGCGCTGAAGAGGTAGCGGCCGACCGATTTGTGGATGTTGACCTCGTACCAGATCACGAGCTGGCGGATCAGTTCGGCAAGGCCAAAGGAAAAGATCACGAAGTAGATGCCTGATAGCCGCAGCGTCGACAGGCCGGTGATTGCGGCAACGACTGCGCCGATGGCGGCGGCTGCGAGCAGCACGGCGGGCCAGGGCCAGGTCTCGCCGAACGCCGCTGCGGTGTAGGCGCCGATGCCGAAGAAGGCGACGGTCGCAAGCGAGATGTAGCGGGTCGGACCGGAGAACATCGCCCAGGCCGTAGCCAGGATCGTGAAGTAGAGGATGCTGATGCCGAGCGCGAGATAATAGCCGTTGGCGTAATAGGGGTAGGCGACGACGACCGCGGCGAGCAGCAGCCCCGCGCACCATAAAGCCGTCCTGGTCGCACCCGACATCACGAGGCGGCCCTTCCGAACAGGCCGGTCGGCCTGATGAGCAGCACGCCCAGGAACAGCGCGTAGGTGGCCGCCAGCGTCAGGCCGGGATCGACGAGCCGCGCGACCGCGGTCTCGACCACGCCGAGTAACAAGCCAGCGACGAGTGCGCCCAGGACGTTGCCGACCCCGCCCATGATCACGACCACGAGCGCCTTCATGGTGAAGATCACGCCCATCGAGGCGTTGAAGGTGAGGAACATGCTGATGAGCACGCCGCCGATGGCCACGAGGCCGCCGCCAAAGGCAAAGGTCAGGCCTGACATCGCCGCAACGTCGATGCCGACCAGACGCGCGGCATTGGCATCGACCGCGATGGCGCGGACGGCGGTGCCGACGCGGGTGCGCGTCAGCGCCAGATAGACGGCGATGCCGATTTCGGCCGCGAACAGCAGCGCAACCAACCGATTGACGGCCAGCGTCGAGCCCAGCACCACGACGGGAACGGAGAGATAGGAGTAGCTGTAATACTGGCCACCGAAGGCGATCAGCATAATCCCCTGGATCACGAACAGCACACCGAAGGTGACGAGGATGCTGTCGATCTCCTGCGCGCCCCGATCCTTGCCGCGCCGCATCAGCCGCTCGAGCAGGAAGCGGTAGAGCAGCCAGTTGATCAGGATCGCCCCGGGTACGGCGAGCAACAACGCCATCAGCGGGCTCAAGCCGAGCCCGGTGTAGAGCGACAACGCGCCAAAGGCAGCCGCAACGAGGGACTCGCCATAGGACAGGTTCATGATCCGCGCGACGCCGTATTGCAGCGTCAGCCCAAGGGCGATCAGGGCATACATGCCCCCCAGCACGAGGCCCGGCAGGACAATATCGAGCAGCAGCATCAGGCGATGTCCCACTGACCAGACGGCGCGCAGCCGTTCACGAGAACGAGCTTGCGCGCCGGCTTAGGCCGTCACTGCCACTGCGGCTTCGGCACGACGGGCGCGCGCGCCCCCGGCAGCGACGTCGGCGCAAGCGCATAGAACTCGCCGTTCTGCCACTGGCCGACGCTCCAGACTTCCTGGAGCAGCCCGTCCTTCAGCTTCACCTTGCCGATGACGGTGTCGAACGTGCCGGAGCGGATTTCTGCCGCCACCGCCGCGCGGTCGAGCTTGCCGACCTTCTCGATCGCCTGCTGGAGCACCTGGAGGCTCGCATAGGTGATCGAGCTCGCCCAGCGATCCGGCTCCTTGCCGGTCGCCGCCTTGTGGCGCGCGAGATAGTCCTTCAGCTGGGCTGAGTCCGCGTTCCAGCCGCCGATCCCCATCACGCCGTCGCTGTTGGCGGCGAACTTGCCCTTGTAGAGCGGAAACGCAGTGCCGACGCCGACATAGAAGACCTTCGGATTGAACTTGAGGAGCTGTGCCTGCTCGGTGAGCGCAATCGTGTCAGGCGGATAGCTGAAGGCGATGAACGCATCCGGATTCGCGGCGATCGCGTCCTTCAGCAGCGGCTGCAGGTCCTGCGACCCCATCGGATAGGTCTTGTCATAGGCGAGCGTGAAGCCCGCCTTCTTGAAGGCCTCGCGGCCGGCAGCCGACAACTCGATGCCGAACTGGTCGGCAACGCTCACCATGGCGATGTTGGAGCCGATCTTGCCCTCGCTCTTGAGCTTGCCCAAGAGCTCAGCGAGCCCTTCAGAGATCTGCGCTGACGTGCCGAGCCAGAACGTCGCGTTCGACCAGCGTTTTGCCAGCTCCGGCGCCTTGTCGGTGACGGAGGTGACGGCGAGGTGAGGGTAGCCGAGCCGGTTCAGGGTCGGGCCGACGGCCAGGTTGAGACCGGTGCTCCAGGGCGAGAGGATGAAATCGACCTTGTCCTGGTTGGCGAGGCGCTCGATCGCCTTCACCGCCTCTTCGGAGCTGCTGCGGTCGTCATATTCGACGACCTCGATGGGCAGCTTCTTGTCGCCGACCTTGATGCCGCCAGCCGCATTCACGTCCTTCACCCACAATTCGTAATTGGGCAGCGTGGTGATGCTGGCGCCGCCGGCATAGGGGCCGGTCTTCGAAATCGAGTAGCCGATGCGGATCTTCTCCTGTGCCTCGGCCGCGGATGTGAAGCTCCCGAGTGCAGCGGCTGCAGCCGCAAGACTCGTGATGCGCAGCAACGTTCGACGGTTCGCCGAAATCATGTCGATCCTCCCTCCGAATTGAACGCAGGCCGTTTCCTGTCCGGTCCCGGCTTCTTTGAGCAGCTTCACGCACTGCCGCGGTCGGGACTTGACCCAGCAAGCACCCTCGGCTTTGCTCGCGCAATGGACAATTCTGGCGATTGGTTGGACGATTCCGGCGAACCGGGCCGAGTGCGTCGAGGGGTCGCGGGGGCGGGCCGGATCCCGGTTATGGCCCCGACCGGCGGGCCCGCCGCGATTGGTGCCGAAATCATCACATCACACTACGAGGCGCGACGCTGGTCGCTGGCTTCAAAGGCGGCGCGTCCCTTCATCCACCTGCTCTGCCTGCATCGTGGCGGCGCCGCAGAGGTCTCGGGCGAGGGCGAGACCGTCGCCCTGTCGGGTCCAGCGCTCGTCTGGCTACCGCCGGAATGTGCCGCGCATCTGGACCTGGCGGCGGGTTCGCCAGCCGCGCTGCTCCGCCTGCGGCCGGGCGCGTGGCATCGCTATCTACCGCCTTCGGCCGAGCCGGCCTATCTGGCCCTCGACGGCGCGCGCGGCATCCTCGCGCTCCCGGTCGAGCCCGACCTCGTCACCGCGGTGTCGCGTTCGATTGCGGCCATTGCCAGCGAGATCGCGGCGCCGGCGCGCAACGGCGCGGCCTCGATCATGTCGGCCGAGTTGACGCTCTGCGTGCTGCGCTTCTGGCGTCTGTTCGCCGCCGACAGCGAGCCGGAGGAGGAGGGCAGCAGCGCCGAGATCCTCAGCCGCTTCCGGCGCCTGCTCGAGGAGCGCTATCACCAGCAATTGCGGGTGGCCGACTACGCCGGCCTGCTTGGGATGACGCCGGACCGCCTGCATGCGCTGTGCAGCCGCGAGCTGAAGCGCTCGCCGATCGCGCTGATCCAGCAGCGCGTGGTCAAGGAGGCCGCGACGCGGCTGGAGGCGGGCACGGCAACGGTGAAGCAGATTGCCTTCGCGCTCGGCTTCAAGGACACCGCCTATTTCAGCCGCTTCTTCCGCAAGCACACCGGCGAGGCGCCGGGCGCCTGGCGCAAGCGCGTCGCCGCACGGGAAAGGAGCGGGCGGTCGCGACCGATGCTCAACTTCGCCGACTGGCCGTAGGTCCGGCCGTTGCTGCTGCCCGCAACGGTGACGTGGTTATCTTGGGACATGCGCGCGTTGATCTGGATCAAGGGCCCCGCGGACTGAAGGATGCGAGCAATCGGCACGGGAAACTGCATAGGTCTCCCGTTCGGCGAAAGGCAACAGGCGCCATGGATGACCTGTCGAGACTTCGCATTGATAGCGCCAGGCTGCCGAGCTGGCTTCGCATCATCGTCGTACTGACATTGGCAATGCTGGCCGGAGGCGCAAGCCTGTTCGCGTACAGCTGGTACGTCCGGCCTGTGACGCTGTCGATCGCGGTCGGATCGCTGGATGGCGACGCTCCCAGAATCGTATCGGCACTCGCGAGCAGGCTCGTCGTCAGCAACGCCCCGGTCCGGCTGAAGGTGGTGGAAACGTCAGGCGCAATTGAATCAGCAGAAGCGTTCTCCTCCGGCAAAACGGACCTTGCTGTCGTCCGCGGAGATGTCGGCGACCTTTCCCAGGCGCAAGCCATCGTCGTGCTGACTGAGGCCGTCGCGCTGCTGGTTGCACCACCGGGATCGGCAATCACGGACCTGGCGGGCTTGAAGCGCACGACGGTGGGCGTGGTCGCAGGCGAGACCAATCAGAAGATCGTCAGCGCATTGACCAAGGCATATGACCTTAACCGCGCCAACACTGCTTTCAAGAGTATTGCCCTCGACCAGGTCCGCCGCGCGCTCGACGCCAAGGAGATCCGCGCCGTCCTCTTCGTGGTGCCCTTGAGCGAAAAATACGTGTCGCTGGTGCGAGGTCTATTCCCGCAGAATCCAAAGAGCGCGCCGGTGCTGATTCCGATCGAGAACGCCGGCGCCATTGCCGAGACGGAGCGGGCCTACGAGAGCTTCGACATTCCGAAGGGAACGCTGCGCGGATCGCCTCCCGTTCCCGCGGATGACGTCACCACGCTAAAGGTTTCCTTCTACATCGTCGGCATGAAGAGCCTGGACAACGATATGATCGCCGGCTTCACGCAAGCCATTACGAGCGCGCGCAGGGACGTCCTCGCCGAGTTTCCGGTGCTGGCGCAGTTCAAGGCGCCCGATACCGACGCCGGCGCCTATCTCCCGGTGCATCCGGGCGCCGCGGAGTTCTACAACGGCAGCCAAGTATCCTTCCTGGACAAATGGAGTAACGCCATTTTTCTGGCGCCAATGGCGCTTGGCGCCCTTGCCACAGTCCTTGCGGCGGCCTGGAAGTTTCTGCGAACTGGCGAATTGAAGCCAAGGGAACCGGCGCTGGATTCACTCTATGCGCTAGGACGAAGAATACGGCACGCGGAAAATGAAGCGGAATTGCTGCAGATCGCTGATCAGATCGACGAAGTCTTGTCCGCGCAGCGTGCCCGAGCGGACGAAGATGAATCCACGCTCGACGCGGCCACACTGAACGTTGCCGCCCATCGCCTGGAGAACCTGATCCATGATCGCAAGGCCGCGCTCGCCGCACCAACCTCCGGGGAGCGCTGAATACGCAAATCAGGGCAGGGCGCTGCGCTGAGCCATCAGCACGTCCGCATCGACAATTCGACGTCTTCGGCAAACGGTACGGACATGTAGCCGTTCGCGGCCGAGCGGACATAGGCGAGGTACTCGGGACTGTCATCGGCATTGTCGGCGACGACGAGCGCGCCCGGTCTGAGACGGCTCTCCACCAGCCGCAGAACGTCCGGATAGAGCGCCTTGGCGCCGTCCAGGAGGACGAGGTCGATCGTCCCGGGCAGGTCAGTGCGCAGCGTCGTCAGCGCGTCGCCTTCGCGGATCTCCACGAGATCGCTGAGCCCGCCGGCCTCCAGGTTCGCGCGCGCCCGCGCGACCTTGGACGGCTCGAACTCGCTGCCAATCAGCCGTCCGCCGCCATTGTCGCGCAACGCCCCCGCAAGGTGCAGCGTCGAGATCCCGAACGAGGTTCCGAACTCGACGATCGACCGCGCGCCGGAGCTTCGCGCCAGCATGTACAGAAGCGCGCCGGTCTCGCGCGATACCGGCAGCGGAAACGCCTTCAGGCGACCGTAGAGGTCGATGTAGTCGGTCTTGCTCCGCATCAGCCGCACCTGCTCGTCGTCAGGCACGTCGGCCAGCAGGTTATTCAGTTCGTCCGACGATGCGGCGGCGTCAGTGAACAGGCGGTCGAGCAGGGGCGCCAACCGGGCGCCGGTGAGGGTGGTCATTGCAAGTCTCCAGTCTGTGAAAAGCGCGTCCTTGCGCCTGCCCCAGAAATACGAATAATTCGTCGCATTCGCTAATCGCATTCCGGACCGCCCATGCCGCCGCGCCGAAAAGCCCAGATATCTTCGCGAAAACAACCAAAGCAGGCCCGCTCGACCGAGCTGGTTGCCACCATCCTGGAAGCCGCTATTCAGGTTTTGGCCAAGGAAGGCGCGCAGCGCTTCACGACGGCCCGGGTGGCTGAGAAGGCCGGCGTCAGCGTCGGATCGCTGTACCAGTACTTTCCCAACAAGGCGGCGATCCTGTTCCGCCTCCAGAGCGACGAATGGCGCCAGACGACGGAGATGCTCCGCGGCATCCTCGAGAATATCAGCCAGCCGCCGCTGGAGCGGCTCAGAACCCTGGTCCATGCCTTCATCCGGTCGGAATGCGATGAGGCCTCCATGCGCGTGGCGCTCGACGACGCGGCGCCGCTTTATCGCGACGCGCCCGAGGCCCGGCAGGCCAGGGCGTCAGGGGACCGGATCGTCCACGCCTTCATGCAGGACGCGCTGCCCAAGACCCCGGCGGCGACCCGCGCGCTCGCGGCTGACCTCATCAAGACGACCCTCGCCGAAGTCGGCAAAGGCTTCTCCGAATCCCCGCGCACGCCGGCAGAGATCAAGGCCTACGCCGACGCCATGGCCGACATGTTCTGCGCCTACCTCAGAGAGCTGGATCGGCGCTGAGACGGAGGTGCGAGAGCCGGGCGGCTGGGGGCAAATTGGCGGAGATCAGGACGGTCGCTGCGCGTGGCCCGGCTTTGCCCAAACCCATATAGCGAATTCGCATAAGGTATATTATGGAATATTTATATGTCGAATTGGATCAAATATTTAGACGAAACTCCTGCCACAGTGCCTTCGCTCCGGGCTTGGATTTGCCACGGCCATCGAGCTTCGTCCCGGCCGTTGACGGCTACTGTGCATGGGGTTGTTTCGAGCTTTGGTGTGAGCCCCGATCTCTCACCGTATCCCCGCGAAAGCCGATATTGCGGCAGCCCGGTTCGGCTGCAATAAGCGTGGCTTCGCGAGATCGCAGATGACCTGACGTTCGGATAGGTTTGCATCTCACAAGAACAACAATCCTTAGAGGGAGCAAACCCCAATGAGCTTTTCCCGTCGTACGCTTCTGAAGGCCTCTGCGGCATCAGCCGTTCTGGGCGGTCTGGGCGCGCCTCACGTCGCCCGCGCCCAGAGCGCCGAGTTCACCTACAAATATGCCAACAACCTGCCCGACACCCATCCGCTGAACGTCCGCGCCAAGGAGATGGCGGCGGCGATCAAGAGCGAGACCAACGGCAAGTTCGACCTTCAGATCTTCCCGAACAACCAGCTCGGCTCCGACACCGACATGCTGAGCCAGATCCGCTCCGGCGGCGTCGAGTTTTTCACGCTCTCAGGCCTGATCCTGGCGACCCTGGTGCCGGCCGCGTCGATCAACGGCATCGGCTTCGCATTCCCGGACTACGACACGGTCTGGAAGGCTATGGACGGCGACCTCGGCGCCTACGTGCGCGGCGAGATCAAGAAGGCCGGCCTCGAGGTCATGGACAAGATCTGGGACAACGGCTTTCGCCAGACCACATCCTCGAGCAAGCCGATCAACGGCCCCGAGGACCTGAAGGGCTTCAAGATCCGCGTGCCGGTGTCGCCGCTGTGGACCTCGATGTTCAAGGCGTTCGATGCAGCGCCCGCCTCGATCAATTTCAGCGAGGTCTATTCCGCGCTCCAGACCAAGATCGTCGAAGGCCAGGAAAACCCGCTGGCGATCATCTCGACCGCGAAGCTCTATGAGGTGCAAAAGTACTGCTCGCTGACCAACCACATGTGGGACGGTTTCTGGTTCCTGGCGAACCGCCGCGCGTGGGAAAAATTGCCCGAGGACGTCCGCAAGGTCGTCGCCAAGCACATCAACGCCGCCGCCGTTAACGAACGCGCCGACACCGCCAAGCTGAATGCCAATCTGCAGCAGGAGCTGGCCGGCAAGGGCCTGACCTTCAACCAGCCCAACACCGGGCCGTTCCGCGACAAGCTGCGCACGGCCGGCTTCTACGCCGAGTGGAAGGGCAAGTACGGCGATCAGGCCTGGGACCTCCTGGAAAAGGCCGTCGGCAAGCTGTCGTAGCGCGTTGGGGCCGTCATGGCTCATATCGAGGTGCAGGTAACCGAAGTGGCGGGCGAGGCGACTGTTCAGTCCCCTCGCCGACCTTCGTTGCTGGCGTCGCTGGAACGGATTTTTGGTCTCATCGTCGAAATCCCGGCGGCCATTTTGGTGGTCGCCGAGATCGTCATCCTGTTTGCCGGCGTGGTCGCGCGCTATGGCCTGCATCGGCCGCTGATCTGGTCGGACGAGCTCGCTTCCATCCTGTTCCTGTGGCTGGCGATGCTGGGCGCGGCCGTGGCTTTCCGCCGCTCCGAGCACATGCGCATGACCGCTATCGTCGCGAGCGCAAAGCCTGCGATGCGGGCCTATCTCGATCTGATTGCGACCTGCGCCGCGCTGGCGTTCCTGGCGCTGATCGTCTGGCCGTCCTACGAATACGCCTACGAGGAAAGCTACATCACGACCCCGGCGCTGCAGATATCGAACATCTGGCGCGCCGCGGCGCTGCCGGTCGGCATCTGCCTGATGGCGCTATTTGCATTCCTCAGGCTGTTGCGCTCGGGCGATTACCGGCTGGCGCTGATTGCCGTGGTTTCGGTGGCCGCCGTCATCGGTTTGTTCTGGCTGGCGCAGCCTTATCTGCGTCCGCTCGGCAATCTCAACCTCGTCATCTTCTTCGTCGGCGTCGCCGGCTTCTGCGTGTTCGCCGGCGTTCCCATTGCGTTCGGGTTCGGGCTGGCGATCTTCGGCTATCTGGCGCTGACCACCCATACGCCGGTCATGGTGCTGGTCGGGCGGATGGACGAGGGCATGAGCCACCTCATCCTGCTCTCGGTGCCGCTGTTCGTGTTCCTCGGGCTCTTGATCGAGATGACCGGCATGGCGCGGGCCATGGTGGCGTTTCTCGCGAGCCTGCTCGGCCATGTCCGTGGCGGCCTGCACTATGTGCTTGTCGGCGCCATGTATCTCGTCTCCGGCATCTCCGGCGCCAAGGCGGCCGACATGGCGGCGGTGGCACCGGTGCTGTTTCCCGAGATGAAGCAGCGCGGCGCCCGCCCCGGCGATCTCGTCGCGCTTCTTGCGGCGACTGGTGCCCAAACCGAAACCATTCCGCCGAGCCTGGTGCTGATCACCATCGGCTCGGTGACCGGCGTCTCGATCGCCGCTTTGTTCACCGGCGGCCTGTTGCCCGGCGTGGTGCTGGCGATCACGCTCTGCATGCTGGTGTGGTGGCGCTACCGCCACGAGGACATGAGCCATGTCCGCCGCGCCAGCGCCGGCGAGATCGGCAAGACCTTTGTCATCGCCCTGCCCGCGCTCGCGCTGCCGTTCGTGATCCGCTACGCGGTCGTGGAGGGCATCGCCACCGCGACGGAAGTGTCCACCATCGGCATCGTCTATGGCGCCCTCGTCGGGCTCCTGATCTACCGCCGCTTCGACTGGCGGCGGCTGTTTCCGATGCTGGTGGAGACCGCAGCGCTTTCGGGCGCTATTCTGCTGATCATCGGCACGGCCACCGGGATGGCCTGGGGCCTGACGCAATCCGGTTTCTCGCGCTCGCTGGCGGCCGCGATGACGGGACTGCCGGGCGGCTCGGCCTCTTTCATTGCGGTCTCGATCGTCGCCTTCACCATCCTCGGCAGCGTGCTGGAGGGCATTCCGGCGATCGTGCTGTTCGGGCCGCTGCTGTTTCCGATCGCGCGCGCCGTCGGCGTGCACGAGGTTCACTACGCCATGGTCATCATCCTGGCGATGGGGATCGGGCTATTCGCGCCGCCCTTCGGCGTGGGCTATTATGCCGCCTGCGCCATCGGGCGCGTTGACCCGGCTGAAGGTATCCGGCCAATCTGGGGCTATCTGCTGGCGTTGCTCGCAGGCTTGATCATCGTCGCGATATTTCCGTGGATCTCGATCGGGTTCCTTTGAAGATTTGAGGGAGGGTGTCGATGAGCGAAAGGCAGAACCAGTACAATATCGGCCTGGACAAGACGCCCGCCAACTACGTGCCACTGACGCCGCTCTCCTTCCTCGCGCGCAGCGCCGCCGTCTATCCCGACCACGTCAGCACTGTCTATGAGGGCCGCAGCTACACCTGGCGCCAGACCTATGAGCGCTGCCGGCGCTTTGCCTCATATCTCGCAGGCAAGGGCATCGGCGTCGGCGACACCGTCGCGGCGATGTTGCCGAACATTCCGGCGATGAACGAGGCGCATTTTGCCGTGCCGATGGCGGGCGCGGTGCTCAACGCGCTCAACATCCGCCTCGATGCGCCTTCGATCGCGTTCCAGCTCGACCATGGTGGCGCAAAGATCATTTTGGTCGATCCTGAGTTTGCAGGCGTCATCGCGGATACACTGGCCCAGATGACGGGTCCAAAACCCTTCGTGATCGATGTCGACGACGCGTCCTTCAAGGGCGGCAGCCGCATCGGCGAGATCGAATATGAGGCGGCGGTCGCGCAAGGTGATCCGGGCTTCAACGCCGTCCCCCTTAGAGACGAATGGGACGCGATCGCGCTGAGCTACACCTCGGGCACGACGGGCAATCCCAAGGGCGTCGTCACGCATCATCGCGGCGCCTATCTCAATGCCGTCAGCAACATCCTCGCCGGCAATCTCGGCCAGCATCCGGTCTATCTCTGGACGCTGCCGATGTTCCACTGCAACGGCTGGTGCTTTCCCTGGACCATCGCGGCGTCCGCCGGCATCAATGTCTGCCTGCGCAAGGTCGAGCCGACCAGGATTTTTGAGCTGATCAGGCAACACGGCGTCACCCACATGTGCGGCGCGCCGATCGTCTACAACACGCTGATCAACGCGCCCGACGCACCGAAAGGCAGCGCGGCGCGCCGCGTGGTCGGCCTGATCGCGGGTGCCGCGCCGCCGGTTGCCGTGCTCGAAGGCGCCGAGAGCATCGGCATCAAGCTGACCCACGTCTATGGCCTGACCGAAGTCTATGGTCCCGCCTCCGTCTGCGCCGAGCAGCCGGGTTGGGATGAATTGCCCGCCGATCAGCGCGCCCAGATGAAACGCCGGCAGGGCGTGCCCTACCCTCTGGAAGAAGCCGTCACCGTCCTCAATCCGCAGACCATGCAGGAAGTGCCGCGCGACGGCGAGACCATCGGCGAGGTCATGTTCCGCGGCAACATCGTGATGAAGGGCTATCTGAAGAACGACAAGGCCACCAAGGAAACCTTTGAAGGCGGCTGGTTTCACACCGGCGATCTCGGCGTGCTCGACGAGCATGGCTATGTCATCATCAAGGACCGCTCCAAGGACATCATCATCTCCGGCGGCGAGAACATCTCCTCCGTCGAGGTCGAGGACATCCTCTACAAACACCCGGCCGTGCTGTTCGCAGCCGTGGTTGCAAAGCCCGATCCGAAATGGGGCGAGGTGCCCTGCGCCTTCGTGGAGCTGAAGGACGGCGCGAGCGCGACGGATGCCGAGATCATCGCCTTCTGCCGCAGCCATATGTCCGGCTTCAAGACGCCGAAGGCCGTCGTGTTCGGACCGATCCCTAAGACGTCGACCGGAAAGATCCAGAAATTCTTGCTGCGCAACCAGGTGGAATCGGCGAAGGCGATTTCGGCCTGAGCGGAAACGGCCGCGGACGATTCGCGGCTGCGCGGTGCGCCATGTGTCAATCCGTATCGAAGCCGGGATCAGAAATGCCCGGAAAGGATTTGAAAAAGACGGCGGCAGGCCTACCGTCGCTCCAGGCCGGATTCGCCGATTCTGGATGACGCGCTGTGCAGCGCGCGACCCAGGCGACCGGCGCTGTTGGGGCGCTTCATGCGGTGTGTGTCTTGAGCGCAGGCGCGTGGGCGCGCCTGGCGCTGCTGCCATTGCTGGTCGGTGGGCTGCCCGCAATCGCCAACGCGCAGGCGGTGACGGCTGCGCAGATCCGTCCGCCGCTCGCGCAGAATTCCGATCCGGCCGGTCAGTCCAACGGCAATGCCGCCGGCGCGGTGCAGCCAACCACGTCCGGCACCAGCCCGGCAGCCACGAACGCCAACGGTTCGACGCCCTCTGACACGGCCACGACTGGCCAGATGAATGTCACGACTGCCCCAACTGCTGCGGCCGCGACACCGGCGCCGGCCGCCGTAGCCGTGAACATCGGCACGGCGCCGCCCGGCGGCCCTGTCGCGCTGTCGCAGGCCGAGACGGCGCAAGCCACCTTCCTTGCCATGACGCAGTTCACGCAGACCCTGCTCGATCCCGCTGTCGATGGCCGCAGGTTCGACGCCTCGCCTGCCCCTTCGGTCGCCGCGCAATGGAACGTTTGGGCCTCCGCATTCGGCGGCTCGCGAACTTCCGTCAGCAACACGGGCTCGGCAAGCCGGAACTTTGGGACCGTGGTCGGGGCGGACTATGCCCTCTCCTCGCAAACCACGATGGGTTTTGCCATGGCCGGCGGCGGCACCAACTTCACCGGCAACTTTTCCAGCGGCCGGTCCGATCTGTTCCAAAGCGGCGCGTTCGTCCGGCATACGGCCGGCCAAGCCTACGTTGTTGGAGCCTTGGCTTATGGCTGGCAGGCGATCAGCAGCGACCGGATGGGAGCCGCCGCGCTGAACGCCGCGGCCGACGCCAACGCCTATTCGGGCCGCGTCGAGGGCGGCTACCATGTCACGACGCCGTGGCTCGGCATCACGGCCTATGCGGCGGGCCAATCCACCACCTTCAGCCTGCCTGCGAATGCGGGGCAGCCGTCGTTTGCGGCCAACGCGTTCGCAGCCGCCTTCGGCGCGGACCACGTCACCGACAGCCGCAGCGAGCTCGGCCTGCGCACGAACGGATCATTCGCGCTTCAGAGCGGGACGCTGAACTTGCGCGGCCGGTTGGCCTGGGCGCACGATTTCAGCGCCGCGCGCGCCGTTCCCGCGGCTTTCCAGGCCCTGCCCGGCCTTGGCTTCGTTGCGAGCGGAGCGGCCCTCGCGACGGACTCCGCGCTGGTCGGTGCCGCGCTCGAGCTGAAGCTGCAAAATGGCTGGAGCGCGGCGGCAACCGCGGACGGCGAGTTCTCGCAAGCCGTGCGGTCCTATACCGGCCGGGCCGTGATGCACTATGCCTGGTAGCAATCGCCTAAGCTGATGCGCCAACGCCGGCCAGGCGATCCAGTGCGCCGCGCCTGGCGCGCCTGAGGTCCCAGGCGAGCATCCAGGCGCGTTCCTGTCGCGCGATCAGCCGGTCGCCGAGGCCGGCGAACAGCGCGGCAACATCATGGTTGGCTTCGCCGACCACTTTCCGGATCAGCGCGGCAGTGTCAACGGCGCGATGGGCCTTGAGCCTCGCATAAAGCGCAGCGAAGGTCTTGTACCTGCCGAGCAGGAAGTACGTCACCAGCAGGTTGGCATATTGGGGCGAAGCAAACACATGGGGCGATAGTCGACGCGTCATTGCGATCATCTCGGCGTCATCGACATAGCGCCACATGTTGCCGATGCCGTGGAAGCCAAAAGTCGGCGGCCGCGCACCGGTGAATTCCTGAACGGACAAAGTCTCGTAGGAGAACGTCTCCGCGACGGCTTGCGGGGCAAAACGCAGCCCGAATTCGCTTTCGAGCTGCGAGCGAAACGCGCGACAGACCTGCCAGTCGGAATTCACGTCCAAACGCAGCAGGAACCTGTCGTCCAGCATCGCTCGCAGGAGTTTTTGCGACTGCAACGAGAAGCCGCCATTGCCGACCGAGAAGCCGTCGCTGACGAAGGGCCAGGGCGCACCGATATAATCGTAGCGGCGGAAGTCCTGTTTCCACGCGGCTGGATCGACCACGTAGCCGTCCCACTGCACGACCAGCACGAACGGCGTCTCGATCAGGCGCGGCATGTGCTTGTAGAGGAATTCCGAATACGCGGCCGTCGAGCCAACCGGATCAATCCTGACGCATCGGAACGGTCCCTCCAACTGTTCATGCGAGAACAGGATGGCATCGCCGAAAGCACACGATCTGATCGACCGGTCGAGCGCGGCCGCGGTGGCCGCGACGTTGACGGAATCGATGGCGCAGATCGTGACGTCGGTTAGATCGAGCTTGGAGGTCGTTGCGGGACCGGCGGGCTGCATTGCCAGGACAGCTTAACAGAATGCTTCGCGGGTTCCACAGGACGCGATCAGGCTGAGACGTCAATCCGCATGTCGTCATAGGCCGGTACGACGCCCGCAGGCAGGCTTTGCCGCAGCACTTCATAGTCGACGTCGGCGGTCATATTGGTGATGACGGCCCGCTTGGGCTTGAAGCGCTCGATCCAGGACAGCGCGTCATTGATGCTGAAATGGCTGGGGTGGCCGGTGTAACGCAGGCCGTCCACGATCCAGACGTCGAGGCCTTCCAGCGCCCCCCAGCTTTCGCGCGGGATGTCGTTGAGATCTGGCGTGTACGCGGCGTTTCCGATCCGGTAGCCGAGCGCGGGGATATTGCCGTGCTGCACCAGGAAGGCTGTCATCGTCACTTCCCCGCCCTTGCCCCTGATCGCCTGGCTGTGGCCGGCCTCGATCGAATGCCGGTCGAGGATCGGCGGATAGTCGCTGCCTTCCGGCGAGATGAAGCAATAGGAGAACCGCGCCATGATATCCTTCGCGGTCGACTGGTTGAAATAGGTCGGAATGCGCCGGCGCATGTGCAGCACGACGGAGCGCAGATCGTCCATGCCGTGGGTCTGGTCGGCATGCTCGTGGGTCAAGAACACCGCGTCGATGTGATCGACATTGGTGGAGATCAACTGCTCGCGCAAGTCCGGCGAGGTGTCGATCACGATGCGCGTGGTGCCGTGATTGGAGGTCTGTTCGACCAGTAGCGAGCAGCGACGGCGGCGGTTCTTGGGATTGTTGGGGTCGCAGGCGCCCCAGCCGAGCGCCGGGCGCGGCACGCCGGCGGAGGAGCCGCAGCCCAGGATCGTCAATGTCAGCGTCATGCGGAAGCTCCCACCTTGGAGAACAGGCGGAAGAAGTTCTCGGTCGTCTGGCGCGAGACCTCCTCGAGCGACACGCCCCGCGTTTCCGCCAACACCTTGGCGACCTCAACCACATAGGCGGGCTCGTTGCGCTTGCCGCGGAATTTGCCCGGCGCAAGGTAAGGCGAGTCCGTCTCCACCAGAATGCGATCGGCCGGCAGCTCGGCCGCAAGCGTGCGCAGAGTCTCCGACTTCTTGAAGGTCAAGATGCCCGTGAAGCCGATGTAAAGACCCAGCGAAATCGCCTTCATCGCCAGCTCGCGCCCGCCCGTGTAACAATGCAGCACGGCGCGAAACGATCCGTTGGCCGCCTCTTCCTCGAGAATGCGCGCGCAGTCCTCGTCCGCATCGCGCGTATGGATCACGAGCGGCAAGCCTGTCGCGCGTGCGGCCGCGATATGCGCGCGAAAGCCCCTCGCCTGTGCCTCCGGTGAGCCGTTGTCGTAGAAATAATCGAGGCCGGCTTCGCCGAGCGCGACGACCTTGGGATGATTCGTCAGCGCAATCAGCTCATCCGGCGAAATGCCGTCTTCCTCGTCGGCATTGTGCGGATGGGTGCCGACGGAGCAATAGACGTTATCGTAACGGGCGGCGATGGCGAGAAGCTGGTCGAGCTTGCGCACTCGCGTCGAGATCGTGACCATGCGGCCGACCCCGGCCGCGGCCGCGCGCGACACGATCCCGTCGAGATCATCCGAAAAGTCCGGAAAATCCAGATGGCAGTGGCTGTCGACCAACATCGTCAGGACGCCTCAGGCGCCGGCTCGATATAGCGCGGGAACGCCGGTGTCGGCGCAGGTAAGGTGGTGCCGGGCGCAATCCGCTTCGCACCACCGAGCATCGCAAAGTCGCGCTCGCCTTCGGGGACGCCGAGGCTGTCGAGCAGCTTGCTCGATGCCGCGGGCATCGCGGGCTGGGCCAGGATCGCGATCTGGCGCACGACTTCGGCGGTGACGTAGAGCACCGTCTTCTGCCTGACGGGATCGGTCTTGGCGAGCGCCCAGGGCGCCTCACCGGCAAAATAGCGGTTGGCCTCGGCGACGATGGCCCAGACCGCGTTCAGCCATTGATGGATCTGCTGGGTCGCCATGGCCTCGCGCGCAAGTCCGACCATACCGTCGGCCTGGGCCAGAATCGCCTTGTCGTTGTCGCTGTAGTCGCCGGGCTCGGGCAACACGCCGCTGAGCTGCTTTGCGATCATCGACAGCGAACGTTGCGCGAGATTGCCGAGGTCGTTGGCGAGGTCGGCGTTGATGCGCGCGACGATGGCCTCATGGTTGTAATTGCCGTCCTGCCCGAACGGCACCTCGCGCAGGAAGAAATAGCGCATCTGGTCGACGCCGTACTGGTCGGCGAGATTGAAGGGGTCGACGACATTGCCGACCGACTTCGACATCTTCTCGCCCCTGTTGAACAGGAAGCCGTGCGCATAGACCCGCTTCGGCAACGGAATGCCGGCGGACATCAGGAACGCCGGCCAGTACACCGCGTGGAAGCGGATGATGTCCTTGCCGATGATATGTACGTCGGCCGGCCAGTAGCGCCAATTGCCGTTGCCCTCGTCGGGGAAGCCGACGCCGGTGATATAGTTGGTGAGTGCGTCGACCCAGACATACATCACGTGCTCTTCGTCACCGGGCACCTTGACGCCCCAGTCGAAGGTGGTGCGCGATATCGAGAGGTCACGCAGGCCGCCCTTGACGAAGCTCACCACCTCGTTCTTGCGCGAGTCCGGGCCGATGAAATCGGGATGCTCCGCGTACAGCTTGAGCAGCCTGTCGGCATACGCCGACAGGCGGAAGAAATAGCTCTTCTCCTCGACCCACTCGACCGGCGTGCCCTGCGGTCCGAGCCGCACACCGTCGTCGTTGAGACGCGTTTCGTCCTCGGCGTAATAGGCTTCGTCGCGCACCGAGTACCAGCCGGCATAGGTGTCGCTGTAGATGTCACCATTCGCCTCCATGCGCCGCCAGATTTCCTGGCTGGAGCGATGGTGTTGCTCTTCGGTGGTGCGGATGAAGCGGTCGAACGACACGTTGAGCCGCTCGTCCATCTCCTTGAAACGACCGGCATTGCGGGCAGCGAGCGCCGAGGCCGTCAACCCTTCATTCTGAGCGGTCTGGACCATCTTAAGGCCGTGCTCATCGGTGCCGGTGAGGAAAAACACGTCCTTGCCGTCGAGCCGCGCAAAACGCGCCAGTACGTCGGTTGCGATCGCTTCATAGGCGTGACCGATATGCGGATGGCCGTTGGGATAGGCGATCGCGGTCGTGATGTAGAACGCATTGCCGCGCGCGGGCGCCGCCTTGGGAGCCACGGCTTGCGGAGCGGCGGCCACCTTCTTCACGGGCGAGCGGGGCGCCTTCGGCTTCGCAGGTGCTGGAACAGCGACCGGAGCCGGCGTCGGTGCGACCATGGGCGCGCTCACCCTCGGCTTCTTGGCAACCACCTTGGCGGGCCGCTTAGCCTTCTTGGCCGTTTTCTCGCTCGCAGCTTTTTTCTTGGCTGCTTTCTTGGCTACGACCTGCTTCTTCGCTGTCGTCTTGCTGGCCTTGCGCCCCTTCTTGGTGACACGCGCCTTGGTCTTCTTCGCCTTCTTGGCGGCGGACTTTTTGGTTTTTTTCGCAGCCGTGCGCGCGCGGGCCTTCGCAGCCTTCTTGGTCGTCTTCTTGGCTGACGCCTTGCCGCTCTTGCGTTTGACAGTTTTCTTAGCTCGCGTGGCCACCACGAATTCCTTCACAGTTCGAAAATTTGGAAACCAAAGCGCCTAGAGCTTTTTCCGTTCCGCTAGAATCGGAACGGAAGCTCTAGATTCTTGTTTTGACGCGTTTTCTTGACGCGAACCGGTGTCCACTTCGCTGGAAAACGCTCTAGCGCGTTGCGTCCGCAAGCCAGCCGAACACCGAAAAAACCAGCGGCTTCCGCTCCAGATTGTAGGTTTCGGTGTCGCGCGCGGCGCGGACTATCTTTTCCCATACCTCCGCCAGCCGTGCAAGGCGCGGCAGGTTCTGGTTGGCACTCGCTTCGTCGGCATGCAGGCGCTCGGCGATCCAGCGATCGATGCCGTCGATGAAGGCCGCGAGCGCCACCCGGTCGCTGATCGGCAGCGAATCCCCGAGCGTATGCAACTCGCGCGGATCGACCTGCGGCAGCATTGCGAGCATCGCCGCCGTGCGCTGCTGAAGTTTCAGCGCTTCGCCGCCGAGCAGCGTCAGCGCGCGCGCCACGCTGCCCTCGGCCGAGGAGGCCACCTCGCGCAACGCCGGATCGCCGGCGTCGAGATCGCCCGCGCTGGCGGCAGCCCGGATCACGTCGTCGGTCGACAGCGGCCGCAGCCGCAGCTTGCGGCAGCGCGACTGGATCGTGGCCAGCACGCGGGCCGGCGCGTGGCTGACCAGCAGGAACAGCGATCGCTGCGGCGGCTCCTCCAGAATCTTCAAAAGCGCGTTCGCCGCATTCGGATTGAGTTCGTCGACGGTATCGACGATGCAGACGCGCCAGCCTTCGGCTGCCGCCGTCGAGCCGAAGAATGAAATGGTCTCCCGCGTCTCGTCGACGGTGATCACCGTGCGCATAACGCCGCGGTCGTTGGCCGTGCGCTCCAGCGTCAGCAGCCCGCCATGCGAGCTGGCGGCGATCTGGCGCGCGACGGCGTCGTTGGGATCGACGTCCAGGCTTTCGGCGCGTTGCACCGATGGCGCGTGCGGCTCGCCGTGGACGAGCACGAAGCGCGCCATCCGGTAGGCCAGCGTCGCCTTGCCGATGCCTAGCGGTCCACCGATCAGCCAGGCATGCGGAATACGTCCGCTGCGGTAGGCCTCGAGCAGCACCGACTCGGCCTCGCGATGACCAAACAGACGGCTGGTCTCGCGCGGATGTGGAACGACGGCCTCGCTTTCGCTCTTGCGTGGGCTCATGCGGGCGCTGCCGAATTTGTTCTGGCGAGGACGCGATCGCGCAGCGCGGTCCAGACGCGGCCTGCGACCGTATCGGGGTCGGCATTGGCATCAATCAGCACGCAACGTTCGGGATCGTCCGCCGCGATCTTGCGATAGGCCTCGCGCAGATTGCGGTGGAACTGCAAATTCTCGCCCTCGAACCGGTCAGGCGTCGCACCGCCGCGGCGCGTGGCGGCGCGCTGCAGGCCGATCTCGACCGGCAGGTCCAGGATGATGGTGAGGTCCGGCTTGAGATCGCCGATCGTCACCCGCTGCATGGCGTTGATGATCCCGGCCGGCACGCTGCCGAGGCTGCCCTGATAGGCGCGCGTGGAATCGGAGAAGCGGTCGCACAGCACCCAGGTACCCTGGTTGAGCGCAGGCTGGATCACGGTGCGGACATGGTCGTCGCGCGCAGCCGCAAACAGCAGCGTCTCGGCGTCGGGCCCGAGCAGCTTGCCCATGCCCGACAGCACGAGGTGCCGCATGATTTCGGCGCCCGGTGAGCCGCCCGGCTCGCGCGTCACGATGGTCCGGAGCTTGGTCGCATTGAGCCGGTCGGCGAGCTTTTTGATCTGGGTCGATTTGCCCGACCCCTCGCCGCCTTCAAAGGTGATGAATCGTCCGCGCCCGGACGGCGGCTTCACGGCAATCTCACTCATGGTCAGAGCTTCTCGGCGCCCGCGCGGAACATGCCGATCACGAGCTCGCTCGCCCCGTCGATCGCCCGGCGCACGGTCGAGCCGGTGCCGACGGCTTCAGCGGCATACACCGGCGTCTCCACCGCGATACTGCCGCTGCGCCAGACCCGCACCACGCCCACCTTTTGCCCCGCCTCGATCGGCGCCCGCACCGGCCCGCTATAGACGATGCGTGCAATGAGCTTGTCGCTGCCGTTCTTGTGCACCATGACCTTGACCGGCGTCTTGGCCACGAGCTTCACGGAACGGCTCTCGCCGCCGAACACCTTTGCGTAGCCGACCTGCTGCTCGGCCGCGATCAAGGTGCGCGTCTCGAAATTGCGAAAACCCCATTCCAGCATCTTCTTGGCCTCGGTGGCGCGATCCTCTGCGTCCTCCATGCCGTTGATGACGACGATGAGCCGCGTGCCGTTCTGCACGGCCGAGCCGGCCATGCCGTAGCCACCTTCCTTGGTGTAGCCGGTCTTCAGGCCATCGGCGCCTTCGAGCGCGTTGAGCAGCGGATTGCGGTTCGGCTGCCGGATCTTGTTCCAGGTGAATTCCTTCTCCCCGAACAGTTTGTAGAAGTCCGGATAGGACAGGATGATGTGACGCGCGAGCATGCCAATCTCGCGCACCGTCATCTTGTTGGCGGGATCGGGCAGCCCGTTCGAATTGCCAAAGGTCGACTTCGCAAGCCCAAGCTCGCGGGCGCGCTTGGTCATGAAATCGGTGGCAAAAATGCGCTCATTGCCGGCCAATCCCTCGGCAAGCGCGATACAGGCGTCATTGCCGCTCTGGATGATCGCGCCATGCAGGAGATCGTCGACCGACACCTTGCTGTTGATGGCGGCAAACATGGTCGAGCCGCCGGAGGGCGCGCCACCACGACGCCAGGCGTTCTCGCTGATCCGGTATTCGTCTGTGAGCTTGATGTCGCCTTTCTTGATGGCGTTGAAGACGACTTCGGCGGTCATCATCTTCATCATGCTGGAGGGTGCGCGCAGCTCGTCGGCGTTCTTCTCGAACAGCACGCTGCCGCTCGTGGCCTCGATCAGGATCGCGTTCGGGGCGTCGCCGTCGAAACCGGCGTCTTCCTTCTTGACTGCCCCCTGCACGCTCTGATTGGCGGCGTACAGCATCCCGCCCCAGCCGAGGCTCGCGGTGACGGCGGCTGCGACGAGCCCGCGCGCGAGCCACCGGGCGGCCTGTCCCGGTCGGCGGATTTGAAGAGCGCGAAATGCCATGGCGAAGCCCTGAGAGCGGCGTTCTAACAGTTGGAACCGGGGCAAACAACACGCGGAGCCGCGTCATCACCCGGAGATTGCGCGGCCCGGTCGAGGTCCCTATCGTGACACGTCACGAAATCAGACCAAACCCCTGAAACAAGGCGGAAAAGCGATGTCCTCCTCGCGCATGATCACGGCCAACGGGATCGATTTCTTCGTCCGGGAGGAAGGCCAGGGGCCACTTGTCGTTCTCTGCCATGGCTGGCCGGAACTGTCCTACTCCTGGCGCCACCAGATTCCCGCGATCGCGGCGGCAGGCTTCCACGTCGTCGCGCCCGACATGCGGGGCTTCGGCCAGAGCGCGTCGCCATCGGACGTTTCGGCCTATTCCATCTTCGACACCGTCGGCGACGTCGTCGGCCTGGTGCAGGCGCTCGGCGAGACCAAGGCCATGGTCGTCGGCCACGACTGGGGCGCGCCGGTTGCCTGGCACGCCGCCCTGTTCCGCCCCGACATCTTCACGGCCGTGGCGGGCTTGAGCGTGCCGCCGCCGCTGCGCGGACGCGGCAGACCGCTCGACCTCCTGCGCCAGAACGGCATCACCAATTTCTACTGGCAGTATTTTCAGACGCCGGGCGTGGCCGAGGCCGAGCTCGAGCGCGACGTCGCCCGTACCATGCGTACCGTGCTCGGCGGGCGCGGCCTTGCCGATCCTGATGGCGCCATGTTCGTGCAAGAGGGAAAGGGATTCCTCGGCCACGCGACCAACACCGAGCCGCTTCCGGCCTGGCTATCCGAGTCGGACCTTGCCTACTTCACCGAGATCTATCGCAAGTCCGGCTTCCGCGGCGGCCTGAACTGGTACCGCAATCTCGATCGCAACTGGGAGCTGACCGCACCCTGGCAGGACGCGCAGATCCATCAGCCGTCGCTGTTCATCGCGGGGTCGAAGGATGCCGTGGTCACGGGCCTGATCGGATCGAAGCTCGTCAACAAGCTCGAGCTCGTGCTGCCGAATCTCACGCGCAAACTGATCATCGAGGGCGCCGGCCATTGGGTGCAGCAGGAGCAACCCGACGAGGTCAACAGCGCGCTGGTGAAGTTCCTAAAGGAGGCGTCGGGTCAGTAGAGCCCGCGGCCGCTCAGGATGCCGGCGGCCTCCGCCGCGCCGCTGGAGACATAGGCGGATGCGGGACCGGTTTCGGCGGTGTAGCGGCCGTCCTGATCATAGGACACCGCGCGCGCATTCTGGAGCGCCCGTCCCCGGCTGCGGCTCGAGGCCGACATTTCCGAGGTCGCGTTGATCGAGGCGACGTCGGCCGAGGTGTTGCCGAGGTTGTAGGGACGGCCCTCCGGCATCGGAACCTCGCCTCGGATCGCCCCGCGCGAGGAGGCCAGCTCCGGAACGAACGGTTTTGCCGAAGCAACGCGGACCATGGAGGGTGTCGGTGCCGGAACGCCGGTGCGCAGGGTCGCCATCAACTGGCGGTCGTCGGAGCCCTCCAGCGGTGCGCGGCCGACATATTCGACCCGGACCTTCGCGACGCCATTGCCTTTGAATTCAAGGAGTTCAGCCGCCTTGTTCGAGACGTCGATGAGGCGGTTGGCGTGGTAGGGGCCGCGGTCATTGACGCGGACGACCAGCGACTTGCCGTTCGAGAGGTTGGTGACCCGGGCGTAGGACGGCATCGGCAGGGTCGGATGCGCCGCGGTCAGCGACGTCATATCGAAGACTTCGCCATTGGCGGTCAGGCGGCCATGGAAGTCGTCGCCATACCAGGAGGCCATGCCCTCGGCACGGTAGTTAGAGTCTTCCTCCGGAACATAGGTCTTGCCGGCCACCACATAGGGCTTGCCGACGCGATAGGTGCCGCCGCCCTTCGGCACGGGGTCGCCCCAGGCAACCACCCGGGGGCTCGACGAGACGCCATATTTCGGATCGACGCGGCTTGCGAACTTGCCGGACGACGCGCAATTGGCGAGCGCGAGACAGGTTGCGGCCGCCGCAACGCCACGCGCGGCCCGCATTACCGAATCTGACCGTCGGATCCCCATTCGCCCCAAATACCATTCCACCGGACGCGTGCCCAATTAAGGCCTTCTGCCGGTTATCGCCCGAAGCGGCCCACCACCGCTCGGAATGGCGACGATATCGCAACCCGAACACGGCGGAAATGGGGAGCGCGGCGCGATCGCGCCAAGATGGTAAACCAGTCCTTCGCAGCCTCCCCGCTGATCTACGGAGGAGCCGGCCGTTGCCGCCGCAATTGTTGTCCCGGTCTCGCACAAGCTGTTGCGCCAAAACATCACTCCACCCCGATTGTCAGGGAAGCCACTGGAATCCTTTTGACTGTGCAAGGTTGTCCGCGTTTTCTCGCCCGTGCAGGGGCGCAACGTGGTTTGCGAAAGTATTGGGATGATCGAGACGGTTTCAGCACTGATGGGCCTGGTAAGCGCGGGGATCTTCCTGGCTCATGCCTTTGAAGGATACCGCACGAGAGCCTGAAGCCCTCGCGCGGGACGACACGCATCACCTCTTTCAATTGAGCAAGTTCGGAAAACTTTAATCAATCCGATCGAGCATTGAAGACGAGAGCGACAGGTGTCCTATGCGCAATCATGACCTGGTGTCCGACAGCTTTCTGGCATTGACCGCAAGCGGCCTGGTGCTGCTTTGCTCCAGCCTGGTGGTCCTGGCGTTCGCCTGAATGCCCGCTTTCAAGGTCTTGGATTCGGCTGTTGCGTTGCAGCGAGAATAACTGGGCGGTATCCGCCCTTCTCCCGTTTAGTTGATTGAATGTCCCGCTCTCGTGCCTCGACTTATTCGAAGAGGCATTCACCGACGAGGGTGACGCAGATGTTGGCCGAAAAATTCTTCCTGGTCCTGGAATCGCTGATCAAGGGCCGCACCTATCCCGACGGAAGTCCGCGAGTGGTCTCGACCTCGCCGCACGTGCCGGTGAAGCTGCCGACCGCGAAATAGCGCTCAGCGCACGCCCAGCAGCGAGCGGCGGAAGCCGCTGCTTTTGGCTTCGTTCAGACAAACGAAGCTGCCGTCGAATCCTTGGGCGTAGAGCTTCTGGCCTTTCCGGTAATAGACGCCCTTCCTGAAATCCAGCCACACCACCTTGTCGCCCGGACAATAGCGCTGCGCCTGTTCCTCGTAGCGAAACGGCGTCAGCGGCAGCGCGGCAAGGTCTGCGACGCCAAGGCCGAGCAGCAGGGCCATCATCGTGCCCGCGAGCCAAAAGATCCGCATCTCGCCCCAATCCTTGCCTGCCTCCGACAGAGGCTCCGCCCGCCAAGATGGCACTATGCCGCGCCATCGGCCGCGACGCCAAGGCGCGGCAATAAGGCGAGGCATGTCTTTCGTCAGCCATGTTGTCGGGCTAGATGGGAACCAGGTCAAACCCAAGAGTCACACCCAAGAGTGGAAAATCGCCCGCATGTCGGCTGAGCCCGAAACGACGCCCCCGTCCCGCTTTCTTCCCTCCCGGCGCCTGCGCGCGCTGCCGATGATCATCTTCGGCTCGCGCTGGCTCCAGCTTCCGCTCTATCTCGGCCTGATTGTCGCGCAATGCGTCTACATCGCGCTGTTCGTCAAGGAACTCTGGCACCTCTCCTGGCACGCGCTCGATTTCAGCGAGCAGCAGATCATGATGAGCGTACTGGCGCTCATCGACGTCGTGATGATCTCCAACCTGCTCGTGATGGTGATCGTCGGCGGCTACGAGACCTTCGTCTCCCGCCTCGACCTGCAGGGCCATCCCGACGAGCCGGAATGGCTCGGCCACGTCAATGCGAGCGTGCTCAAGATCAAGCTCGCGATGGCGATCATCGGCATCTCCTCGATCGCGCTGCTGCGCACCTTCATCGAGGCCGGCAATCTCGGCTCGGGCCGCGCCGGCTACACCGAACAGGGCGTGATGTGGCAGGTGATCATCCACATCACCTTCATCGTTTCGGCGATCGGCATCGCCTATGTCGACCGGCTGAGCGACCGCGAAACGCGCCACCACGCAGAATAGCGAGAGGTCCGGCAGCCGACGGGTCATTTCGGCGATTGCAGGCCCGCAGACGTCAGCCAGAGATTGATGCGAGCCGCGGTTTCGGTTTGCTTGGCCTTCTTCAGGAGGGCATCGCGCTCGCGGCCGATCGGCAGCTTGCGGGCGGCTTCGCGAGCCTCATCGGCCGCGCGTTGCAGGCGTTCGTCGAACGACAGGCTCTGTTTCTTGCGACTTCTCTTGGCCATCTCGACGCCTCCCGGTTTGAGGTGTCGATGGTGGCGTGGAACCGGCGCTTCCGTCCTTAACTAATGTGAACTTGCAGTCGATCCCGTGCGGGATCGCGTTCGGCTCAGAGATCGGGCGACTGGTGCAGGTAACGATCGTCGAAATCGGCCAATTCCAGGAGTTTGGTGTCGTCAAGAATCGTCACCCGCCCGCGGTTGATGTCGACGATGCTTTCGGCGCGGAGCTGCTTGATGACGCGGTTGGCGTGGATCGGGGTAATGCCGAGTGCATCGCCGATTTGCTCCTGCGTCAGCGGCATCTCAAAGCTTTGGCCATCGGTCAGGCCAATGATCTTGAGCCGCTGACGCAGCTCAGCCATGACATGCGCAAGCCGGCTCGGCGCCGGCCGCTGGCCGAGGTTCACGATCCACTCGCGGAACATGGCGGCATCGATCAGCGAGTCCCGCCAGAACAGCTCGCCGATTTTGGGGTGCCTGCGATTCAGGCTGTGCAAAGCGGTGTGGCTGATGAAGCCCAGAACACACTCGGTCAACGTCACGAGATCATTCCATGACGTGAAGATGCAGACTCTGCAGGTCAGGGATTTCCCCAGGTATATGGATGGACAGGATCTGCCGCTGTCCGCTCGCCGTCGTCTTCGATCGCACACCGAAACCGCTCGCAATCAAGCAGCAGTCGCTCGGACGGTCGCCGTCGCGCACGATCGAGTGATCGGGAGGAAATCTCCTGACCGTGATGGGCAGGTCGCTAATCGCTGCGAGTTCCTCTTCGGTCAACCCGGAGATCGCGCTCATCCGCCGAACCAGCGTTTCCGATATCGCTACCAGGTCCAAGCAGCCCTCTCCTGTCGATTTTGCTGCCGGGAGTCGAACCTCTGCGTTCGGCGCCTGTTCCAGGAGTGCGCAACTTCCTCAGTTCGCCGCATGGTTTTCGCGCTGACGGAACGAAGCGATCAGCGCGGCATTCACCGGGCACGGAAGGTCTCGCCTGCCCCCATGCAAGGGAGAGCCAGATGACCCGATTTCACGAGAAGGTCGAAGGACGCACCAAGCGGATCATCGGAAACATGGTGGGCGACGCCGAATTGGTCGCCGAGGGACAGGCGCTGCAGCGCGCCGTCGAGCGTGATGACCACCGCGAGGACGAAGCCGGGCTGCAGGCCCCGCACGATCCGCCAAAGGGAAGTCCACGCGGCAATCCAAGCCGCGATCACTGACGGACCGGCCAAAAGCCCCTACCCGTTCGCCTCGAGCTGCTGCAGCGCCTGGTGCTGAAACTCCTGCAGCTTCCGCGCGACCTCTTCGGCGGGCACGTCCTTGCCGGCGAGGTCGGCGGCCACCTTGCGGACGATGTCGTCGCTGGTCTGGCTCTCCAGATTGGTCGTCACCAGCTCCGTCGCGTAGTTCGCTGCCGCGCCTCCGCCGAGCCCGAGCTGGGCCGCCGCCCACATCCCGAGCAGCTTGGTCGACCGCGCCATGACCTTGAACATCAGCTCTTCGTCATGGGCGAATTTAGCTTCAAACCCCTGCTCGCGCTTGTCGAATGTCGTCATTGGTCGAGCTCCATTCCGAAGAGACGATGCTGCCAGACGCGCCGAAATCCTAACCGGAGCCGCCCTGTCGCGAAAGGCCCGCTTGCTCCGGGACGTCGGCTCGGACCGCAGTTTACCATTCGTTAAGAAGAATCGCGCCTGCTTTGTGCATCCTCGGGGAGAGCGCGCATGGACAGAGAGTTGAGGGAGTTCCGCCGACTTGAACGTGTGTGCCTGGAACAGGCGGTGCTCGAAACCTTCGACCTTGCCCGGATCGGGCTGTTGAAGGTCGCCAATGATTGCCGCATGGCGGCCGAAGCGCTCGAGGCCCGATCGGCTGCGCAGCCCGGTGCGCTTGCCGCTCTCGTGCAGGCGCTGAGGCCCTCATGGGGCGGCGGCAGGGCTGTGAGCCGGCCCTAGGGGACCGCGCCGAACCAAACGTCGAAAACAACCCCATGCAAAGTAGCCGTGACGGTCGGCGCGGCGCCTTAGGATTTTACGAATCGCGCTTGACGCGTCGGGCAAATCGCCGTTCGCCCGCGCCCAACTTGCGATCGAAGCAAACCTTCCAGAGCATCGTCGTTTTCTGCAGGATCAATTCGGACATGAGCGGCGCCAGCTTCAGCTCGCCGTGTTCGAAAGCGCGATCGGTCGCCCGGAAGTTGAGGCCTGTCGAAACGACCGCGAGCAAAGCGAGGAATAGTCGCGGCTCGAAAAGGAACGCGCGACAGACAAGCATGTTGTCCGAGCGCTTCGGGACTTATCTCCAAAATGCGGGACCGAAGCACGACTGTTGGAGCCGGACGGCCCCAGCGAATCCCACCGCTGGGGCCGTCTTCGGCGCTGTCCATGGTCGGGTCCTGATCAAGTCTAGCCTGCAATCTCTCAGACCTTCGTTCTCGCTCGACTCAAAAAAAAGGCGGTCCCAGCCGGGCGCCGGGACCGCAAGTGCAGACACTCTGGAGCCAAGCCCCAGATTGGCGGAACGGCAGTCGCTCCCCCTCGTTCCCGGTCGTGTGCCAAATGAGCTCGCCAGAGCGCCGGGAGTATTCGTTCCAGTGTTCGGCCCCGCCCCGCCTAAGCGCAAGAACGCGGCTGGTCTGAAGCGCACGAGGGCGGCACTTTTGTGCGACTGCTGACAGGTGCCGAGGCCAGGAGCCGCTCCAACGCCGGGCCTCTAGCGTTGCAGCAGCGACAGGAGCCGCTGTCGGTCTTGCTGACGCTGCCGCTGGCTCTCGCGCATGATTTCCAGCTCGGCGATTTCCAGTTCGACTTGGGCGCGGCTGGCATCTTGATGTTGCCGTTTCAGGTCAACGATCAGCGCCTCCTGCTCGGCCAGCCGCCGCTCAGCATCGACGACATCGCGCTCCAGCTGTCTCAACTCATCAAAGAGTGCGTCGTTAAACATGGCCAACCGCCCATCACATCCCGCACGATGGCGGAAGGAAACGGCCCCAGCACACCCCTATGCCGGGGCCGTCAGTTTGCCTGGCGTATTTGGGTAAACCAAGCCGGGTCAGCCTAGATCAGGTGCTCAGTACGTTAAGTTCACTATTGAACACGCAGGGCGCGCAATGCTGGTCGATTTTTTTTGATTGGATTGACATTTGTTAAGACCGACGCCGGCTGGCCTCGGTAGCCTTCAAACGCCGGGCAGAACGTTTCATTTCCGATCGATTGTTGAACCCGGGGCTGGTCGCAGCTTTAGGGTTGGCTGCGGTCTTATTTCAACACGCAATTAGATCAGCGCTTCCAAGACTGAGGCCGCCTTCCAGGCGGCCTCTTTGCATCAAGAACAAGGTCCGAAACGTCCTACATCCGGTCTCCGTTCTCGACGTGAAGGACCCTCAACATCGCAAGACAAGCGCTCGCGGCAGCGTCCTCGTCCGCAGGAGCGGTCAAGGCGGCCGACAGGGCCAAAGGGTTCGCGATGGTCACGGTCATGAAGCCGGGCTTCGTCACCAGACCGGCCGCAACAGCTTCGGATACGACGACTTCGTTCGAAGCATAGGCAAGAAGCCCGCACTTCTGCGAGGTCGCCAGCTGGGCCGCCTCCGCGAAGTGCTGCCGCCATGGGTGCGCAGCACGATCGGCCGGCAGAGCCGCAAGCAGGTTCATCGCCTGCGGCAAGCGCTCGAAGATGAAGTAGCCATCCGTTGCATCGACGAACACCTGAACCGGATGGTGCCGCTCGAGAAACTGGTCGACGAACTCGTCGATGTCGGAATAGACGAATTTCAGGCCCCCTTCCGCGCGCTTGTTGGCGCGACGGAACAGCTCTTCGACGAGCGCGCTCGTCAGCAGGCAAGGCTTCAATCCGCTCGACCTCTCCCCATGCGACCGCCCCGACATCGAGACGTAGGCCGTCGTGGCGGCCATCGCGCCCGCGCGCAGGAGCTGATGACCGCTCGACTTGTTCTGCGGCATGAACCCCAGCGCGACGGCACCGCCGCGTTCAGCGATCCGACGCGTGGCTTCCGCCATCACGTGCATGTAGGCGCCGCGGGCGGACTTGATCGGAAACGACCACGCCGCCGTGAAAATGCCGGCCAGCATTGTCCGGCCGCTGGACGTCATCAGCCGCCGATAGGAAATGCCCGTCCCGGCGATCGCAGTCCCGTTCAGTTCGGCGACGACGACATCGGCCGGGAGCGGCGAGGACGTTCTTGCGAAGCACCAGCGCAGGCGACCCGCCTCGCCCCAGTTGCCGAACGACCGGTTCAACGCGGACAGATGTTCGGCTTCAAAGCCGGCCGGGTTGATGCTGATCTTCACGGATCATTCGCCTCGCGGGCCGGGACCTCAGCCTCTTGCGCGGCAACGCAGCGCGCCGCGATCTCGCCCATGCTGGTCCACCACAGATCGGCCCCGACGGTCTCCAGGTAATCGAACAAGACGTGCAGATGATCGCAATATTCCTCGTCGAGCCCGTCGAGTGCAACGTGGCTTCCGGCCTTCTTGATGACATGGGCCTTGATCGCGAGCAGGCCGCCATTGTCCACGATGGCCTTGGCCCGGTCGATCGTCGAGGTCGCCTGGTAGTTCGTCGTGAAGTTCAAGAGGCCGCCGTACACCCATTGCGGCTCGATCAACGACGTGCCGGTGAGGCCGCTCATGTTGCTGATCGCTCCCCGATGCACGGGACTCACGAGATCGCGCGAGGAGCCGACGAAGGTCAGTCCCGCCTCCCGCATGGCCGTCGCAAGCTCGGGGCCGACATGCCAACCCGGCGGCGACATTCCCGGCACGAACGGCAGACCCGCGCCGTGAAAGATCTCGAAAATTTGTGCCAGACTGCGGCGACAATCCGCTTCACTCGCATCGAGATATTCGAGGTGGGTCGGATGGCGCCGCCGATTGTCAGTCAATCCGTGCAGGCCGATCTCGACCCCTGACAGGCCCTTCAGGAATTCGACGAAACGCGGAAATCTGTCGATGCGCATTGTGCCCGCGGGCAGCGTATTCCATTCGCACCACAGGCGCCGCAGTCCCGGAACATTCATGATGCGAGGCCGCGATACCGAGGGCAGCTTTGCGCGCCAATCTGCCGTCACGAACAGCGTGGCGCGGAGCCTGGAATGGGTGGCAAGCAGGCGAAGCAGAAAGCGAAGCTGACCATGCCCGAGATCGCCGCCTGCTTCGTAGCTGTCGCGAGACGTGCCCGGATGGACATCGTCGATCGTGAACACGACGGCTGCCTTCTTGCCCGGCGGGAGCCAACCCCGGGGAATGCCCGCCAGTTCCGGCGCAGCGGCCCGCGCAGACGGAACGCCGTGTTGCGCACCGGGCTTGAAAGCTGGCTGCGTCGCCGGACGCAGGAGATGTCTCACCGGGCCGAGCATCATTTGACCTCGTCGCGAACAGCCGGTTCGACCGCGGGCGCATATGACGCTGTCTCCAGGAGAGGTTTTGGCAGCAACCTCCGCTTCAATCCGGCGAGGCGCCGCAGCACGCCCCAACCGGGAGCGCGGCTGCCGAGCCACGACGCGAGCTGGTGCCGGTACATGCGCGTATACATCGGCGCCTCGAGCCGCCAGCGCGTCAACCGAAAGCAGGCGGTGATCAGGCGTCCTCGGATCGGGGCGACGACGGCCAGGATCGCGGCAACGAGGCGCTGCCTGTACATGCGGACATACATCGGCCATTCGAGGCGCCAGCGCGCCAGGTACAGACGTGCCGTGACGCGGCGATTCGCCAGCCGGATGCGCAGCGGCATGAATTTCGCCAACCGAACGCGCAGCGGCACGAATAATGGCGGTCCGGCTAACGGGCGCCAGTTGGTCTTGAGACCGAGGGACATGTCAAGCGCCTGCTGCAGCCGATTGCGATGGCTCGGCCAGTGCGACGGCAAATAGAAGTCCCGGTAGGCGACGCGCCCCACGAACCAGGCGAGAACGGGAATGCCGACAAGGCAACGCCCCACGCTCACGAGCGGATTATAGAAACGACGGCGCGTGGCCGATCGCTCGGAGCGATACAGCTGATCGAGATCCTTGCAGGTGCGCGCAAGGCTGAACCGCTCCTGCATGAGACGGTGTCCGTTTGCGGCCAATGCGCGGGCGCGGACCCGATCGGCGAGCATGACCTTGATGCCGCGCGCGAGATCGGCCGGATCGGATGGCCGCACCTGAATGCCGGTCTCTCCGTCGATCACACAATCGACCATGCCGCACACCGAAGTCGCAACCGTGGGGCACGTGACCATCAGCGACTCGATGACGCCTCCAATGTTTTCGTAGAGGGATGCCTGCACCGCCACGTCAGCGCCGCGCAGGATGCCGGCCGTGTCACGACGGAAGCCGGCAAACACGATCTTCTCGGAAAGACCGAGTTCGTCGACCAGTTGCCGCATCTCCTGCATGTAGGCGGTGCCGCCCTCGCCCCAGCCGTTCCCGACCAGAACGACCCTGGTATCGGGGAATTCCGCAAGGATGCGCGGCGTGGCGGCAATGAGGTCGTCGAATCCCTTCGGGCTCTTGCCGCGGATGACCGCGGGCACCCAATCGTTGTCGGAGAGCCTCGCATAGAAATAGGCGACCTTCACAACGACGTTCGTCGATGATGGCCAGCCATATTCGGCGCGCAGATCGACCGGCCGCGTCCGCTCCGGATCATACTGGTCATTGTCCGCACCGTAGTAGATCAGCGCGCGACGCCGAGAAGCGACGCCGAGACGGGCAAAGATATCTTCGGTGTACTGGCAGGATGCGATGAGGCGAGTATCCATCCACCAGGCCAGTCGATCCATCCACAGCGTCCGCGGCACCTCCAGGTGAAAGGGTGAGGCGTACATCGCGAGCCGCACCGGGACATCGGCAAACCAGGCGGCGAACCGTGTCGCGATCATCGCGAAAAACAGGTGCGATTGCACGACGTCGAACCGCTCGCGCCTCAGCCAGCGTGCAAGCCGCCAGACCGTCAAGGGCAGCCGTAGCACGGAGGCGACGCTGTCATATACGCCGAAGCCTTCCTCGACGTGGATCCGAATGCCGGCATCCCTGAGCATCTCGATCAAGGACCCTTGCGGCCCGCTGACGACCGCTGTGACATCATGCCCATAGCGGTCACGCAACCAGGTGAGTTGCTCGACCGCCCAGCGCGCGCCGTTGGTGGAGGAGACGAGATGGCAGACTTTGAGCCCACCACGACCGGGCATTGTCTCGAATTCGCGCCTTAGAGGCTCGGCCGCCGCCGACGGTAATATCTTGTCGTTCTGGGCCGAAAGCGGATCGATTTCGCTGGATTTGTCAGAATTGGCGATCATGCGACCCGTTCATACACGATTTTGCCGATTGAAAGTCTCTGATGAGCTTTCGGCGTGCTCCTTTCATCAGCAGGCGTTGATTTCCTTCGCCGATGGAGCGGGCTTCGCTTGGATTCCCGCCCCCTCGTCCTTGCCGACGCAGAGGTTGATGCCACTATCCAAGCGGCCTTGGGGGCCCTATAGCGTTCATCGACTCTCCGACTGCCGCGGATCATGGCGGGTTCCGTTCGAGAGCATGGAGCGCTCTGCCGTTGACCGGTAATGAGACGATTGAGGGCGGCCGGCGCCGGAACGATGGTGGCCGGCACGCCGGCGCGGAGGCTGCGATGAGCGAGTTTCACATCCCGATGTCGCAGCCGGATATCACCGAGCGCGACATCGAGGCCGTGACACGCGTTCTGCGCAGCGGACGGCTGAGCATCGGCCCCTGTATCGATGAGTTCGAGGAAGCCGTACGCAATTATGTCGGCACGCGCTATGCGATCGCGGTCGCCAGCGGGACGGCCGGCCTGCATCTGTGCATGCGCGCGGCAAAGGCGGAGGACGGTGCGGAAGTCATCACCTCGCCCTACAGCTTCATCGCATCGGCCAATTGTATCCTTTATGAGCGGGGGCGCCCCGTCTTCGTCGACATCGACGAGGATAGTTTCAACATCGATCCCGACGCGGTCGAGGCCGCGCTGACCGATCGCACGACTGCTCTGTTGCCGGTTCACGTTTTCGGCCGGTCGGCGCGGATGGACAGGATTTGCCGGACGGCCGATCGGCGTGGACTGACCGTGGTCGAAGACGCCTGCGAGGCGATCGGCGCCGAATTCGCGGGACGGAAGGTCGGCACATTCGGGAAGGCGGCCGTCTTCGCCTTCTACCCGAACAAGCAGATGACGACAGGCGAAGGCGGCATCATCGTCACCGACGATCCGAATTGGGATCGCGAGTTGCGCGCTTTGCGCAACCATGGACGCGCGGGCAACGAATGGCTTGAGCATCATCATCTCGGCTTCAACTACCGCCTCAACGAAATGAGCGCGGCGCTCGGCCTTTCGCAGATCTCGCGAATCGAGGATCTGCTGGCCCGGCGCGCCCGGGTTGCCGAGACGTACGGCGAACGCCTGGCGCACATCGCCGGCGTCAGAGTGCTCACTCCGACCGCCGGCGCCACACGAATGAGCTGGTTCGTCTACATCGTGCGGCTGGAGTCCGGGATGTCCCGGGACAATATCGCGGCGCGGATGGGCGAGATGGGCATCCCGACCCGACACTATTTCCCGCCAATCCACCTTCAGCCGTTCTTCGTCGAACGTTACGGCTACAAGCGCGGCCAGTTTCCCGTCACCGAACGCGTTTCTGCCAGCACGTTGGCCCTCCCCTTCCACACCAACATGCCCGAGCAGGCCGTCGACCGCGTCTGCCGCGCGCTCCAGACGGCGATCGATGAAGAGACCCGTCTCTCCGCATAGAACTGTCTTACCGTGCTATTTTCCCCTCCGATAACGGGGAACAATGTCCTGGCGGAAGGGGTGTCCGGTCAACTCTCTTGATGTTCTTGGGGTTTTCGTTTTCTCCCGCCAAAAAACCTACGGTCTGAGCTACTACTCCGCGATACAGCGCCATCTGCGGCTCCCACGTCCATGTGGCCACTGCTCTTCATGCCGCCCTTTGTCGGCGTGATGTCGTCGGTCGGATCAATCGCTAACTTTCCCTCCGAGATGGCGAACCGGGTGCAATCCGCGCACCTCCATCAATGACTTCTCCTGCGCGTTCGGCGTCTTCGAGCGGGCTGCAAACTCGGACCGGGCCGCGCCAAACTCCTCCTGGATGTCTGAACTAGACCCGGAGCGCTTCGGCCGGCTCCAGCGCAGCCGCGCGCGAGGCGGGATATACTCCGGACAGAAGACCGATCACGCCGCCGACAACAGGCGCCAGCAAAGGAGCGAGCGGATCGAGCACCGGTGTCCAGACCTGGTACGCTGAGACGCCAACGACGATCATAACGCCGATGCTGGATCCAAGCAGTCCTCCCACAATCCCCATGGACGCGCTCTCAACAAGGAACTGTGCCGCGATATGCCGGCGCGTCGCACCAATGGCGCGGCGCAATCCGATCTCCGCCGTCCGCTCCATCACGCCCACCAGTGTAATATTGGCAATCCCGAGCGCGCCCACCACGAGCGAGAGGCCACCCAAAAGCAGGAACATGACATTGAGGTCGGTTTGCACGTCATCGCGCACGCGTCGCGGCTCCTGAGGCAATTGCACGCGAAGGGCGCGCGGATCATCCGGCCGCAGCGCCGGCCGCGCCTGAAGTGCGATCAGGGACGCTGCACCAATCTTCGTCTCTACGACAACGAGGCCGGGCCCGAAGAGGCTGAAATACCGTCGCGCAGTGCCCTCGGGAATGATGACCGAGCCGAGCAGTTCGGGCTTTCTCACCACATCGCGGAGGACACCTATCACGAGGTAGAGTTCATCGCCGACATAGATCGCGGGCAGCCGCTCGACCCCACCGATGCCCAGGCGGCGCGCGGCATCGGGGCCGAGGACCGCGACGCGGTCGGCGCGGACAGAATGCCCATCGTCCAGAAACCGTCCCGAGGCGAGCTCGCCGCGCACGGCGCGAAGCAGATCGGGCGAGGCCGCCCGCACCGCCAGCCTGATTGCCGTCTGATTGACCGGATCGATCACGGGCGAGGCGCTGACGAGCATGTCGTGGACATTGACGTCGCTCAGCAGACCTGCGGCCACCACACCGTTCAGCCGGGCGAGTCGCTCCGGCGCGTCCCACGGAATGGCACGCGGATCAATCGTGCCGGTGGCGCCGCCTGGCCGTGCCGAAATGAAGAGTTCGGTGGCGGCGAGTTGATCGAACTGGCTGATGATGCGGTTGCCTGCGGTTCGCGTGAGGCCGACGGTCGCGACGAGCGCCGACATGCCGATCACGATGCCAAGCACAGTTAGGGCCATGCGGGCCGGCCGCGCGATCGCACCAGCGATTGCTTCCGCGATGAGGTCCCGCGTCGTGATTCCCGACGCCGCAATGCGCGGCTTGGATGGAGATGATGTTGACGGCTCGCCTCCACCAAGGAGTTGACCGTCCTTCATGTTGACTCGCCGCGAGCTGCGGCGCGCCACGTTTTCGTCGTGCGTGACGACGACGATCGTCATTCCTTCCTTGTTCAACTCGGTCAGGAAGTCGAGGATCGATTCGGTGTTCTTGGAATCTAGATTGCCGGTCGGCTCGTCACACAGCAGCAAACTCGGCGAGCCCATCAGGGCCCGGGCGATCGCTACCCGTTGCCGTTCGCCGCCCGACAATTTGGAAGGCAGGAAATCCGCCCGATGAGCGAGGCCGACGCGGCGAATTTCCGCCATCGCCCGCTCGCGCCGCCCTTGTCCGGCGTGCCGGCGGTAGACTTCCGCCAGCATGACGTTCTCGAGGACGGTCCGATACGGCAGGAGATGAAACGACTGGAAGATGAACCCTATGCGCCGGCTGCGCAGTCCGGCCCGCTTGTTCTCGCTCAGCTTCGTCGTCTCGATACCGTCAAGAAGGAACTCTCCGCTGGTTGGCCGGTCGAGGCAGCCCAGCATATTCAACAGTGTCGATTTCCCCGAGCCTGACGGGCCGGTAATCGACAGCCACTCTCCGCGCCGCACCACGAGATCGACATCGACCAACGCGTTGACGATCGGATCGGTCCCGAATTGCTTGCACACCTTACGCAGGTCGAGCACATGATCGGGATCGGTGGAAACCGTTTCGATCGGCGAGGCTCGGCGTATGGTTGCGGTGAACGTCATTTCATCGTCGTTGGCTCCGCCGTCTTGTAGCCCACCACCACCATCTGACCTGGGGCGAGCCGCCCATCGGGCGCGTTGACCTCGACATAACCACCCGTGGAAAGTCCTGGTTGCACAGTGACGTATTCCTGGTGGCCGCCGCGATCAATCAGCACGCGCGATGTTCCGTCGGCGGCAAGCGACACCGCACTCGTCGGCACCGCGATGACCGCGCCCTTGGTGGTTTCGATCGGAATTGAGAGGCGAACGGAGAAACCCGCCAAGGCTACCGGCGTGCTCTCCACCTTGACCCCGAGATAGAAGTGGTAGCCATCCACGCCGCGCGTGCCGGGCGTATTCGCCACCGTGTCAACGACACCGTTCGCCTTGATGCCAAGCGCCTGCTCGTCAACGGCGACCTTCATTCCGGGCTTCACCAGTGGTGCGGCTTCGATGGGCAGTTGCGAGTCGATGCTGAGTTCGTTGTCCGTCACACTCATCACCGGCCCGGACGCGTTGCCGGCAACGGAGGCGGTCACCTCGTGGACGCGGATCGGCAGCGACGGAATGAACACCACCTCGTCCGCCGGCACCTGGACGCCGAGCTTCGCCCGCGCCGCCGCGAGCTCGCGGTCCAGCCGCTCGTATCGCTCGGCTGCGACCTTGACGTCAAATTCGGCCAGCGTTTGCTGCTCTTGCGCCGCTCGCACGCTGCGCTCGCCTTCGAGGCGCGCCGCCTGCACGGCGCCCTCGGCGGCCTTAATCCGTTCGTCGGCCAGACTGGCTTCGCGCGTCGCACTGTCGATCGCAAGCTCTGCCTCCAGCCGCGCCTTGCGCTGCGCGCTGCGCGCCACTCTCAACTTGGCCTCGGCGGCTGCCTTGGTCATCTCGGTCTGGCGCGGATCAAGAACGACCAGAGCGCGGTCGGCCATCTGCGTCTTGACATCGGCGTCGGCCATGGCGGCGGAATATGTGCCCTTGGCACGCTCAGTTTCCACCAGGAGGGACTTGCCGGTTCGTGCGTCCGCCAGCTTCCGGCCGGTCCCAAAGCGCGCCGCGCTGTCGATCGTGGCCTGGCGAATGTTCTGATCCGCAATCGCGCGCGCAGCGGCGACCGCTTTGACGGCCGTGTCGCGCGCGCTCTCGGCAGCAAGCCGGCTTCGCGAGGCATCCGACCAGTCTCGCTCAAGCGCGGCCACGGCGGCGCGCTGATCGCGCGTTGGTCCGAACGCGTCCCACCCTGCCCTTTGATACATGCGCTCAACCGCAAGGGACGTCTTTTGATCGTAATTGCCGTCAACTGGTCCCGGATCGAAGCCGAGTCGGGCCAACGCCTCCTCGAACTGCTGCACGTCGCCCCCGCTCGTTCCCGGCGACATGTCGCGGAAGGCCGGAGCCGCGCCACGCAGGACGAAGACTGGACGGCCAGACGCGGACATGATCACGTCGCCTTCCTTGAACTGCGTGTTTGGCCGCGGCAGCGACGAGATCAATCCCGCACCACCCTTGACGGTGGAAGGCGCGATCGAAATCGGCTGCGGAAGCCCGAAGCGGACCGTACCCCGGGTGACAACGTCTGAACTCAGCAAACGCGACTCCACGGGCACGAGGATCGCGGAGGGCTCGGGCGGCGCGGTGCGAGCCGCAACCTCTGCCGGCGACTGGATCCTGGAACCCATGTACCAGGCACCAAGTGCCATGCCGCCAACAAGGCCCAGGATGCCCCAGAGAACATTCACCCGGCTCGCGACCATGCCCAATCCTCCCCGACACTGGCATCGCACGAACCATGCTCGCTAGAGCACTGCGTCGTCCCCCGCCGCGATGACCGACCACGACGGGAGATTACCTGCAGCCGCCAGTCCGGGAAAGACCAGCAAATTGATGTAGCAATCGATCTCATTGCACCTTCCGGGAAAACATCTCCTCCTGGATTCGTTCCTCGATCGGCTTCAACACCTCCTCCGACATCTTGAAGCTCTTGACCGCCACCCCGCGTTCGAAATCCTGCAGTTTTCGCAGAGCGGTCTTCTGGTCCGTCGACATCTTGGCAACCAACAGCTTGCCACCCTCGGTCAGAGCGTTCAGTCGGTTCCGCAGGTCGGGTTCGATCTCGTCCGGGTGACCATACTCGTATCCGGCCTTCTTCATCTCGCGCTGCCAAAACGAAAGCGCGGCCTTCATGCGCGGGTCCTTGTTGATCAGCGCGTCCTGCGGATTGTAATGGCTGGCCTTGAGCTGGTCGGGCTTGAACATCTCTGCCACCGCCTTGCGCGTGCAGCCACCGGTGCGCGACAGATCTTCGTTCTCCAGCGCGACCGCGAAGGTGGAGTTCAAATCCTCCTCACCCAGCAGCGCGCGGTTGTAGGCGACCTGATCGGCCGGGGAAAGCGAGCGGAAAATCTGTACATTGCGCTCGCCGAGGCCGACGCGGGCGGGACTATAGCCGGTCGATAGCTGAGGCGGCAGACCCGTATAGAAGGTCGATATGCCAAAACCATAGCGGTTTACAAACTCCTCCTCGCTGAGGCCTGGCAGAATCTTGTCCGCCGACATACCCGCCCGCACGGTGTTGTGGTCGGCCGCCACGTACTGGAAGCCTTGCTCGGTCATGCAGCGTGCGATCAGTTGCTCGGTCTTTTCGATTGCCTGAACGAGCTCGCGTGGCGACATGCCGAATTCCTCGGTGCCAAGGCCCTTTGGCGCCTGCGTCTGCGCGGCGGCCGTGGATAGCGTAAGGAGGACGGCGAGCGGGCTTGCGAAAATGATCTCCTTCATGGTGCTCTCCAACAGAGTAGGTACCGGACTCGCATGCCGTTCAGTCGGCACGACCGATCTTGTGCTGTCACCATCGGCGCGGACTTGTCTCCATGTCATTCCGTTCCAAGGATCTTTCCCGTCTCAGTGTCGACGAGGACGTCTACCTCGCTGCTGCCCGTCTGGATCTCAACCACATAGACGTTCTTGCCCTTCTTCCTCTCGATTGTGACGTCGGTGACTTTTCCGGACACGCGCTGCAGCGCAATCTTCTTGGCCTCTTCGGCCGTAATCTTCGTCGCCGCGGCTGCCTTCTGCTTCCCGGGCCTGTCGCGCAGCTTGCCGATACTTGAGACGTTGGAGGCCTGATTGCTCGAGGGAAGCGCGTTGGAAATGACAAGCTTGCCGTCGGAAGTGTCGCTCACGATGCCGACCTCCGGGCACCAGACCTTGTCGCTGATGTCCTTCAGGTCGATCAGGCCCTGCTCGCGAACCCGAACGCAGCCTTTGAACGTCCCTGCAGGGACAGTGATTTGAAGGCCGTCTTCCATGTTCTCGGCGCCGCCATAGGCCGTGCTCCGACTGCCGGCGAAGATGTAGCGCTCGCCGACCTTGAAGGTGCCGGGCATCAACAAACCCGGTTCAGCGACGCCGTCGCCGTCGGGGTCGCCGGCACGCCATGTGCCCGTGAAGCTCGGTTTGCCGTCCGTGATTTTCCAACTCACTTCGCCGAACGAATGAACATTGTTGGTGGCCTTGTCGAGGGCGAGCCAATTGAGCGTGCGCTGGGTGAGGACGCCGTCGAGATATTCCTCATCCTGCACGACTGACGTCTTGAACTTGCCAATGCCACGAATGTCAAAATCCTCCGTGGTGTTCAGGACCACGGTCTCCTTGCGATACTTGCCGTCCGGGTGATCGGGCCGCTCGAGCGCATGCTTGTGGCCCGGCGTAATCGGGTAATACAGCGGATTGACCCCGTGCGGGACAATCTGCTCGGCTTTCAGGCTCCAATCCTTCAGCGAAGAGAAGTCGCTGCCCTTGGTCCAGCGCGGCGCATCCTTGATCTCGGCCGCATGCCCGGCGCCGCCTGGCACAAATCCGACCGCCGACAGCACGACGGCTGTGGCGAGCGCGGCACGCAAACGGACGAATAGGCAAGACCACCGGTCCACTGGCTTCATCTTTATGTCCACCATCACGATGCCCTCAGGTACGGGCGGCAGGTCCGGCCGCCGCCCGGGGTTGCGGAAGCTGGCCTCAAGATATCGCCGGTTCGTCTCGGGCCGATCTGATGATGACGAGTCGAATGCAATCATCGCCCCCTCGCCGTAGTGAAGTCGGTTTCGATGAAGGAGCGATTGCCGTCTTTCGCGACCGTACCGATCGCGAGTGTGTACGCTTGGCCCGCACGCAAGAATCCCTTGGGTACCGTGAAGGTTCTTGTCGACGCCGGCACCAGTGCCCGAATTTCATAGGGCGAGCCGGGTTGCTCAATAACGATGACGCAGGACTCGATCCCCTTCGGCACGGACCAGCGCAAGGTCAGGTCGCCGGCGGGAATGTCCTTTTGGCCAGCCTTTGGAAATTCGAACGCGGCCGGCTCGGGAAAAGTGTGGCTCAGCTGTGCCTCACCGCGCAGACGCGCGCCCTTGCTCGTGTTTCCCTCGAAACGGTACGCGCCCGCCGGGAAGTCGGCCTTGACGATGCGGTCATCAGCCGGTTCCGGCGACTCGATCGTCAGCTTGCGAATTCCCAGTTTCGAGTCGGGAGTCCTGACGTCGACGACCTTTCGCTCGCCGGGCCCTGAAACCGTCAGCGCGGTGAACCCGTCACTTGCGCCTGTCACCTCGAACTTCATCTCCGCGTCTTTGTCTTGAATGTTGCGTTCGAGATAGACGGAGAGCTGTTCGAACTTGCCATTCTCGGCCGCGAGCGTCTTCATCGGGAAGGCGATGACCGACAGCGCCGCGGCGGCGGCGAACCAGCCATTGTGGCAGTGCTTGGTGATCACGTCGCCCTCCCTGATGCACTCCTACGGCTTCTGGACCCGTCGCACGGCGACAGGTCGTGAGGAGCCGACACTAATGGACCGTTGGCTCATCGTTCATTGGCCTCCCGTGCTCGTTCGCCTTGCGCCAGTTCAGCGGGCGGCGTGCGACCGTAGAGATAAGCGCGCTTCTCAATTGCCAGGGTCTCGGCGCGCGCCTTTGCCTGCACATCAGGGGTGAGCTTGACGACCTCGCGGAGCTCCAGGGTTTCGCGCAATTTCTCCCGCTTGCCCTTCCAGCCAACGCGGATGTAGCCGACCCCAGGTGCGTAGTATTTGAGCTGCTGGGCGTCAGGCCCTTCCTTCGTGCTGCTCTCCGCGATCACCAGGACGTCCTTGTAGCAGCCGACCGGGACACAGGTTTTCTGACCCACCTGGTCTACCTTGGCGCGGTCCGACCAGTTGATCGGGGGCGGCGCGTAGCCTTGAGAATAACTGGGCGTCCCGGGCTGCGGGTCAGCCTTCATCATGATTCCGGCACTCGCACCTTCCAGGCCGGCGATCCAGGCGTGGGCGCCGACGAAATCCCCTTCCTCGTAGACTTCGACTAGCTCTCCCAGTTGCCAGACGTTTCCATCCTTGTCCTGCGCGAAGAAAACAATCTCCGATTCCTGGATCTCGCCGTCCTTGTAGTCGACATCCCATACAACGACGGCCCGCACACCGTTGACGAGCTTGGTGAGGTCCGTCACTGTCTGCACCACGCGATGAGGAACGCGCGTCTTTTCCTCTCGCGTGAACCCCTCATAGATCATCTGCATCCCCGGCTGCAGCGGGAACCATTTGTTGTCGATCTTGGTCGAGTTCTCGAAATTATTGCGATCGAAGGCCTCCAATTTGACCTCGGGGGCACCGCCCTTCTGTGCCGTGACACCGCTGTGGGAAAGCGTGAGACATGCAAGAGCCATAACGACGGCCAAGGTCTCCCGACGCAATCTGGTCCCGTGCTCGGCCATCAGGCTCTCCCCTGTACCGGTTCCGGACCCGTTAGATTGATCGCCGGCTCAACTGTGCCACGGCCGAAACGGAGATAGAGCGCAGGCAAGATGAACAGATTGAGCAGCGTCGATGTCACGAGCCCGCCCATGATGACCACGGCCATCGGATACTCGATCTCATGGCCGGGCAAGTTGCCGAAAATGATCAGCGGCAGAATGGCGAGCCCGGCGGCTCCAGTCGTCATCAGGATCGGGCGCAACCGCTCGTTTGCCCCGCGAAGCACAAGCTCCATGCCGAACACTGCGCCCTCGTAGCGTTCAAGGTGCTGGAAGTGGTTGATCATGATGATCCCGTTGCGTGCCGCAATACCGAGCACGGTCAGGAAGCCGATCAACGAGCCGAGGGAAACGATTCCGCCTGCTAGCCACGCCGCCAGGACACCGCCCACCAGCGCTGAAGGAAGCGTGAGGAAGCTGAGCGTTGCCAGCCGCCAGCTGCCAAACGTCTGTTGCAGAAGCACGAATATGACCGCGAGCGCCAGCACGCCAAGCATTTCTAGCCGTGCGCGAGCGGCTCGAAGTTCCTGATATTCGCCCTGCAGCACCGCGTAGTAGCCGAGCGGGAACGACAGCCTGTCCAGCCGCGCCTGGACATCCTGGGCGACCGCGGCGAGATCGCGGCCCCGGACATTCGCCTCCACGTCAATCCGGCGAGAGCTCGCCTCGCGCCTAATAATGTTTGGCGTCGGCTGAATGCTGACGTCGGCCACCTGCTCCAGCCGCACGCGCTGGCCCGTCGGCGTGTCGATCTGCATCCCGCGCACAGAGTCGAGGCTGCGGCGGAATTCCGGCGGGGTCCATACCTGGACGTCATAGGTGCGTCCCTCGAGGAAGATGTCGCCGACCTCCTCTCCGGCCATCAGGGTCGCAGAGGCGCGGCGGGCATCGCCCGGCTTCAGGCCGTAACGTTGAGCCTCTTCCAATTTCAGCGTGACCTGAATGTGCGGCACCTCGACGATCAGCTCCTTGTGCAGGTTGACGAGGTTGGGAACATCGGCGAGTGCCGCGCGGACCTCCTCCGCCTTGTTCCTGAGGACGTCGAGATCCGGGCCGAAGATGCGGACGACGATCGCCTCCCCGGCGCCGGTCAGAACCTCGCGAATGCGCTCCTTCAGATAGGTCTGCACATCGCGGTAGAGGCCCGGATAACCCTCCACCATTTCGTCGATCCTGGCATGCGTCTTGTCGTAGTCGGCATCCTTGCCGATGCTGATCCAGTTCTCTCCGAAGTTGACGCCGACGACCTCGTCGGCAGCGAACGCCTGACCGATATGTGCGCCGAAATTGCGTACCCCGGGAATGGCGCGCAGCTCCTTGCTTGCCCGGGTCGTGATGCGCAACATCTCAGGCAGCGAAGTATCGGGCGAGGTGACCCAGTGCATCAGAAAATCGCGTTCCTTGAACGACGGCAGCAGTGAGTGCCCGAGCAACGGCCAGACGACGATCCCCGCCAGTGTCACGGCGCCGACGGTGATGAAGGCCGGACGCGGCGTTCGGGTGACACGCTCGAGCAACGGCGGGTAGTGGCGCCGCAGCCAGACGACGAGCGGCGATTCGCGCCCCTCGAGCCGCGCGTTGTCCAGCAGGATCAGGCAAAGCGCCGGCGTCACCGTCATCGCCACGATGAGCGAAGCCGCGATCGCGAGCACATAGGCTCCAATCAAAGGCTTGAAAAACGACCCTGTCAGACCCTGCATGAACAATACTGGCACCACGGCCGCGACCACGATGAGGGTCGCAGAGACGATCGGCGCGCGCACCTCGAGGGAAGCGTCCAGAATAATGCGCGCCGTGCTCCGCACATCGCCCGCCTGCCGCGCGAGACGCAGGCGTCGCATGATGTTCTCGACATCGAGGATCGCGTCATCGACGACGATTCCCAACGCGATCACGAAGCCGGCCAGCGTCATTGTGTTGACGGTCGCGCCCGACATGAACAGGACCAGGGCGGCTGCGAGCAGCGACAGCGGAATGGCGACGATGCAGACGATCGCGGTGCGCCACTCGTAGAGGAAGATGACGATAATTCCCGTAACCAGCAGGCAGCTCAGCAACAATGCCCGTGACAGATTGTCGATGGAGTCCTCGACGAAGGTTGCCGGTCGAAAGATTGTCGTATCGATCTCAACCCCCGGAAGACCCGGCTTCATTTTCTCCAGCGCATCCTCCACCCCGCGGGTAACCGCAAGCGTGTTTCCCCAGGGGAATTTTTCGACGATGAGCATCAGCCCCGGGCCATCGTTGATGACGGCATCACCGATCATGCCCTGCGGTGCATAGACAAGGTTTGCCACCTCATTCAGCAACAGCGGCTTGCCGTCCTTGGTCGTCACCGGCACCTTGGAGAGTGTCTCGGGTGTCACGCCGGACGCGGCAAAGATCAGTTGAAAGCGCTGATTGGGTGTTTCGACGAAGCCGCCGGTGCCGATATGCGCGCCGCGGGAATAACGCAAGAGACCGACGTCAAGGGCATCGGAAACCGCCTCCTGCACCTGGTCGAGCGTGACATCCGCCGCCGCCATCTTGTTCGGGTCCACCATGACCTGGAGCATCTTGAGCTGCTCGCCCCAGATCGCGACGTTCGCAACCCCGGGAACGCCGAGCAGCCGCTGCCGGATGGTCCAATAGGCCAGCATCGACAGGTCCATAACGGACTTGTCTTGCGAGGTGATGCCGATCTTCATAATCCGACTCGTCGAGGACAATGGCGGCATCATGAAGGGCGGCGCCGCCCACGTCGGCAGGGTCTTGGACGCGAGCGCCATGCGCTCGCTGACGAGTTGACGTGCCCGGATGCCGTCGACGCCGGATTTGAAGATCAGGAGGATCGACGACAACTGCCCCACCGACTTTGAACGCATCACATCAATGTCCGGAACGCCGTTCAGCGCGTTTTCCAGCGGCACGGTGACAAGTTGCTCGACTTCGGCGGATGAGAGCCCAAGGCAGATTGTCTGGATCTCGACGCGCGGCGGCGCAAATTCCGGAAACACATCTACCGGCACGTCCTTAAGGCGCACCAGGCCAAACCAAGTCAGCACCACGCCGAGGGCGAGGACCAAATAACGAAAGCGCAGACTCGATGCTATGACCAGCTTCATCATCGCAAGACATCCCCCTCAGGCCTTAGCCGTCATGGAGACAACCAACCTAATGACCTACCTTCACCTCTGTCCCGAACACTTGCGGTACCCCTGCGGCGAGCACTTTCGTGCCGACCGGCGGCCCGTCGCTCAGGTACACATTGTCGCCCTTGATCGTGTCGATCTCGACCGGTCCGCGCACGAAGGTGAGCGGCTCGGCGCTGATATAGACCCACGTCTTTCCCGAGAGGTCGTAGAGAACCGATGCATAGGGGACGATGAGCCGCCCCGACGGGTCCGCGCGCACCTCGTCGATCAGAATACCGAGTCGTTGCGCCGCCTTCGGCGTTAGCGTTATCTTCTTGATCTTAGCGTCGGCCGTGACTTCCACTCGCGCAGGCGCGTTGCCCGTCGTTTCCGCGGCCAGAGCTGAGACACAGCACGTCGCGAGGACTGCGGCAGACATCGCCGCCGCCAATATACCTAAGTGGGCCATGACACGTTTATCCTTCCTGATCGCAATTGAAAGGAGCCGCTCGGTGATCATGACGCGGTCTCCATCTCAAGATCGATGCGGTCGTTAATCCAGCCGGCTGCAAACCGCACGTAGAGCGCTGGAAGCATCAGCAACGTTCCAAGCGTCGCGGTGACAACCCCACCCAAGACGACGACCGCGAGTGGGTGGGCAATCTCAAGTCCCGCGACGTCGCCCATGACTGCGAACGGAAGCATTAGAGCGAGCGTCGCGATCGATGATGTCACGATGCTCGGGAACTGCTCCCGAACTCCTCGACGCACCAGCGCCGCACCGAACGGCTCACCCTCGTTCAATTGCAGATGCTGAAAATGGGCGACGAGACCGACACCCTGTCGGACCGTCAACGCAAGCACCGCCGCCAGGCCCATCAGCGAGCCGAGCGAGAGGGTACCCTCCTCGGTAACCGGGATCACCGCCAGGCCACCCAGCACCGCGATCGGGACACCAAGCAGCGACAATGCAGTGAGTTTCCAGCTACGGAGCACCGCCTGCATGAGCAGGAACATCACGACCGCCGCCGCCACTACGTAAGCGTATATCGACCGCAGGGTGGCACCCTGTTCCTTGTATTCGCCCAGCACCTCGGCCCGATGTTCGAACGGGAAAGCAACCTGCTTGACTGTCCTGGCGACGTCCTCTGCCACCTCGCCGAGGGCCCGCTCATCCACTTTTGCCAGCACGTCGATGCGGCGCGAGGCTCCCTGGCGGCGGATAATGCTGGTCGCTGGCGTAACCCGGACGTCGGCCACCTGGGCAAGGCGAGCCTGAGACCCGTTCTCACTGATGATCATCAGATTCCGGATGTCTTCGATGTTGTCGCGCAGTTCCGGGCGCCCCCAGACGACAACGTCGAAAACCTTCTGTTCCTCGAACAGCGCACCGACGGTGATGCCACCGACCAGCGCGGATGTCGCCCTGCGGACGTCACCAGGCTTCAAGCCGAAATCAGCCGCTCGGTCGACATCGACCTTGACCTCGATCGCGGGTTCCTCGACCTGCAGTTCGACTCGGGCGTTTTCGATGCCTTGGATCTTCGCAATGGCCGCGCGGATCTCTTCGGCCTTGATGCGAATGACATCGAGGCTCTTGCCATACACGCGCACGGTGATGGAATCCGGATCGCCGGTGAGCGCCTCACGCAGCCTGGTCGACAGGTATGTCCCGACCTGCCCGCGCATTCCGGGATAGGCGGTGACGGCGGCTTCCACGGCATCGACCACGGTTTCATAGTGCGCCTTGGGATCGATGTTGACCCACACTTGCCCCGTATTCACGTCGGTTGCGTGCTCGCAATTGCAAAGCAGCGCGCGTCCGAGATTGGCGTGCGCATTCTGCACGCCCGGGATCTGCTTGAGGTCCTGGATCAAGCCCTCGGTCGAGCGCATCATCGCTTGGAGCGAGGTGCCAGGCGGCCCCTGCCACTCGATAAGAAGATCAGTCTCCTTGAAGCTTGGCACCATGTTGCGTTCCAGAGGGGTCACGATCGCAACGCAAGCGATCGCTGCCGCAACGGCGACGCCGATGCTGGCGATCGGCCAGCGGGTGACGGGGTCGCCCACCCGATCAAGAATTCCGGCCCATCGTTCGATCGGCCTATCACCCCTCGCATTCTGTTCGACATTGACGAGAAGCAGCGCGGCCAGCGCAGGGGTCAGGATCAGCGCCACTAACATCGAGACGGACACGGCGGCGATATGGGCCCACGCCATCGGCGCAAAGAATGCCGCCGACCGGCTCTGCATGAACAAGACGGGAAGCAACGCGAGCACGACGATCAATGACGCATAGACCATCGGCCGACGCGTTTCGAGCATCGCTCGGGCGAGGACGAGGAACCTCGATTGTCCGTCGCGAGGTGCCCGTAGCCGGCGCAGCAGATTGTCTGCGTCGAGAATGCCGTCATGGACCACCACGCCGGAAGCCATCAAGAGCCCGCCGATAACCATCATGCTGAGCGAAATCCCCGCGGCCTGCAGCAGCAGCACGGCCGAAACGAACGACAACGAAATGGCGGCCAGCGCGATAGCGGCCGCCCTCCAGCTGCTAATCAGGAGGCCAAGCACGACCACGACCAAAACGACCGACATAGTTGCGGCGGTGCTCAGGTTACGCGTCGCACGTTCGATGAAGCTCGCGGGATGATAGATCGCCGTGTTGATCTCGATGCCGGGGAGCCCTGGCTTCAGTTCGTCGAGTGCGCGCTCGACGCCGCGCGTCACGTCCGAGGTGTTGAAACCGGGGAACTTCTCGATGGCCAGCATTAGGCCCGGCCCTTCGCCGACGATGGCATCGCCGATCAGCGCCTGATGCCCTTCAGCAAGAAGGGCAACGTCGCCAACGCGCACCGTCGTGCCGCTCAACGGCACCTTGGCGAAGGTGCCTACGGTGGAGATCGGCAGCTGGTGGCGAATGCTGAGCCGCTGGTTCGGTGTTTCGATGAAGCCGCCAGTGCCCGGCGTGGATGAGTTCAGGTAGGTCAGCGGCGACGACCACACCGCCTCACCAGTGGTCTTGATCACCTGCTCCAGCTTGACACCCTTCTTCAGCAGGTTTCGGCCATCTACAAGCACCTGCACCTGCCGCTCGCGCTGCCCCCAGATCGAAACGTTCGCGACTCCAGGAACGCCGGCGAGCCGCGGAGCGATGTTCCAGCGCGCCTGAATGGACATGTCGATCAGCGAGACGGATTTCGAGCTCAGGCCGATATTCATCACTCGGCTGGTTGAGGACACCGGCTGCAGCATGACCGGCGGGCTGGAGACGTTCGGCAGGGCGTGCGCCTGCGTCAGTCGTTCCTGCACCATCTGGCGCGCCTTCATCAGATCGGTGCCGGGCGCGAAGATCATTTCGATTGTCGAGAGTCCCGCCATCGATTCCGATTGGATGAGCTGAAGCCAAGGGACGCCGTTAAGCAGATCCGCTTCCAGCGGCACTGTGATCAGCGATTCAACCTCGGCGCTAGAGAGACCAAGCGATTCCGTCTTCACAGTGAGCGAGGGGAGCGCAAGTTCGGGGACAACATCCAACGGCTTGTCCCTGATGCCGATGGCGCCGAAGATCAGCAGGCCAGCAGCGACAGCCACAACAAGAGTACGCAAACGCGCGCTAGAGGAAATGAGCCACAACATTCTCGCCCCCTCTTTTTACCTCCGATTGTAATCAAACTCCGATTGCAAACGTCTGCTGAACTACTAGGTGCTCTGGTTTCCATCTCGTTCGCAGGGAACCGCGATCATCTTCCCCTTGGGAATGCCGCGAACCGCAGCTTGTCTGGCGCTATCCGCAAAATTTTTGCGCGTGCACTGAAGGGGTCGTATATTACGGCCTTTGCTTGACTAAACCCTGCGAGACATTTTGACGCACATACTTTTGGGCAGGTTCGGCCAACTGGGGCAAGCAATGCTACCCATTCGGTTAGGGGGCATTACCAAATTGGGTTACGTCCCTCGCATCATCCGACTACTCCACGTTGCAAATCTCCTGATGAGATGGATTTGACGGCACTTGCCAGACCAATTCGCTCGCACGCGGGTAACTGCCCGCCAGAGTGATTAGTGTTGTCTCAGCGCCATCGACGCCCTTCCGTTAACGACTTCTTCTGTTGTCTGTTGTCGACTTGACGGATGAAACGTTGACTATGCATGTTTCTCTGTATGCACGAAATGGTTGTGAGCGAGTTGGCCCAGTAGCGAGGGGAGACCGCGCATGAACTCTGGCAAACGAGATGAGTTCGTTGCTGGATCCGGACGGCAACGGCAGGTGAAAGCAATCAGAGCGGTCGAGTCGACGATGGACGGTCGGCGGCCCTACGTCATGTGTCGGTTGATCGTTGGCGGAGCGCCAGTATTCTTCAGCCTTGCCCTGCTTGTCCCTTCTTATGCAGCCGCTGCGGAGAGCGAGGAGATCGCAGTTCTCCGACGGATGCTTGGGGAGTTGAAGACGGAGAATCGAAAGCTGTCCGAGCGTCTCAGTGCGCTGGAAGGAGCGGCAACGCCAAAGCGCAGCGCGCCGCGTGAGCGCGCGATACCCGGCGCAACAGCAACGGCGCCTGCCGCAACTGAGGTGAAGCCAGCGCGGCCCGCCGAGGCATCAGCCGCCGCCCTGCCCGCTCCGGATTTGACCGAAGCAGGAGCAAAAAGGCCGCTCGCAGCACGCGTGAACGACCTGGAGATCGCCTGGGGCGCACAGGAGAATGCGACACGACAGATTATCGCAGATACGCTCAACAAGACGGGACCGAAGATCAACAACTACCTCTCCCTTAGCGGGGTCGTCGAAGGGATTGCCTCGCGCACAAACAATTTCAACGGCCCCACCCAGGAAAACCTGCAGTTGGGCACAGCCGAACTCGACTTCGATATCAAGCTGAGCGACTGGCTGACTGGCGCATTGGTACTTCATTTCGACAGCGGCACCGGCGCGATATTTCCGACCGGGAACCAACCCGTCGTGCCTAACGTCCCCGGCACCGGCGTTGATCGCTTCACGCTTGATCGGACTCACATTCTGGTCGGCGACTTGATGCAATTCCCGATAGCTGCCCGCTTCGGGGTCGAGACGCTGCATTTCGGTACGTCAACCGGCGTCGCACGTCTGGATACCCTCTCGATCGGCACCCCTCTGACGACCGAGGTGTTTGAAAACCGCCAGACGGCAGGAGGTTTGGAATTCGCCTGGCCGACCCCTCCTCTGCGACCGCTGCCCGCGCCTGTGGTCGTTCCCAAGGTCAATCCGCTGGTGGTCGCACCGGCAGTTCAGCAGATCGCGCGCTGGATGGGCTACACCCCGCCTCCTCAGCGGCCGTTCAAGCCGCTACCGGTGACCCCCCCGCTCGAGCCGGCACCCTTCTATGGCTCGGTCATGACGTACAGGGGCAGCGACAGCATCATACCCGGCCGCACCAAAATTGACGATTACAACGCTACACTTGGTTTCCGCACGAGCGGCCATTGCGGCTTGCCATATGAGCAGTTGAAGACGTCGCTGATCTGTCCGTGGACCCTTGATTTCCATGTCGACTATGACACCTCCGTGTTCGAAAGCAGATTCCTGCATGCGTCCTACCTGCCATTCCTGCCGGAGATCGGACGCGTTCCCGGAGTGGCCGCGAGCGTCAAAACCAGTTTTGGCCCGTTCGCGGTTGTTGGCGAGGTGAACGCCGCTCTTCGGTCAGCTCAGTTCATCGATGGGCTCGGCATTCCGAGGAACATGACGCCAATGACATGGCAGGCTTCGGTTGCCTACCAGTTCGATTGGAATCCATGGGTGACGGAGATTGGCGCGCAGGGTGATTTCATCTCGTTGGGATATTCCGGCAGCAAGGACATGGCTGGCGTGTTGATTCTGCAAAACGGCGTGCCGACTCGAATCGGATTCGTCCCGCAACACCGGCTGTTCCTCACCGCCGGCGAGTGGGTGATGGACGGGCTGAAAATCGCCGTCGAATATTCCGCCAACTGGGACTATTCAACGAACGTCGGCGGCACGGGTAAGCTCGCGCATGGTGCGTTCGGACTGCTCCAGCTCAACTTTTGATCCGCCGCTCCCAGAAGCCATGCGTCTTCGTCGAGAGACAGTCGAACACCATCCGTCGAGTAGTTCGATGCTCGCGGCCAGGGTTGAGTCCCGAACGCCACTCGCCCAACTGAAGGGATAACTCCATGAAGGCCATCGCGCCGGGCGCATTCGGTGCCGCGCTGCTCGCGTCTGCCGCTTCCGCCGCCCCCCTCAGCGCGACGACGATCGGCTCCGCCGAAGTTTCCAACGTCGACCAGGTCGGCCTGGTCTGCAACGAGTATTATGGACGCTGCTGGCGGACCCGGGGACCGCGCTACGTGCTGCGCTATTTCTACGACCCCAGCTACTTCCCCGGCCGGGGCTACAACTACTACGCTGGTCCCGGCTACTACGATCGCCGATACGGCGGACCAAGGTTCATCATTCGCGGCTGGTAGCCAGGAAGCAAAGGGCCGCTCTCAGCGCAAGCAAGCTCAAATTCCCAGCCCCGCGTCTCCGCGAATGTTCGTCAGATCGCTCCCCCGCACGGCTCGCTATGCGATTCATATCGTCGTGACGCGTCGTAAGTGCGCTCAAGAGCGTTGAGTGCAGGATCGACTTGCCGAGACCTGATTTGGCGCGATGTCTGGAATTGGCCCAAGGGAGGCCACACCTTAATCGGACGTTATCGCAGGTGTTCAGTCACTAGGGCGATTTTGACGGATTGCGAATTGCCCTGCCCTGCTCTTCAGGTCGGACGTAGTCCCAAGTTTGGGCGGGTCGATTCGTAGCTCGCAACCGTAGCTGTTCACGCGAACCTCAGGCGGACTGTCGGAAATTGCTGACAGTCCAATGTCTTGGCTATCCCGGTTTGGAGGAGCGGTGGCGAACTGCGAAGTACAGCTCTTCGACGCAAGCCACTGATTATGCTGTGGAGTCCGAACGACTGCGAACAGAGGAGAACAATGTCCTGGCGGAAGGGGTGGGATTCGAACCCACGGTACCCTTGCGGGCACGCCGGTTTTCAAGACCGGTGCCTTAAACCACTCGGCCACCCTTCCGTTGCCGGAATCCCAGTCGCTTAACGCAGGCGGCCTGCGAAGGCAACGCGAACTTGCCCGCGCTCAGGCGGCTTGCGTGTTGTTTTGTTTGATTTGTCAGGCCCGCGTCAGGTCACCGGCTTAGGTTGCCCGGCTCTTGCTTTCGCAATACCTGAATCGGCGGCGCCTCCCAGGGTGCCGCTGGTGACGAGGCCCGGTTGGATTCGCCTCCGTTCCGGGCCTCGTTTTATCCTCTTTATCGGAGCATGATCTTTCGGAAAACCGCTACACACTTTTCCGGATCATGCTCAATCTCAATAGCCGCAGCTCGCGCAGCGCGGGGCGACCGGCTGGTAATAGGAATAGCCCGGCGAGACCATCTCGACGCGCTGGCGGGTGGCGTATTGCGGCGGGATGCGCTCGTACTGCACGCCCTCGGGCGCGACCATCACGGTCTGCGGCACCATCACGGTGCGGTACTGCGCCGGCGTGCGATGCGCGACCACCGAGCCCGGCGACACCATGACGGTCTCATCGACGGTGCGGTACTGCGGCGGCACGTATTGCTGCTGGTAGCAGGTCACGCACGGCGCCGGCTGGTAGCAGTTGTAGCAAGCGGACGCCGCAGAGGTCATGGAGAGCGCGGCGAGCGCCGTGGTGAAAGCAATAGCGATCGTACGAGACATGTTGATGGTGCCCCAGTTGCCCGAAATGATTTTTGGATCCGAAGGTCGGCCGGGCGCAGTATACGTCGCGAAATCAAGACGCGAGGAAGTTCGTTGCGGCATCCTTAACGCGACCGCGTAATGTCAGCTCGTATGTAAGGATTTGTTGACCATCGAGAGTCAGTTGCAGACCCGCACCCCAAGCTCGTCATGCCCGGGCTTGTCCCGGGCATCCACGTTCTTCGTGCTGTAGGAGAGATCGTGGATGGCCGGAACATAGGCGAGCGGAAGCGACGCCGTCGTTCGGACGGCTATGCCCGGCCATGACGATTCGGAAGCCTCCGCGAACAAGCGCGAGAGAGTCGAATGCAATCGCCCTGCTCGCACTGCTCAGTTCAGTTCGTCCGCCGCTTCACCTCGCGCACCGCGCCGCGCGCGGCGCTGGTGGTGAGCGCGGCATAGGCCTGCAGCGCGGTCGAAACGTTGCGCTTGCGGTTGGCGGGCTGCCAGGCGGCATCGCCCTTCGCCTCTTCCGCGGCGCGGCGCTTTGCCAGTTCCTCGTCGGAGACCTCGAGGCTGATGCTGCGGTTCGGGATGTCGATCGCGATGCGGTCGCCAGTGCGCACGAGGCCGATATTGCCGCCCTCGGCGGCTTCCGGCGACAGGTGGCCGATCGACAGGCCCGAGGAGCCGCCGGAGAAGCGGCCGTCGGTGACGAGCGCGCAGGCTTTGCCGAGGCCCATCGATTTCAGATAGCTCGTCGGATACAGCATCTCCTGCATGCCTGGGCCGCCGCGCGGGCCTTCATAGATGATGACGACGATCTCGCCGGCTGTGACCTTGCCGCCCAAAATGCCCTCGACGGCGGCGTCCTGGCTCTCGAATACGCGCGCGGAGCCGGAGAATTTCAGGATCGAGGCATCGACGCCGGCGGTCTTCACGATACAGCCGTCCTGCGCGAGGTTGCCGTAGAGCACGGCAAGTCCGCCGTCCTTGCTGAAGGCGTGTTCGAGATCGCGCACGACGCCCTTCTCGCGATCGGTGTCGAGCTCGTCGTAGCGGCGCTCCTGGCTAAAGGCGACCTGCGTCGGGATGCCGCCGGGAGAGGCGCGATAGAAGGTGCGCACGGCCTCGCTCTTCGAGCGCTTGACGTCCCAGCGCTCCAGCGCGTCCTTCATCGTCGGTGCGTGCACGGTCGAGACCGAGGTATCGATCAAGCCAGCGCGATCGAGCTCACCCAAAATGCCCATGATGCCGCCGGCGCGGTGCACGTCCTCGACATGGACGTCGGCGACCGACGGCGCGACCTTGCAGAGCACAGGCACGCGTCGTGACAGGCGATCGATGTCGCGCATGGTGAATTCGACCTGCCCTTCATGAGCGGCCGCAAGCAGATGCAGCACCGTGTTGGTCGAGCCGCCCATCGCGATATCCAGCGTCATCGCGTTCTCGAACGCCTTGAAATTCGCGATGTTGCGCGGCAGCACCGAGGCATCGTCCTGCTCGTAGTAGCGGCGCACGATGTCGACGATGGTGTGGCCGGCCTCGACGAACAGGCGCTTGCGGTCGGCGTGGGTTGCCACGACCGAGCCGTTGCCGGGCAGCGCAAGGCCGAGCGCCTCGGTGAGGCAATTCATCGAATTGGCCGTGAACATGCCCGAGCAGGAGCCACAGGTCGGGCACGCCGAACGCTCGATCACCTTGACGTCCTCGTCGCTCACCTTGGAATCGGCGGCCGCGACCATCGCGTCGATCAGGTCGACCGCGTGGGTCTTGCCGTGCAGCTTGACCTTGCCGGCCTCCATCGGACCGCCCGAGACGAACACGGCGGGGATGTTGAGCCGCAGCGCCGCCATCAGCATGCCGGGCGTGATCTTGTCGCAATTGGAGATGCAGACGAGGCCGTCGGCGCAATGGGCGTTCGCCATGTACTCGACGCTGTCGGCGATCAATTCGCGCGACGGCAGGCTGTAGAGCATGCCGTCATGGCCCATGGCGATGCCGTCGTCGACCGCGATCGTGTTGAACTCCTTGGCCACGCCGCCAGCCTGCTCGATCTCGCGGGCCACGAGCTGGCCGAGGTCCTTCAGATGGACGTGGCCGGGGACGAACTGGGTGAAGGAGTTGACGACCGCGATGATCGGCTTGCCGAAATCGCCGTCCTTCATGCCCGTCGCGCGCCAGAGGCCGCGCGCGCCCGCCATGTTGCGGCCGTGGGTGGTGGTGCGGGAGCGATAGGCTGGCATGGCGGTTTCCGTCCTTGTGCTTGAAGGGGCGGGGTTATTTCCGCCCGGACCTTTCCGGCCGGATACCGCAGGGGTCCCGCCAGCGCAACGGGAACTTGGCGAAAATGGGTCAAACGGCCGCATTCGCAGGGGTCCCCTGCTCCCGGCGCGGGTAAACTGACACTCCAGCTATCGTTTCGGCTTGGGCAGCACCATTCGCCCATGCGAGGCCATGCCGCCCCATTTGGCGGACCATCCGACTTCCGAGGCCGAGGATGGCTCAATGCTTGTCTGACCTCGCCCACCCTGCAGTGCAAACAGCGCGCCCTGGGGATCGAGGCATCGCGCGATCCAGCAGCCATCGGGTAGTTCGATCGGACCCTGGAGGATCCGGCCTCCACCAGCACTTATGTGCTTCGTGGCAGCGCCGATGTCGTCGACGTTGAAGTAATGCAGCCAGCTCGGCTGCGCGACGCTCGGAAATTTTGTGAGCATGCCGCCGACCGTCTGCCCACCGGCCGAAAACAATTGATACAGGTCCGCCGGATCGGTCTGAGCATCGACCTTCTGCCAACCAAACAGCTCTCTGTAGAAATCGAAGATCACGGTTCGGTCGGCGGCCAACAGTTCGTGCCAGCCAACGCGCCCCGGCTCGTCGATCCGGCCGGGTTTCCATCGGCCATATCCGGGTTCCTCGATCAGCCCGAACGTCGCTTTCTGGGGATCAGCGACGACTGCTATTCGGCCAATATTGGTGTCGGTCGGCGGCACAAAGATCGTGCCTCCGAGATGCCTGACCTGCGCGGCAGTCCCCTCGAGGTCGACGACGGCGACATAACCGATCCATCTCGGTGTTGCCCCCAATCGCCGCCCCTCCTCCGGGAGATCCATCAATCCGCCAACCGGCGTGCCGCCGCTACGAAGCACCGTGTAAGCCAGCTCAGGAGTGGTCTCATCCTTCAAACGCCAGCCGATGGTCTTGCGATAAAATGCGCCCGCCGCCGCGACATCCGTGGTCAGGAGCTCAAACCAAGCGAACCCCCCCGGTTGATCTGCCACGCCGATCTCTCCGTTCAAGCTTCGGTGCGATTGCGGCACTGCACCAGGCTGGACGCGCGCAGTGCGTAGAAGGCGATGCGCTCTGTCAACGGGACGTGCCGATCGCGTTCATGAAGATGAATACATCCTGAACGTGCAGCGCCATGTTTTTGTGCGCGCGATTCTTGCTTGCCCTATTTTCAAGGCGTAGACTTACCGCGGCTGGGATGCTTCTTGCAATGCTCGGAGGTCGACCATGCGGCAGGCGAAGCAATCTTCAAAAAAGAAGAAGCGAGTCACAAAGGTCACCATGCCGGCACTAGGAGCCGCAGGGTTGACGTTTTCGCTGGCGGGCGGCGCGTCAGCGTCGGTCGCGCCGACACCTGACACACAACATGTGCCGAACTTCGGACCAGGTCAGGCCATCATGCTCGGCGAAGAGGAAATGGCAGATGTCAGCCTCGCCACGTTCCATCTCTTCGACAAGGAAGATTTGAGTGGCCGCGTGCAGGTAGCCTGGCGCGGATGCGGCGGTTGTCGCGGATGCGGCGGCTGTCGGGGATGCCGGGGCTGCCGATGCGGCGTCGGTTGCCGATGCGCCGGCTGTGCCGTTGGTGTGGTAGGTTGCGCATCATGTGCCGTCGTCACATGCGCAGGCTGCTGCGCATCATGGGGCCGCTGCCGCTGGTGCTAGGCCTTGGCGTGTGTTCACAGTAAATGAGTCATTGGCCGGCCTTGAAACAAGGTCCGGCCAATTGCTTGAGTAGCAGGATCAGCGTGCTGACTCGATGACTGGCAACCGCAAGACCCGAGTTGTACGGCAGATCCGCAAGGATTTTCTGCGATTTGCACCGAACTTCACCGCCTACGCACTGCCTCCCGGTGCGGTTTGCCTCTATTCCGAGGATCGCAAGTTCTTCCTGCACGGCGAACTCTACTGCGCCCTGGCCACCGCGATCGGACAGCAGGGCAAGGCCAGGCCGGAGATCGTTCGCCAGCTTTCGAAGCGCTTCCCGGCCGACAAGATCGAGGAAGCGATCACGCGACTGCTCGATCGCCGGTATGTCGTTGCGCAAACCCCGCAAGCATTCGACGAGGCCGTCGGCGGGTTCTGGGCAAGCCTCGGCCTGTCTTTGGAGGTCGCGGAACAAAATCTTCGCGATTGCTCCGTCCGGGTCGAGTCGATTGACGTCAAAGGTGCCAAGGAGCTGACCGCGGCGCTGAGCAAGCTCGGCGTTCAAATCGCCAAACGCTCGCCGAAGCTCACGATCACGCTGGCGAACGATTATCTTGACCGGCGGCTCGCTGAACTGAACGAGGAACGCGTGACCGGCAAGTCGCGCTGGCTGCTGGTACAGCCGTCCGGCGCATTTCCGCTAGTCGGGCCCGTGTTCAAACCGGGCGAGAGCGCCTGCTGGACCTGCCTGTTCGATCGCATGATCCGCAACCGGGAGATCAAGGGGTTTCTTGATCGGGGACCGGCGCGTGCGGTCGCGCTATCGCCGCTTGTCCGCGAGAGTGTCGGACGGACCGGCATCCATTTCGCAGCCGTCGAGATCGCCAAGGCGATCGCCTCGGGTTTTCGCACCGATTTGCGCGATCACATCGCAAGCTTCGATCTGACCGGTGCCACCATCGCCAAGCACTACGTCGCGCGACGCCCGCAATGTCCAACCTGCGGCAGCAAGAAGCTGAGCAATCCGCGTCGATCTCCAGCCCTGGTCGAGATCGCCGAGGGCAAGAGGCTCGTCATGACCAGCGGTGGATATCGCACCGTGACATCGCGGGCCACGGTGTCACGCTTCCGCAAGCATGTGAGCCCGCTGACAGGCGTGGTGACCAGGCTTGAACGGATCGACGCCGATCTGCCGATGAATACCAATTATTTCGCCCAGCACAATTTTTCCGCACCGGCCCGCAGCATCGACCAGCTCAGGTCGGGATTGAGCGGCGGCAGCTTTGGCAAGGGCTCGACCGCCGAACAGGGCGAGGCTAGCGCGCTGATGGAGTCGATCGAACGCTATTCAGGCATCTTCCAGGGCGACGAGATCAGGATGATGCGGCGTTTTGCCGATTTCGCGCCGGGCGAGGCGCTGCTTCCCAACGATGTCCAGCTCTTCAGCGAGACGCAGTTCAAGACCAGGTTTCTCCAGGAGCCGGACGATTCCCATCCGGTTCCCGAGCCCTTCGATCCCTCCACCAAGACCGAGTGGTCGCCGGTCACTTCACTGCGCGACAAATGCTTCAGATATTTGCCGACTGGTCTGCTGTACTTTTTCTATGGCGGCTTTCATACGGATTCCAACGGCTGTGCGGCCGGCAACACCCGCGATGAGGCCATCGTCCAGGGGTTTCTCGAACTGGTCGAGCGCGATGCCTACGCGATATGGTGGTACAACCGGGTGCAGCGCGCCGAAGTTGATCTCGAGCAGTTCGACGATTTCTATGTACAGGACCTCCAGGCCCAATTTGCGGAAGCCGGGCGCAAGCTGTGGGTGCTCGACATCACCAGTGATCTCGGCATTCCGACTTACGTGGCAATCATGCACTGGATGCAGAATGGACACGAGAATATCGAGTTCGGCTCCGGCGCGCATTTCGACCGCCGCATAGCCCTGCTGCGCGCCCTCACCGAGCTGACCCAGTTCATGTCCGTCGGCATGATGGGCGGCCAGAGCGGCGAGAAGCCGACACTGGACGGCGTCACGCCGCTGCGCCTGGAAGACTATCCGTTCCTGACACCCAGCGATCGCCCGATCGTCCCCCCGGCGCCGAGCCTGGAGCTTCACGACAATACGCGCGACCAGGTCATCGCCTGCGTCGAGATCGCGGCACGCGCAGGTTATGATTTCCTCGTGCTCGATCAGACGCGCCCCGATGTCGAGGTACCCGTCGTCAGGGTGGTCGTTCCAGGCTTGCGTCATTTCTATCGCCGCTTCGCGCCCGGCCGCCTCTACGACGTGCCGTTGAAGCTCGGACTGTTGGAGCGGCCGCGGCTGGAAAGCGAGCTGACAACGTTCCTCCCACACACCTGACGGGGCTGCTCCTTGGTGCGCGCTCCCCAGAAAAAGCCGACCCGGAAGATCGCGCCGGCCATAGCCGCCCGCTTGAGCCACGGCTTCTCGCTTCAGCTGCAATCGGACGGGAGCATTGCAGCGTCCCTGGGTGACTATTCCGTCAATCTCGGCCGCTTCAGCGAACCCGCATTAAACCGCGCGCAGGACTTGGTCACAGGTCTTCCGCTCGAATCCTTTGCGGGCAGGAGCGTCCTCGCCCGAGAGGTCGATGCTCTGGTGCGTCGGTTGGCCCGGCATGGGCTGCTCGAATACCGCCTCTCCGCCCCGCGTGGCCGGCAGGATCTCGTCGTCATCGAGCCGCAGCTTGCGGATTACTGGCCGCAACGCGCAAAACTCGGCAACCGGGATCTTGTCGTCCTATCGCGCTTTGCCTATCTGCGCCGGCGCGGCAGCGAGATGGTGCTGGAATCGCCGCGCGCCGGTGCGCTGTTCCGGATCGGCGATCCCGCCATCGCTGCGACCCTTGCCGCACTGTCGCAGCCGCGAAAGATCAGCACGCTCGATCGGGCGGCCTCCTCCATGCTCCATCTGCTTGAACTGCTGCTGGACTGCCGGATCCTGCTCAAGCTCGACGCGAAAGACGGACACGGCCTGCGGCTCGATGAAGGCGACGGCCATCTCGTGCTCTGGGATTTCCATGATCTCGTGTTTCACACCCGCAGCACGGAGGGTCGGCAGGCCAATCCGGTCGGCGCCGCCTACACCTATGCTGGCGTCGTTCCGCCGCTCCCGGCGGTGCGTCCATCCTGGCCCGGCCGCAGGATCGACCTGCGCAAATTCTCCGGCCCGGAGCCAAACTGCCCGTTCGCAACGTTGTTGCGCGAGCGCCATTCGACCCGGGATTTCGACGATCATAATCCCATCACGCTCGGCGAGCTCGCACAGTTTCTCGAGACCACCGCGCGCGTGCTGTCCGAATGGAAGAGCGACCCGCATGTCGACGGAGCGCCGGAGGTCGCCTACAGCACAAGGCCGTATCCGTCGGCTGGCAGTGCCTATGAGCTGGAATTGTACCTGACCGTCATCAACTGCGAGGGGCTTGCGCGCGGGCTCTACCATTACGATGCCGGGAGCCACGCGCTTGTCGCGATCAACGCTTCCCCAGAACAGCTTCAGGCCCAGGCGATGGCGGCCCAGTTCGCCATGGACGCGCCCGGCCAGCCGCAGATCCTGATCACGATCGCCGCGCGCTTTGGCCGGATCTCCTGGAAGTACAGCGCCATCGCCTATTCATTGATCCTGAAGGACGTCGGCACCCTCCTCCAGACGTTCTACCTGGCGGCAACCGATATGGGCCTCGGTGGCTGCGCGATCGGGACCACCAACATCGATCTGTTCGCAAAAATAACGGAGCTGGAATTCCATGTTGAGGGCCCGGTCGGTCAATTCGCGCTCGGGCGCGGCAGGACGCCGTTAGTCTCAAGCTAGGCGCCAATCCTGGCGCGGAGCTATTGCAGCGTCGGATCGAGCCGGTCGCGGAGCCAATCACCGATCACGGAGACCGACAGCGTCGTCACTACGATCGTGGTGGCCGGCGCCAGCATGATCCAGGGCGCCCGCGTCAAATATTCGCGACCGTAGCCGACCATGTTGCCGAGGCTGGTCATCGGCGGCTGCACCCCGAGGCCAAGGAAGGACAGGCCGGATTCGAGCAAGATCACCTCCGGAAAGACCAGCGTCGTCGAGACGATCAGGGTCGAGGCGATGTTGGGCAGGATGTGCCTGAGATAGATCCGCGACGGCATCGCGCCGAGCTGCCGGACAGCGGCCGCGTACCCTTGCGCGTTGGCCGAGATCGCCAACCCTCGCGCAATGCGGGCGTAGCGTTCCCAGCCGAACAGGCCCATGAGGCCGACGAGCAGCGTCAGCGAATTGCCGAAGAAGGCGAGCACCGCCAGCGCCAGGATCAGGAACGGCATGCTGGCCTGGAAGTCCGCAAGCATCAGCACGAACTGCTCGACGATCCCGCGGAAATGCGCGGCGAGGAAGCCGAGCAGCGTGCCGACGACCGCCGAGATCGCAGTGGCGCCGAAGGCGATCAGCAGCGAGATGCGGATGGATACGAGCAGCCGGGACAGCACATCGCGGCCGAGTTCGTCGGTGCCGAGCCAGTGCGCGACATTGCCCGGCGCGGCTCGATTGCGCAGATCGAGCTGGGTGAAGCCATAGGGCGCGATCTTCTCGGCGAGGATGGCAACCAGCAGCATGGCAATGATCCAGCCGGCCGCGATCGCGACGGACACCGGAATCCTTGGCAGACTAAGGCGCCGGCCGACGGCCGCGTCCTTGAGCGTCGCGTCGGTCATGCGTGCGCCCCTTTGGCGCGCAGGCGCGGGTCGAGGAACCCGTAGAGGAAGTCGACGATCAGATTGGACGTCACCATGGTCATGGCCACGAGCAGGAGGATGCACTGCACGACGGCGAGGTCGCGATTGGCGACGGCAACGACGAGGAGCCGCCCTACCCCCGGCCAGGCAAACACGCTTTCGACGACGACTGCGCCCGCGATCAGCGTCCCCACCATGAAGCCCAGGATCGTCACGGTCGGGATGGCCGCGTTCGGCAGCGCGTGCGAGGTCACGACCAGGCGCCAGGGCACGCCCTTGGCCGAGGCGGTGCGGATATAGGGCTGGCCGAGCACCTCCAGCATCGCGCTGCGCGTGAACCGCGCCAGCACCGCGGCGCCGCCAAGGCCGAGCGTTGCCACCGGCAGAATGGCATGTCGCCAGCTCTCCTGCCCGCCCGACGGCAACCAGCCCAGTTGCACCGCGAAGACCAGCACCAGGACGAGCGCGAGCACAAAACTCGGCACGGTAAAACCTGCGACCGCCGTGATCATTACCACGCGGTCGATCGCCGAACCACGATGCAGAGCGGCGTAGATTCCGGCGGGGATGCCGACGCCGACCTTGAAGAACAGAGCCGGCAGCGTCAGCATCAGGGTTGCGGGAATCCGCTCCAGCACCAGCGCGATCGCGGGTCGTCCGTCGCGCATGGAGCGGCCGAGCTCGCCCTTGGCGATGGCGCCGAAATAGTCGACGTACTGCATCCAGATGGGGGCATCGAGACCCCAGGCTTTGCGGAAGGCTGCGATGACCTCCGGCGGCGCCTCCGGTCCCATGATCATCAGCGCGGGATCGCCTGATAGCCGCAACACGACGAAGGCGAAGGTGACGACGAGGACGATCGTCAACAGCGCGCGGAAAATGCGGATCGCAAAGAAGCGGATCATCACGCCGCGTCCCGGCTCTGCGCTTGCGGTCCCGCGACGAGATGGCAGGCCACCTGCCGGTCGCCGGAGATCGACGCAAGCTGAGGCACCTCGGTCTTGCAGCGCGCGACGGCGCGCGGGCATCGCGGATGGAAGGCGCAGCCTGCGGGGCGCGCGGCCGGGTTGGGCGGATCACCGGCGAGCACAATCCGGCCGGCGCTGCGGCGGCCCGGCGCCGGCGAGGCTGAGACCAGTGCTTGCGTGTAGGGATGCTCTGGCCGCGCGAACAGATCGTCGGCGCTGCCATATTCGACGATGCGGCCGAGATACATCACGGCGACGGAATTGCTGATCTGGCGCACGACCCGCAGATCGTGGCTGATGAACAGCATGGTCAGCGCAAGCTGGGCCTGCAGATCGGCGAGCAGATTGACCACCTGCGCCTGGATCGAGACGTCGAGCGCGCTGACGGGTTCGTCGCACACCAAAAATTCGGGGCGCGTCGCAAGCGCCCGCGCCAGCACGGCGCGCTGGCGCTGGCCGCCCGAGAGCGCGCCGGGGTAGCGGGCGCCATGCTGCTCGGTCAGTTCGACGGAGCGTAGCAGTTCTTTGACACGCGCCTCGCGCTCGGTGGGCGTCGCGATGCCGTGAATGTCGAGCGGCTCGCGAATTTGCTCGGCGACCGGCAGCCGACGATCAAGTGCGCCAAGCGGGTCCTGAAAAATCATCTGCATGCGTGCGCGCTGTGCACGCCATTGCGGCGTCCCCGCCCCCGCGATCGGGGCACCGTCAAAACGCACCTCACCGCGATCGGGCGGCTCGAGCCCGAGCACGATGCGGCCGGTGGTCGATTTGCCCGATCCGGACTCGCCGACCAGGCCGAGTGTCTCGCCCTTGCGGATCGTGAGCGACACACCGTCGACGGCATGGACGTCCACCGTGCGGCCGAACAACCCGGCGCGCATGGTGTAGGTCCGCGCAATCGCGGACACTTCGACGAGTGCGCTCATTCAGCGGCAATCCCGAGCAGCGCCTTGCGTGACGCCTCGGCGTTGACGCAGGCGACCGTCCGTCCATCGCCAAGCGGCGCGAGGCGCGGTGCTGCGCGCAGACATGCCTGCTCGACCAGGCCACAACGCGGTGCGAAGGCGCAACCGTTTGGCATTTTCTGGGGATCGGGCACCGTGCCCGGAATGGCAGTGAGCCGGCGGCGCGGACCGTCGAGCGGCGGCAGCGCGCCGATCAGGCCCTGCGCATAGGGATGCCAGGGATCGGCGAAGAGATGCGCCGATGGCGCCTGTTCGACGATCCGGCCGGCATACATCACGGCGACGCGGTCGCAATTTTCCGCGACCACGCCGAGGTCGTGGCTGATCAGCACCATCGCCATGCCCATCTCGCGGCGAACTAACGACAGCAACTCGAGGATCTGGGCCTGGATGGTAGCATCGAGCGCGGTGGTCGGCTCGTCCGCGACCAGCAAATCAGGGTTTCCGGCCAAGGCCATCGCGATCATGATGCGCTGGACCTGCCCGCCGGAGAATTCATGCGGATATGCCGAGAGGCGGCGGTCCGCGTCGGGAATGCCGACGAGATCGAGCAACCGGCGCGCTTCGGCCTTCACGGCTTCGCCGGAGAGACCACAATGCAGCGCCAGGGCTTCGCAGAGCTGCCTGCGAATGGTCAGCACCGGATTGAGCGCGCTCGCCGGATCCTGAAAGATCATGGCGACCCGCCCGCCCCGTACCTGATCGAGCAGCGCCTGCGGCGCGCCCAGAATCTCGCGGCCGTCAAGGCGCACCGAGCCCGCAACCCGCGCGTGGCGCGGCAGCAGGCCGAGCGCGGCAAGCCAGGTCACCGACTTGCCGGAGCCGGATTCGCCGACGAGGCCGACGGCCTCGCCCTTCTGCACGGCGAGATCGACGCCGTGCAGCACGGACACGCCGCCAAAGGCGACGGTGAGCCCCTCGATGCTGACCAGCGGCGACACCGGATCAGACCTCAAAGTTGCCGGCGCGGAAGTCCATCGCGAAGGCCGGCGAGGCCTTCCACTTGATCGACTTCGGCTTCGCCGTGAAGGTCGCGTTCTGGTGCAGCACGGTGTAGGCGGGATCCTCGCGCTCGGCGATCTCGAGCATGCGCCGGAACGCCTTCTTGCGCGCGTCTCGGTCGGTCGAGGTTTCGAGGAATTCGGAAAGCGTGTTCAGCTCGGCGTTGGTCCACTCGCCGATCTGCTGCTGCTGGCCGTTCGGTCCGTGCTGGGCGACCAGCGAGGAGACGGGGTCGTTGAAGGCGGCCGAGTTCGACCAGTCGCGCACGGCGCGGCTCGGGGCGCGCTCCATGATCTGCGACCAGTTCTCCTTGGTCTCGATCTGCACGTTCAGGCCGACCGACTTCCACATCTCGACCAGGATCTGCGCGGTCGCGACCTGGTTGGTGTAGTAGTTGTTGAGCAGGCGATAGGGAATCGGATCGCCCTTGTAGCCTGCCTGCTTGAGCAGGTCCTGCGCGAGCTTTGGATCGAAGGCCGGCACGCTCCAGTCGGACTGGAACATGTCGCCGTAAAACTCCCATTGCAGCCCCTTCGGCACGCGGGTGCGGCCGGCCCACAGGCTGTCGACGATCGCCTGGCGGTCGATCGCATGCGTGAAGGCGCGCCGCACCAGCGGATTGGCGAGCACGGCGTGGTTCTTGTCGAACACGGTGAGGCGGTGATTGAGGATGGTGCCGCCCTGCACTTCGAACGCCGCATTCTTCTCGATGCCGGCGATCTGGTCCGGCGGGATATCGCAGGCGAACTGGTACTCGCCCGACAGCAGCCCGTTGATGCGGCTCGCCACTTCGGGCACTTCGAGGAAGCGGATGCGCTTGAGCGGCGGACGACCGCCCCAATATTCGTCGTGTGCCTCGAGCGTCAGCGACACATCCGGCTTGAGCTCGACGATCCTGTAGGGACCGGTGGTGATCGGCTTGCGTGCCCAGTCGAGATAGCTCGCGGCCTCTTCCCAGGCGCGGCGGTTCATGATGTCGGAACCGTAGCGCGACAGGCGCCCCTCGATCGTGACGTCTGGCGTCGCGTTGTAGAAGCGCACCGTGTACTTGTCGACGGCCTCGACGCGGACGAGATCCGGCCAGATGCGGCGCGCCACGGCAGGCACGTCCGGCGGTAGCTCCTTGCTCGGGCGCGGCGTCGGGATCTTCTCGAACGCCTTGATGGTGGTGCGGCTCTTGGCCTCGGTCTCGCCGAACATGCGCTCGCGGCTGAAGGTGAAGACGACGTCTTCCGACGTCATCTCGTCGCCATTGTGGAATTTGACGCCCTGGCGGAGCTTTACCTCGACGGTCTGGTCGTCGATGCGGCGCCATTCGGTGGCAAGTCCGGGCACGGCTTCGAGGTTGCCGCGGAAATTCTTGGAGATCAGGCCTTCCCAGATCGAGGAGAAGAACACGCGCTCGCCGACATTGGACTGCTCGCGCAGCACATCCAGCACGTTGGAGTTCGTCACCTTCTGGACGGCGATGGTGACCGACGGACGGTTGTCGCCCTGCGCGATCGCAAAGCGCGGCAGCGCGAGCAGGCCGGCGCCGGCTGCACTGGCCTTGAGGATGGTGCGGCGGTCAAGCTTGTTCATGGCAATGATCCCAGTTTGAGTTTTTGGGCGCTTATTCGGCGAGGCCAAGCGACTTCAGATGCGCCGCGCCGGCACGAACGTTGTCATGGTTGCGCAGCTCGAGGATCAGCCGCGGACTCGAGTTCAGCCGGCCGAGTGCGCGGAACACGGCGCCCCAGGGGATGTTGCCCTCGCCCGGCGCCCAGTGGCGGTCGGCAAAGCCGTCAGTGTCTTGCAAGTGGACATGGGTCAGCATGTCACCAGCGGCGTCGACGTAGTAGTCGACCGGCGGCGCGCCGGTGGAAACATGCGCGTAGTTGGCGTGGCCGGTGTCCAGCGAGACGCGGACCTTGGCGCTTTCCAGCGATTTCGCGAGCCGCACGCGATCGCGAGGATCCTTGTCCTCGATGTTCTCGATGACGATCTCGCACCCGATCTTTTCGGCACGCGCGATCACCTCGGCCAGCGTCGCCCTCACCCGCTCGACCAGATTGCTGCGGTTGTCGGGATAGAGATCGAGATTGTTGTGATCCCAGGTCGTGAACGGCGAATGGATCACCATCTGGGTGGCGCCGAGGAACTCGGCGGCGTCCAACCCCTGCAGCAGCCGCTTTGTGACCGCCTGCCGGATCATAGGATCGTGGCTGTCGATCTTGAAGCCCCAGAACGGACCATGGATGCCGAGCCGGCCCGTATGACCGCTTAGCAACTGCTTGATCTCGCTTGCGATGCTGCGCCAGTCGCTGTCGAGCAGGTCGGCGCGGAAAAAATCCTGAATCTCGAGATCGCGCTGGCGTTCCAGCAGCCAGTCGCGATGCGCGGGGATCGATCTGATGGACAGAGCAGCGCCCAGCACGGGCAGCGCAGCCGACATGTTCTTTTCTCCCTTGGCCATCGCGTGACAAGGGCAGCGCTAACGCAGTTCAGTGACAGGCCGGTGAAACTCAGGTTCGCGTCGCGGAAGGAGATGTGGACATCCGAAGATGCCGCATCATTGGGCACGACGCCGATTGCAAACTTCGTATCTCCGTAGTGTCGCGGATAGAATTCCTATCTGAGATCGCGTATCTCCCGCGCATCGATCGGCGGCGCTTCAAGGCATCACCTTCTGATCGCGCATCATGGGTTCGGGGGATCTCATGGGGCTGGGAATAGTGGGCTGGGGCAATATGGGGCGGGGGTAAAGTCGCGAGGTCCGGACTCCTAGGCACTCCGGACCTCGCACTTTTTCTAGACGCAAGCGACATCGCGCCGCCGGCTGGCTGAGCCGCGCGGCGCGAAGTCGTTTTGAACCTACCTTGAAGCTAAATCGGATCCTTCAGCGTCAGTTTTGCCGTGAACGTCACGCTGGTCTTGCCAACCAGGGCCATGCCGTCGACCTCCGCACCACCTGCCGAATAGTCGCCGGAGAAACCGCAGGTCACCTCCCTGCCCCCGAATGCGAGGGTCTTGCCGACGGCTTCGGTGTGCTGATTGACCGTCATCTCGCCGCGCCACTTGCCGTTCCGGAACGTGTAGTGGCCGGTGTAGTAGAAAAAGCTGTCGCCGCCCATGATCCGGCCGTCGGACAGCACGACCACCCCCTTGGCCTGACCGCGCTTGCCCTCGCGCATCTCGATCTCGAAGATGTAGAGGCCGTTGACGACCTTGTTCTCGTCGTCAGCTCTCGGCCCGTCCCCGGCCGACATCAGCCCACCTCCCTCACCAGTTCGGCTCGCTCATTTCGGCACGTTGCGTTCGAGATCCTCGAGCCAGGCGGCCGCGCTCGCATCCGACGGCGCACGCCAGTCGCCGCGCGGCGACAGCGAACCGCCCGATGAAACTTTTGGGCCGTTCGGCATCGCCGAGCGCTTGAACTGGCTGAAGGCAAAGAAGCGGCGCAAAAACACTTCGAGCCAGTGCCGGATGTCGGCGAGCGCATAGGCCCGGCGCCGGTCGCTCGGAAATGCCGGCGGCCATTCGCCCGCGGCGACGTCGCGCCAGGCATGCAGCGCCATGAAGGCGATCTTGGACGGACGCATCCCATAGCGCAGCGTGTAGAACAGGTTGAAGTCCTGCAGCTCATAGGGCCCGATCGCGGCCTCCGTGCTTTGCGGCTTCTCGCCCGACTTGACCGGGACGAGCTCGGGCGAGATCTCGGCGACCAGGATCGATCCGAGGGTCCGGTTGACGTCGTCGCCGAACTGCCTTGAGGCGATCACCCAGCGGATCAGATGCTGGATCAGAGTTTTTGGCACCCCGGCATTGACGTTGTAATGCGCCATCTGGTCGCCGACACCGTAAGTGCACCAGCCCAGCGCGAGTTCCGAGAGATCGCCGGTGCCGATGACGATGCCGCCGTGATGATTGGCGAGCCGGAACAGATAGTCGGTGCGCAGGCCCGCCTGAACGTTCTCGAAGGTGATGTCGTAGACCGCCTCACCCTTGCCGAAGGGATGACCGATATCCCTCAGCATCTGGGTCGCGGTGGTGCGAATATCGAGCTCTTGCCAGGTCGTCTCAAGCGACTTCATCAGGGCGAGCGCATAGGTCTTGCTTTCGCTGCCGGTGGCAAAGCCCGGCATGGTGTAGGCGAGGATGTTGCTGCGAGGCAGACCGAGCAGGTCGACCGCCTTGGCGGCAACGATCAAGGCGTGGGTGGAATCGAGTCCGCCCGATACGCCGATCACGACCCGCTTGACCCCGGTTGCGCGCATGCGCTGCACGAGCCCGGCAACCTGGATGTTGTAGGCCTCGTAGCAATCCTGCTCCAGCAGGCTCTCGTCGCTCGGCACGAAGGGAAAGCGCTCGACCTTGCGTAAAAATCCGATGTCGGCGATCGGCGGCTTCAGCGCGAACGTCACCTTGCGGAACATCGGCTCACGCTGGCGGCGATTGTCGTCGAACGTGCCCATCAAGGCGCGCTCCTGCCGCAACAAATCGAGATCGATATCGGCGAGCGACATCTGCCCGCCCTGCCTGAAACGTTCGCCTTCGGCCAGCAGCGCGCCGTTCTCGTAGATCGAGGTCTGGCCGTCCCAGGCGAGATCGGTCGTGGACTCGCCAGCGCCTGCGGCCGAATAGACATAGGCCGCCAGGCACCGCGCCGACGTCGACTGGCAGAGCAGCGCGCGCGAGCGGGCGCGGCCGATCGTGATCGGACTTCCCGAGAGATTGATCAGCACGCTCGCACCGGCGAGCGCGAGCTCGGAGGCCGGCGTGACCGGGATCCACATGTCCTCGCAGATCTCGACGCCGATCGTGAGGCCCGCGACATCCTCGGCCTCGAACAGCAGGTCCGTTCCGAACGGTGCGTGGAGCGCGCCGATCGCGATCGTCTCGCCGGTGACCCCGGCGCCCGAGGCAAAGTGGCGCCCCTCGTAGAATTCGCGATAGGTCGGCAAGTACGTTTTGGGCACGACGCCGAGAACGCGGCCGCGATGGATGACAGCGGCGCAATTGTAGATGCGGGCGCCGAAGCGCAGCGGCGCACCGACGATCAGCACTGTCATCAGCGCGCTCGAGGCCTCGACGATCGCGGCGAGCCCCCGCTCCACGGCATCGAGCAGCGGGTCCTGCTTGACGAGGTCTTCGATCGCGTAGCCCGACAGGCACAATTCGGGGAAGACCGCGACCGCCACCGACTGATCGTGGCAGGCGCTTGCCGCCGTCAGCACGGCCTGTGCATTGGCCGAGGGGTCGGCGACGTGCGAAGTGGTCACGCAGGCCGCAACGCGCGCAAATCCATGGCGGTAGATCGAGTGGAAGCTCATCAAACCCAGGGCCTTTTATTCGACGTTAGGACCGGCTTCAGCCGGTTCCCGTTGCGATCCATTCTTAGCCGATTGACGTGGATCAAGGCACCCTATTCGCGCTCATGCATAATGAATTTGCTAAACATCCTCCCTACTCTGTTCCGGCCGCAGCGACCGAAAGTCCGGCGGCCTTTTTTTCGGGACGGGCAGGATTTCAGGCACGGCGCGCGAGCACACCTGGCAGCTCGGCTTGCAGCCATTCCGCAATCCGCGGCCATGCGTGGGCGTGCGTCTTCGCGCCCATGAACAGGCCAAGATGATCGCTGGGCTCGGATGCCGCAGCGATCAAGGCGGACGGCGTGCCCACGAGGTGAGCGGTCGCCAGCGCCTGGACCGCCGGCACCACCTCGTCGTCGAGGCCCGCGAGGAGGAAGATCGGCGCTTTCACGTCCTTCAGATCGACCTTTCTTCCGAGTGCGGTGAATTCGCCGGCTGCGATCCGGTTCTCGCGAAAGATCCAGTTCACGATCTGGAGATAGTAGGTGCCCGGCAGGTTCATCGTCTCTGCGTTCCACTGGTCGAAACGCGCCAGCAGTTCCGGCCCGCCTGTGTCCGACAGGCTCCATTGCAACGCCACCTCGATGTCGTGCGGGCTCAACTTGCGCGACCAAAATTGCAGCATCTCCTCGCCGCTGACATTGCCGCCGCCGCGCGCCACGAGCTGGTCGTACACGACCTCCGGCGCGTTGCGCGCGAGTCTGGACAACGACGAGTCGATCGAGAGGTCGACGGGCGCGCCGGCCAGAACCAGCCGGCGCACCTTTGCCGGAAAGCGCGCCGCGTAGAGCAGCGACAGCCAGCCGCCCTGGCACAGCCCAACGAGATCGACGGGCGCACCGATCTCGTCGATCGCGACGTTGAGATCGCCGAGATAGCTGTCGATCGAGAGATAGCGCATCTCCGGCGATGCGGAGCGCCAGTCGGTGAGATAGACGCGATCGACGCCGGCGCCCTGCAGCGACTGCACGACGCTGTGGCCGGGCGCAAAATCGGCGATCAGGGCCCGGTGCAGCGCATAGGGCGCGCAAATCAGGACGGGCGGGCCCGATCGGCGCGTCGAGCAATCGCGCAGCCGCATGGTCGGCAGTTCCAGCGCGACGGTGTTAGCCGTGGTCCAGGCGAGCTCTGACTCGCGCTGCTCCGAGGCGCCGCGATCGAGCCACCACAGCCAGGAATCCATCGCGAGCCTGGCCGCCTCGAACGGCCACAGCAGCGGATCGTCGGTGCCGCCCGATCCCGTCGGCGGCGTCGGATTGTCGGTGTGTCCTGCCAAACCTTGCCTCAAACGTTTCACAACAGCGCTTCAAAGCCGACGACGGCAATGCCAAGCGCCTTGAAGCTGCGATGGGTCGCCGCGACCGAGCCGTCGAGATCAATGCCGCGGCAGGCATCCTCGATGACGACGACCTCGAGTCCGGCCTTACGGGCGTCCTCCGCCGAATAGCGGACGCAGAAATCGAGCGCGAGGCCGGCGACGAACACCGTCTTCAGCTCGCGCTCGCGCAAATATCCGAGCAGCCCGGTCGGCGTCTTGCGGTCGTTCTCGTAGAACGCCGAATAGGAATCGATGCCGCGGCGAAATCCCTTGCGCACCACCAGGCTCGGCCCGACGATGTCGAGATCACGATGGAATTCGGCCCCGGCCGATCCCTGCACGCAATGCGTCGGCCACAGCACCTGAGTGCCGTAATCCAGCTCGACGGTCTCGAATGGCTGCCTCGCGGCGTGGTTGGCGGCAAAGGACACGTGATCGCGGGGGTGCCAGTCCTGCGTCAGCACCACATTGGCAAATCCCTGTGCGATCCGGTTGATGGCGGGCACCACCTTCTCGCCGCCGGGGACGGCCAGGGCGCCGCCGGTGCAAAAGTCGTTCTGGACGTCGATCGCGAGCAAAACGTCCTGGCCGGAAATCTTCATCCGTGACCCTCTATCCGTGACCCTCTATCTTTGGCCCTCTATCCTTGCCCCTCTTTGGCAAAGCCTGAGACTTGCAATGTCGATCTTCCCGCGCCGCTTCGCAACCGCCTCCCCGGCAACGCTGGCCGATCCGGCCCGCATGTGTCCTTGTGCTGCATCAATAGGCAATGGGCGCGCGGCCGGGAACGGCCGGCGCAACGGTTCGGCCCGATCGGCGTTGTCCTCGGGGTCGGCGGATTCCCAAGTGGATTCACAAGGCATCCCGCCGATGCTATGCGGACTGGATGGCGGTGAGGCAGACGCAAGGGATTCTGTGCGGGAATGAGTGACAGCAGGACGAGAGGATACGCCTTGCTCGCCGACATCGGCGGAACCAATGCGCGCTTTGCGCTGGTCGAGGACGGGGCCGTCGGCGCCGTCACCTACGTCAGGGTCGCGGACTTTCCGACCGTCAAGGATGCGATTGCGGACGTCCTCTCCCGGAGCGTCCTGTCCGCGCCGGTCACGACGGCCGTCCTCGCGGTAGCCGGACCGGTCGAGAACAATCGCTGCGTCATGACCAACAGCCCCTGGATCATCGACGGTGCCGAGCTGCGGCCGGCCTTCGCCTTCGACACGGTCCATGTCCTCAACGATTTCGAGGTGCTGGCCTGGTCACTGCCGGCGCTGCAGCCGGCCGACCTGCTCCCGCTCGGCGGCAAGGCCGGGGTTTCGGGCGCGCCGATGCTGGTGCTTGGCCCGGGAACGGGCTTTGGCGCCTCCTGCCTCGTCGAGCGCAACGGCGCCCGTATCGCCGTGATCACGGAAGCCGGCCATGCCACCCTTCCTCCGGAAACGGAGCGCGAGGAGCATGTGGTTGACCGCATGCGGAAGCGCCTTGGCTTCGTCTGCATCGAAAGGGGCGCGCTGTCGGGCGCCGGCTTGCAGAACCTGTACGAGGCGCTTGCGGAGGTCGAAGGGATTCCCGCCCCGAAGCGCGACGCCGCCGGCATCACGACCGCCGCGCTCGATGGCAGTTGCAAGCTCAGCCACGCCGCGCTCGAGATGTTTTGCGGCCTGCTCGGGTCCGTCGCCGGCAATCTGGCTCTGACCTTTTGCGCCCGCGGCGGCGTCTATATCGCCGGCGGAATCGTGCCGCGCTTTCCAAAATTCCTCGCCGCCTCCGACTTCCGCAAGCGATTCGAAGCCAAGGGAAATTTTGAGGGCTACCTTCGCAACATCCCGACCAGCCTGGTGACGAAGCCCGATGCGAGTTTTGAGGGCCTGAAGGCCTTTTCCGATCACCATACGGCGTGAGTGGCCGGTTGCAGCGACACCGCGCGGCCGCGCAATTCACAACTCATTGGGGCGATTGCATCCCTAAGCGCGAGTTCCATCTTGCCGACCGCCACGGGTTGAGGAACAATTCTCCAGTCGTGGAGTGCGTGCGGGGGCGTTGCATGCGTAAGCCAGATATCGGATTTGACTATCATCGCTATCACCAGCTTCTGAGCGAAGCTGACGATGACGACAAGCGAATGGCCTTGATCGAGCTCCTGATCGCCGAAAAGGCCAAGGATCGGCTGGCCGCACAGCGGGCTTCCGACCGTGCCGCGATGACGGCCCAGACCATCGCCAAGGTGCTGCGAAATACACGCAGCTGAGCGCAGCCTCGATCTTGCTGATGGTGCCGCGGTACGCCCGCGAGTCCACGCGCCGATTGCGATTCCGTTAAGGATCCCTGGCAAGCTCGCGTCAAACTTTTTGCTCTAAGAGTTCCCTCACCTGATGCAATTCAGGGGCAACAAAGGGGGGTACTGACATGAGCATGATTTCTCTCGCCGCGATTCCGGCCGCCGTTGAATCCCGCACCATTGACCAGTCGTTCAAGACGCTGCTGCTGTTCTGCTGCGTCGGTCTGGTTGCGTCTTTCGGCGCGATGGCTGCCGGCGTCGATCTGAGCGCCTTCCTCGCCTAAAGGCATTCCAGCACATCCATCGAATGGCCGCCCTCGGGCGGCCGTTCGTGTTTGTGGCTCTGAAGGCGCATGATCTCCGCGCAAACGCATTCCGCGTTTTTCGCGAGGGAAAACCGCTGCGCACTTAGCGCAAACGCGGCCCTTCGGGTCCGGATCATACGTTACCCCGCAAACAGGGTTACCGGTTGCTGAAAGCCCTTCAGCATGTGCTCGCGGCCGCTCCCCCCGACCATGTCGCCGGTCCGGTCCTTCACCGTCTGCGTGACCATGATCTCGCCGGGTCCGGCCGCGGCCTGCGCGCGCGCCGCGCGGTTCACCACGGTCCCAACCGCGGTCAGGTCGCGATGGGTTTGGCCGAATTCGCCAAAATTGGTTTCTCCGCTGTCAACGCCGATCCCGATGCCGAGTTCGTGGCCGCCGGCGCCGATGGCGCGGGCGAGCTCCTCGCGCCTGCGGCTGAAGCGCGCCTGGATGTCGCGGGCGGCAAGCAGCGCCTGCACCGCGTGATCGGGCTGCCGCACCGGAAAATTGAAGATCGCAAACACGGCATCGCCGATCGTCTTGTTCAAGAGGCCGTCATAGCGCCAGATCGCCGCCGCGCAGTCGTCGTAGAAGGCATCGAGAAGCGAGGTCAGCTCGGCCTGCGCAAGCGTCTGGGTCAACGCCGTGTAACCGCGCAAGTCCGCAAACATGATTGACGCGTCGATGGTGACGGCGCGGGCCTTCATCACCCGCGAAAACGCCATCTCGCAGATGGTGCAGGTATTCGGGTTCATCCGGCTCGGCCTGATGCCGAACAGGCGAAACGGCGCCGACAATGGCCCACGCAGGGGGACCGGCAGATGCATGTTCTGCCAGCAGCCCAGGCAGATCGTGGCAGGCTCCGGAGTCATGACGAGTGCCTTGGCCAATCCAATCCCGATAATCGACAAGCTAGCACTATCGGCGTCGGCGGCGCAGGAAATTCGTCCCATCCGGGAGTCAGCGCCCGTCCTACCCGTCGATGAAAGCGAGGCCGATCCGGTTCTTCTGGATCCAGATCACCCGGCAGTCGTGAACGGTCGAATCCTTCGCCAGGACCAGTCGGAAACGTTGCGGGACAAAGGCGGGGTTATCGACGTCGATCGCCGCGCCCGCGGCCGAGATGTTGCGAACCACGCAGCTCATCACCGAGCCGCCTGATGACACATAGGCCAGCTCTTCGATTTCGACGCGCGGGTGCTTTCGCTTGTCGTCCATCCGCATTCTGCCTTGTTCGCTCGAACGATAGTCAGAATGCCTAAACGAATTGCATGCGCCCGGGTTGCGCCGGGGCAATCCATTGTGCAATGCGGCGCGCTTTGCACTGCAGCGGCGGTAGCTCACCAGGCGTAGCGGACGACGCCCTTGCCGGCGTAGGAGCGCGTGACGCTCGAAAACTCACCTTCAAATGTTCCGGCGGCTGACCAGCCACTGAGCCACTTCTTCTCGACGGCGCCGGTCACCAGCGCGGAATCCGCGGCCATGGCGGCGCCGTTCACGACGAAGCTCGCGCCGGGCAGCGTCTGGAACGTGGCCCCGATGGCACGATCCGGATTGAAATCGTGCGCCCAGGCCATGCGGCCGCGCAGCGTGACGATGCCGTCGGCCTGGGCGAAGGATTTGTCGGTGCGAAGGCCAAGCTCAGTGCGGGTGTCGGTGACGCTCCTGGCGTTGTAGGCCAGCGCAAACTGGTTGCTGCCGACGATCGCCTGCTCGGCATAAGCAGGCAGATCGAAGGCGGCCACTTGCGCGGCGGCATAGGGCGTCAGGCCGATGCCCTGCGCAACGAAACGATAGCCGCCCTCGAGCCGCCCGGACCAGGCATTGGCGTTGAACTCGGCGCGCAGGCGATCGATGGCGGCGACCGTCACCGTGCGGTCGGTGACGACGTCCTGCCAGCCATAGGCGAGTGCGCCGGTGACGTAGGCGGGTCCGACGATGTGACGGAAAAAGGCGCCGGCCTGGAACAGGTCCGAGCGGCCACCGCCGAGCGCGTTTGCGACGGTGAAATTGGTGCCGCCGCCGGCGAGCGCGAAGCCAACGAGCGTATCGCGCGAGACGCGATAATCGGCACCGACTGCCGTGGCATAAAGGCTGCTGGTCGTGTTGTTGGATCCGACGATGGCGTTGCCATCCGTATTTTGCGAGCCGCCGAAGCCCGCGGCCCAAATGCTCCAGCGCTGCTCGAACGACGGCGCAACCGGCGCCTTGGTGTAGACGGCCGCATAGGCATCGCGCTCGCTCTTGCCGCGGCCCCTGCCCGTCGCGGCATAAGCCATGCTCTCATCCGTGTATGCGTTCGGCGAGCCGCCGGCACTGACGGGATCGCCGCGGCCGGAGATGAACGGATCAGTCATCAGGCCCATGAACTGGTTCATGGCGTTGAACGTCGCCTGCTGCGGCGCGCTGCCAACTTCGCCCGAGATCTGCGTCAGGCCGGCCGGCGTAAGGCTGCCGAACACGATCGGAATCGTGCCGTTGCTGTTGAAGAAGTTGATGAGCGCGTTGGCGACGTTCTGCTGGTTGATGTTGAGGTTGCCGGACGGCGGCGTGAAGGAGAGCACGAGGTTGAGATAGGCGTTCTGGGTGTCGTAGCTCAGGCTCGGTGCGAAGCCCGACGGCAGATTGGTGTTGACCAGAGACGAGAACGATCCGTTGATGCTGTTCGCGTGCACGATGGTGTACTGCTTGGCCACATAGGTGCCGGGCGCAAACGTCGCATTCACCGTGGCGTTGCCGAGCGTCGCCGTGCCCGTGACATTGGTGCGGTCGGCAGTCGCCGGCGAGACCTCCACCATGTAGCTCGAGGCCGCCGTGAAGGTCAGGCTGCCCTGCACCGTCAGGAGCCCGATCGAATTGCCGGGCGCCAGCGCGCCGCCATTGATCAAAGTGTTGCCGACGAAGCCATTGCCGCCGAGTGTGCCGCCGGCATTGACCGTGGTCAGGACCGAGGATGCGATCGAGCCGTTGACCGCCAGGATGCCGCCATCGACCGTGGTGGCGCCGGTATAGGTGTTGTTGCCCTCCAGCGTCAGCTTGCCGGTGCCGACCTTGATCAGCGAGGCGCCCGTGCCGCCCCCGAGGCCGCCGTCGATGATGCTGCCGGTGACGGTTGTCGAGAGATTGTTGCTGCCGACCGTGAGCTCGTTCTGGCCTAGGGCGAAGGTGCCGCCTCCGGCGATCGAGCCTGCGCTGATCTTGTTGTCGTTATTGAGACCGGACGTCGTGCTGAAATCGGTACCGGCTGCAGCACCGTTGGTGATGGCCGCGTTGCCGGCCGTGGCGTTGCTGAAGAAGTTCAGAAACGTGTTGTTGGTGATGGTGGCGCTGCCCGCCGTGCTGTGGTCGACGAACTCCATGAGGACGCCGTTGTTGGTGATCACAGCGCTGCCGGCCGTGGCGAAGTCTCCGAATTGCAGATTGTAGTTGTTGGTGATCGTGGCAGTGCCGGCCGTGCTGGTATTGGCGAACACCAGATTCCCGTCGTTGGTGATGCTGGCGCTGCCGGCCGTGCTGGCGTTCAGGTAGATCATGCCGGAGGTGTTGTTGGCGATATTGATCGTGGGCGAAGCCAGCGTGCCGTTCACGCCCAAGACGCCGTGGTTGACCGTGGTTGCGCCGGCGTAGGTGTTGACGCCCGACAGCGTCAGCGTACCGGCGCCGGTCACGGTCAGGCCGCCGGTGCCGGACAGCGCGGTGGCGAAGTTGATCACGTTGGCATTCGTGTCGAACGTGGCACCGCCGGCGCCGATGGCCGCCAGTTTGGACGAAATGTCGGTCGTCGTGCCCGCGGCCCATTGCAGGCCGCCGCCATTGAGCGTGATCAGACCCGAGCCGAAATTGCTGGCCGCGTTGAAGTTGATGAGGCCGCCGGTGACGGTCGTTCCGCCGGTGTAGCTGTTGGCGCTCGACAAGGTGAGCGTGCCGGTGCCGGTCTTGGTCAGCGAGGCGCCCGTGCCGCCTCCCGTGCCGCCGTCCTGGATGACGCCCGAAAATGTCGTCGAGAGATTGTTGCCGCCAACCGTGAGGTTCTTCGAGCCCAGCCGGACGGCGCCATCGCCTTCGATCGAGCCGACAGTGGTGCTGCCGGTGGTGATTTGCGAGATGTCGAGATAGCCGGTGCCGTTCAGAATGAAACGCGCGGTTCCCCCGTTCGCTGAACTGCGGATGAAGGTTCCGCCGCCGGCGTTCGTGGTGACGGTGGCGCTGCCGGCGCTGCTGGTGTTGTCGAAAGTCGCGATGCCATTGTTGGTGATGGCGGACGTACCGGCGGTGCTGCTGTCGAGAAATTGCAGAACAAAATTGTTGGTGATGCTGGCGCTTCCGGCGGTGCTGCTGTTGTGGAAGGCAAGGCCGCCGCTGGTGATGCTGACGCTGCCGCCGTTGACCACGATGCCGGCACCGGTGAAGGCAAAATCAACGGCGTTCGAGATCGTAAAGGTGTAGTTCGAGGCCCCGGCATTGAAGGTCCAGCCGCCGACCGTGCTTGGAGACGAGATCGACAGCGCTGTCGTATTTGATGTCCCGAAGAAGGCGGTGCCGGTCGGCACGGTTGCCGGGCTCCAGTTGGCGGAGGCATTGTAATTGCCTGAGCCCGGATTGGTCTGCCAGGTCGCATCCTGCGCCTGCACTGCGCCGGTCAGGAGCGCCGTCACCGCCAGCAAAGTCGTGATCGACAACGCACGCCGTGCGGGTCGCGAGCCGCCTGCCCCAGCCATTCCAGATTCCACGGCGCAACGCGTTGCGCTTCATTTCATTGCGATTCGTTGCAGCCGGTAAATGCGTAACTGCTTCGCCGCTGGGGGGCCATCACGGACCTTCGTTGCAAACCTCGCACCCATGGTTTTTGAAACGGTGTGTGGCGAGCGCGCAACACGGAGTTGCATAATTTGCGAGCACCTCAGAATGCGCGCGCGCCGGCAGCCAGGGCCGGCGAAGACACTCATTCGCAAGCCGCCGTCGTATCACCTCGGGTTCCCGACAAGGCCGCGAGTCGGCCATAAGTCAGGCGCGATCCGGTCCGTTTTTCTTCAAGTTCCCGTGACGAATTGAGCGGGCCGCGCCGCTGCGGCAGGATAGCCGGGCGCCGCGCCTTCCACCTACCCCAGGGCAAGGTGGCCCGGCTATTCGCGGCCCGCGCAGATCAGGCGGGGTCAGTGCGGCACCCCTTCGGGAAACAGCGAGTCGATCATGGTCTTGAGCTGGTCGATCGAGATCGGCTTGCGCAGGATTGGTCTGCGCCTGAGCAATGACGGCAGCAATTCCGGCCCGTAACCCGTCGCGAACAGGAATGGCTTGCGGCGCCGCTCGATCAGATCGGCGACCGGGTCGACGTAGACGCCCATGAGATTGATGTCGAGGATGGCGAAATCGTACTGCGCGGTCATGGCGAAGGCGCTGGCGTCCCGGACATTATCCGCCTCCGCGACGACACGGTGGCCAAGCTCCTCCACCATGTCGGCGATCATCATCCGGATCAACGCCTCGTCTTCGACCAGGAAAACGGAGAGTCCGCCAGCCATGTCAGCCCCGCAACATCAAACGAAGCTAATCATAAGCGGGATTGCGTGAGGATTCACGAATTCGTGGCACGCGCCGTTAATTCAGGCGCGCCAGATCCGATTCAAGTTGATCAATCCAGCCCGCGCTCGTGGCTGAGCCGCACCATCTCCTGGATGAAGACCTGCTTCTGCTTGTCGTCCAGGCTCGAAAACAGCGGTTCGGCGGCGTCGGCGACGTTGCGCTGATCGGCGGCGCGGTCGATCAGGAACTGCGCCTCGTTGCGCATCTGCTCGATGATGTCGTCGGGCGGATCGCGCTTGGCGCGCGCCACCCGCAGGTTGAGACGCTCTGCACCATTATGGCCGAGGTAGTGCATGGCGCTGGAGAAGCCGTACCAGTGCTTCTCCTGGTCGGAGGTGAGGTTCAGCTCGGTCTTGATGCGCTCGATATAGGCGTCGCTGTTGGCGACAAGCTGCTCGGCCGTGACCTGGGGCGCGCCGTTCTGGGTCAGGACGGTGACGTCCTTGTCCTTGCCGGCCCTGGCAGTCTTGGTGCCCTTGCCCGACTTGTCCTTGGCGCCCTCCTTCGTACCATCCTTCGCACTATCCTTGGCACCTTTGGCGTCCGCGTTCTTGCCGCCCTTGCTCGAGTCCTTGGCATCCTTGCTGGAATCCTTGGCGTCCTTACCGGCCGGCGCCTGGTTGTTGTTGACCCCGAGCACGCCGGTGAACACGCCGACCACGCCGCCGATCGCACCGCCGAGCACGCCACCGACCGGACCGGCCGCCTTGTTGCCGGCGGCTGCGCCGTCCTGCACGCCCTTGACCAGGCCTTGCGCGTTGGCAACGGCGGCGGCGCCCAACAACAGCGCCAGCGTTGACCCGAGCGCGAACCATTTTCGCAGGCGAAGCCGCGTGGGCTGCGTCGGGTTGATCATTCTGGTCTCCATCGTCGGTCTTATTGGAATCTCTGCTGGCAGGAGTCTGCCCGGTTGGAACTCTAACGTTGCCGCCGCGGCCAGGTCTAGGCACGTGTCGAAACACGCCCGAACCTGTCCACGCCTGAAAAGCGTTTCGCGCGAAGCGGTTATGAAGGCTTATTCGAAACTGCGGCGTAATTGCGTAGGGATCGTCGGCCCGGCTGTCGCACCCACTGTGTGCGTCGCAAAAGGATGCGCTTCGGTTCACCGCCACCACCGATGTTGGTGCGTGCTCGCACGCAACGTTAGTTCTAGATGCGCACGATTTGGATTTCTCGACAGACGCGATCAATTCTGCTCTGATCGCGCTACCAATTCTCCGCGCCTCACGTGACCGGCCGCGCGAGGCGATGGCACGAAAAAACAAGAACCGGCACGAAAAACAAGCACCAAGGACGGCACCAAGAGAAGACCAAAACAATAAACAACAGAGCGAGGAAACGAGATGTCACGCAAGAAACTGACGCGACGACAATTTGTTGCCGCAACTGCGATGTCCTCCGCGGCCCTGATCACCGCGCCCTATGTGCGCGGGGCCTACGCCGCCGGCAAGCTCTCGATCGGCTTCTGGGATCATTGGGTGCCCGACGCCAACAAGACCTCCACCGCTCTCGTCAACGAGTGGGCGGCAAAGGAAAAGGTCGAAGTTTCCATCGACTACATCACCAGCAACAACAAGAAGATCGAGTTGACCGTTGCAGCCGAAGCGCAGGCGAAGTCCGGTCACGATATTCTTCAGATGTACACCTGGTGGCCGCACGCTTACGCCGAACAGCTCGAGCCGGTGAACGACGTCGTGGAGCCGGCGATCAAGCAGAACGGTGAAGTGAACGGCACCGTGAAATATCTCGGACAGGCGGCCGGCAAATGGCTTGCGGTCCCCGCGACGCCGGGAAGCCAGATCAAGGGACCCTGCACGCGCATCGATCTGATGAAGAAGTACGCGGGCATCGACGTCCAGGAAATGTACCCCGCGGGCGCGCCGCCCAAAGCCGACAACTGGACAATGGATACCTTCCTGAAGGCCGCGGAAGCCTGTCATAAGGGAGGCTTCCCGTTCGGCATCGGCCTTGGCGAAACCACCGACAGTGTCGATACGGCCGGCGCGATCTTCCAGTCGTTCGGCGCCGAACTCGTCAACACCAAGGGAGAGCCCACGGTGAAGACCGATCAGGTCCGTCAGGCGCTCGAATACTACAAGAAGCTGATCGCCTTCCTTCCGCCCGACGCGCCGTCCTGGGATGACGCCTCGAACAACAAATGGTTGTTCGCCGGCCGCGGTGCCCTGATCATGAACCCGCCAAGCGCCTGGGCGGTTGCCAGGCGCGACGCGCCGCAGGTTGCCGAGCAATGCTGGACGCACGGCTTCCCGGCGGGCCCGAAGGGTCGCTTTGCGCCTTATCTGCCCTACTACTGGGGCCTCTGGAGCTTCTCCAAGAACAAGGAAGCGGCCAAGAGCCTGCTCGCCCATCTGTCGCAGGCGTCGTCGATCGAGAAGTTCGTCTCTGCTAGCGGCGGCTACGACTTGCCCGCTTATGCGAACATGACAACGTTGAAGACATGGGCGGAGGAAGGGCCGCCGAAGGGAACGCTCTATCACTATCCCAATCCCTACAATCATCAGATGCTATCGATTGCAGCCTCTCCTGCCCCACCAAAGATCGCCCAACAGATCTATGCACAGGCGATCCTCACCAAGATGGCGCTGCGCTTTGCACAGGGAGAGAAGATGGAGACCACGCTCGCCTGGGCCGAGGGCGAGTGCGAAGGTTTCATGCGAACCTAAACCGGGGAGAACCACGGCGGTTCACGGCTCCACCGTGAGCCGCCAGGGCAATCTGCCGTTCGATGATGATCCGATGAAGCCGACTGATGCAGCCGGCTTCGCGAGCAGACATTCTGCAAGGAAGGTTCGGACATGGCCGATGTCGTCGTTCAGCGCGGTCGCACCGCTCGCACAGCGAGCGCCCGCAAAGGCGCGAGCCTGCACAATGCGTTGAGACGAAAATCGACTGTGGCGTTTTTCCTGACGCTGCCGCTGATCCTGTTGATCGCGTTGCTCGTGCTCTACCCGGCCTTCTATTCGGCTCATCTGGCGACGCTGAACAAGTCGATGCAGAAGTTCGTCGGCTTCGGCAATTTCACCTTCCTATTCAAGCGCGAAACGTTCTGGATGGTGGTGAAGCAGTCCTGCATCTTCGCGATCACCGCCGTATTCTTCAAGGCGCTGATGGGATTCATCGTCGCGCATTTCGTCCACAACATCCCGGCCAAGGGCCAGCGCAAGTGGCGCGGCATGCTGCTGGTGCCCTGGGTGATTCCGCCGGCGATGAGCACACTGGCCTGGCTGTGGCTGTTCGATCCTTCCTACAGCGCGTTCAACTACACGCTCTCCTTCTTCGGTATCGGTCCCGTCAACTGGCTCGGCGATACCTTTTGGGCGCGCTTCTCCGTCATTCTCGTCAATGTCTGGTACGGCGCGCCGTTCTTCATGATCATGTATCTGGCGGCGCTGAAATCCGTGCCGGACCAGCTCTATGAAGCCGCAGCCATCGACGGCGCCAATTGGTGGCAGAAGATCTGGTACGTCACCCTGCCGATGATGCGCAATATCATCGCCATCACCACGCTGTTCTCGCTGATCGTGACCTTCGCCAATTTCGACATCGTGCGCATCCTCACCTCGGGTGGGCCGCTCGACCAGACCCAGATCTTTGCAACCTACGCATTCCGGGTCGGCATCGAGAGCAGCGACATTCCGTTAGGGGCGAGCGTCTCACTGTTCATGGTTCCGATCCTCGCCGTCGCGGCCATCTTCATCCTGCGCGACGTCTCCAAACGCGGGAATGAAGCCTGATGAGCACCGTCTCAATCGACAAGGCCGGTCCCCGACGCAAGGTCAAATACGGCAGCATGAGCCGCGACCGCGCCTGGGCGCTGCGCTGGTCCTATTTCTTCCTGGTGCTGTTTGCGATCTTCTCGCTGACGCCGCCGCTCTACATGCTGATCACCTCGTTGAAGACCAGCGCAGAAATCTCTGCAGCCACCAACCCCTGGTGGATTTTCCATCCGACTCTCGCAAACTACGTCGAGTTGCTGACCTCCAACCAGTTCCTCCGCTTCTTCTGGAATTCGGCCATGGTGTCGATCGTCGTGGTGATCGTCACCATGGCGATCAGCATACCCGCAGCATTTGCGCTGGCGCGCATGAAGTTCTGGGGCTCGGCGACGCTGGCGACCGGCGTCTTCCTGACTTATTTGGTCCCGGACAGCCTGCTGTTCATCCCGCTCTTCAAGGTCTTTGCCGTCGTTCAGGAGTGGACGGGGATACCCCTTCTCAACAGATGGTACGTGCTGCTGTTCATCTATCCGACGCTGACGGTGCCGTTCTGCACCTGGATCATGATCGGCTACTTTGCCTCGATCCCCAAGGAGCTCGACGAGGCCGCCATCATCGACGGCGCATCCTGGCTTCAGACGTTGACGCGGATCTTCATTCCCGTCGCGCTGCCCGGCCTGATAGCTGCGACCATCTTCGCCTTCACTGTATCCTGGGCGCAGTTCCTCTATCCGCTGGTGTTCACGACGTCCGTCGACCAGCTTGTGCTTCCGGTCGGCATCACCACCACGTTGATCAAGGGCGACATCTTCAACTGGGGGCAGATCATGACCGGCGCCCTGCTCGGCGCCGCCCCGCCGCTGATCATCTACGCCTTCCTGATGGACTACTACATTGCCGGCCTGACCGCCGGCGCGACAAAGGGTTGAACTCATGGCTGACGTTACGCTACGCAAGGTGATCAAGCGTTACGACGACGTCGAGGCGGTACGCGGCATCGATCTCGACATCGCAGATCATGAGTTCATCGTGCTGGTCGGCCCGTCCGGCTGCGGCAAGTCGACTACGCTGCGCATGATCGCAGGGCTCGAGGACATCAGCGACGGCGACATCATGATCGGCGGCGACGTCGTCAACGATGTACCGCCCAAGGATCGCGACATCGCGATGGTGTTCCAGAACTACGCGCTCTACCCGCACATGACGGTCGCCGAGAACATGTCGTTCGGCCTGCGGCTGAAACACTATCCGAAGGCCGAGATCAAGGCACGGGTGACGGAGGCCGCGCGCCTGCTCGACATCACCGATCTGATCGACCGGAAGCCGAAGCAACTCTCCGGCGGCCAGCGGCAGCGCGTGGCGATGGGCCGCGCCATCGTGCGCAACCCAAAAGTCTTCCTGTTCGACGAGCCCCTGTCCAATCTCGACGCAAAACTGCGCGTGCAGATGCGGATCGAGATCAAGAAGGTGCACCAGAAGGTGCGCACCACGACGGTCTACGTCACCCACGACCAGGTCGAGGCGATGACGCTGGCGGACCGCGTGGTCGTCATGAACAAGGGCCGCATCGAGCAGATCGGAACTCCCAATGAGCTCTATCACAAGCCGGCGACGCGCTTCGTCGCGGGCTTCATCGGCTCGCCGGCGATGAACTTCATCCCGTGCCGGCTCGAGGACAACGGCGGCAAGCTCAATCTGCGCCTCAACGACCGCATCGCCTTCGCGCTGCCGCCGTCGCGCGCGGCCCGCTACAACGCTCTGCCCCGCACCGACAAGCTGCTGCTCGGCATCCGACCCGAGCACATCACCGAGTCGCACGCGCATCTGGAGCCCGGCGTCGAGATGTTCGACACCGTGCTCGACGTCACCGAGCCGATGGGCATGGAGACGCTGGTCTACTTCGGGCTCGACGGCGCGCCGGTCTGCGGCCGGGTCAACCCCAATGCCGGCGCCAGGGACGGGGCACCCATGCGTTTGGCGATGGACCTCAACAATATGCACCTGCTAAACGAGGCGACCGGCATCGTGTTGTGACGGCCGGACAAGAAACGCAGGACTTTGGCGGGGGATTATGGCGACCAACAAGAAGAAGATTTTTGTCACGCAGACTTTGTCGCGGGGCGCACGCGCCCTCCTCACCCAGCGGGACGATATCGAGCTCGTCGAATTCCCCAATCTGATCTCGACGCCGGATTTCCAGACTATGCTTAGGGAGCACGCGCCGGTGCATGGCGTGGCCCTCGGCGCCACCAGGTTCGGCGAGCCCGAGCTCGAAGCCTCGAAGGACATGAAAGTGGTGACGCGGATCGGCGTCGGTTACGACGCGGTCGACGTGCCGGCGCTGTCCCGCCGCAAGGTGCCGCTGCTGGTCGCGGGCACCGCGAATTCGCCCTCGGTCGCCGAGCAGGCGCTGTTCATGATGCTCGTGCTCGCCAAGCGCGCCCAGGAGATGCATGCCTGCGTCACCGACGGCAAATGGGCCGACCGGCTCGGCATGCTGCCCTTCGACCTCTACGGCAAGACGGTGCTGATCATCGGCTTCGGCCGCATCGGCTCGCGCACCGCCAAGCGCTGCCTGGCGATGGAAATGAACGTGCTGGTGTTCGATCCCTACAAGAGCGCTGATGACATCAGGGGCGCCGGCTGCGAGGTGGCCAGCGATCTTGACGCGGCGCTGCCGCGCGCCGACTTCGTCACCATTCACTGCCCGAAGACGCCGGAGACCGTCAGCCTGTTCAATGCCGCGCGGATCGGAGCGATGAAGCCGACCGCCTATCTCATCAACACCGCGCGCGGCGGCATCGTCGACGAGAAGGCCCTGCACGCGGCGCTGTCGTCCGGCAAGATCGCCGGTGCCGGCCTCGACGTGTTCGAGCAGGAGCCGCCGCCGGTCGGACACGCCCTGTTCGCGCTGCCCAACGTGATCACCGCGCCGCATGTGGCTGGCGTCACCGTCGAGGCCGTCGATCGCATGAGCGAGCAGACCGCGCGCAATATTTTGAGCGTGCTGGACGGCGATCCGATCCGAATCAACGTGATCAACCAGGACGTGCTGGGCTGATCGCCGCGCCGGAGGTTGCGGGCGGCATATCCGGCCGGCGCGCCTCGGTAAGGACAGGAACCGTCCCATTTTGGTGCAAATCGAGCCCAAACTCAGCCTTAATCGGCAGCGCGTAATGTAGGGGAACCGCGACGGCAGTGGGACAGATTTGCCGCCGCGGGCCCGCGGAGGATGGACCCTTGCCAGATATCGACCCGACCGATCACGCGCTGGCGACGATCGCCAGCATTCTCGAACGTCCTGAGCCGGCGCGCGAGGCCGAGGAGCCCACGATCGACGTGGAAGCCATCCTCGCCGATCCCGTGCCGCCTCCGCTCCCCTCATTCGACGAGCCGGAGCAGTCATTCGACGAACAGCCGCTGATCGACGACGAGCGCATCCTGGTCAACGAGCAGCCGCTCGCGCCCGAGCAGCCGGATGCCGACGGCTACAGCAAGGTCGGCCCCGGACCGATGGCGGCGCTACGCTTCAAATGGACCGTGCAGCGCGGCGACGACGGCCAGTTCTACGTGCACGAGACCATCGGCGAATATTCCACACCGGTCGTCAGCGGTCCCTTGTCGAGCGAAGCCGCCGTCAGGCTGGTCGACGAGCGCGAGGCCGATGCGCATCATCGCTTTGAGGTGCTGCGCAGTGAAATCTCGGGCCGCGGCGCGCTCGCCGACTTCGTCCGCAAGGGCGAAGCTTAGCGCCGCCCGAGAAAGTCGCGCTTCACGAGATCGACGCCTGCGTGGCGCAGGATGTCGTACGCCGTCGTGAGGTGAAAGAAGAATTGCGGGACGCTGAAGGTCAGAAGCAGCGTCCGCCCGGTGAACGGCAGCTCCATCCCGCTCTTCAAGCGGAATGCGACGTCCTTGTCGGCGGCTGCATCGATCTCCGCGCGCGGCAGGCCTTCGATGAATGCGATCGCCGCGGCGATGCGCGACTTCAATTCAGCCAGATCAGGCTTCGAATCGGAGAAGGCGAGCGGCTCGCGCCCGGCCAGCAGGGCCGAGCCGACCACCGCGTGCCTGATAGCCTCGCCGACCTGTTGCCCCAGATCGTACATATTCGGATAGAGCCGCAGACCGAGCAGCACGGCCGGATCGATCTTGCGCGCTTCGGCGTAAGCTTTGGCCTGGTCAAGCAGCCCGGACAGATTGCGCAGGAACGGCACGAATAGGCCGGCCGACGCCTCGTGGATCGATATCGTCAATCTCCAATTCCTTCTCGCCTGAAGCGGACAACTGGTCTAAATCCGCAGCCCAAGAACAAGATGACAGTTCAGACAGGGGTGGAAAAGACATGATCGTTCGAATGTTTGCAGGCCTGGTCGCGGCTTTCCTGATGTGCTCGGCGGTGCATGCGCAACAGAGCGCACCCGGCTCGCGCCTCGACGACATCGTCAAGCGCGGTACCTTGCGTGTCGGCATGACCGGCGACTACAAGCCCTTCACCTCTCTCGACAAGACGACGCAAAAATTCACCGGTTTTGACGTCGACATGGCGGAAGCGCTCGGCAAGGCGCTCGGCGTCAAGGTCGAGTACGTGCAGACCGCCTGGCCGAAGCTGATGAAGGATTTTGAGGCCGATCAGTTCGACATCGCCATGGGCGGCGTCTCGATCACCTTCGACCGCCAGAAGAAGGGCCTGTTCTCCACGCCCATCATGCGCGAGGGCAAGACGCCGATCGCGCGCTGCGCCGACGTCGGCAAGTACCAGACGCTCGCCGACATCGACAAGAAGGGCACGCGTGTCATCGTCAATCCCGGTGGCACCAACGAGCGCTTTGCCCGCGCCAATATCAAAGATGCCGAGATCAACGTCTTCCCGGACAACACCGTGATCTTCGACGAGATCGCCAAGGGCAATGCCGACCTGATGATGACGGACGCCTCCGAGACCCGCTTCCAGCAGAAGCAGCATCCGGGCGTGCTCTGCGCGGTGCATCCGGACAAGCCGTTCGACTTTTCGGAGAAGGCCTATTGGCTGCAGCGCGATGTCGCGTTGAAAGCCTTCGTCGACCAATGGCTCCATGTCTCCATGGAGGACGGCAGTTTTGGGAAGATCTACGCCGCCTGGTTCGACTAAAGCGTTTTCGAGCGAAGTGGCTACCGGCGCGTCAAGAAAACACGTCGAAAGAAAAATCTGGAGCCCCGTTCCGATTCCATCGGAACGGAAGAGGCTCCAGGTCCTGCGCGACACCGTGATGCGTTCGGCGAGTCGGTCAAACTCTGGACCGACTTGCATGGCATTGAACCAGAAGCGACTGGAGGACGACTCATAGCTTGAAAGTGATCTAGATCACGCTACGCAACGGGGCCGAAGCGTAAGCGTCGATGCAGGGACCACCTCAGGAGACGGAAATGAAGAAGCTGTTGGCGTTGGCTGCTTTTCTTTTGGCGAGCACGGCTGCTCAGGCACAATACACCATCGAATATGGTGGCCGCACCATTCGCATCGACCCCGACCGCGGCACGGTGTCGATCCCCGGCGTCTATGACAATACTCGCGAGAAGTCGAAGAAGGCCAAGAGCGACACCAAGACCGACCCGAACGCCGCGCCGAAGCAACAGGCCAAGACCGATCCTCAGCAGCCGGCAAGCCCCGCGCCCGCACCTGTCCCGGCGCCGCCCGTGGCCGACCAGGCCACGGCCCCCGCAGTCGCGCCGCCCCCGGTTCCGCCCGCCCCACCCGCTCCTGCGCCGACCACCACGGCGAACAACGCGCCGGCCGAAACCGCCGTCCTGCCGCCGCTTCCTCAGCTCCCGGCGGCAGCTCCCGCCGAGCAGCAGGCTGCCCCGGCCGTGACACCGCCGCCGGCGGCTCCCACGGTGGCGGCTGCACCGCCCGTGCCCCCGGCTCCGCCTGCGGCGCCCGCACCGGCACCGGCGGCCGCAGCGCCTGCACCTGCCGCAGCGCCCGCGCCGACGCGTGACCTCAATTCGCCGTTGGGCATCTGGCTGACCGAGGAGAAGGAAGGCAAGGTCCGCATCGAGCAATGCGGCAACAATCTCTGTGGCTATTCGGTCGATGCCAAGTCGAACCTCAATGGCGAGCAGGTGCTGATCAACATGAAGCCGACCAAGGACCAGAAATGGACCGGCCGCATCCTCGATCCGAATTCCGGCTCAACCTATGATTCGACGATCGCGATGCGCGGCACTGACCGGCTTCGCGTGCAGGGCTGCGCCTTCGGCGGCATGTTCTGCGGCGGCCAGACCTGGACGCGCGTGAACTGAAACTTCCGGATCGACGAACGAAGAAGAGCTCGGCATCTTTGATGCCGAGCTCTTCTGTTGATAGCTCCCATCCCCCGCCAATCCGTCGCCGGGCCCCTAAGCGGGGCGCCATCAACGCGAGATGTAGCCTGTCGCCACCGGCTTGAAGCGATAGATGAGATACGGCGTCTTGTTCTCCGCCTTCCCGCCGTGGAACATGGCTGCGGCCGATACCTGGGACGCCGAAACGTACATGTAGCCGTCAGGCGAGGCCGTGATCCCATCAGGCCATACCATGTCGGGATCGCTGAGATAGGTGCGATACTTGCGGTCCGCGCCGACAATGCCGATCGACTTTGTTTCGACCGCGGTCAGGTAGAGATTGCCGGCATAGTCGATCGACAGGCCGCCATTGTTCGGCTTGTCCGAGTAGCGTTCGACCTTGCCGCTGAGCTGCTCCGGGCTGAGCTTCTCATCGTTCAGGTCGCCGACCCTGATGCGGTAGACTGACCGGCCGCTGAGGGGCGCGAAATAAACCCATTCGGACCTGACGTCCATCGTGATGCCGTCGCAGCCCACCTTGATGATCGCAGGCTTGCCATCCTTGCCGGGCACGGTCAGATCGTTGCCATCGACGGTGATCGGCACATTTTCCGGTACGGTCGATCGATCGCCGTCCAGCACCCGCCGCGCGACGCCGCTATCCATGTCGATGACGATGATCGCCGCATGGGAGCCGTCACCGCCGGGGCCGATATGTTCGTCGGCGATGTAGAATTTCCGGTTCTTCTGATCGATCACGATGTCCTGCGGCTGCGATCCCTTCACCGTGATCGGCTCCGGCATGTAGTAGATGCGTTCCAGCCTGTTCGTGCGTGTATTCCACCCGACGAGCTTCGGCGTGATCTGCGTGCGGAAGCCCATGTCGATGATCCAGACGACGCCGCTCTCGTCGGAGCGCAGGCCGAGCACATTGTCGAGATACTGATCGGTACCCTTTCGCGGCGTATTCCATTGCGCGTTTGGAAACGGCTCGAAGGTCGTCGGCGACGTCAGTCGGGCCACGCGAATGTCGGGGCTGAAGAATGGATGATGACTGAAGATCAGCTGGTTGTCCGGCGTGAATGCGATGTTGCCGACGGACTGGGGCAATTTGGCGAAAACCTCCGCCTCGACCTTTCCGTTCTCGGCGCGTGCGGCTCCAGCCAGCACGACCGCTGCGGCCAAAGCGGCCAATCGAATCCCTTGTCTCACGTTGCTCGCTCCTTGTTTTCCTCAATAGGATTTTCATGCGCGCCCCGCCGGTCTGCGCCAGCTAAAGGCTCGCTGCACCCCTGCAAAGGTTTGGCATCTGCGGCCGTTATCGGCCTTTGCGAGCGGCACGTTGCGCGCTAATTTGGGAGCTGACAATTACGCACAGTTTCGTCTCCTGGTATCACGGAGTGAACTATGAAGAAGCTCGCAGGCAGCACCTATGATTGTGCGGCCGGGTGTCCGGTAGAGGCAACCCTCGATCTGATCGACGGCAAATGGAAGGGCGTGATCCTCTATCACTTGCTCGACGACACCGTTCGCTTCAACGAGCTCAAGCGCCGACTGTCGCGCATCACACAGCGCATGCTGACGCGACAGCTCCGTGAATTGGAGGCTGCCGGCCTCATCCACCGCCAGATCTATGCCGAAGTCCCGCTACGCGTCGAATATTCGTTGACGGCGCTCGGACGTTCGCTCGAGCCCGTCATTCGCATGCTGTGGACGTGGGGCAAACAGTATCTTTCGACGCGCGACAGCTCTGTCGTACCGCTGACGGAGCGCCGCCGCTCGGCCTAGACGAGCGCCTCGATCACATGGGCCTGGATCTTTGCGGAGATCAGTCCCTCACCATGCCGCGCGGCGATCACCTTTGCCGCGTGGGCGGTGGCAGCCTCCAGCGCGTCGGGACGTCTCGCCTCGATTTCGTTGCGCAGCGGCGTGCCCTGACAGTAGCTGATCGCGGCAAGCTGCGCGGAGATGGCCTGATTTTGACCGGACCGTGTTTCAATCGTCACGCCCAAGAATCCTGCATCCAGCACGTCACGGCGGATCTGGGCGGTGTCGTGATAGCCATGCGGCGTGCGCGCGAGGAAGCGCGGCGGATCGTCCGGAAAGAACTCGGCCATTGCATCGGTGACGTCTGCGGCAATGACGTTGTCCTCGATCCGGTCCCAGACGTTGAAGATGAACGCGCCTTGCGGCCTCAGCACGCGCCGCGCCTCCTGATAGCCTTTGATGCGATCCGGGAAGAACATCGCGCCGAACTGGCAGCACACGACGTCGAATGAGCCATCCGGGAACGGCAGCGACAGCGCGTCGGCCTGGCGCCAGCTCAGGCGCGCGTCAGTGCCCTGCCGAAGCTTTGCATGGTCGAGCATCGGCTGGTTGAGATCGGTCACCGCGTATGTCGCATCCGGCGAAAGAACGGCTGCGACGGCGCGCGTGACCGCGCCGCTTCCCGCCGCCGTTTCCAGCACGGTCTTCGGCGCGCGCGAGGCGACGCGACGCGCCATGTCGTCGGCATAGCTCTGGAAAATCAGCGGGACCATATAGCGGTCGTAGTTTTCCGGGACCGAGCCGGCGAACACCTTGTCGGATTCAGGCATCGTTTCGCCCTCTGCGAACAACCTTTCGGTGCCGGCAGCAGGGCACGACGGCGGCGCCTTGTCACCTTGCGCTGCACAGCAGGCGCCCCAGCGTGCGTGACGTCACATCGGTGGAACCGGCGTGACAGTCCTCACATCGGCCCAATCAGACACCATGGCAGGTTCCCCGCACGTTCAACCCACAGGGGCGAGCCATGAATTATTTTCGCAAAGGACTTTTGATCAGCCTTTTCGTCATCGCCGTGCCGGTCGTGCAGGCGCGCGCTGCGACCACCAGCTTCGACGGCGCCTGGAATGTCCGGATCGCGTCGTCGAGCGAAGCCTGCGGCAACGGCGCCACCGTCTCGATCGGCATCAGCAACGGTCAGGTCGCCTCCAACGGCGCCGCCGTCTCGGCCTCCGGCCGCGTCGCGGACGCCGGCAACATCAACGTCACCTTGAGCAGCGGCATCAAACGCGCCATCGGCTTCGGCCGCCTCACGGGCACGTCGGGCTCGGGCACCTGGAAAGGCGCCATGTGCTCGGGCACGTGGACCGCGGAAAAACTCTAGGCAAGGCAACGGGCATGGCGACGCGTGCCCGACGCACGGTTGGCAAATCGCGACTCACCGATGGTGCAGAGACATCCCAGGGAACGTCGCTCCGACCGGTGCGTTTGGAAACCGAAGCAAATTCATTCAGGCCTGCCACGCGACGGATGGGCCGAGTTGCTGGATAAGACGGCGCCAAGCGGGCGCCGAAGCCGCAAACAGGTTTGAACAATGAGGGTCTGCGGAGCTGTGCGGGCCGGTTTGTTCACCGCATTGATTGCAGCGACCTGGCCCGGCGGACAGGTCCAGACATCCCTCGCGCAAACCCGACCATCCGTTTCCCCCAACGAAGTGGCGAAGGTGTCTCCGCGGAAGGAGAATGCACCACGGAAAGATGCTGCAAGGTCTGACCCGCACACGACGGGATTTGTAACCGGCTCGGCGCACAGCACGGAGTTCGCCATAGCTCAGGACATTGCGACGACGCTGGCCACCGGCCAAGAGAGCGGTCCTCACGGCGAGGTCGCATTGCGGGTGCTGCCAATGGTGGGAAATGGTGGCAGTCGCAACATTATCGACATACTCCGCCTGGCAGGTGCCGACATGGCGATCGCTCCCGTCGTGCTGGCCGATCGTCTCCGCGAGAGAGGAACCCTCGGAGATCTCGGCAACAAGCTTGTCTACATTACCCCGCTGTTTGTCGAGGAGTTCCACCTCCTCGCACGCGCCGAGATCCAGAGCTTGTCGGATCTTGCAGGTAAGCAGGTCAATCTCGGCGAAGAAGGCAGTGCTGGCGCTGTCCTCGGCCGCGAGGTGCTCAACAATCTGGAGGTGAAGGTCAGCGAGTCGAACCTGGCTCTGGACGCAGCACTGGAGGGAATGCGGAAGGGGCAAATCTCCGCCGCCTTGGTGGTGTCAGGCAAGCCGGTCAGCTTCCTGGCCCGCTACGCGCAAGGCGACGACCTTCACTTTCTGTCCATCCCCTATTCGAAAGCGATGCTGCAGCATGATTATCTGCCATCGGCTCTCCGCCACGAAGACTACCCGGAGATCATCGGAGTCTCTGATACCGTCGACACCATCGCGATCAAATGCGCGCTTTTCGCTTACAACTGGCCGATCCGCAGCGAACGGTTTCCGCTTCTGGAACTGTTCGTGCAGACACTGTTCTCGCGATTTCCTGAATTTCTCGGCGACGGTCATCACCCCAAGTGGCGAGAGGTGAACCTGGCCGCGCTGCTTCCTGGTTGGCGGCGATTTCAACCTGCGGAGCGCTGGCTCCAGCAGCAATCCGGCGGAGAAGCCGCGCTTCGCAGGGCGTTCGGTCGTTTCCTCGAGCAAAAGCCGATCAGCAATCCGCCGGACCGCGAACAATTGTTCCAGGACTTTATGCGCTGGCAACAACGTCAGCAGGGCCGATGACCCAGGTACTGGGAGGTCTTGATGCGCAATTCACTGGTGACCGCAGCCTTGGCTGCGTTGCTTGCGTTGACCGCGGACGTGAAACAGCCTGTCGCTCAGCTTTTTCCGGTCGAACGTCCGGCTCCGCAGGCGCCCGCTCCACACAACATTGAGAAAACCAAAGCAGTAACTCGCGCAGACGGCAAACCCCACAGAAAGCGCCGCGTCGTTCGCCCAGCGCCGAACCAACGGAAGGTTGCCGAGAAAAAGGGCTACGAGCGGGTCAGCGATCTCGTGAACTTCCCTAAGTTCTTTCCCGGCCTGGGCGTCCTTCTTGTGAAGCCGGAAACTCTGCCGCTAGGGCCATTCCTGTGCTTCGATCGCAGGGATCGCCTGGTGGCAACCCTGTATATGGTGCCGACCAAGGAGATCGACAATCACAATTCATTGGAGGCGCCGGGCTTCGTTGGAAAGGTTGACCACGTCAGCATCTACTTCAACCCGGGTCACCCCGGAGTGGACTTGCCGCACTACCACATCATGATCTGGCACGTCAGCAAGTGGGCGGAAGCGCGCGTCGCGAAATGACGCACGTCAGCCTGAGCAATCCTCCGGATCGCCATCGCGCCGCAATGGACGATGCTTCGCATGGCCAAGCGCGCTGCGTTGCATCCGCGGCGCGAGAGTTAGCCGACCGGCGCGGAATATTCCGCGTCAGTCACCGGCTCCAGCCAGGTGGAATAGACGCCGTCGAGCGCTTCCTGCATGGCGATGTGGCACATGCCGTTGTTCGGCGTGGCGCCGTGCCAGTGCACTTCGCCCGGCGGAATCCAGACGGTGTCGCCAGGACGGATCTCCCTCACCGGCCCGCCCTTGGCCTGGACGCGGCCAACGCCGGAGATCACGTAGAGCGTCTGGCCGAGCGGATGGTGATGCCAGTTGGTGCGCGCACCCGGCTCGAACGAGACGCGCGAGCAGTTGAGCCGTGCCGGCGCAGGCGCCATGATCACGGGATCCTGCAACACGGTGCCCGTAAAATTTTCCTTGGGCGCGCGGCGGGTCGGCCGCGTGCCTGCGACGGTGATCTCCATAGGGGTCCTCGCTTCCTGTTACTTCTTGCTGGCGGCGTAGCGCGCCTTGGTCTCGGCGTTCATGGGATAGAGGCCGGGCAGCACCGCGCCGTTGTTCACCTCGTTGACGATCCAGGCTTCCATCCGCTCCTGCTCGACGCCTTCATTGAGCACGTGATCGAGCATCGCCTGCGGGATCAGCACGCAGCCGTCCTGGTCGGCCACGACGATGTCGTTCGGAAACACCGCAACGCCGCCACAGCCGATCGGCTCGCCCCAGCCGACGAAGGTCAGGCCCGCAACCGACGGCGGCGCCGCATAGCCGTCGCACCACACCGGAAGATTGGTGCCGAGCACGCCCTCGAGATCGCGCACCACACCGTCGGTGACGAGCGCGGTCACGCCGCGCTTGACCATGCGCGCACAGAGGATGTCGCCAAAAATGCCGGCATCGGTGATCCCCATGGCGTCGACGACGGCGATGCAACCCTCGGGCATCGCCTCGATCGCGGTGCGGGTCGAGATCGGCGACGACCAGGATTCCGGCGTCGCCAGATCCTCGCGCGCCGGCACGAAGCGCAGTGTGAAGGCCGGCCCCACCAGCCGCGGCAGGCCCGGCTTCAGCGGGCGCGCGCCGCGCATCCAGACGTTACGCAGGCCCTTCTTGAGCAGGACCGTGGTGATGGTGGCGGTCGTGATGCCAGCGAGGGTCTTTCGGGCTTCGGGGGACAGCGACATGGAAAGCGACGAGCTCCGGATGGGCGGTTGGAAGAAGCGCGCATCTTGCGAGGCGCGCGCTTGCCGTCAAGGGCCAAAACTGAGGTGCTGCAAGGCAGTTATGCGGTGCGATAACAAGGCTTTATCGCGTAGCCCTGGATTAATTTATTGGACTTGCCGACGCATTTACGCGAAGCAAAGGGCGTTCGCGTGGAACGCGGGACTTGACCCGCAATTCTAAGAGGCGGATTTCGACAGGCCATGGCCGCGACGTTTTCACCGCCCCGCCTTCTGCCAAGTGGCGACAGTGCCATCACGGTCGAGTACAGCCGCAGCATCGACGACGATGCCAACCAGTCGGTGCTGGCGCTGGACCGCGCGCTCACGGACGCCGCCATCGATGGCGTCACCGAGTCCGTGCCCACCTATCGCTCCCTACTCGTGCACTACGACCCCGGCAAGATCGGCTATGAGGCGCTGGGCGAAAGGCTGCTCGCGCTCGCGGGCCAGCCGGCGCCGCCGACCGCGAAAACGCGGCGCTGGCGCGTTCCGGTCGCCTATGGCGGGGAGCACGGCGTCGATCTCGAGGACGTTGCCAAGGCGCTCGGCACCACGCCCGACGACATCGTGGCCCGTCACGTCGCGGGCGACTACCGGGTCGCCATGATCGGCTTCACCCCCGGCTGGTCCTATCTCAGCGGCCTCGAAAAATCCCTCCAGATGTCGCGCCGGCAGAATCCACGGCTCTTGACGCCGGCCGGCACCATCGCGATCGGCGGCATCCAGACCGGCATCCAGTGCCTTGCCGGCCCCAGCGGCTGGCATCTGCTCGGCCGCACGGCGGTCCGCACCTATCAGCTCCACCGGAATCCAATCTTCCTGACCGAACCCGGTGATCGCGTGACGTTTTTCGCCGTCGACCACAAGACTTTTGCGGAGCAGGACCGGGCCGCCGAGGCCGGCGAGATCATCGCCGAGCAGGTCGCCTCATGAGCCGGCTCCTGGTCGTCAGCATCGGGCCCGCCAGCTCCGTCCAGGACGGCGGCCGGCCGGGCTCGCAGCGCTACGGGCTGACGCCGAGCGGTGCGATGGATCGGCTGGCGCTGGCGGCGGCCAATTGCCTGGTCGGCAACGAGCTATTCGCCGCCGGCATCGAGATCGGTCCGTTCGGCGCCTCCTTCACGGCGCGCGATGGTGCCGTGCGTGTCGCGATATCAGGCGCGCCGCGCAACGCCGACGTCGGTGGACGGTCGGTCGCACTCGAAAGCTCGGTGACGCTGAAGGACGGCGAGACGCTGACGCTCGGCTTTGCCCGCGGCGGCGCCTTCAGCTATCTCGCGATCGAAGGCGCCATCAAGGGCGAGGCGGTGTTCGGCAGCCTCGCGGTGAACGCCCGCGCCGGGCTCGGCAGCCCCTACCCGCGCCCGCTCCAGGCCGGCGACGAATTTTCCGTCGATGCCGCGAGCGGCGCGCCTGAGCGTCGCATCGAACTGCCGAAGGCAGCACACGGACCGATCCGCGTCGTGCTCGGCCCGCAGGACGACGAGTTCGACGAGGCCAACAAGGCGCTGTTCCTGAATAGCGACTGGAAGATCTCGGCGACGTCGGATCGCATGGGCTACCGGCTCGAAGGCCCCGTCATCAAGCACCTGCACGGCCACAACATCGTCTCCGACGGCACCGTGAACGGCAGCATCCAGTTGCCCGGCAACGGCGCGCCGATCGTGCTGATGATGGATCGCGGCACGTCTGGCGGCTATCCGAAGATCGCAACCGTCGTCACGTCCGATTTCGGCCGCTTCGCGCAGACCTCGGCGGGGACGCCGTTTCGCTTCAAGGCCATCAGCATGGCCGAGGCGCAGGACGAGGCGCGGAAATTCGCAAAGCTGCTGCACAGCCTGCCGGATCGGTTGCGATCGACCGACACCGTCGCGCTCAACATCGAAGCCCTGCAGGATGCTAATGTCGCGGGACATGCGGTCAACGCCGTCGATGCCGCGACATGGCACGGCCACGCAGAGCCTTAAGAATCTTGTTTGAGCATGATCTCTTCGGAAAACCGCTGCACGCTTTTCCGGATCATGCTCGGCCCAAAGACCAGAGGACAGCACCATGAAGACGATCGACCTCAATTGCGACCTCGGCGAAGGATTTGGCGCCTGGCAGATGGGCAATGACGAGGCGATGCTCGAGCTTGCAACCTCCGTCAACGTCGCCTGCGGTTTTCATGCCGGCGACCCCGATATCATGCGGCGGACGGTGGAGCTTGCGAAGGCGCGCGGCGTCGCCATCGGCGCCCACCCCGGCTATCAGGATTTGCGCGGCTTTGGCCGCCACCCGATCCTGGGCCTGAAAGCCTCCGAGATCGAGAACCTCGTCGCCTACCAGATCGGCGCGCTGCAGGCGATTGCGACCGCGGCAGGCCACAAGGTCACGCATGTGAAGGCGCATGGCGCGCTGTCCAACGTCGCCTGCGAGGACGACATGACGGCAAAAGCGATTGCTGCCGGCATTAGGGCGGTCGACCCCAGCCTGATCTTCGTCGTGCTCGCCAACTCGAAGCTGGTGAAGGCCGGCGAGGACGCCAATTTGCCGATGGTGCACGAAGTGTTCGCCGACCGCGCCTATGAGGACGACGGCAATCTGGTCTCGCGCAAGAAGCCCGGCGCCGTGCTGCACGACGCCAAGGCCATCGCCGACCGCGTGGTGCGCATGGTGCAGGACGGCGCCGTGGTCTCGGTGACCGGCAAGGTCATCAAGATGCGCACCGACACGGTCTGCATCCACGGCGACACGCCCGGCGCGGTCGAGATCGCGCGCGGACTGCGCGACGCGCTGAAGGCCAGCGGCATCCAGGTCGCGCCGTTCAAGCGCGCGGCCTGACCACCAACATCTTGGGAGCGTCGATGGCGGATGCGGGGTTTGCAGCGGCCGGGCAGATCAAGCTTGTCCTGTTCGACATGGACAACGTGCTCTGCCGTTACGACCGAGGCGTGCGGGCGGCGCATCTGGCTCGGCTCGCAGGCTCCACAACCGACCATGTGTACGAGGCGATCTGGGGCTCCGGCTTCGAGTTTTTGGGCGATGACGGCTCGCTCGACGCCTGCGACTATCTGCGTGGTTTTGGCGAGCGGCTGAACTATCCGCTGTCGGTTGGGGAATGGCTGGAGGCGCGGCGTCATTCGATGACTCCGGATACTGCGGTCCTCGATATCGTCGGCGAGATCAGCAGATCGGTCGACGTGGCCGTTCTCACCAACAACACCACGCTGGTCGCCGATCACATCGACGTTCTGTTCCCGCAATTGCGTCCGCTGTTCGGCGACAGGATCTTCGCATCCGCGCAGTTCAAAGTGGGAAAGCCGGATCCGGATTGCTTTCGCGCCTGCCTGTCCCAGCTTCAGGTCCCGCCATCAGCCGTTCTCTTTGTCGACGACCTCCCGGCGAACGTCGCCGGCGCTCGCGAAGCGGGCCTGTTCGCGCATCACCACACGACGGCCGAGGCGCTCAGACAGGCCCTCCGGCAGCAAGGCATCGTCTAGGCTTCGTTGCCGTTGTTACGTCCCCACCGCCGGAAATTCTCCAGCCTTGGCCGGGACATGGGCGACGAAGCTCAACCCGCGCCCTGCATTGTCGCGATCCCAGCCCTGCTCACAGCTATTGTTGACTTGTCCGACTTATTTGTACAATAGTACAACGAACATGGTACAGAAGCCCACCAGGAAGGAAACGCGCAAACCGAACATGCGGGAAGCCATTCTCGCTGCCGCGGAGGAGCTGTTTTCGGTCAACGGCTTCAATGCCGTCTCGGTGCGCGACATCGCCCAGGCTGCCGGCGCCAATCCGGGCAGCGTCACCTACCATTTCGCAACCAAGGACGGGCTGCTGCTGGAAATCTACCAGCGCCATTGCGGCCCCATGAACCAGCGCCGTTCCGAACTGCTGGCGGCCGCCCAGCGCATCCGCGATCCGCAGGACCGGCTGGAGGCGATCGTGCGCGCCTATGTGCTGCCCGCCTTTTCGTCCGGCAGCGACCTTGCCGGCGGCGGCGCCCGCTTCACGCGGCTGCGCGCAATCATGTCGGCCGAGAGCAACGACGTCGCCCGCCGCATCATCGCCCAGACGTTTGACGACACCAGCCACGCCTTGATCGACGCGATCTGCGCGTGCCTGCCCCATATCCCGCGCACCGAGATCGTGTGGCGTAGCCACTTTCTGCTCGGCGCGCTCTACTACACGCTGGTGACGCCCGATCGTGTGTCGCGCCTGTCGCGCGGCGAAGCCAATGGCGCCGACGCGGAGGATGCGATCGAGCAGTTGGTGCAGTCCACGGTGGCCTCGCTGCAGGCTCCCGCGCTCGACCGCCCCGCAGCACCGCGACCACGGTCTGCGCCGGCAGCCAGGGCGCCGGCCGACGCCGGGCCCGCGCCGCGCTGATCGAGGTCGGCCGTATCAAATATTGAAGGAGAGGTCACGTGATCATCGACGTCCACGGCCATTACACGACCGCACCCAAGGCCCTCGAAGAGTGGCGCAACCGCCAGATCGCCGGCATCAAGGATCCCTCGGTCAAGCCGAAGCCGAGCGAGCTGAAGATCTCTGACGACGAGCTGCGCGACTCCATCGTCAACAACCAGCTCAAGCTGATGAAGGAACGCGGCAGCGACCTCACCGTCTTCTCGCCGCGCGCGAGCTTCATGGCCCATCACATCGGCGACTTCGAGGTGTCCTCGACCTGGGCCGCGATTTGCAACGAGCTCTGCTTCCGCGTCAGCAAGCTGTTCCCGGACAACTTCATGGGCGTGGCGATGCTGCCGCAGTCGCCTGGCGTCGATCCCAAGACCTGCATTCCCGAGATCGAGAAGTGCATCAAGGAGTACGGATTCGTCGGCATCAACCTCAATCCGGACCCGTCCGGCGGGCACTGGACCTCGCCGCCGCTCTCGGACCGGCACTGGTACCCGATCTACGAGAAGATGGTCGAGCTCGACATCCCCGCGATGATCCACGTGTCGACGAGCTGCAACGCCTGCTTCCATACCACCGGCTCACATTATCTGAACGCCGACACCACGGCCTTCATGCAGTGCCTGACCTCCGACCTGTTCAAGGATTTTCCAAAACTGCGCTTCCTGATCCCGCATGGCGGCGGCGCCGTGCCCTATCACTGGGGCCGCTTCCGCGGGCTGGCGCAGGAGATGAAGAAGCCCCTGCTCAAGGACCACCTCCTCAACAACATCTTCTTCGACACCTGCGTCTATCACCAGCCCGGCATCGACCTGCTCACCAAGGTGATCCCGGTCGAGAACGTGCTGTTCGCCAGTGAGATGATCGGCGCGGTGCGCGGCATCGATCCCGAGACCGGCTTCTACTACGACGACACCAAGCGCTACATCGAAGGCGCCACGACGCTCTCCGCAGAGGATCGCTACAAGATCTATGAAGGCAACGCTCGGCGCGTGTTCCCGCGCCTTGACGCCGCGCTGAAGGCACAAGGAAAGTAACAAGGGAAAGTAACATGAGCGCTCAGATGAACGATCTCGGAATTGTCCGGCGCAACATCGCGCGGGCCGACAAGGCCGCCGTCGAAAAGCTTTCTCGCTTCGGTGTAGCGACCATCCACGAGGCGATGGGCCGTGTCGGGCTGATGCAGCCCTACATGCGGCCGATCTATCCGGGCGCGCAGATCTGCGGCACCGCCGTCACAGTGCTGCTGCAGCCCGGCGACAACTGGATGCTGCATGTCGCCGCCGAGCAGATCCAGCCCGGCGACGTCGTGGTCGCGGCCTGCACGGTCGAGAACACCGACGGCTTCTTCGGCGACTTGCTCGCAACCTCCTTCCGCGCCCGCGGCGCCAAGGGTCTAATCATCGACGGCGGCGTCCGTGACGTCATGGATCTGACCGAGATGAAGTTCCCGGTGTTTTCTCGCGCGATCAGCGCGCGGGGCACGGTGAAGGCCACGCTCGGCTCAGTGAACATCCCGGTGATCTGCGCTGGCGCCCGCGTCAATCCGGGCGACGTGATCGTCGCCGACATGGACGGCATCGTCGTCGTTCCCGCCGCTGTCGCCCAGCAGGCGGCTGATGCGGCCGAAGCGCGCGAGAACAACGAGGCCGACAAGCGCGAAAAGCTCGCGAACGGCGTACTCGGGCTCGACATGTACAAGATGCGCGAGCCGCTGGCGAAAGCCGGGCTGAAATATATCG